>JASHNR010000027.1 GCA_030041535.1 Nitrosopumilaceae archaeon | reverse complement strand
CGTAGAACTCGTCGTGGAGTCATGGGTATAGAAGCTGCAATTGTTATGATTGCATTTGTAATAGTAGCAGCAGCTCTAGCATTCGTGGTACTCAACATGGGTTTTTCGACCACACAGAAAGCAAAGACTGCGATTATATCCAGTTATACTGAGGCAAGCAGTGCAATAGAGATTGCAGGCAAGGTCACAGGAATTGGCGATGTGAGCGTAGGAGTGCTCAATGCTACCATCATACCACTCCAGGTTGCAAGTGGTGGAGACTCGGTCAGTCTAAATCCAAATGAAACTAGCATCAAGTACTATAGCAATACCGTACGATATGACAACATCTATGCAAGCGATTGTGTTCTGACATCTGCTACGTACAATAACGTAACTGGTGCGCTGAACGCAGCAGTAACAGCAGGATGCATTACCGCAGCGCCAATATCAGGTGCAAATACTGTAGGGGCTCCAAGTGAAACAAAAGCGATTGTCTACTGGGATGTTTCAAACACCCCAATCAACGACATACTTGATGAAGGCGAACACGCAGAAATGGTCATCGCATATGATACAGCAGACAGACCCGGAGAACTTGACAACATAAAGGCAGAGATTGATGTGCCAACAGGTTCAGCATTGACCATCGAAAGACAAGTGCCACCAGTCACGACAAACATCGTTGACCTAGGTTAGGTAATAGTGATATTGGGATGATCACTAATCCATTTTTTTTACTGACAAAGATATCAAAAAACACACGCTTTTTCATAACAGGAAGTGTAATAGCTTGCTATGGTTTGTTTCTGTACGAATTACTTCCTGAATATCTTTTCAATCCCCAACCTGCGTCATATTATTTTGCATTACCAGCAATTGTCATAGTTGTCATACTTGTAATATTGCCAAAATTATTTTCCAAAAATACGCAAGGAGTGTCTCAATCTAATTTAGGATCATCGAATCAAACATACCAACCACAAATTGAATCCATTTCTATTGAACAGACAAAAGAACAGAACATCATATTGCCTGACAATAATTCATCAGGATCCATACCTGGTATAATTTCAGGCGATAGTCATATGTCACCAAATGAAATTCCAAACGTAGCTGTAATTCAAACTCCAGTTGTAGATGAGATTGCCATACAAGACATGGTTTCAAGAGCCATGGAACCCGTACAAAAGGATTCAACTAGAATTCAGGATACAATAAGCGATTTGAGAAATGAGATAAATGCAATAAAAAGCAGCATGGAGTCCTTGTCGTCAACAGTAGAATCCTCACTGACTGACCTCAAATCATTTCAGGCAGAACTTGCAAATCCATTGAACTTTATGCGAAAATACTTTGATTCAATTGATATCAAGTCATTATCTGATCCTTCGCTTCCTTTACATATAGAACAATTTCCACAATCAAACTCAGTACAGGCTGTTTCAAATCCAGAAAAAATGGAGATTGTACCAATCAAAGATGAAACGTATGATAATAATTCAAAGAATAAAGAAAACATTTCAAATCAGATAACAAAAAACCACGGCATGGATGACATTCTAAAAAATGACATTCATGAAACAATGTCGTTCAAACAAATCCTTGGCAGCGGAATTACTCTAGGCAGACTCATGACAACAGTATCACTAATGGAAGAGATCTTGCAAACATTAGGAAGAGATTCTATTGACGTCCTAGTAGACCAATGTAAAATGATGGGCCTAAGACAAGAAGATGAACACATAATCTACAATGTAGTCAACATGATGGATAAATCGGGTTTGTCTGTTAACGACACACTGATCATGTTATACAAGTTTGGCAAAGTTATGAACATGAATGATAGCGAATCGGATTTGATGTATGCTAAATTAATGGTCAACCAAGGCAAAAATCATGACAATATAATGACTGTGGAAAAGAAGGCAAGTTAAATGGCATCAGCAGTTTTTACAGAAGCCATTCTGATAATAGCCTCAGTTATAGTAGCAGCAGGGCTTGCAGGAATTGTGATGACTAAAGTTGGTACATTTCAATCCACATTTACTCAAGAAACAGAGAGCCAGAAACAGACTATTTTGACAAATATCAAGATAATCTATACTACAAACTCCTCAACAAATAGCGTAAATGCTTGGGTGAAAAATATTGGCTCTTATCCTATTTTGAATCCTCAAAACACAGATGTATATTTTGGTCAAATTAATCAGATGCAAAAAATACCATATGCCTATCCGCCATCTGGATTATCTTGGACATTTTCAAGTCCAACATCCATCTGGAATCAGGCAGACACCTTGCAGATAAACGTAACAGGTATTTCTACAATTCAATGTGGTTCTACATACGACCTACAGGTAACTACACCAAATGGAGTAAGTGATCAACAATTCACAAGATTCTGCTAGTGGAGGAGGAGGCGAAATGGGATTAAGTATAGCAATTTCTGGAGGCATTGTAACTTTTTCCATAGTATATGCAATGATGTCTTTTCCTGCAATTATAGATGATACTACAAAGATAAGTACATCAGAGTCTCAGATGGCAGACAATCAATTTGCAAGGATACAAACAAACATCAGTATTTCTAACTTGCAGGATCAAAGTGGTAATAGTCCAGCTACTTTTCAGGTAACAAATACAGGAAATACATTATTGTGGAATTATGAGGATTTTGATGTCATTATCACATATCAAGAAAATGCTGCAAATAATCCAATATTAACTGAGACTCTAAAATATGCAAATAGTTGTTCGGGGCTTGCATCAGATCAATGGTGCATCTCACATATTCAAAACGATTACATTCATCCTGGTCTGCTTGATCCTGGAAAAATAGCTACCATAAATGCACAACCCGCCTATCAGACAGAAAGTGGTGGCAACTTTACAGTAGAGTTTGGCACAGATAATGGCGTTACAACTTCAGAATCGGTGCAGATCTCATGATAAAGACTGTGCCAACAGGAAATGAAGAAGTAGATAGGCAGCTAGCAGGCGGCATACCAACTCCGTGTCTTATGCTAATAGAAGGAGAGCATGGAACAGGAAAGAGTGCACTTGCAGCACAGTTCATCAAAGGGATACTAGACTTGGACATGAGAGTTCTCTGCATTACCGAAAATACTGTAAAAGATTACATTGAAAAGATGAAGACGATTACATTTAATTTTACTAAACCATTTTTGCAAAATAAACTTTCAGTATTGCCATTGCATGTATATGGCGCCATGTGGTCTGAACGCCAGTCTTCATTTCTGTTACCAGTGATTGGAAGATACATCAGCAATAATGCAAAGAAATGCGATGTAGTAGTAATTGATTCTATTTCTCTTTTAACAATGTATTCTGATACAGATCGAATTCTTGATTTCCTTACAAGATGCAAATATCTTGTTTCTACTGGAATGTCCATCATACTTACCATGCACGCAACATCAATCCCAGAAGATGTGGCAATGAGAATAAAATCAGCATGTGATGTCTACTTTTCCCTCAGTACAGCCAACATTGGTAGTAAATCTGTTAAGGTTATGAAGATAATAAAACTGATAGGGTCTTCCTCTCAGGCAGAATCGTCTTTTGCATTTGAGGTGGATACCAACTTTGGAATAAAGATAGTGCCAATATCCACGGCAAACGCATAGGAGTATCAAAATGCAAAACACAAAAAGGAGAGAGATTTGCCGTGGTATTTGACATATCCTTAGTAAAGGACAAAAAATTTGTCGAAGCTTTAAAGAAATCACCACATCTGGCTAATTATCTTGAAACATACATAACAAGAGGAAATCCCATTCCAATTTATACTGAAAAGCTAGAAGGAGAACACAAAAAACTCAAAGAGCCCAACCTAATTTATCCAATATCTGAGACCACATACATACACATCAATCCACATTCAAATTCAGCCGACGGTTACGTTGAATATGCCGTAATTGAGCCCGATGAGCCAGACAGGACCTTGATGGATAACGCTGACAAGCTATTTGCATTGCATGCAGGAACTATGAATCCTCCTACCGAACTAACAGAGCGATTTAACATGATAGACCAGTATCTTGACAAAACCATATTAATTGCTAACAGCCCTATAGATTACTCCAAAGTCAATATAATGAAATTGAAAAATTTGTCAGTCTATGAAAAAGATGTAACCAATCTAAAGTATCATTTTCTAAGAAAAAGGGCAGGCATGGGATTGTTTGACCCATTCCTTACAGACCCACATCTTGAGGACATTTCAGTTGTAGGGGCGGGAAACATGTATGTAATTCACAAGATGTTTGGCGCACTCAAGTGTCCTGTATTTCTCAGCGTTGAAGAAATAGATGATCTCATAATCAGCATGTCCGAGCAATTTGGAAAGACAGTATCTCATGCCAAGCCCGTGATAGATGCAACGCTGCCTGAAGGTTCTAGAATCAATATCGTATTTGGTAAAGATGTAAGTAGAAAGGGAACTAATGCTACTATCAGAAGATTTGCAAGTACACCACTATCAATAACTCAAATAATTCCAAGCAAAGCACTCAACTCAATCGAGGCAGCATATTTGTGGATTATGATGGCAGAGGGCATGAGCGTGTTTATCAATGGAGAGACAGCATCAGGCAAGACTACCACGATGATGGCATTGACTGCGTTTATCCCATCAAACTGGAAGATAGTAAGCATCGAGGATACACCAGAACTTACCTTGCCTCATTCTAACTGGATAAGCGAGGTAACACGTGATACTGGAAATCAAAATTCAAGTGTTACCATGTTTGATCTGTTAAAGGCCGCATTAAGACAGAGACCAAATTACATATTTGTAGGAGAAATCAGAGGGGCAGAAGCTAATATTGCATTTCAAGCCATGCAGACAGGCCATCCAGTTGTCAGTACATTTCACGCAGCCAACATGACTGCATTGCTACAAAGAATTGTTAACCCTCCCATGAACATACCCAAGACTAACGTTGAGAATCTAAACATTGCATTATTCCAGGCGGCAGTCACGGGCCCTGATGGAAAGAGGGTAAGAAGGGTGTTATCTATCAACGAAATCATCGGATACAACCCGGAGGGAAATAACGTAATGTTCATACCTGTATTTGACTGGGATCCAGGCACAGATCAGGTAAAGTTTAGAGGAAAGGGAAGTAGTGCTCTATTCATCTCAAAAGTTTTGGAAAAAAGAGGCATGTCAAGAAAGGATGAGGCTTTGCTATACGAAGAGCTTGCCCTGCGAGCCAAGATCTTGGATAAAATGGTAGAAAAGAAGATCTTCAATTTCTACGATGTTTATGATTCCATATCACGTTGTAGAGAAATTGGTCTTGATGCATTCATGAAGGAGCTTAGCATGCTATGATACAGAAATTATCCATAAAGGAAAAACTCGCAGATCTTAAAAAAGCAGACGATGAATTTGTTTACTTTATGGCATTTCTTTATGCACTTTCCACAGGCGAAGTTGGTTCAATCGATCTGATAAAAACTGCACAAGATTCTGGTTATGGAAAGTACTCGAATACATTCAAAGAGATATTCAGATTAGGAGTGGGATGGGGCTACGGTCTTTCAAGATCTTGTGAGATGATTGCAATAAAGTTTTCAGATAATTCAGATCCGCTAAAACAACTACTGGTAAAATTGGCCCAAGTCATACGATTAGGAGACGAATTACGAATATTCTTTACAGAAGAGATGGGAGCAGCTCTGCATAACTATACAGTAAGATATGAACGAAATTTAGAATCACAGAAACTCTTTCTTGAAATGTTTTACACTATTTCATCCACGGCCGTCTTTATGATATCAGGCAATTCCATCATGACCATGCTTATGGGCAGCACAGATTCTTCGTCTGTATTTATGATTTCGTTTATTGGTGTGATTGTAAGCATGGGATCATTTATTGTGATCATGTATGTCATATTTCCAAAGGACCGAATATCTTTAGGACACAATGTGAAGGTCCAGAAATTTAGAATGTTTCTATATATGGCAATAGGCATTGGAGTTTCTGTCGGCATCGTGCTATCTATTACCAATGTTGTTCCCCTTCCCTTAGTAACTGTCATAGCTACTGCTCCATTATTCATTCCAGGATTTTTTGCTAAAAAAATGGAAACAGAGCTGAAAGCTCTTGATGATTGGTATCCTTCATTTATCAGGCACTTTGGTGAGATATACATGATGGTAGGATCAATGGGACAGTCACTTGATGCTGTCCTGAGAAGTAATTTTGGTCCACTCCAAACACAGATAATTAGCTTCAAGAATCGCATAAAGAACAGGATCAAGCCAGAAATTGGATTTGATTTATTCTCAAGAGATGCAGGCACTGCCATCATAGTGTCAGGAAATACAATAATGTCAAACGCCATACAAAAAGGCGCAAATATGAATGAGGTGGGTAGCAAAGTCTCTGAAATATCATTAAAGCTAAATGAGCTTAGGGCAAAAAGAAGACAGACGTCGAGAACATTTGAGACCATTGTTTTAGTGCTTCATGCTCTAACTATGGCAATCTTTGGTTTGATGAACAAGTTAATTGAGATATTTCATACCATGATTACAGGCACTCAGATTTCAAACAACGCCTTAACGCTAAGCCCAATTGATCCTAATTTCATGGCAATGATGATGCCAATTGTCATAATTGTTACTTCTGCCATCAATGCACTAGCAATAAAGGTAGCACAGGGAGGACTTTTCAAAACTGTCTGGTTTAACATGGCCTTGCTTACTGCACTAGGCGGAATAACAATGTATGGAACAACCATGGCATTATCAAAATTCCTAGAGAACCACATACTAAACATATCAAACGCTGCCCCACATTTGATACTCTTTGCAAAATTATTCTAAAACAAAATATTCAGATCAAATAAAAAACAAGATAAATTAGAAATTATAAAAAATATCAGTGACTGACTTGCGTTTGATAAACTGAGCTTGTAAGTAGCTCGTTTACAGTATCGATTATCTGTTTCATGTCAAATGGTTTGTATACTATGGCATCAGATTTTAATTCTTGCAATTTGTCTATTGTTTCAGGTCTGACATCACCAGTTATCATCACCATTATTGCATGTGGGTTAATTTGGCGTATTTTGTTTAGTACATAAAAACCATCATAACCTGGCATCATGACATCTGAAAACACAAGATCTGGAAAAATTTTCTTATACAATTCTACTGCTTGGTTTCCATCAAAAGCTTTACCTAGTACTTTGACATCACAGATTTCTAAAAATTCTGCAAAAAGGTTTACAGTGTCTTCATCATCATCAACTACAATAGCAGTACATCCTTTCTTAGCTATCTTACCTATATCCAACATGTTTACACCTACTTTCTTCATATTTCTAATATTAGCTAGGTTGTCAGTTTTAAACAAACAAAATAACAAGTTTCACTCACATCTTATATCCTGAAGAGAAGCAGCCACAAATCCAAGAGGTAACTATTTTTAAAACCACCGATGAATTTGCATGATGTCAAGAGTTCTTGGGATAATAGGCGGAGGTCAGCTTGGCATGATGCTGACAGAGGCTGCAAAGAAGATGCCAGAGTACATATCAGATGTCATAGTGCTAGATCCTACAGATAATTGCCCTGCAGCAAAAGTAGGCGCCAGGCAGATCATTGCAGACTTCAAGGACAAAAACGCCATAGTGGAACTATCACTCCAGTCAGACATTATCACATATGAAATAGAGTCTGGGAACAGTCAAGTTTTGGAATCATTAAAGGCGTCAATATCAGTAAACCCATCCCCTACAACTCTTAGAATCATACAAGACAAATTTACACAGAAAACATTTCTTAAGGATAACAACATACCAGTGCCTGAATTTTTTCCAATAGAATCAATTTCTGATCTTAAGAGAAAAATTTTGTCATTTGGGTACCCGGTATTGCTAAAGGCAAGGCGTGATGCCTATGACGGCAGAGGCAATTTCAAAATAGAAAATGAAGGCCAAGTTGAATCTGCGTATAAATTCTTCGAAGGCAAGCAGATGATGATTGAAAAATGGGTTGACTTTAAGATGGAAATATCAGTAATTGCTGCAAGAAACACCAAAGGAGAAATTGCCATATATCCAGTAGTAGAAAACATCCACAAAGAAAACATACTTGAAATGACAATTGCACCTGCAAGAGTAGAACCCAAAGTAGCAAAAGATGCAGAAGAAATTGCCAAGAAAATCATGAAAGTATTACACGGGGCAGGAGTTTTTGGAATAGAGATGTTTGTTACACACAACAATCAGGTTCTGATTAATGAGATAGCACCACGAGTACACAATTCAGGACACCACACATTACAATCAAGCGATACGTCACAATTTGAACAGCATCTCAGAGCTATTCTTGGTCTTCCACTAGGAAGTACAAGACTTAGGCATTATACAGTGATGCGCAACATACTAGGACCAAAAAATTTCTCAGGTAAATACAAACCCATAACAGTAGAGAACAAAAAAGGAATTTACTTGAAGATGTACAACAAAGATGAAGCAAAGCCTCAACGTAAACTTGGTCACATCAATGCGGTAGATATAGATGATACAAAAGACATAGATGCGCTCATCAGCAGTGCCGAGGCTGCAAAAAACGCTATCAAGTTTGAATCATCTGATTGAGTTTACTTTTTGGCAGTAAGAGCATAGACTCCCCCTGCACCATATGCTGCTGCTATCATGAGTCTAGATACTATCACTGCAACAGTTTGGTTTGATACAAATGATGTGTCTATAAAAACAGCAATAGGGATTGCTGCAAGCGAAATGGCACCTACGATTATCTGCTCGTGGTTTGCAAGACCGCTGAATTTTTTCATGAATAGATACGTTGATGCATTGCCTAGTCCTATCCCAAGTAAAATTAGATATTGGTAAAGTGGTGGAAAAACACCTATCATTGCAAACGGTGCGGCCCAGCAAAGTCCGTTTATTGCTTTTACAGGGCCTGACCACTTTACACTATTTTTCATTCTTCCCCGCACGGATGGAAGTATGTATCTGAATTTGCTAAAAACTGCCCCAAATGTTATTGCAAAGCTGCCAAGCCAAATCACGACATAATAGTAAATCGGATCATGGTGTTCAAATGCAATCTCGCTTATAACAGAAGCAGAGCCGACAGATATTGCAACTCCTACAAACAAGAGCCCAAACGCTCGTCTCACTTCAAGGGGAGAATCCTGCATAAAGAATGATGAAAATCTTCTTGCATATAATTTAAAAGTTTGAATCTAGCCTGTTAAAATAAATTTTGTTCTTGCATATCGTAAAACAAATAGCTGAGTTTATTAAAAATCAGTGTTCCAGAATCTTATGACTTATTCGAAAAAGCCTCTTGTTGGAATTATCATGGGATCAAGCTCGGACAGCAAAATAATGCACTCTGCAGCAACAATTCTAGACGAGTTTGGAATCAAGCATGAGGACCAGATTGTATCAGCTCACAGAACTCCTACAAGGTTATCAGATTATGCAAAACATGCAGAAAGAGAGGGATTCAAAATAATAATTGCAGGAGCTGGAGGTTCGGCACATTTGCCAGGAATGATCGCATCGCATACCATAATACCGGTAATAGGTGTACCAATAATGGTTTATAACGACAAGGGCCAATCAGACCGTTTCAAGTTTTCAGCCTTTGGAGGACTGGATTCGCTACTGTCAATATCTGAGATGCCCACTGGTTCTCCTGTTGTAACAGTTGGCGTAAACAAGGCTGCAAATGCAGGCCTTTATGCAATCAAGATACTAGCAAATGAATTTTCAGACCTGCAAAAAAAATTGAAACAATACAAAGAGGACCAACACAAGTCAGTCATAAGAGAGTCAGAAGAGCTCAAAAGACTAGGACTGACAAGATTTACTGACAAAAAATTCAAGAAATAAAAGATTTTCTCTTTTTCAATACATGCCTTTAGGGTTGTTACCTACGACAAATGTCTTGAAAAGTAGATTGGATAAATCTCTCCCGTTCCAGGATGAGTATAATTCCACTTTTTATCATCAGGATTTATTTTCGTAAATTGTTCTGCCATATCAGAAGACAGTATCTTGTATGCAGTATCTCCCATCGTAATTTGGTTTGGTTGAGCAAGAGGCAATATTTTTGAAACAATTGTGATACTGTGTCCAATCAGATCAGGATCAGAGCCAAGAAAGACAATTCTATTTTTACCAGTATCTATCCCTATTCGTACTCTTATGGCAGGAAGACCAAGGCTGACAAAGATTGGATTGAGAGAATGTTTTATGAGCATATTCATGGAATTTGCACATCTTACAGCATTTTCTGCCATATTTCCAAAGTCTCTAAGTTCTGGGAAAAAAGCAATTACTGCATCGCCTGCATATTTTAGCACAAAGCCTGCATGCTTTGACACTATGACTGACATTTCCTCAGAGAACACCTTGATCACTCCAGAAAGCTCCTCTGAGCTTAGTAGCGTTGCAAGTTTGGTAGAGCCTACTATATCAACATAAAGAATTGTAGCATTGATCTCTTGTTCTGGCCAAAGACTCAAAAATCTACTTGCTACATATTTTAGAAATGCCTGCGAGTAGGAATCAGACATCTTCATTTTATACAAAGAGAAATTTCTTTTTACTCTAGTCATGCTTTCTATTACTACCTGATCATCGGCAGAAAGAATTTGGAATCTTTCAACTGGTTTGACGTGATAAATTACAGACTCTAACACGTCCAGAGGAACAAATTTCTTTTCAATGACATCATAGTATCCCTTTTCTCCCTCGGTATGAGGCGGAGAGAACTTGACCTTTTCTGCTGCAACTCCAAATGGAAACGATGTGTTTTGGTTCTTTGCCGCAGCCAATATCACACTATCATATTCATTGAGTGCAAGCGCCTGCTCATTTTCCACACCAGAGCCAATATCGATTACCCGTGATACTGGAAAAATAGTTATCTTGCCAGTTTTTGAGTTTGATTGTATTATTTCAATCACATCATTTTCTATACTATCAGGCGCTGTCACTTGTACGATATATTTATCTTGAAATTCTGATCGGTGCATTTCTGTACCTTTTGCGGCATGAACCTTAGAGCCTACACCTTTTCCCCTGCCCTTTACCTTAGTTATGTTAACAGAGACATCGATTATCCTAAGCGCATCACTAACTCCCATCAGGTCATCTCTTGGAAGTTCGGCTTCAATTCGTATCATCCGTTTTTAGTCTAGACTGATCAATATATTTACCAATTTAAAGCAGTGTTTGATTTTCACCTTTTGGGTTTATTGATTATCTTTTAATTATCATAGTCATATTTGAAAGATGCATTGGAGATTAGCGACATACTTTACCATGCTATTTCTGACTATCAAGAGAAAAGAATACTTTCAGCTATTGCACAGGGTGAAAGCTCAGATGCCATAAGTACAATTTTTAGTCATTGTATGCCCAATCTTGACAAGGCAGAAGGTGGCAAACCAGAAACCCGTGGCGCTTTAGCAGAAGGACTTGTTCATTACATGTTAACAGTTGCCCTCATTCCAAGTCAGCGCAAGACAACACTTGATACCATAGAGATTGATGTTGCAGTGCCTGATGCTAGAACCCTTTCTTCTTCACCAGATGATGTTGTTATCATTTGCTTTGCAAAGACTGACCAAATGCAAACAATAAGAGAACAGATCAATAAACTAAAGAAAATTCAGCCAAAATCTGAAAACATATGGATTGTGACAGACAAGTCCATTTCAGCAGATGTCAAAGTGTACTCCATAGATGACGATAAATTCACCTTTGCAAACATAATCAATGACCTAATCAGTTTCTTGTCAAACAAGAAACAATCAAAGCTTAAGATCTTTCGGATATAAACAGATTCAAGTCAATGCTTTTTTCCACAATACTTGTCAGTGTATCTAGTTTTTGATAGTCCTTTACAAAAGGAATTATGCCAAGAATTGGCAGTCCTGTGATTTCGTATAAAGTAGATGGAGCGTTTTTTTCTGCAAGACCGCCTTTTTCATCAAAGTAATTAATTATCATGCCTTTTACTGCAATTCCATATTCTTTGCACATTCTAAATGTCATCATAGTGTGATTCAGCGTACCCAAAGTTGATCGTGTCACAATAATGGTTTCTAGTCCCATCGCTTTTATCATGTCTGCAACAAAAAAATTCCTTGCAATTGGAGTCATGACACCCCCAATTCCTTCTACAAGTAACATTTGATGTGCCTTGAGAAGATGTTGAAACCTTTCAGATATTGTTTTCATGTCAATTTCAAGATTTAAGATCTTGGTTGCATCATATGGAGAAGTAGGTACAGGTAGAAACACGGGATTTATCATATCTTCTGTATCGTTTACTTTTGCTGCTTCATGCAATAATACAGCATCAGATGATTTGAATCCAGTTTTATTAGGAGTCCCGCTTGCAATTGGCTTCATTACACCTACATCAATACCACGCTTTCTAAGAGATGCAGCAAGTGCAGCAGTAATCGCAGTCTTACCAACTCCAGTATCAGTACCGGTGACAAAATATGATTTCACAGCAAACAATTGCAGATGTTATTTAATAATTCACCGCATCGTGATAAATCTCAAATGATTAATAATCGCTAATTTTTGGTCTCTTTGTGCTGTATTGTCATGATACAAAGGTCTACTCCTAGCTGCTTTGACAGTTCTTCCAAATCCTGCTCTAATCCCTTGATGTACAGTATGGTATTATCAGGTAATTTCCAAGAGGGGTCTTTTTGTTGTCGCTCAAATATCCAATCGTGTATCCACGTGAATTTTTTCAATTCAAGCATTTACTGCTGGCCTACGGCCTTGCAATAATTGGTTTGTTATTTTTATGATT
>JASHNR010000026.1 GCA_030041535.1 Nitrosopumilaceae archaeon | reverse complement strand
GGGCTGGGTAGTGTAAAAGAAGTCTTTCTTGGAAGCGTCTCAAACGCAGTGGCACACAAATCAAAGATTCCTGTACTTATAGTAAAGTAGTGAATAATGATGATTGATCTTGATGAAATAAGGGAAAAATTGACGTCTAAAGAAGAGAGACTGAAGATTCTTGGCGAGATAAATGACTTGACGTATTTTGGACAGGCCGGTCAAACCATCAAAAAAATACCAAAAGAGGAAGAACATGAACAAATGACGCTTCTGCACGATAGGGCAGAATATCTTAGAAATTTAGTCAATCTCTGTTTTGAAGAGTTCGAGAGACTAGAAGAAGAAAAATAGCGCCCGTAAGCGTGAATAGACACAAAATCTGTCTCAAAGTACGTTTTTTGTATGCATTGCAGTGCAATGCAGTCCTGCTGATTATATCAATTCATACCAGTAAAGATACATGCAAGTTTTACTACAGACAAAACCCGTACAGGAAGAGACGACGAAGGCTGTCTTGCTTGAGATCTTGGCGGACAAGTATTCCCGTGCCATATTGGAATCTACACTTGAGATGCCAAAATCTACCATTGATCTAAGTATCAAGTGTGGAATTCCAATCAGTACAACATACAGAAGAGTACAGTTACTACACACCCACAAATTACTTGGCATCTCCGGCTCCATAAGTCAGGACGGCAAAAAGTACTTTCTGTACAAATCAAAGATCAAGTCCATTGTAACATGTTTCAAAAGTGGTTCACTTGATGTTGAAATTGTTCCTAATTCCGATACAAGTAATTAGGAATAATTAATTTTTTCATATAAAAGATTTCAATCCTGATAATTATATTATTCCTTTAAATTCATTGTAAGAAAAGGAATCCCATGGGATACAGTACAAGTATAGATTTTCCAGTAGTTGAATAGATATGGACTTGGACTATGAATATAATTTTTCATTAAGGAAACAAGTATCAATAATAAAAAATACGATAGGCGTTATGTTAAAAAATGCAAAATATGGCAGTCATCAAGATTTTCTTCAAAACATAAAAAGAATAAATGATGCAGCATCACGGATTGATGTACAACTAAGTACTGGTGTATCTCTGCCTAGCAAGAAAAAATATGGCAAAATATTGGTACCTTATGATAACTCAAAATATTCAAAAAAAGCACTTATTGAGGCAACTGACATAGCAAAAGAATTTGGTTCAGAATTATACATAATAAATGTCATCAATGTCAAGACAGACCAATCACCTATGATAATACAAGATCAAGTAAACAAAAAGATAAAAAAATTAAATAAGGATGTTTTAAAATCACAGAAAAATCATTCAAATAGTATTCTCCAAGAAAAAATGGAAATATGTAAGCAATTAGGAGTCAATGCATTTTGTGAGGTGATAATTGGAAAACCTGCTGATTCCATACTAAAATTTGCAAGAGATAACAAGATAGACCTAATAGTTATCGGCAGCAGGGGATTGACTAGACTGAACAAGCTAATGGCACTTGGCAGTGTGAGCAGAAAAATTTCGGAAGAAGCCAAATGCCCAGTTGTGATTGTTAGATAATTTGTTTCTCAGATATGCGTATTCAATGAAGATGAAATGACGATCATTGAGGTCTAAGACGACCCCACTTTGCCAAGGCGGCTCCAAGTTCTTTATGCGATCTTGCGTATTGATATAACGGGATACTCTGCATGGAGGCTTCAATAGACTGTATTGCAGCACGCGCCCCATCACGGGTACCGTTTGGATGACCGTGTATTCCACCACTCACCAGTAGCACTATGTTATTGCCCATTATTTTCAACACATCAGGTATGATTCCTGGGTGTATGCCTCCAGAAGAGACTGGAAAAACCGGTTTGATATTGTTCCAATTTTGATTTAGACTGCCAAACCTCTTGTTATTTTGACTAGTAATCGCGTTTTTTATATCTAGAACATCATGACGCGTTCCAACAAGTTTGCCTATTACAGTTCCTATGTGAAGCTGGTCGACGCCTATCAATCGGCAGATCTTGGCAAGAAACAGCATTGATATACCATGTCTTGGATTTCTGTCAAATGCAGCATGCATTGCCCTGTGTGCATGTATTGCCAGATTATGGTCATGACACACCTCACGCAAAGTTTGCAATGCTGACATACCTACTGTAACCACATCTATCATTGCATATTCAAATCCAAAATCATGCAATATTTTTGCTCGCTTTGTCATCTGATTAGTTTCTCCAGTTATGTTTATCAGTGCGGATTTTCTTTCTCCACTCTCTTTTTCAGCCTTGTCCCGCATCTTGGCACAAAGCTTTACACGTTGTTCAAATTTGTTAAACTGTGTCGATGTAAGGTTTTCATCATCTTTTACCAAGTCAAACCCTCCAATCCATGTCTCATAAGCAATCGTTGCATGTTCTTCGGCACTCCATCCTATCTTGGGTTTTGCTACTGCCCCTGTGATTGGTCTCTTTCTTACTTTTAGAATTCTTCTAATTCCTTCTATTCCAAACTCTGGTCCTCTGAAATGTTTGGTATATTGAACGGGCAAGGAGACATCAACAAGCCTGAGATTTTCTAATGCTTTCATCCCAAAAATATTTCCTGCAATACCGCTTAACAATTGTGATATGTTTCCCGGCTCCCAGATCTCGATTGGATATGCAACCTTTGCAAAATTTCCATCTATCTCAAAAGAAGTTGCCATTACTTTTTTTATTGTTTTTGGCAACTTTGTCAGTGTTGTCCATGTACCAGCCGAGCTTTCAGAAGCTATTCTACCGGCTGCTTCAACAACCGATACTTTATCAGACGGTTCGAATCTAAAAAGACAGACCACGTCAGTTTTGCTTGGCTTGTACTTTAAATCAACAAAGTCTTTGTACCAATCAATGTGCCTCATATCACTTTCCTCAGCTGATTCTTTGTCAAGACTCCTCTCTCATTTATCACAGCAGTAACATATTTCCATGGAGTTGTATCAAAGGCCGGATTTCGTATCTTGATTCCACCCAGCCCTCTTTTGTGCATTATTTTTCTATATATCTCGTTTGCAGGCCTCTCCTCGATCTCAAATTTTCTCCTCTTGTCCATCTTAAGCGAGTTGGCTATTACATAGAATGGTTTGGCTGCATCATTTGCTGCCTGTGCAAGAAGGCTAGTTCCTATCTTGTTAACCAGTCCTTCTTTTCGTAATGCATCTGCACCGACAATTGCCATATCTGCATATTTTATGAAGAACCCAATTGCGTTATCATCAATCAAGGTTACAGGTATTCCCAATTTTGCCAGCTCTTTTGCGGTTCTAACACCTTGTTCCAAAGGTTCTGTCTCGCATGCAATCACAGAAAACCTCTTTTTGTGTTTTATCCATGCATGTTTGATAAACAACATTGCTTCCCCCGAGTGGCAGTATGTAATTATTGTAGAACCATTCTTTATAATTTTGGCCGAGTATACTGCTTCTTTTTCTCCCATGTTACGTAGTGTATTAATCAAAGCATCAATTGTAGAAATCTTTGGGCTTGTGTTTATAATCTGAATACAGTTATGAAGTACTACTGCAGTTGGCCTGGCCCTTTCCAAATGTTGCGATGCAGTCTTGAATCTGAGTCCAAATCCATAACAAAGTGCAATTTTTTTTAAGAAGCATAAACTGTACAGTGCAATTTGGTTTGCTCCTTGGATTCGGAATTCTCTTATGTCATCCGTTACTTGTGGGAGTGTCTTCATGTACTACCTGTCTATCATAAATGATCTTTTTACAAACGAAGATTCTTTTATTTTGTGTATGAGCATCTCTATA
>JASHNR010000025.1 GCA_030041535.1 Nitrosopumilaceae archaeon | reverse complement strand
GATCATAGTATGGCTGCAAAATACCAGCACCAATTCTTTTTTGCGTTATTGCCTTTGTTTTTCTTATTATTCCTGTTAGCAGTGGGGCTAGTGCCAGTATGACCAGCACTTGGATTAATCCGACTGCGAGTGCTGCAATGCTATGCATTGTTGCTTAACCTCACAAACAGTAAGAGTAGAACTAGTGTTATCATGATGTAAAGCAGGTATGCGTTTATCTTTCCAGTCTGAAGCCTTCGCACCTTGTCAAAAAAGAAAACAAATGAAGAAATGATAGACTCGTAAAGTATCTCCTCGAAAACATTTTTTACCATAGTTTCAATTTTTACAGTCTTTAGCAGGTATGGGTTTTCTCCAAAAGATTCTTTCTCGGTGTGATTGTGAGGTTTGAAAAAAACCTTGAATACCGCACGTATTGGCTGTGAGAAGGATGTTGGAGTATATTCCATTCTCTCAGTTAGACTGCCAAATCCGCAATCCCATGTACCATATGTGGTCTTTTTGGTAGTGCCACCCAATACCCGAATAAAGCCAAAAATTGCAATTGAGACTGACAATAGCATGATCACAACAACAGGCATGGAAATATTTGCAAAACTTTTACCCGAACTGTTCTGAATTGAAATGGAAACAAACGGACTTGGCGGTTGGGAAGGTAGGTGGAATGCAGTAGATATCAACGACGTACCAAGATATGGCATGATACCAAACAATACACAAGTGGCAGCAAGAATTGACATTCCTAAAATCATACTGCGCGAAACTTCTTTGATGTTTATAGCATGCTTGTTTCTTGTCTTGGAAAGAAATGTCATGCCAAACAGTTTGACAAATGTTGCAGCCGCGATTCCTATTGTCAGCGCAAAAGGTAGACTTGCAAAAGCAATAGAGATTTGAAGTATTGTTGACGGAATATGATAGCTTGACAGCAAAGATTGCAGTGTAAACCATTCACTGATGAATCCGTTAAATGGAGGAAGACCAGAAATTGAGATCGCTCCAATTAAAAACAACAAAGAAGTCCATGGCATTTGTTTTACAAGACCACCCAAGTGTTCGATGTTTTTTGTATGCGTTACAGATACCACAGAGCCTGCTCCCATAAAGAGCAGGCCTTTGAAGACCGCATGGTTGATTGTATGATACATGCTTGCCACCAATGCAAGTATAGCAAATGCGGTAAGCTGGAATGATGTAAAAACTATAGACAGCCCAAGACCGATTAGTATTATCCCAATGTTTTCTATACTAGAAAAGGCAAGGGCCCGCTTGATGTCGCGTTCCACTACAGCATATAGAACTCCTATTATGGCTGATGCAGAACCAAAAACAATCAGAAGCATTCCCCACCATGCAAAATCAGGAGAGATCCCAAATCCGCTAAAATCAAAAATTGTTCTTATCATTCCATATATACCAATTTTTATCATAACTGGAGACATGAGAGCAGAGATGTTGCTCGGTGCAGATGAATGGGCCTTTGGAAGCCAGACATGCAAGGGTACCATTCCTGCCTTTGTTCCAAATCCAATGAATGCAAAAATGAATACAAGGTTTTTTACAAATAAAGGAAAACCTGTAGAAGAATGACGAAATGAATCAAAACTAAAGCTACCGGTCTGAATATAACCTAACAAAAATGAGGCAAAGATGAACGCAGTTCCAAAATGTGTCATTATAAGATAAGTTATTCCAGACCTGAGATTCTCTTCTTTATCATGATCATAAATCACTAGTAAGAAAGATACCAATGACATCAGTTCCCAAAACACTAGAAAGAAAAAGGCATTGTTTGATGCAACCACAAGAACCATTGAAAGTATGAATATGTTGAAAAGAAATACCAAAGTAGGTGTTCTTTTTTTTATTTCATATTCTTTTGAGTAGCCTATTGAATACAGTGATACTGCAAATGAAATTATGCCAATAATCAAAATGAAAAATGCGGAAATACCATCTATGAGAATTTCAAAATTAAAAAAGGAAAGGACACCTGGCGCTACAATTTGTAATGATTTTCCACTCATTATTACGCTGCTGGAAAAAACAACAAGTAAAGCAGAGGCCACCACAGAAGGCACAAATGTTAGAGTTCTGGTCAAACAGGTGTTCCTTGAAAAAAGCCCCAAGACGGCACCTGTCACATAAAGTAAGACCACATCTTGAAATAACGTAAAACTGTCCATCATCATGAAAATCAACGAATTCTAATTCTCGCTTTCTATGAAAATGCCAATCATATGTTGTATCTTGAATTATGCCCAGTTTTATGACATTTAATTGTTCTGAATTTACATAAATTTGAAAAATTCAGTATTTAAGAATCTTGTAAAACTTCGTTCGCACAATTGTCATAACCATCTCATATTTACATCCGACCGACTTTGATTGAGAACTCGATCTTCTTGACAAGATCGGCAGGCAAATCCTCCATTCCATGAATTCTTAGGGCATGATTTTGGATATCTCGAAGCAGTTCCTCCTTGCTGCGTGCAATTAATGTATAGCTACAATTTGTTCCCATTTCTGCACACCTGAAGCTTACTATCTTGAGATCAAAGTACATTTGTCTCTCACTTGTAATGTGTAAACTTAAACAATTAGTAAGTAAAAACCGAATTATGTGAATTTCCAGACTTTCCAGAAATTCAGTTTCTGTGAAACATATAAAAATGTGAAAAGAGCAAAACTGATGTATTGAACAATACAAAACCCAAGAATATCAAGACCTATCTGACTCATTTTCCAGTTGAATCTTATCTTGAAGCAGACATACTGTCAAAAGAATTAGCATGGAAGATAATGGACGATATTAGACAAGCTGGAGCAAATGGAATCACAGCTGAAGACATTATTGAGAAAGAAAAAATTCCAGCAAGTGTTGTTTATTCAATTTTAAAAGAACTTTATAGATTAGAATTTATCTTCTTGTATCCAAGAGACAAGAAAAGTAAAGGAGATAGAAAGAAACGCTTTGTTTGTGAAAAAGGCACTTGGGGAAAATACGGCATAGACAGAGAATTCGATGCAGCATTAAAGATGAGTGGCATGATGGCTTACATGACAGAAGAGCTTCGTCAACCAATAATAAAAATATTCAAGGAATTACGAAGCGAGTTTGAAAAAAACAAAGAATTACGAAAATTTTTACCAACTCAGAATACCAATGTTTGTCCAAACTGTCAGCGAAGTCACGAGGCAATGGAATTCTTTTATGCAAGCCTGCTTAGATCCATAGATCTTATGATAACAGAGTCTGACGAATTCAAGAAATTCCTTGTAGAAAGAGGATATGCTAGTGACGAAGAGTAATTACTAGCATGAGGCATTTGACCCCGTTAATTTATGGAAAAATTGCTCAATAATTAATTGATCTTATCTTGTAGACTTGGTGCCTGAGAAGATCTTCATGTAATTTTGCGATTGATTCATTTAAAAAAACAAAATCACACCTATAGCATTTCCATCGTTCTAGATTTTTTCCACTGGAATTGTATTTATCTTCCAATTTCACTTGATCTTCTTGTCTTGATATACCTACCTGTGCTTATAATCAATATCTCACTAATTATTGTAAATTCTGGAAATTCTAGAATTTCTAGTAATTTCATAGAAATGCCTTAAATTGTTTTAAAACATAATTGAGTGGGAGAGGGACCTATCAAAGTATCTTGTGAGGCATTGCGACAATAATGGACCCCTCCTACTGTAGATTTTACTGGATTTTAGATACTTACAATAACAATTGAATCATTCATACTTCCAGTTAGGTTCAGTCAGCTAGAAATTATGAAATTCTTCACTTCTTCAAAATTGTTAAATGATCTGTATGCCATTCCATCATTGCGGCATTTTTTTTCTAGAGTAGAACCTTTAACAGCAAACACCATATCCGCAATTGATGCTGGTGCAAAGTCACTAACGCCGTTTCCAATGTATAATACCTTCCTATCCGAGAGTTTTAATCTTACAACTAGATCCATCTTGAAATTAGAACGGCCAAAATTTACAATTGCCCTATTAGGCGGTAGTAATGTTGCACCGCGCCCATCCAATTTTATTCTTGGAGCCACGCATTGTACATTAGATAGGTCATTGCCCTGTAGACAATAGTCTACAATAAAATCAAGACCTCCACTAACTATAACAAATTGATTGTTGTTATCATTTACCAAATCTACAAAATTTCTAAAACCTTTCCTCAGATCGCATTTGTCTTTGATTGAATTTATAATTTTTTCACGATTTTTCTCACAGATTAATGAGTATTGTTTTGTGATACATTCATCAAAAGATAGATTTCCACGTATCATTTGTGAATAAAATTTTTCCCAGTCATCTGGCGCAAATTTTTTTAAAATGATCTCTCCAAGTTCATGTAAAGATATAGTTCCATCAAAATCCGATACGACTGTTAACTTGTTCATACTGATCATTTAGTGATAATTCGGTGTAATCACTGACGACATAATTGAATGGGTCCTTTTAAACATAACATGTTTAATTCTGTAAAACATGAAATTCTTGTAATTACAGATTTTTGCTAAATTTGATGCCAAACATTTAATTCATTTCCAATCGCTTAGGTATTGGAATTTGATTTCCCTTACCTTATTATCAAACGTAATAGTCATGGCATGTAGTTATTAACAACCTATTTTTTCCGAAAACGGATTGAAAAGAAAATGCAAGGTATGTGGGAAAGAATTATCAGATCCTCATACCACTCATTGCTCTGACTCCTGTCTTTTCAAGAGCGTGGAAAAAGCAAAGAAGTTTGAGCCAACTAAGATTAAACCAAAAAAAGCCCAGTAGAATAATTTCACACCCATTAAGGGGAATTTCCTTATATCAGTTTGATATCCCTTGTCTAAAATCTTACAAGATTTGATAAATATTGTAGTGAAACCTACAGGGCCTTGAATTGATCGCTCCACTTGTAGTAGGCGCGAATCATTTCCATGCTTACACTTGGCTTTCGTCTTGTGATTATTTCCTTAAAGTCAGGCATTGTAATCGGACGCGGTTGCGGTTGTGCTTCTCCCACTACAGGATCTTTGAATTCTGGAGAGCGGAACAAGTCATTTACAACCATCAGTTGTGCAGACTGACAAATGTCTTTAATGTCACTTGCGCTGTACCCATCTGCTAGTTTTGCAAGCTCTGACGGTTTTGCTTTCTCCTCTTTTTGAAGTGGTGCAGTATATAGCTCAAAAAGATTAACTCGTGCCTCTAGCGTTGGAAGTGATACATAGACTCTCTTTGTAAATCTCCTAAGAAACGGCCAGTCAAGGCTCCAGGGTTTGTTTGTGGCCCCTATGACATAGAGCTTGAGATCTTTTCCTTTTCCGTTGATGCCATCCATCTCGGTCAAAAATTGATTTTTGACTCTAATCTCTCCGCCTATCTCGCTATTGCGGTTTCCAAGAAGTGAATCTACTTCGTCAATAAACAGTATTACTGGCAATCCTTCTTTTTCAGCCATTCCTCTTGCCATGACAAATAGCTTGGATACGTTCTTCTCTGCTTCACCCAACCATTTGCTCATCATGGATGCGGCATCTACGTTTATGAAATATCCATCAATCTCGCTTGCAGTGGCTGCTGCAAGTACTGTCTTGCCACATCCAGGAGGACCATAAAGTAAGATTCCTCTTGGCCAACCAAGAGGAAATAGGTCAGGACGTTTAGCAGGATAAACAATAGATTCGCGGAGTGCGTTTTTTGCATCATCAAGACCAATTACTTCTGCCCAGCTGACGTTTGGCTTTTCCTTCATTATCAATGAATCAAGTTCATTTTTTGCCAGAGACTGTTTCTGCTCTTCAGGTGTTGCTTTTGGATCAACAGCTGGCTCAACTTCGACATTAGTCATTTGTAGTGCCTTGATGCGATTCTGATATGCGGCAACACGTTCCTGGTATACCCTGTTTAGTTTGTTCTCAGGATATAGGTGAATTAGCTTTATGAGCGAATCAATTGCCCTCTGGTAACTTGAAATTGCCATGCCGCGTGCGCCTTGCGAGTCAAGCTTTATGGCTTCCGCAGCAAATTTGCTTGCGCTGTTTTCTAACTCTTGCGGTGCTAGGCTCATAATATTGTCAACTAGATTCCCACTTCGGTTCTTGTTAGGTAATCACTGGTGTGAACTCGTCTAGTAGGATTTGTTAAATTAATTGAACTTGGTTGTGTTACTGGAGGCGTCATATCATGAGATGCACTGACAGGCTTTGCCAGTACAGGTGAGGGAGGTACGCGTGATAACCTAAAGTCATCAAGCTTTGTTTGAGACCCTTGCCCAAAGGCCAGGTTCCGGGTTACATCGTCATGCAACGTGTGAATCTGCTGCAATGCAACCTCTGCTGATATTACCAAGTCTTCCAGTTCATCTCTTAATCCATTTATGGAGTTTGTAGCATGCATGATTATGCCAATAAACTCCTCCAAGAATGCCTTGAGGTCTTTTTTGTCTTGATATTTTGTAAGCAGGTATTCAGATGCAAGAATCACCTGTCGCAAATCCTTCAATTCCTCAACTGAGAGTGTCTCGATAAAACCATCTTGTGTTCCCTTGTCTTTTTGCATAATTTTTTGCTCTATCTTTGATGATAAAGTCTTGATTCTAAAAAGAGGATGAGACAGATCGTGCCCAGTGTCATCCTTTGAGAAATCCAACATGTGATGCCTTACAGGAAATCTAGATTAGGAAATTGCTTGCATATTTTAGAGTCGGCAATCAATTTAGCTTCATCCAATAGTCTTTGCGACTCTTCATTTGCCCTTCCAAAGTCAAGAGTAGAGCCTGCAAGGTGCGCCGCATCTATTATGACCCCAGCTAAGAGAAGAGATAGCTCGCCTAGCTCAAGGTCAATTACAGGCAGCAAAGAGAGCATCCTTGACCTGACTATTCTTACAATTGATATTGTAGGAGCAAGGCCAGCAGGAACATTTCCCATGCCTGCAATGGAGTCAAGGCTTCGCCTTACCTGCCTTAACGATTCTACTGCGTATGAGATTTCAAGCTCATGTCGCACTTCTCTTTGAAGTGCTTTGAGCGATTCTGCAGTACCATCAGATCTTCTATAGAGTATCAAATTAGATTCGTTCAAACTGCGTCTATTTTGTACCAAGATTTCCAATATGCCATCTACAGTCTCAGTTGCATAGTCTAGCCTAGGCTTTATGGTGCTTGCACGAACAATCTGATTTTTGCTCTCATCTTTTATTACCCATTTTGATTGAGTTGCCATTTTCAATTACAAGATTGGGTTTTGATATATCAAACCCATGTTACGGTAACTTGTGTCACCACAGTAACACGGTCTTGAGATACAGCTTAGTATTTTTTCTAGCCTTTGTTCAATGAATTTAGCTATTAAGCTTACCTTACAAATAGACGACTCCAGTCAATGGTCAAGGGGCAAGATTTAGCAGTAAGCTTGGAAGAATTTGGGCTGAGCAAATACGAAGCTCAAGCCTATGTCACATTGATTACAAAAGGTACTATATCTGCAAGCGAACTTGCATATTATTCCGACTTGCCCAGAACCAAGGTGTATCCAACGCTACTAAAACTTGAAAAAAAGAAGATTGCTATAATATCAAAAAGCAAACCAATAATGTGCACTGCAATTGCACCAGAAGATGCATTTGATGAAATCATACAAGATCAGATAAATCGCGTAAATGCAATGAACCGCCTTACCACCAAACTAAAGCGGCTCAGTGAGGATAGCAAAAAAGCAAGAGGCTCAGAAGAGAAGAGATATTTTCACCTTACTCAAAACTATGTATTCAAACAATTCCAGTCTATGATAGATGGTTCCAAGACATCAGTTCATGCAATAGTTGATTCATGGGGACTCAACCTTATCTCACAATGCAAAGAAGAGCTCTTGATAGCTCTGAGAAGAAATATCGATATCAAGATAATAATTCCGTCAAACGTGATAGGAACAGAGGCTTTTCATAATTTGCCAGTAGAAATAAGGCTCAAAACTGCAGAGGTTTCTCAAAACATGATTACCTTTGATGATTCCGAGATTCTCATGATTAACAGCAGCAACGGCAAGGGTGCAATATTTCTATCCACTGATGTGCTTGGCATAAACCAGGTCAAGACTTTTGAACAGACATGGAAGAGCGGGATAAAGGTTAACAATTTATCAGATATGACAAAGTCAGATGCGCAAGAGACCCTCAAGGTAGTGCAATTGATAAATGAAAATGGCCTGGGATTTGTCCTAAATTCAATACTAAACTCAAAAGGCAGGGGGGTAGACATCATAGTATTCTTAGAGAAAAATGGGCTAGACCTACAATCAAAGACACTTGACGAGATAATCTCCCTGGTTGACTCTACCCTAGATATTACATGTTCAGGCCATCTCAGATATGAATCTCAGGGTAATCACTTTGTAATAGAATCAAAGATGAACAGTGGTCATTCAATTCCGTGGGCACTTTTGCTTGAAGGATACCTGAACAAAAAAGGAATCAAAACGAAGATGATTTACAATGATCACCAGCACACTGGTGAGAAGATACACATCAAGGTTGATTCCAAAATAGCGTTAACCTAGTACGAATTTTTTATTTTAGAAACGATTCATCTGTTATATTTATATCAAAATTCTAAAGTCTTCTTTGACAGTGTTCAACACTACATGAGTATTTGTTCTGCTAACAGATGGAAGACCTAAAAGATGTCTTGCAAACTTGCCAAGCTCATCGGTATCCTTGAATTTTCCAATTATAATTGCGTCAGGTGAGCCAGTAGTTTCGTAGATACCATATAGGTTTGGAAGCTTTGAGAGTTTTTTTCCCATCTCTTCCAATTTGCCGCCTGATGAAATTATCTCAATCAAAGCAATAATTGGAGAGCCTAGCTTTCCTTGATCCACAATTATCGAATAACCCTTGATTATTCCTTTTGACTCCAAGTCCTTTATTCTCTTAAGAACAGTTCCTGGCGCAATTTCCAGCTCGTCTGCTAGTTGGCGATAGGAGCGCTTTGAGTTCTTCAATAATTCTTTCAATATGCGTTTATCCAGATCGTCAACTGCCATGCAATATGCACGTTTGTTCAATAATTAAGCATTTTTCTATACATTTGTATTAAAAATTCAGTATATGCCTATATTTACGTACAACGTATCTAAGGCGATGTCAACAAGTGATGCACCTAGTAAATTCCAACAAACAAAACGCCACGATGGATACATTCCAATAGCAGTTGCGATAATGTTGGCGTGTATATTTGTGACCATCTTTGTCATCAACCCAGAAGCTGGCGGATACGGTGGTGGAAACAATCCAGCCGCATTCTATGAATCAGCAGGTTTGATCTGTGCAGGCGTTGTGATAGGCTACGTAGCACTCATCTTCAGAGTCAACCCCATGTGGAACTGGTAGACAATCTTCCAATACATTTGGATAGGCTACACAGGGCTCATCTTTAGGCCCCATAGAAAAGCGGGGAAAGACGTTGGACTTTCCCCCTTCCTGATTTTGGCATGACAATATGATTGATATGTTCTGATTTAGAACCAAAACCTATTTGCAGTAGAGCCAAAAGCAAACAATACCTAAATTTAATCATCTTCAGATATTACTAGCATGACATCCGTGGAGCACCAAAAAATGCTAAACTTGCTTGCAGCCACGTTGGAATCCCAAGGAATTACAGTAACACACATTGACATGGCAGAGATGCCAGAATACTTTGATGAAAAATACAGAAAACTTCCAAAACCAAAAGAAAGAGACGGACATGTCCCGGATTTGGAAGGTATGAAGGGTGCGCTACGACATCTAGGAGAAGTCAAGACTAGAATCAAAGGAGATCCGAACATAAATGCACAGTTAAAGGCATTTACAGGCAGAGAGATGAACGGCAAAGAGATTCCTCTCCACATAGCAGTTCCAAAGGAGCTCAAAAAGGAGCTAGAGAAAAAACTGTACAAGATAGGACTTTACGAGAAATGTAAAAAAGGTACAGTTAGAATCTGGGCATAGCATACAACGTGGTCAATGAAAGCAGCTTTTAGCAGTACTTACTTTTTTAATAATACAATTCAAGCAGGTTCTATCGTACCTTTATAAAATCAGTAAAATTATAGCCATTATCATGCAGATTTCAAGCGAGTTTAATCCAAAGAAGATAGAAGCTGAAGTAAAACAGCAGTTATCAGGCATCGATTTAGAGAAATTAATTTTCGAGTCTACAAATAAAACAAAAAAGACTGTCTTCATAGAAGGTCCCCCCACTATGAACGGGATTCCCCATGCAGGACACCTTCGTGGCCGAGTAATGAAAGATTTGTGGTATAGGTACACTACTCTGCGAGGCTACAAGATTGTTTTCAATGCTGGGTGGGACACACAGGGTCTTCCAGTTGAGCTGCAGGCAGAAAAAGAACTTGGTATCTCAGGAAGCAAGTCACAAGTAATAGAATCTGCGGGAATAGAAAAAATTGTTGCAGAATGCAAAAAAATCGTACACAGATTCAACGAGAAGTGGATAGAGTCTGACAAATTATTGGGAATGTCATTTAACCAAAAAAATGCATACTGGACATACAAGGATGAATACATTGAACGAGAATGGAAATATCTAAAAAAAGCTCATGAGAGTGGAATTCTTTCTGAAGCCTACAAGGTAGTGGCGTACTGCCCAAGCTGTCAGACATCGCTAAGTCATGCCGAAGTAAACCAAGGATATGATACGGTTCAGGACCCGTCTCTTTATTACAAAGTGAAGATGCAAGACGAAGATCTTTATCTTATTGTTTGGACCACAATGCCATTTACGCTTGTTACTGATACAATGGTCGGAGTAAACCCAGATGAAGATTATGTCCATGCCAAAGTGGGAGACGAGGTATGGCTGGTAGGCAAAAGCCGCCTAGAAGAATTTATGAAGGAAGCCCGAGTCGAGAAGCATATAGTCATCAGTGAGGTAAAGGGTGCCACCCTTGAAGGAAAAAAGTACATTCATCCTCTTTTAGATGAGATTCCAGGGCTCAGAGAACGTTCCGCTCTTCCCAATTTTCACATTGTAGTATCAGAGGATTTTGTAGATGTACAAACCGGAAGCGGTCTTGTTCACTTGTCTCCTGCAAACGGAGAGGAAGACTTTGAGATTGCAACAAAAAGAAAAATACCAATTTTTAACCCAATAAATGACGAGGCAAAATTTACAAAAGATGCAGGAGTCTTTGCAGGCCTTTTTGTAAGAGATGCAGACGACAAGATAGTTAGCGCAATCAAGGAAAAAAACGCACTTGTACGAATTGGAAAAATAAAACACCAATACCCATTGTGCTGGAGATCACAGCACAAACTGCTCTGGCTTGCAAGAAGAGGGTTCTTTTATTTTCTTGACAGGCTTGGAGACAAGGCAGTAAAGGCAGCAGAGAGCGTAGAATATTTTTTTGAGCCGCCAAGAAACAGATTTGTTGAAATCATTAAAGATCGTCATCCCTGGTGTATTTCACGGGAACGCATTTGGGGCTGTCCATTACCTCTTTGGAACTGCAAAAAATGCGGTAACCAAAAATGGTTCTTCTCAAGAGATGACATAACAAAGGTTGCGTCAGAGCTTCCAGATGGACCAAATTTTGAGATGCATCGTCCATGGATAGACAAGGTGGTGATAAATTGTGACAAGTGTAATTCAAAGATGGAAAGAGAGCAGTTTGTTTTGGATACATGGCACAACAGTGGAGCCGCACCGTATGCATCACTTACCAATAGCGATTATCAAGAATACATCCCTGCCGCATTTCTTACCGAAGGCATAGACCAGACAAGAGGATGGGCATATACACTATTAATTGAAAATGTAATATTCAATGATGCGCCTGTTGCCCCATTCAAATCATTTCTCTTTCAAGGACATGTGCTTGACAAAAATGGCAACAAGATGAGCAAGAGCCAAGGCAATGTGCTAGATGCAATAGAGCTGTTAAACAAGTACTCTGTAGATTTGATTCGGTTGTATTTCATGTGGAAATCAAGCCCAATTGAGCCTCTCAACTTTAGCACAGACGAGCTTGTATCACGGCCCTACCAGATTCTCAGCACGTTATATCACTTACACATCTACCTGAAACAAAATAGTGAATATGACAAGTACGACAAGACTTTCACCGTACAATGGTCAAAAGACAAGAATCTTCTAAAAGAACCAGAGATTTGGATATTATCAAAGCTTCAAAAATTGATTTCGTCAATAATAGAGTCTCAAGAAAGATGCAGGTTCCATGAATCAGCAAGAGCAATAGATGATTTTATCATAAATTCCGTAAGCCAAGTTTACATTCCAATAACCAGGGAAGAATTGTGGACAGAAGACGAGTCATTAAGAGAAAGAAGACTTGCAATCTATGCAACACTGTATGAGATTTTAAGAACAATCGATGTTTTAATTCACCCAATTTGTCCATTTACGACACAATATCTGCACACCACAATGTTTTCTGAAAAAAAGAGCATACTCTTGGAGGACTTTCCTGTCCCACAGCAGTCGCTAATCAGTGAAAAAACTGAGGAAGCATTTGACTTGATGAAAGAAGCCGTGTCTGTTTCAGCTGCTGCAAGAATGAAAGGAAAATTAAAACGAAGATGGCCATTAAATGAAGCAATCATTTGCGTTGAGCCATTACAGAAACAAAAACTTGAATCTTTGTCAGAGCTACTTTTATCACAACTCAATGTAGAAAAATACAAAATAGTTGAATTGCCAAAATCTGAAGGACTTGAGCTTGTATCAAACCTAATGAAGGCAGGATTGCCCATCATCCCCCAAGTCGAACTTGAACGAAAGAAGATAGGCCCAAAAGCAAAACAAGACATGGGAAATCTTGTAGCAAAGTTTTCAGAGACAGACCCTAACATAATTGTAGAAGGATTATTGAAAAATGGGACATTTAGCTTTGATCTTGGCAGTACCAAAATTGAGCTAGATGAAGACGATTTTGTGATAGATTTTACAGAGCAGAAAGGCCATGCAATGGCAAGACATGATTCTCTCATAGTGTTTATCAGTACATCAAGAAATCGTGAAATGATGGCGCGTGGCCTGGTTCGAGACATAGCAAGACGATTGCAGGTACTCAGAAAGGAACGCGGATACAATCCAACCGATGTTCTTGATGCGGCATACATACTAGGTCTTGATGATGATTCACTTACAATGGTCAACGAAAAACAGTCAGACCTTGCCTTCCTTGTAAGGGTGAAAAGAGTAGAGTTTTCAGACAAGGCCAAAAGTTACAAAGATGAAGATCTGGATGGTCAAAAGATCCAAATCTCAATTGAGTAAGGTTTTATCCATCCAATTAAATAATTAAACAGAGATTAATTCTCATGCCCAAGCAAATAACTCTCGATGGTTGGCTTTTGTCCCACTTTCAAGTATTGTTAAAGAAAGGATCGTCCCATGTGACAAAGACAAAGATGCCTATCATACTATATAGAAACAGCATGGAAGAGGAAGGGGAGTCATACCAAGAAACAGTTTGCACGTTGACTGAAGACTATGTAATAGTACAAGTAGTAACATCAGGAGGAGGCATACCTCCAAGTTTCCAGCAGCAACTAGTTTTCACAGTAGAAGAGTTTCCAGGATGGCTTGTGAAAAAAAGTAAAGACCTCTTGCTTTCTTGCGTAGACTTGCTTGAAGAGCAGTTTAGTTGATGCAAGAAACAATAACAAAAGGGGTCTGCTCCCGGAGGACTTCCACCAAGAACAGACCGCCTTGGTAAGAATCTACAACTTACATCGGTAATTACGTGATACCTATTGAAAAGACTGTGTTCGTTCATTGTGAAACACTCTGTGTTTTCCAAAATTGCAATGGATTGCCTGTAGATGCACTATGGTTCTAATGAATCGCCATGTGTTTTTATCATGCCCAATACTTTGTTTATTACATCATCAGGATTTACATCAGGTTCGATACTTAACAATACAAGATTTGTCACCATACAATACAAAGTTACCAGGGTAACTTTCGGATATTTAGTAATTGAAAATATGGGTTCGCCTAATTTTTCTACCATGTATCTGCGCATGGATGCCCTTGCAACCTCAGTCTTTACCGATATCATACTTTCCTCATTTGTAAAATAGCTTTTTACATTTTTTTGTAATTTATGATATACATTCTCGTTATGATACACCCCGACGTAGCGAATTTTTTTATCCACGGAAAGTATCAGATCGCAGAATTCCGGTATTTTCATGCATTGGACCTGTTCAATGTGGTTTTTGTTTTATATCAAATGTGTAGATTATTAGAATTGAGCGCGAGATAAACTATAGAAATGTTGTAAAAAGTTTATAAATTTGTAAAAAACAACAAAATTTAATCTCAACGGTATGTTTATTTCATCTTGATTGGCTCATAAAACTAAGAATTGTAAGTGTTTTGGAGTACGACCGAGTGCCCGTTAGGACACCCTCTTGCCTGGTCTTTTACTCCAAAACATTACTAAATCAAATTATGCTATTTTTAACTCTCCTTATCATAAAATTCTAGTCTTATGATATACTACAACAAACATTGATGCATCAAATCCAAGGTAGATACAACAACAAGTCAAAAAAAACGGTCAGGCAAATATTTTACAATACAAAACAGTATCAAAAAATAAGACGGATAATCAAACTGAACCAAGACAAGAGACAGAACCTGCCATTATTGGATTTGGTGGGTGCAATATCGACAGGACTTTACATACAGATTATAAAGACCATAAAAATGAAATCTTTCCATGCGTTTACTTGAATATCAAGCCAAGTCATTATTTGCAGATTACGGAATCCCAATTCCTAAAGGATTGACATCTACTACCATAGAACAAGGTAGAAAAGAAGCCTCAGAACTTGGTTTTCCATTTGTGATCAAGGCACAGATGGCAGTGGGCGGAAGAGGAAAAGCAGGAGCCATTCAAAAGTGCCACAATGCAGACGAGTTTGAATTAAAATATCCAGAGATCATGCAAAAAGTAGTCAAGGGTGAAAAAACAAGGGCAATCCTACTTGAAAAAATGGCCGATATTAAAAAAGAACTTTACCTTTCATTGTTTTTGAACAGAAGTAAGAGGTGTTACACAGTAATATCCTCATCAGAAGGAGGAGTAGAGATAGAGGCTGTCAAGAACCAGATAATACACGAAGTAGGATTAGGAATGGTTGACGCAAAAGTCGCAGAAGAAATCGGTAAAGAAATGGGACTAAAGGACAAGGCACTGGCACAATTTGTTGACATACTTCAAAGATTATCCAAAGTTACAGTAGAAAAGGAAGCAGAGTTGGCTGAAATCAACCCTCTTGCAGTGTTAAAGGATGATTCACTTGTTGCATTAGATGGCAAAATGATAATTGATGACAATTCCATGTTCAGACATGATGAGTTACGCAAATTCCAAGAAGTTTCAGAACTTGAGGAGCGTGCTGAAAAAAGCGGCTTTTCACTAGTTGAGCTTGATGGCAACATTGCCGTAGTGGGCAATGGAGCAGGTCTTGTCATGTCTACATTAGACATGCTATCTGATAACGGAGGAAAGGCAGCATGTTTTCTTGATGTTGGTGGAGGAGCAACAACTGATACAGTGTATGAAGCACTTACTCTTATTAGTAAAATGAAAAAAGTCAGAGGCATACTTGTAAATCTTTATGGCGGCATTGTCAAAACAACAACTGTTGCAACCGCCTTTATCAAAGCATATGATGCCAAACTGGTCGACGTGCCAGTCTTTGCAAGAATGTCAGGTGCAGAGGCAGATAAATCAAAAGAGATGCTGAAGGGCTCTAGAACAAAAATGTTCGATACCATTGAAGAAGCAATAAATGCAGCAGTAATCGAGGTAAATAAAAATGGCTGATCTTTTTGAACTATTAATTGGCAAGGAAGGAGAAAAAGACTACAAGAAAAAGCCAGTGATTGTGCAGGGAATTACTGGAAAATTTGGATCGTTGCATACACAGCAAATGCTGGCATATGGCACAAACATAGTTGCCGGAGTTACTCCTGGAAAAGGCGGACAAAAGTTTGAAGGAGTTCCAATTTATGAAAACATGAAAGAGGCAGTAGGTGCAACTGGTGCAAAAATTTCAATAATCTTTGTTCCTGCAAAGTTTTTCCTCAGCGCCGCAGTTGAAGCACTTGAGGCTGGAATCAAATTGTTAATTGCAATTCCAGAACATGTACCGATAAAAGATGCATTAGCAGTAGTAGAATTGTCAAAAAAGAATGATGCAATAGTGGTTGGGCCAAATACCCCTGGAGTGATAATACCCGGAATTATCAAGATTGGAATCATGCCAGCATCTCCATTCAAGCCTGGAAGAATAGCCGTGCTTTCACGAAGTGGTACTCTCATGTATGAAGTATCTAACAATCTCTCACTTGCAAATTTTGGTCAGAGCATCTGTTTTGGAATAGGTGGAGACCCCATTAATGGATCACCCCTGATACAGGCATTTGACACAATTCGAAGTGGAGCCAACATAGACGGCGTAGTTGTTGTAGGAGAGATAGGTGGCGATGCCGAAGAGATGCTAGCTCAGCATATTATTGATACCAAGTTTGACAAGCCTGTTGTAGCATACATTGCAGGACGCGCAGCTCCAAAAGAGAAGAGGATGGGTCATGCAGGGGCCATAATTTATGGAACATATGGGTCAGCAGAGTCCAAAGTATCCATGTATGCCAAGGCAAACGTACCTGTTGCCAAGAGACCTGCCGAAGTACCAATGCTACTTGCAGGAAAGTTAGAAAAGGGTAGAAACAAATAGCAGACAAATAGGATGAAAAATAGAAATGCCAATTACAGACCCATTAAAAAAACAGATTGCCCAAAAGGCAAGACTTTACTTTAAGGTCTGCTTCTCATGTGGTGCCAAAAATTCAATGTCATCTACAAGATGTCGCAAGTGTCACAACCCTTACCTGAGGCTAAAGAACAGAACACTTGGCATAAAGAAGTAATCAATGACTTCCGCAACCACAGTCGTTGCCATCTGACACTATCCTAAACTTGTTATTTGCCTCAAATTTTGACTTCTGGTAATGTGCCATATTGAGCACTCTGTCAATTACTGATCGGTCAACACCGTTTACTTTACTGACAAACCAATTTTCCAATTCCGTGATACTATAAGTGTCACCGCTTTCAAGTATTTTTTTGAAGGTCAACTTTACAAGATCGTCATCATGATATCCTAAAGATTTAGCATTTGATACCAGACCTTGAAGTTGTTCCAAGAGTAAAAACGACTCACTTCTCATGAAGTTTCTTTTCTTTCTTCCATCCTATAAGAATTTTCAAAAAACGAAATCATGTTTAATTTTATCCTAGCATTCATACAAGGAACTCTTGATATAGAGGCAACAACGAATTTAGCTGAAAGCATATTGTTCATAATTAACTTTAAAAATTATGAAGAGATTTCAGCAGACAATTCATTACGATTGGCAAAAGCTGCATCAAAGATTGCCAAAAAACACAAAATCAAAATCATTGTGTGCCCTCCACAACACCTAATCTCTGAAGTAGTCAAGATTCCAATTACAGTATTTTCTCAACATGTAGATACCTCAAAAGTTGGCAGTACGACAGGGTTTATTGTCCCAGAGCTTTTAAAAAAATCCAGAGTTAGCGGCTCATTAATCAATCACAGCGAGCACAGGATTGCAAGTAAAGATATTGAACAGATAGTTTCAAGACTGAAGAGCTTGAAGATGATATCTGTAATATGTGTAAAAAATGTAAGTGAGGCAAAAAAATATGCAAAATTAAATCCAGATTATATCGCAATAGAGCCACCTGAGCTGATAGGAAGTGGCAAAGCAGTATCAAGGGAGAAACCTGAGATCATAACAAATTCAGTCAAGGCAGTCAAAGATGCAAAAAATTCCACTCGACTACTTTGCGGCGCAGGCATTGTCACAGGAGATGATGTGGCAAAAGCGCTTGAGCTTGGAGCGCATGGTATCTTGGTAGCAAGCGGCATAGTCAAGGCCAAGAATTGGGAGAAAACAATAGATGACTTTGCTTGGGCCTTCACAAAAAGCAGAAAAATTTGATATGCCACGATAAATAGAGTTCCTGTGTGAAGTCTGTCTATTTTTTCAACGAAGGTGATGGCAAGAACAAAAAATTGTTCGGCGGCAAGGGTGCAGGCCTGATGGAGATGACAAGGCTCGGGCTTGCAGTACCTCCAGGCTTTACCATTACGACAGAGGTTTGTACCAGATATTACAATAACAACAAGAAACTGCCAAAGAATCTCATGCGTGATGTAAAAAAAAACATTCAAAAAATTGAGAGGAAAACAGGCAAGAAATTTGGCTCTGAGAAGAATCCCCTTCTAGTATCTGTCAGATCAGGTGCCCCAGTATCAATGCCAGGCATGATGGATACGATTCTTAATTTAGGATTAAACGATAAGACTGTTTTAGGACTTGGCAATTCAAGCAAGAATCCAAGATTTGCACTTGATTCCTATAGAAGATTTGTCCAACTGTTTGGAAAAGTGGTCTTCGGGGTAGATGATAAGAAATTTGAAAGTGTCTTGCATGACATAAAAAAGGAACAAAATGTGCAACACGATTACGAATTAAATGAAGAATCACTAAGAAAAATAGTGTCACAGTACAAGGCAATTTGTCAAGAACATGCAGGAAAACATTTTCCAGATGACCCATACAAACAACTTGAGCTTGCAATCGAGGCAGTCTTCAAAAGCTGGATGGGTGAAAGAGCCGTAGTATATAGAGAAAAATATAAAATTTCAAAAGATGCTGCAAGTGGAACTGCAGTAAATGTTGTCACAATGGTGTTTGGCAACATGGGAAGCGACAGCGCAACAGGAGTGGTCTTTACGCGCGATCCTTCAGATGGTTCAAAAAAGATCTTCGGAGAATACCTGATTAATGCTCAAGGAGAAGATGTTGTTGCGGGTATCAGAACGCCACAGCCAATAGACCACATGTCAAAAGAGATGCCCTCAACGTACAAGCAATTGCTCAGCACTTGTAACAAGCTTGAAAGGCATTTCAAGGAACCCCAGGACATCGAGTTTACGGTAGAGAAAGGAAAGTTCTACCTATTGCAGACTCGCTCTGCTAAAATGAATACAGCTGGAATGATTAAAACATCTGTTTCAATGGTAAAAGAAAAAATGATATCAAAAGAAAGAGCCATTCTCCGTCTGCATCCTGAAGATCTAGATCAAATTCTACATAGAACTATAGACACAGAGGCAGCCAAGAGATTAAATTCTATAACAAAAGGCATACCGGCATCTCCAGGTGCTGCATCTGGCATTGTCATATTTGATGTAAAAAGAGCAGTAAGCATTGGAGAAAATGGAACCAAAGTCATTCTTGTTAGAGAAGAGACCAAGCCAGAAGACGTGCCGGCATTTTTTTCTTCAGCAGGGATCCTGACAAGCAGAGGAGGAAAGACGTCTCATGCAGCTGTGGTAGCAAGGGGGATGGGAAAACCATGCATTGTCGGGTGTTCCGATATCAAAATAGATTATTCTGCAAAACAATTCTTTGTTGACGGCAAGGCTGTTGGCGAGGGTGAGACTATAACGGTAGATGGAAGTACGGGGGATGTTTACACAGGTGAGATACCCACAGTTGAGCCAAAACTAACTAATGACTTTAGAACCATACTAGAATGGTCTGAAAAATTCAAAACACTGGGCGTACGAGCCAACGCTGATACTCCAGAAGCTGCAAAACTTGCCCGTACCTATGGTGCAAAAGGTATTGGATTGTGCAGGACAGAGAGAATGTTCAATGCGCGTGATAGACTCGCAGTCTTTGTAGAGATGATAATGACAAAGACAGTACCGGAAAGAAAATCAGTCTTGGAGAAGCTTCACATATTACAAAAACAAGATTTTAAGGAAATTCTCAAAATAATGCAAGGATACCATGTAACAATCAGGCTCCTAGACCCACCGTTACATGAATTTCTTCCAAATACTGAAGAACTAATAAACAAAATACATTCTCTAGAAAAACAAGGTACACCAGAGCAAATAATTCAAACCCAGAAAATATTTGACAGAGCAAAGGAGTTGGCAGAGGTAAACCCAATGATGGGCCATCGAGGAGTAAGAGTTGGCATCACTTACCCTGAAATATATGAAATGCAAATTAGAGCCATATGCGAAGCGGCAGCAGAACTTCAAATTGAAAAAATAGACGTCCATCCACAAATAATGATTCCACAGGTTGGAAGTATAAACGAATTAAAATATATCAAAAAAATATACGATTCCATAAAATCAGACGTCGAATCAAAGTTCAAAGTCAAACTGAAAATGAATTTTGGCACAATGATGGAAGTTGTCAGAGCTTGTCTGACATCAGATGAGCTTGCACGGGCAGCCGAGTTCTTTAGCTTTGGAACAAACGACCTTACTCAGGCGGTATTTAGTTTTAGCAGAGAAGATGCAGAGGGAAAATTCCTTCCAGAGTATTTTGAAAAAGACGTAATGACTGAAAATCCATTCCAGTCACTAGATGTCAATGGAGTAGGAAACCTAATGCAGATTGCAATATCAAGAGGCAGAGAGGTAAAACCTAATCTTGAGATAGGAGTTTGTGGTGAACATGGAGGAGATCCTCGCTCAATCAAGTTTTGCAACACGGCCAGATTAACATACGTGAGTGCATCAGCTCACAGGGTTCCAATAGCAATTCTAGCAGCAGCACAAGCAGCTCTTGAAAATTCAAAAAAATCTTCAAAAAAAGTGGTACGTGACAGATAGATGCTACCTAGACTTGAATCCATAAAGCAAGCAAGACAGAAAATAGGATTGACGCAGCAAAAGCTTGCCTCCCTTACAGGGGTTAGCACTTCCATGATAAACCAAATCGAGTCAGGAAGATGTCAGCCAAGCTATGCTACTGCAAGAAAAATATTTGAGGTCTTGTGGTCACTTGAAAGCCAGTCATCAATGAAAGCAGGCGACATTTGTAGTAAAGAGATTGTAAAGCTAAAGACAAATGACACCTTAAATGACGCAATAAAAAAAATGCAAGACTTGTCCATTAGTCAAGTTCCAGTTTTTGAAGGAAGCGAGGTGGTAGGCGTAGTAACAGAGGACGGCATAGTAAAGCATCTTATTGACAACGATGAGACACAAAGAAAGAAGATAAGATTGTCAGAGATAATGGATCCTCGCCCGCCCATTGTAGATTATAACACGCCAGTCAAGACATTGGTCTCGCTGATAAGATATTCAAAATGCGTTCTTGTCTCAAAACAAAGTAAGATTGTTGGAATAATTACTGCATCGGACACGCTAAAGATTGTAGAGTGACTATGTTTTCTTGTGTAAAATACGAAACAATCAAGAAAATGACTACTTCCAGACAAGTGGAGCTATAAACATCACAATTGTAGATATTCCCATGATTACAACAGTAATCCAAACAAGAGCATTTGACAAGAACCCATTTTTCTTGCTGCCGAGAATTTTTTTATCATTAGAGATCTTCAGCAACATTACGAGCAGAGGAATAGCAATTATTCCGCTAATTATTGATGCGTAAACCAAGGCTTCTATTGGATTTATGTTCACTAGATTGATCCCCAGCCCAATAACAGTAGATCCGATAATAATCAAGTAGAACCCTTTTGCCTGTCCAAATTTTTTACTAAGACCTTCTTTCCATCCTAGACCGTCAGATAGTGCATATGCAGAAGACCCAGCAAGAACAGGAATTGCAAGTAACCCTGTTCCAACTATTCCTGATGCAAAAAGAACCTCTGCTATTTTGCCTGCGTTTGGAAAGTTGTGAACCAACGGCTCCAATGCTTTTGCAGCATCAGATGCACTCTGAATGTCAGTTATATTGTTAGCATGCAAAGTGTTTGCTGTAGCAATTATGATAAACCACATGATTATTTGTGAAAAGGCCATTCCTACAGCAGTGTCTGCCCTCATGATACGCATCTCTTTCTTTGTTACTCGGGGCTTTCCTTTTCCAATTTCCTCTATCTTGTTTTTGAGGACATCTTCTTCTGCTTCCTCAGATGCTTGCCAGAAAAAGGCATAAGGAGAGATTGTAGCACCAAAGAATGCTACAAATATCATTAAGAAAGTGACATTCATTTCAAAATGAGGTATGAGAGTAGAGCGAATTATCTGATCCCAGTTCCCACTTACTAGGATAGATACAATAACGTATGAGAAAAGAATCAGTGTAGTATATTTTAGTATCTTTGCATATCTTTTGTATGAAAAGAAGATCTGCGTAAATAAAATAAGAGTGGCAAAAGAGACAGTGATAAAAACAGAAGGGATGTTTGGTACAATTAGTTGAACTGAAGAACCCATTGCTCCAATGTCTGCACCTATTGTTATTGTATTTGCAACAAGTAATAATATGACAATGGGAATTGTCATCTTTTTGGAATATCTCTGCTTTATAACACTCACGATACCCTTTCCTGTGACAAGGCCTACTCTTGCACACATCTCCTGAATTGCAGTCATCAAAGGATACTGAAATAACGCAAACCACAATACACCTAAACCAAATTGTGCACCACCTTGTGAGTAAGTCGCAATACCAGATGGATCATCATCTGCCGCTCCACTAATCAGACCAGGCCCAATAATTTTAGAAAGGTATTCTTTGAATTTCATAATTTAATTAAACTAACGTGAATTACTTGCTTTTTGAAAGCCAATGTTTTACAGTTAATTCCTTTCATTTTTGTATGTAAAATCTAAAAGTTTCTATCTAGATGGCTATTACCAATTCAAAACGCCATCTGAGCAAAAGAACTACAGATTTGTTTCATATCCAAATCAGACGAAACAACACATTTTCTTATCAAATCAGTTGCCGTAACAATTCCTACAAGCTTGTTTCCATCTATGACAGGAACCTTATGAATTTTTTTCTCTTTCATCACATCTGCTAAATTCTTAATTGTTTCTTTTGGACTGATTGCTATCAAAGGTGAAGACATAACATTTCGTACTGGTATAGATGATGATTTTGTAAGAAAAGCAATTTTTGTTACAAAATCTCTTTCAGTTAATATTCCTATTGGAATGTTTTTCTGGATAACAACCACGCAGCCAACTCCAGAGTCTGACATCATTTTAGCTGCATCCGTAACTGACATCGAAGAATCAATCGAGATTACCTGGTTCTTCATAATATCGCTCACTAGAGTTTCCATTACAAATCTATATTATTTCATAGTTAAAAAGACAGAATTAGATTATCAGTTCTAAGAATCATGTCTTCTTTTTTATAATTTTCAGGCGAGATATGAAATAAAAATACAATGCAGAACATCATGACAATATTTGCAATGTTATGGTTGGCATAAATTTACTAATCAAAATGAGGATCTTTTTTGATAAGGCGGAAATGTGTCTCAGCTTCAGAATATGCCCTCACAATATCTGTAGAGCTTATGATTCCCTCAAGAGATCCCTTACTGTCAACTACTGGGATTCCACTTACCTTGAAATCTGTCATTAATTTAGCAGCTATAGCCAAATCGTCTTCAGTCTCGACTGTAAGCAGTTCCTCTTGTATCAGATCTCCTACCCTCATCTCCTTTGCATTGATGTTGGGTAAAAGATAGTCGCGCGTACTCTTATTGGCCTTGAAAAAACCACTGTTTCTTAGAAACGTATCGTATGTAATTACCCCAACAGGTTTTCCTTCATTATCAGTAGCTACCAATCTTGAGATCTTATTTTTGTTTAACATATCCAAAGCAAACATTAGCGAATCTGATTTGCGACAGGTGATTATCTTCTTTGACATGTAATCGGCAACTTTGTAGGTTCTACCATAAAGACTGGAAAAAATCCTTGTCAAATCAGACTTTGTTATGATTCCCGCTAGTTTTCCTTCGTTATCTATTACAACAACTGAGCTTATTTGAAATGTATCCATTCTAATAGATGATTGTGTTGCAATATCCTCATCTTCTGCAGATATAGTAACTAGATTTCTACTCATTATATTCTGAACAGGTATTTTGTCAAGGGCCCTTGTTGTCTTGTCATATTCCAAGAATTTTCCTATGTCACGCTCTGTAACTATTCCAATAGGAAGATTGTTCTGTACAATAACAACTCGTTTGATGTCATTTTTTTGCATTAAAAATAAAGCATCATTAATGGTACTTTCTGGTTCTAGTGTTATAACAGGTGAGGTAAATTGTCGTATCTTAGATATCATGCCATACCCTCACTTTTATCACATTTAAAATGCCGACTCTATTTTCACACATGATTTTCATCTCGAAAAATTTTTGCAGTTCCTAACTCTCAGTTAACGTAGAATTAAGAACAATCTCAACCTCAAGTGAACCGTTGTTGAAACAAGTCATGATTGATTTGACCTTGGATTTGTACAAAAAGTATTTTTTGCCATCTTGACTGATGGAACCTGAGATGCCAAGCAGTTTGTGTCTGTGCAACATTTGCACTCTACGATAAGTGGTGCTGATTGGTATGCCGCAGTCATTGGTTAGATCAATGGCTGATTTTGGCATATCCATTGTGGATTCCAATATGGTTCTAGAGTACTTGTCTGCCAAGATCTCAAGCAATACATCTTTTGTTGTCTCCTCCTGTACCGGTTTTCCTTTTAATAATACTTGCATATGTCGTATTCAGTAATATTGGATATAACCAGTGGGACTGCATTGCATGGCAATGCATACAAATTAAACACAAATCTGATTTTACACGTGATTGGACCTTGTCAAATACAGAAATTTTCCAATTATCAATCCTGATAAATACCTCTAAAATTAAATCAAGATATAGGCATCATGTGACATGGTATTAGAGCTTCTCAACGAACCAGTTTCCAAATTCACCAATCCTAAAATGACTACTGTTGAGAGTAACCTTACCATACAAGATGCAGCCCAAGCCATGGCAGAGTCTAAGGTAGATAGCATTCTTGTATTTGAGAATAACAAGATAACTGGCATTGTGACTGAGAAAGATATCTTGTACGACGTAGTAGCAAAAGGACTAGATCCAACAAAAACTACGTTGAAGCAGATCACAAAAAGTCCTCTGATAACGATACCAAAAACATCTCCAGTCAGGGCTGCATTAGAGATTATGAGAAAACATGACATACGCAGGCTGGTTGTAATGGACAAACGCCCAATTGGTCTTATTACACAAAAAATGGTTTGCGGGAACCTTGAGGGACATGACCTCCTACTCCCAGAATTGGAGATAACTGATAAAACATATTGTCCATACTGTTCAAAACAATTCAAAGATACAAAATCAGTATGCAATCACATAGACAAAGATCATATAAACAAGTAGATTTTGTGGAACTGGACGTCATATAAGAGGGACAATTACTCCAGATGTTGAGTCTAATTGAAAAACACTCATTAATTAGAAGTTGGAAAAGATTCGTTAGAATCTACATGGTCGTTACAAGAAAACCTCATCCTTCAAAACATGAAGATACCAGAAGCATAAGCTACCGGCTACCTGTACACATAGTAGAAGAACTAGAAACTGAAGCAATGCAGAAAAAAATCTCTCAAAATGTACTTGTAAAGCAGATTTTAGAAAAGTACGTCAACTGGGATAGATTTGCAGAAAATATAGGAATGATACCTGTTCCAAGGGATATTTTGAAGACATTAGGTGAAGAGATGGAAGGAGATTCGATGAACAAGATAATTGATGTCATGGTTCCCTTGGTAAAAGATTGGGTGATGTTCATGAAGGGAAATTATGATCTAAAACGCGCTATTGAGGCTTTTGAGGATTACATGAAGGCATCAGGTATGACATCAGATCATAGAATAGAAGGTGAGACTCATCACTTTATTGTACAGCATAATCTTGGTATCAAGTGGTCTCTCTTCACGGAAATGCTTTTGAAACAGATCTTTTACCAATTCTTGCCAGACCTTGCAGTAAAATCACGTACAACTCCAAATACCGCCATAGTCAGTACTGCGCTAGGATCAGATTTTAGCGAACACGATTACTAAAAAATATTTTAAATGTGTATCTAGTAAGACGCACAGGTTGCAAATCCATCAATTGCTTCAATATCAGGATCTTTTGCTAGTTGGAATAAATCAGTTAGCGATGACAAACCAACTGCTCGAATGCCATTTTTTCCTTCTCGGGCAACCATGTAACTTGCTTCTAGTTCGTATTTTTTCTTGTCGATATTTGTTCCGCTCCTATAGTGTATCTCTAGTTCAACTTTGGGCGCTACATCAGTAAATTTTCTCTCATAATACAGTACATCTGTCGCTAATTTGAGATTTATCTTTCCGAGCTTGCTGACAAGCTGATCCAAAAAATTGTCATATTGTATCTCTACATTTTGGGGCATGTCATTCTATATGTAAAACATTATTTAAAACAGAAATACCATTATCATCTTTGAGAATGATCCAAAATAATGATCAAGCCTTTTCATAATGAAAACAAAAATGAAGAAGAATGATTGAACTTGAATGGTTTTTGTTGGAGTTTGGATATCATTATTGAGATTTAAGAATTGGTTTTAAGTATACTATGAAATATCATGTATTAATGTCAGAAGTAAAATTTGAAAAAATATTGGTTCCAACCGACAGTTCAAAATTTTCAAGAAAAGCCCTTTCTCATGCAATAAAAATAGCTAAAAGACTAGGTTCTAAGATCCATGTTATCATAGTAGTTGATTCCGAAGATTTTCCTCCAGGAATGCTACTGGGCTTGTTAAAAAAGGATAAAAAACTTGAAGAATCAATAGCTGAATTTATGGCAGCTACAAAAACCCAAGCTAGAAGAGAAGTTCTTGCAGAGGCGGCAATATGCAAATCTCAAGGAGTAGACGCAACGTATGATATTCTTGCAGGAAAACCAGTTGAGATGATCCTAAAGTACGCCAAAGGAAAAAAAATCGACCTCATAGTAATAGGAAGCCAAGGGTTGCGCGGTTTGAATAAACTGAAGGTCCTTGGCAGCGTGAGCAGAAAAATTTCAGAAAGTTCACCTTGCGCAGTAATGATAGTACATTAAGATCTTGCCAGCCAAAAATCTGCACATGAGCTGCCTATTTTCACAAATGATAATGTAGTTCTGAATTTAATATAGCAGGATTGCTCATGTTTGCAGATATATTTTGAAGGCCGCAAGACTGCACAATTATGGAGAACCATTACAACTAGATGAGGTAGATCTCCTAAAACCAAAAGGAGCGAGTGTGGTGATACGAGTGGGCGCCGCCGGAATATGCCATAGTGATATTCATTTTATGCACGGCGAATGGCAAAAAGCAATTCCAGTAAAGCTTCCTGTCACAATAGGACATGAGACGGCAGGTTATGTCGAGGAGGTGGGGGAGTCTGTGCGAGGACTTGTAAAAGGGGACGTAGTGGCAGTCTTCGGCGGCTGGGGATGCGGGGTTTGTCAATTTTGTAAAGGAGGCGATGAACAACTTTGTAACTCTCCCAGATGGCCGGGGCTCTCACAATCGGATGGAGGATACGCTGAATACATGTACGTCCCATCGTATCGTTTTCTTGTAAAGGCTTCTGGCTTGGATCCAAAATACATAGCCCCCTTGACTGATGCGGGACTCACACCATATAGAGCAGTAAAAAAGGTTCGCCATATGCTAAATCCTAACAGCTTTACACTAGTGTTTGGAGTTGGCGGTCTTGGCAGTTATGCTATACAATACCTGAAATTGTTCTCTCCAACAAATGTAATTGCGGTAGTACGAGATGAGCCCAAGGCCAAACTTGCAAAAGAGATGGGCTCTGACTATATCATCAATTCCAAAAACGAGGATGTTGTATCATCTGTAAACAAGATAACTGGAAACCAAGGTGTGAATGTTGTTTTTGACATAGTAGCATCAAAGGATACACTGGATGTAGGTATAGCATGCCTGAAAAAGAGTGGAGCACTAGTTCTAGTGGGATTGATGGGCAGCTCCTTTAACATACCGGTAGTAGAATCTGTCATAAATGAATACAGCGTCATTGGTTCTCTTTGGGGAAATTACAACGAGCTCACTGAAGTAATCAGCCTTGCTCGTGCAAACAAGCTCAAGACTGTTGTCAATCCATTTAAACTAGATGAGGTGGAAAAAGCCATTGAAAACTTGGAATCTGGAAAGATTCAGGGAAGAGCCATTCTAATACCATAATGTATATGACAAAAATCATTTTTGATAATTATCTTGTGTCTAAATATATTACTTTTTAAAAGATCAGTTAGTGAAAAGACCCATTAACTATTCTCATACAAACCAGGAAAAGACACCAATCTCACAACGTGTTATGCATGATCTATTGCCAGATTCTCTTCTGTCTTCACCAGTAGTTAGCATAGGGGTAAATGATCCAGTAACAGAAGCAACCAATCTCCTTTCTCACAACTTGGAGACTTTTACAGACTCGTTGGTAGTAGTACAAGACGACAAGCCAGTAGGATTTGTGGGAGGAGCTGACATCCTAGAGGAAGTACTGCATAGCCCAAATGGCGCCTTTTTTGAAAAAACTCGAATCAAAGAGATCATGCACGAAAATCTGGTCATATTGGATAAGGATACAACATTAGGCGATCTTCTAAGGCAATGGATGAAGACAAATAGAGCATTTGCCATAATGCCGAATCAGTATTGCAGTTACTCTGCAATCTCTGCAAGAAAATTGCTTGAGATAGGAATGCTATGCAAAACAAAAATGGAGATAGAAAATATCTCAAAGAAGAAAATCTTTACTTTCAAAAAAGATCAAACAGTAAAAGAGATAATCTCTGCAATGTTCAAAAACAGGACTCGCAAGCTAATCCTAGAAGGAACTTCGCAGTTCATAAGTGATAGAATCATTATTCAAAAAATATCTCAAGATTTGAATTGCTTACATGATGTAGACAATTTTCTCGAAATAAAATGCAGTGAATTTAGATTAGACAAAGCAAAAGTGGCTTCTGGGAAGATTTTACTTGAAGAAGCAAGCAAGATGCTATACGAAATGCAATCCCCATATCTTTTATATGAAGAAGGAGTTCTGACACCTTGGGATATCATAAGGAATCTTAGTTCTGAAAACCTTACCGAATATTCCTGGGGTCATAATAAAAAATAATTTGTGTCAATAATTGAACAGTTTTTCTCAAATGCTTAAGGTTGATTTAATCGTAAAAGAATTTGTTGACAGACTTGTCTTATCTCAGAATCTGAACCTATGCTGCAGAGGCTAGTAATATCAGTTGTAGTTACAATTCCAATCAGTTTGTTTTCTTGCATCACAGGTAACTTGTGAATCTGCTTAAGTTTCATGAGCTCAGCCAGCTCCCATACTGTAGCGTCGTGATCTATTGAGATTAAAGGTGAAGACATTACATTTCTTACAGAAGTTGACAGGGGTTTTTCATTGATTACTATCTTTTTTACAACATCTCTCTCAGTTAGTATTCCTATTGGTCTCTCCTTCTCCATTACAATCACGCATCCGATGTTTTTTTCATCCATCTTTTTAGCAGCATCCATCACAGTGACTACAGAATCAACCGTGACTACGGGTTCTTTCATTATGTCTCTTGCAAAGTATTCATTCATTGTATTACTTGCAAATTAGATGCTTAAAAAGTCGAGATTTAATTATCGCTATTGGTAATTGACCCCAATATGCTTATTTTACCACTAAAATCGGTATCTTAGACTTGTGAACAGTATAGTTTGCAACGCTGCCAAGAAACAATTCCTTGACTGGATTCATGCCGCGCGATCCCATTACTATTAGATCGAACTTGTTGTCACTTGCATACTCTGAAATCTTGGATGTGTGATCGCTTACAACTAGCCTCTCGTTAAATACAATTCCATTCTGTGCAGAGAGGTTTTTTGCTTTTGCCATGAATTTCTTGGCTTCTTTTATGCTGTGGTTTCTAAGTGTTGTTGTAAACCTTCCAAGGCTTATCGTATATAGTGGTAGAACGCATAATCCGGTGATAGTTGCATTGCATTGCCTTGCAAGATAAATTGCCTCTTGAAGAGATTTGAAGGATTGTGCCGAGCCATCTAATGCAACAAGTATCTTCTTAATTTTCTGCATTATGTTATATCTAGAAGATTTGTTTAAGAAGTTTTACTTTGATTTTCATTATTGAGAATAATTGAATTTGTTGTAACTTGCCTGAAAAAACCATGAATGATAAAAATGGAGGAAATCTAGAGCTTTTTAGCCTCTAGTTTTATCTTATCTGCGTCGTACTGCGGTCCAGACTCCAACGCCGCTCATTATTCCTACTACTGCCATTCCGGCTGCCCATCCCACACTTTGAAGTGGACCATAAGGATTGTCTGAATCGTTATACACTACTTGTGCAGAAACAGGTGAAGCCTCACTTGGTTGTGTACTACCGGGTGGCGCATTATATGACGATCCTAGAGGAATACCGTTTTGTTGACCTTGCCCAGCTTGTTGAGCAATTTGATTGCCTCCCTGCTGTACCTGTGAAGCAAAACCATTAGATGTCAGATTGGCTGTGTGGTGTGGAGCAGTTGGTGTCGAAGACATATTTGCTGGCGCATTATATGATGATCCAAGCGGAATACCGTTTTGTTGACCTTGCCCACCTTGAAACGGTTGTTGCGCAAAAGCATGTGAAGAGATGGCAACAACAGCAACGAAAGTCAAGACACTAAGTAATGCTAGTGGTCTGGTTTGTAGCTTTGATGTTTTCATTACGATTTGTTACTATTTCAGAGATAAAAAGACAGAATTAGATTATCATATTTGATAATTCATAATTATCTAAATGTGGTTTCTCAACTGTGAGTTTCATAACAAGTCTTTTAATCCTATAATCTACATTCACACACAATTAGAAAACTCGCAACCATTTTGAGTTTGTTTACATTATAACTTAGCTAAGTAAAAATGAAATAGTAATAAGATGTTGGATCTTATCTTACTACCATTACTGTGCATCCAGCATGGGTAACTACTGCCGAGGCTACACTGCCAAGTAACATCTTCTTAAATCCTGTTCTACCACGTGTCCCCACAACTATGAGATCAGATTTTTTGTCTTTAGCGTACTTGATGATCTCTTCTGGAATGCTTGCGGTTGTCTTGATTACTCTTGACTCAAACTTGACGTTGCTCTTATCGGCATCTTTTCTTATTGACCCCAACCACTCATCTGCAATGCTAACTTGTTTGTTGACAAACTTGTGAAGTGTTTGAGCAGATCCTCGAAATGCATCAGACTGGTGAATCTTTACCACAGAAACTGCAGATACCTTGGCATCTTTTTCCTTTGCTAGAGATACTGCATAATCTGCCGCCTTCCTAGATGGATCGGACCCATCTATGGCAACTACAATGTTTGAAATCTTTGTATTTGTCATAGTAGTCAATAGGTGTTTGATTTTATTAAAGGCAATTGTTGAATATCAAATCTGGTATTGAAGGTTGTCTGTTAATTATCAAAATTAAAATTCAAACATCACTTCCAGCTATTCTATAATACATTGTAGACTAACCAGATTATCAAGATTGAATTTCTCCCTCATTATTTCTAACATAGTAGAAATCATGAAATGATCTCATGGCATGAACTGTTTGCTTTCCTTTATACTTTCAAAAAGACATTGCTCAGAACAATGAGTTGATTCCTGGCTATCAAGTATTTTTCCATAGGTAGAACATTTTCTGGTCAAATCTCATCCTCTTTTACCAATTTTTCATTTCTTCTTTTGTAATGTTGTTCCCATTCGATTTTTTCAGAATCATCATTGGAAGAGAATTCATTTTCAACATATTCGTAATCTTCTGTTGGTTTTTCTTCTTCCTGATTCAAGGTTATTGAAACTTGGTAAAATTATTTGTTTTTAAGTAAGGGGCTGATTATCAGAGATGAGAATTACCCCCAAGTAATTTAACATATTTTTGGAAGTTCATAACAGAGTGTATGAAAATGAGTCAGGTTAATCAAGAGAGGATCATCTTCGATGAGTTATACACCAGAATAATAGAAGCCGTGTGTGAACCAAAATCTATGCGAGAGATAAGTGTAGAGTATGAGATTCCGCTTAACACTGTATACAGGAGAGTGTATAAGCTATGTAACTGTAATATGCTCAAAGTTTATGCAAGCGAGATAAGAGACGGGAAAAGATGTTTGTTGTACAAGACAAAGCATGAACAGTAAAATCTGATAATGGAAACAAGTACCCGAGTCCCATACGACCTTAACTATGAAGTAAGTAGTTCATCTAACAAATTCATCTCATGATATCGAACTAAAATTGCAATACCCGTCAAAGACGTCAAACTCGATATTTTTGCAGGGTTCATTATCATAATTAGGAATCATCGTTTCGCCTTAAATTCTAAGAAGGGGTAACATCTTCATGCCTGCACGATCACCCACCAAGATCCAAGTTAGTTTAGAAGAGGATGAAGCAGAAACAATCATCTCAATCTTAAATTTCTGCAGTACATCTTGTCCAATCTCTGAGATGAATGAACATGTAAAAATTGATCACAGGATGATTCAGAAAATACTTCAGAAAATGCTAGAGTCTATGACATTACACGAACAGAAACCGGATGATCTGTCAAAGGCAGTCAAGTTAGATCACTAAAAACTGATCCTTTTTATTTTGTTTTAAAGGAATTTGTGTTACTTAATAATTCATGCACTGGACTAATATTATCAAGAATTGTAGAACTGTTTGCAATCATTTGTAATTATAATTATCAATAATAGGAATCTTATTCTCTGTTTATATAAAATGTGGACTTGATTTGATCATTGACTTCCATTGATCTCAACAATGAAGAAATTAAGACACTAATTGCAATAATGCAATTTTCAATAGCAGCTTGTCCTTTGGGTAGTGTAAGTCAAGAGGTTGAAATTGATGCAGAAAAGCTTGAAAAGCTAATCGCAAAGATGGAAAAAGGATTACGACTCTAGATCAAACTTGTGCCTTTGATGGATACTGCGATTTTAGTTCAATACTTAGGTTGGCAATTTTGATGATTTTATGAACAGCAGGTGTCCAAAAATAGTCTTATATGTGGAATCTTCTTACTAGACCGAACTTACATCATGCTTTGACAAATTGTTTTGGATTGCCTTCAAATGTCGTTTTGCAATGGGCACAGCAGAAGAGGTAATTCATACCATTGTATGTTGTTGAATATTTTTTCTCACTTACTTCCATGCCGCACACTAGATCTTTCACTACATTCACCTCCTTTTTCCTTCTTTCATGAATAAAATACCAAGCAAAAGGCGATCCTATTAAAATAGCTATGATTATCGGAATTGATTCCAAGGGAATAATGTGTCCTTGACTTGAAAAAGTGTCATAGCTTGGAGACAAATGTAATACGTTTGAAATATTAACATTCAACCATCCATGCATGATGTATTGCATATACCAATCCTGACCGTCAGGAATTCCGTTGATAATAAAGAATGAACCTATAATAACAAGTAAAATTCCACTAATGCTCTCTAATTTATCTCGTTTTGCTGCCAACCCAGCTAGTGGATTGAATCCTAACATAGCAAGGATGGCAACAAGAATCAATGGTATGGCTCTGCCAATGCCGTGAACGAAACCTAATGATGCACCAATCTCTGGGCTTCCAGTCCCCATAATGTAAAATAACATCATGTAAAACAAGGGATTCGTACATCCAACACCTGCATTACCAACCAACATTCCCATAAAGTAGGGTTTTGAATAATCACCACCCTTCTGTACAAATTTTGGAATTCCTGAATACGACGGCATGTGGATATTGATAAGCTTTAGGCGATGAAGTCCATAAACATAAGAGATTATTCCTGCAACCAACATCAATATGTTGTAGATTTGATCCAACCCCGTAGCTTTGCCAAGATAGCCAAGTACCGTGCCATATAGGGTAAGTGTTACAGTCATCCCAGCACCAAATAGCAAGGATGTTGCAAAGCCTTTCTTGTAGCCTTTGTTCATCACCATTGGAACAACGATAAAGGCAAATGGCATGGTACATGGAAGAATAATCATAGAAAGTCCTGCAAGGTATGATATTACCAACCAAGCTGAATAAGATTGGTCAGTTGTCTCTGTATTAATTTTCGAAGTTAATCCAAAAACAATTCCTAAAAAAATAATTGAGAATAGGATAAGACATGCATAGACTAACGTCTTCTTTCCTACACTGGAGCTTACATTCTGCACACAATTAATTATACATGGTTAATCTTAACATCGTTGGTACAATTCTAGAATTGATTATCAAACTTGAAAATCTAGGAATAATCTAATTAACTAGTGATACATTGTATAATTATGGCAAATTGTGGCTGTGGCGCTCAACACAAATCACATTGCAAATGTGAAACAACCGGAAAGTGTGATTGTGGGAGTAACTGTACGTGTGTGGATTGTAGAGATCCCAGACATGGAAAACACCGTTAGACTATAACTCAACTTTTTTCATAGTTGATAAAAAATGGCAAGAGATCCTATTTGTGGAATGTTTGTTGAGGAAAAAGACCAATCACTTAACTACGAAACAGAAGGAACCAAACACTATTTTTGTTGCAAGAGTTGCCTTGATGAATTCACTGCACCAGAAAAAGAGCTTAAAAAACTAAAGCGATATGTCGTTCTAGGCATCGCACTCACAATTCCTATAGTTTTGTTAACATATATTCCTGTATTACCTCATCAAATTAACGGATACATACTTTTTACTTTAGCTACCCCAGTTCAGTTCTGGTTGGGGTGGAGATTCTATCAAGGAACATTTGATGCATTCAAACACAAGATGACTAACATGGATGTCTTGATTGCCATAGGGACCTCAACAGCATGGGGCTACAGTACCGTTGTAACATTTGCGCATAATGTTTTACCATTCGGAGATCTGTACTTTGAAACGTCTTCAATAATAATTACCCTTTTGCTAATTGGAAGATTGCTAGAAAGCAGAACAAAGACGAGGGCGTCAAAAGCTGTCAAAAAGTTACTAGATCTCAAACCGACCATAGCTCATATCATCACAGATGGTAAAGAAACAGATGAACCCGTTGAACATGTACAACTAAATAATATCATTCTAGTTCGTCCTGGAGAAAAAATTCCAGTTGACGGCATTATACTTGATGGAAGTTCTTCTGTAGACCAATCTGCAATAACAGGAGAGGGTATGCCAGTTGAGAAAGAACCTGGCGATGAAGTGATTGGTGGCACGATCAACAAAGAAGGAGCTTTTAAATTCAAAACAACCAAGATTGGAGACGAATCTGTTTTATCGCAGATAGTAAAACTTGTCGAGGAGGCAAAATCAAGCAAGGTCCCAATTCAAAAGCTTGCTGACAGGATATCCTCGTATTTTGTACCTGCAATTGTCATAATTGGATTAATTTCTGCACTAGGGTGGTTCTTTTTTGGTGGAATTGGGCTCACCTTCTCACTTCTTGCTTTTGTATCTGTGGTAATAATTTCTTGCCCATGCGCATTGGGAATTGCTACCCCAGCTGCCTTGATGGTCGGAGCTGGAAAAGCGGCAGAGAATGGAATTTTGATAAAGGGAGGAGAGAATCTTGAGATCGCACGAAAGGTTCAGGTCCTAGTATTAGATAAGACAGGTACACTGACAAAAGGAATTCCTTCAGTCACTGATGTATTTTCAGTAAATGGAATTGATGACAACGAGATCTTGCGCCTAGCAGCAATATCAGAAAAAAATTCCGAACATCCACTTGCACAAGCTATAGTCAGACATGCAAAAAAATTAGGAATTCCTATTTCTGAACCTCATTCTTTCAAAGTATTTGCTGGCAGCGGTGTATTCTCTCAATACGGAGATCATCAGATATTGATCGGAAATAGAAAATTCATAATTGGTAATGGGATTACTATTGATGAAACATTAGGAAAAAAGATGGAGGAGTTTGAAGGAGATGGAAAAACACCAGTCATTATTTCTATAGATAAAAAATTATCTGGAATAATTGCAATGATGGATACAATCAGTGATCATGCACAAGAGGCCATACAAAGACTCAAAAAAATTGGAATTCAGGTTGTAATGCTTACTGGTGACAATAAAAGAACAGCTAATACAACTGCAAACAAACTTGGCATAGATAGAGTAATTGCGGAAGTACTGCCTCAAGAAAAGGAAAATGCAATTAGAAAAATAAAGAAAGAAGACAAAATTGTTGCCATGGTGGGCGATGGAATAAATGATGCTCCAGCACTTGCTGCCGCAGATCTTGGAATTTCTTTTGGAAGTGGAACTGATATTGCAAAAGAGACAGGAGGCATAATACTTGTTAAAGATGATCTTCGTGATGTCGTAACGGCAATGGAATTGAGCAAAAAGACGGTATCAAAAATAAAGCAAAATCTCTTTTTATCATTTGTATACAACTCTGCTCTAATCCCAGTTGCTGCGGGTGCCCTCGTTCCAATATTTGGTCCTCATGTGTACATGATCTTGCCATTTCTTGCAGCTGGTGCAATGGCAACAAGTTCTGTAACTGTTATCAGTAATTCTCTACTATTGAATAGATACAAACCAATGTGAATCTAAAACACTCATCTTATATGAAATCAAGCATACAGATTATCAAAGATGATATTCTTCTGTGAAGTATTTATCAAGAAAAAGTCAAGATTATGGCGTGCAATTTGAGACTCCAGTTCTGTTAAGCTCGATATTAAAGAAAGCCATCACAGTAACACCAAAAACAAGCATTGTATCTGCAAGGGATCTCTTACTGCAGTACGGAATAAAGCGTCTTGTAGTGATGGAAAATTCTAAAAAACCCGCTGGTATCATAACAGAAAAGGACCTTGTCAGAGCTACGTCTGTCTTTAGTGGGAGGTATATTGGAGATATGAAGGTGGGAGATTTCATGTCTGAAAATCTCATAACGGTAAAGAAAAACAATTCCATTTATGATTGCTCAAAATTGATGAAAAAGCACAACATTAGCTCAGTCGTAGTACTAAACGAAGATGATTCACTGACTGGGATTGTCACTAAAACAGACCTAATTGGAGCATTCTTGATTCATGGAACCACTGGAGCAAAAGTATCCAAGTATATGACGCATAAAATCATCACTGTAGATCCTAAAGAGTCGCTTTTTGTAGTTGAAAGCGTACTTGTTAACAACAAAATCTCAAGAGTTATTGTAGGAAAAAATCGTAAACCTATAGGGATTATTACATACAGAGACTTTCTTCCAGCAAGAACATCACATTGGATAAGAGAGTTTACTGAGATAGATGATCTAGAGGAGATGAAATATTATCAAAGACCTAACGAATTTAACGTAAATCGCCTTGATTACGCACTCACATTTAGGGCAGAAGACATCATGACTCCAAATCCCGTGTTCATAAACAAGAATGAATATTTATTTACAGCTGTATTGCTTATGATTCGTCACCAAATAAGTGGACTACCTGTTGTCAATAATGGATTGTTGATTGGAATTATTACAAAATCGGATATTGTTAATGCCATAGCTGAAGGTTGAAAATAAAAAAAGATTGAGTTTATTTCCTTTTACTTTAGCAATAAGCAGATCAAGTCTTTACATTGTTGTTTATCATGCAAAATCGTGCTTTAATGTGTACCCCATGATTACATAAAAATTGAAGACAGACAGACGTAGCGTTACAGTTTGTTTTTTATTTTATTTCCAAGTCTCTTGTCTCAGGATTACTCTTTGCGCCAACTAGTATTATGATTGAGCCTATCATCACATTTATTCCCAAAAGTATTGGAATCAAATACCCCACTTGTGGTAAGATGATGACTGCAATCAGGGGTGCCCAGGCACCAAATAGCAAACCTCCATTGTAAACAAATCCGCTTGCACTATTTCTCACCTCGGTGGAAAACCTTTCTGATAAAAATGCCGGCATTGGACCAAAACCAGATGTTGCAACAAAGATCAAAATTACAGTATACAATGTTCTCTCATAAAATGATATGGCGTGATACAGTCCATAAATTACAGGGATTGCAAGAATGACAGCAGCTATTGCAAATAAAATAAGAGTCTTCATTCTGCCAATTATCTGACTTGCATAGCCTGCAAACATCTGCCCAAAAAATGAAGTTGCTGTTGCGACAATCATCAGGGTAGGCACCTCGGACTTGGTCACATTTACATAATCCTGAAGAAATGTCGGATAAAAGCCCATGGTACTATAGTAAGCATACATCAATCCCGTTGTTATTATCAGTGCCAAAAGGAAACGCTTTCGTTGTTCCTTGTCGGAAAATACTTTTCTGAGGGGAGCTCGTTCTATTTCCTTTTGACGATACTTTTCAAGCCAGACTTCTGATTCCTCCATCCTGAACCTTACAAAAAGTGCTATGAGGCCTGGAATTATTCCTGTGAAAAACATTATTCTCCATCCCACCTCTATGAACTGATTTTCTGGCAGGGCAGCGAATACAAAATAATATACAATTGATGCCATCATAAACCCAAAGTTATACCCACTTTGAAGAATCCCAGAAAGTAATCCTCTTGAAGATTTTGGAGCAGTCTCCATTGTAATTACAGCGCCACTTCCCCACTCTCCACCCGCAAAAAAGCCCTGTGTAAACCTCAAAGCTACTAATAACACGGGAGCGAACACGCCAACCATCTCCCATGTGGGCAACAAGCCGGTTGAAAATGTAGCAGCAGAAAATCCTATTATGGTAATCAGCATCGTCTTTTTTCTTCCTATCTTATCGCCAAAGTTTCCAAAGAAAGCTCCCCCAACGGGACGCATTATCAGCGTGACAATGTATGTTGCAAAGGTGGCAAGAAGAGAGAGGGTCAGATTGCTTGCAGGAAAAAAGAGATGACTAATTAACGGAATTACAAGCAACATTAACACGAGGTCGTAACCATCGAGAGACCATCCTAGAAAGGAACCTAGAAGTACTGACTTCTGTTGTTTGGAAAGACCAGTCGTTGAGTTGGATCTTGCGCTTGACATTTGATACTGTTATCACTACTGCTACAATTATACGTGCAAGGAAAATACCATTTTTGAGAATGAGGAAGTGTTTGAGTTTGAAATGTGCTCATATTTGTCATCGTAGCTGCATTATTCAATTTTGTCGAGGTGGCAAATTTGATAATGAATGGAAGATCTTGCTTTATCTATTCAAACCAAATGTTAGAAACTACTTTAAAAGTGCATAAACTCATACACCGGCAGTACAAAGCTAAGGGTCTGCTTCCAGATAAGATTCTATTATTATTATGAAAAGTTCTCGTTATTACAAGGATGGTTTCAAATCTCCTTTTCAAATTTTTTATTTTATATCTATTTATTTTATGATGACAAATTCATAGCTGCTTTCTGTGTGTATCGATGACGCAAGTGATCTTTCTTGCAAGTGATATTGGACTTGTGTCCTTCTTGACAATCACGAGGAGGACATGATCATAAATTGGGAAGGTAAGCATAGTTAGGTTTTGTCTCTCTGAGATGTGATAATTGATAGGACCATATTGTTCATCAAAATCATTTCCCATAGATATCTGTAATACGCACTGCATGAAGAACATTTCACTGTCACGTGGAAGACGTTTGTTATTTCCCTCTCTGTCGATTCTTTCCACTGGTCTTCCAAATTTGTTGATGACAGCTACAGCCTCTATACTACTGTCAAGACATGATATCGATTCACATAATGCATCTAATTCGGAATACATAACCAATAGTTGTCTCCCCTGATTATTTGCTTCTTGATATTTAAGAATGGGAGACCGTTATCAAACTTGATAATATCTGTCAGGGGATTTATGTTATAAAATAAGAGCACAGACAGAGTTTAGAAATTGAAAAAGGTGTGGATTTTATTAACAGACTGGCAATGTTCCTTGTGCAGGCGGTCCAACTGGCGTTCCAGCACATCCTGTGTATGTTATACCATTGAGGTTTGCATTAAGGAAAACCGCATTAGCGAGATTTGCACCATTTAGGTCTGCACCACTAAGATTTGCACCAATAAAGTTTGTACCATTGAGGTCAGCACCATTTAGGTCTGCACCACTAAGATTTGTATCACTAAGGTCTGCACTACTGAGTTTTGCGCCTCTAAGATCTGCGCCACTTAGGTTTGCACCACTGAGGGCCGCACCACTAAGATTTGCACCAATAAAATTACACCCATGCAGGTCAACGTTTGGGCCACTTGCAGCACAACTCTCAGCAAAGGTATTCCTCACGGGATTGCCTTCTATGGCCAACCCTGCTGCACATATTGCTGCCACTCCCATAGCAAGGTAGACAAGTGTCTTTCTGGTCATCTCAGATAAATAAGATACTGTTTGAGCCTATTTTAGATGGGAAGACAAATATCAACAATGATAACAACCATTTTTTCAATCGTTTAAAAATCTAATACAAGATATCTTAGAACTGTCTCTAATTCTTTTACCATCTTTTTGCTTTGAAGGTTGGATATAGTTAGAGACATAGTAAGTTATTTGTTTTATAAAATATAACAAGCAGGACTGCATAGCACGGCACTGTATGCTGGTCGAATAAGAATTGACAAATTTTGATCTTGAAGATCAAATTCTTGAGATCTTTTGACTTAACCTACCATCTGAACTATTTTATTTAATATCTCTTTTTCCACATGTACTGTCCATAACATCTCCGGTATGTCAACTGCCAAAAATAGCAATGACAAGAGCAATGCCTCTACTGCAGCAATAGCAATATTTTGTATGAATCTCCCAATTCCAATGTGTACGGCAAAGTCGTTTGGATCCCCACTAATCATTATAGTAAATGCCCTGTCTGCAGTAATGAAATCCCTCAAAATGCCTGCCTTTGTTGCCTGGATGATTGTACCTACAGGAGAAGTAGCAGTCATCTGTGTCTTGTATCCGTCTTGATCTAGCATTGTGACTACTTGTTGCGCTAGCTGGTTCAAATCCTTGTTTTTGTTTTGAAATCTGACCACTTTTTCAGAGACCATGCAGAGAAGAAGAGTCTTTTCTGGTAATTAAACCATCTCGCAATTCTCAGAGTACAAATTACAAGATTGGGATCTTGTGAATATCCAGATTATTGTAGCTTCAAGATTCATATTTTTTTAACTAGATCAAGATCTATTTTACTAAAAGTATAGGTATTTTGGATTTATACAAAACCCCATATGCAACACTTCCAAGGAAGATTTCCTTTACTGGACCAAATCCTCGGGATGCAATAACTATAAGATCAAATTTTTTATTCTTGGCAAAATTTGCTATATCTGCTGCTATCACATCACCTTCGATTATCTTTTCATCAAAAACAATGCCGTTTTTTGCCGAGTGGATTTTTGCTTTGGTCAAAGATTTTCTCACATGTTCTAGCATTTTCTCTCTGTATGGTCCAAATATTCTGGGACCAGATTTCACCACGTAAAATGGAATCACATATAATCCAGTTATGGTGGCACTACATTGCCTTGCAAGATATATTGCCTTGTCAAGACCCTTGAGAGAATTTTCCGAACCGTCTAATGGAACCAATATCTTTTTTATCTTAGGTTTCACATATTATGTTGATCAATTTACCTTATTATCTGAAAGATGATTATCATTTCTGGTATTCATGCAAGCAAGTTATAATTAAAAAGCGTCAAAATCATACAATGGCTAATTATACGGCAATAGACAGCGGGAGTAACCCCCATCATGATAAAATTTGATGGCATATCTAGTTCAAAGAAAGATAGGTCCGAGGAAGTTAAGGCAACAATAGTTAAAAAAAATAAGATAGAAAGAAAAGCCCTTGCCAAGAATATGAAAACTTCTGCGGAGGTTTTGAGAGAGCTGGCCAATGATAAGGATTGGGAGATAAGAAGAGAAGTCGCACATAATGAAGCCGTCCCCATGGAAGTTTTAGAAAAACTGGCTAGTGATAAGAAAGAAGAGATAAGAAGAGAAGTCGCACATAATAAGAAAACTTCTGCTGGAATTTTGGAAAAACTATCTAATGATGATGATTGGAAGGTAAGATACGGCGTGGCAAGGAATCACAATACCCATGTGGTAGTTGTTGAAAAAATGTGTAAGGATAAGGAATGGAGGGTAAGAGAATGCGTAGCTTGGAATGAGAAAACTTCTGCGAAGATTTTGGAAGAGCTGGCTTTGGATCGAGAGGAGGTAAGATATGCGGTTTTAATGAATAAGAATGCACCTGTGGAACTTATAAGGCAAATAAAACTTGAGAATAAATAGTTGAAGCCTATAAGAGGAAGAAAACAGAGCAGAAAGTGAGAATATAGAGACAATATGATGGCGCGCTTCTACGCGTCCAAACCTGATAATCAAAGCCGGTATTCTTCATTGTATCTTATTACTAGAAACGATCAGATATACTTCAAATGTCTAACCGTACCATAATCATCCTTGCAATCATTCTCTTACTGATACCAGTCTTAGACGGTACCACCCTATCTGAATACATAAAAGAAGCATACGGAGTGTCCTATCCTCCCTCATTTGGAGGGGGAACATATCACTACACAGATGGCCTTGTAATCAACGACAAAACATTTGATATCTCTGGGTATTCACAAACAATACAAACACAGAATCTTACCATTGGAGTACCTTCCAATGTTACACTCAAAATATACGATGACTCAGGCTCTGCCCTAAGATCAGCATCGCTCTTTCTTAATATCCGCGGTCCAAATGCATCGGTGCAAAATAGCGATACCAGCATACAATATGACATATCAGGAAATACAATCGTTCAAGATCCGCATCACTTTATAGATACTGTCAAGGGCAGCGCTAGCTTTTCTGGCAAGTTTGCATATGTGACATTTATCATAACACCGGGTTCAAAAATGAACACGTCTGATATGATTGTAAGCGCGGTAGACAACAAGTTAGCTGTTGGCTATTCTCTTGTAGTGGACGCAGTCTCATTTACGGGAAAAACTAGTTGGGATCCTGTAAACTTTATTGATTATTCGCACCAGATTTGCACTGCAAGCGAACCTTGCAAACAAATCTGTGGGAATCATGTGTGCTCTCCAGGAGAGAAACTGCAGCCTCCCAACAAATAGAGAAAAAGTGTACAAGATTAAACATATGAACAAAACGAACATTTCCATTAGTGGGATAGTTCTATTAGTTTCATCTTCATTTTTGACCCATCTTGTACCAGCATTCATTAGCGCGGGCATATTTGGCAAAGATCCCAATCTCGACATTACTCGGTAAAATTCACTCTCTATACTCTTAACATCCTCCCCTTTTGACCATGTTTTGTTTCCACTGAAACAACAACACGTGATATTCTTCTAAACAATCGCGCAGTGGAGTTTCAAGAATTTCTCCTCCTTATTTTGTAACAAGTAAATCGTTGTAAAATCTTGATTGTATTAACGCTCAGGTCTATATCATTTTTTATGCCAAAAATTCTTTTTTGAACCATGCAAGTACTTAGATTATCTATCCTAGATAAATATCTGGAAATTTCTGTTTGGAGATGAGATGAACAGAGAAGCCAGCTATTTTTGGTATAAAAATAACTAAGACAGTTATCATATCTGATATCAGAATACTCAAGTCAAATATCGCCTCAGAAAATTATATTCATGGGATTAAACGTAAAAAATCTTCTTGTTGGCAA
>JASHNR010000024.1 GCA_030041535.1 Nitrosopumilaceae archaeon | reverse complement strand
ATGTGAATCGCGGTTCCCTTGCCAACTCCTTCGGATTCTGCCCAGATCTTTCCCCCGTGTCCCTCAACTATTCCCTTGCATATTGACAGGCCAAGGCCTGAGCCCTTGTGTTCTCTTGTATTTGATGTATCCACCTGATAGAACCTTACAAAGATCTTGTCAAGCTTGTCTTTTTGAATTCCTGTTCCGTTGTCCTTTACAACAATAGAATAAAAGTTTCCTTTCCTGCCAAGCGTTATGGTTATGCTGCCTTTCTCCTTTGGACAAAAATTAATTGCGTTAAGTACCAGGTTTGTCACAACCTGAGATATTCTTGTATTGTCACATGTGCATTTGGCATCTTGCTCAAGAGATGTTGTTATCTCTATCTTGTTTTTGTCAGTTAGCGGCTTGATAGACGATACCGCATCTGAGATAATCTCTGCAAGGTTGTGCATATTTTTTTCAAGCTTTAGCTGTCCGATCTCTATTTTTTGCACGTCAAGCAGATCAGATATCAGTTTTTGCATGGATTCTGTGCTCGATTTTACTATCTCAAATCTTTCACGCTGCATTGGGGTAAGCGGACCAAACTGTCCTGCAAGTATCAGGTCCACATAGCCCTGTATTGGCACAAGAGGCGTCTTTAGTTCATGTGTGACCATTGCTAAAAATTCGTCCTTTGCAAGCTCTGCATTTTTTAGCGCAGTATACTGTTGGCCTAGCTTTGCCTGATCTTCTTCTATCTTTTTTCTAGAGTAATAGATTTCTGTGATATCCCTTAATGCAACAGTTCTTCCTGTAAGATGTCCTTTTTCATCGTAAATGTTGGTACCGCTAAGCAGTGTAGGAAAGACAGAATTGTCCTTTCTTTTCATCCAGATCTCCCTGTTGATTATCTTGCCATTCTCTTTCCATTCTGCAATGGATTTTGTAAGCTCATCAAGACTTTGCTCGGCAGTATGATCGATTACTCGCGCTTTTCCTATAATCTCTTCTTTTGTGTATCCAAGGTTTTTTGCATATGCGTCATTGCAGTCAATTATTTTTTCATCAGGTGTTATGGTGCGTAGCATGTCAGGTGAGCTATCATAAAGGTTCCGGTATTTTTTTTCCGTAAGTACAAGGGATTCGTGCGTCTTTTTTAGTTCTGCATACTGGTCTTTTAGCCGAACCTCTCCGTCTTCTGCCCTTTTTAGCGAATCATACAACCGCGATATGTCCTGGATTGCAACAATATATTCTGGCGGCTCTTTTTTTCCAAGCCTTGCACCGCTACACATTCCGTAAAATTTCGTCTTGTCTTTTTTTATCAGCAATATCTCAATTATTGGACCCGAGCCTGTCTTTTGCATCTGTTCAAACCCGTCAAGGGCCACCTTTTTGTAATTATATTCTATAAAGTCAAAGCATGATTTTCCTACCATCTCCTCTTTTGCATATCCGATATGGTCAAGCGCTCGTCTGTTGATGTCAGTTATTATTCCGTTATGGTCAAGCGTGCACACTAGATTGGGTGACACCTCAAAAAAGAGCCGAAACCTGCTTTCGTCGTGGTTCTGAGAGTCCATGTTCTTATGATGAGTACCGTACCCTTTTATAACCCCAGTCACTGGTTGTCAAATTTTAAAAGTCATGGCCTAGCTTGCCTCTTTGTAACACGAGCACTTTTTTGATTTGTGCGTGACACAGCCTACAAGCCTATGGTCCTTGCAGCCGCAGATTATGCATTTTTTTCCCATTTGAAGTAATCTTGTGGTATCATGATATTTAGTTGCATGCCTTTGCAAAAAAAAAGAGTTGGAAAAATTAATGCCAAGAAAAGGGCAAAGAAAGTTCTGGTATTTTTTTGCAGATGTAACAAAGTGCGATGCAAATTGTTTAGCAAGAATCTTCCATAGGTTTGGTTCTGTCAAATTTACGGTTGATCATATCATCATACCGAGACTAACTTGCTTCCATCTACTCCAAGGATTAGCGGCTGTAAGGTTTCCACGTTCCCTCTCATCGCTTCATCTGAAAGCCCTCTAGGATGGCAAAACCTACTCCACCCCTTGTAAGAAATATTTAATGCCGCAACTACATCGCGGTCCATTTTTCTCTTACAATTAATGCACCATAATTTACGAAGTTGTAACCTGTCCTCTTGGATTCTATCTCCGCATACCGGACAGAGCTGGCTGGTGCGTTTAGGATCTACGAATCGAACAGGAATTCCCTCCCATGATGCCTTGTACTGGATCTGTCTCTGTAGTTCGTAGAACGACCACGAGTTTAATCTTCGTCTAAATTTCTTTCCCTGACCATTTCCCCTTCGGTATAGTTTTCGTATCCCCTTGATCTCTTCAAGTACTATCATTGATCTTGACTCTACTGCTTTCTTAACAATGTCTTTTGATATCTTGTGCAAAAACTGCTGGACTCTTCTTGATCTTCTGTTTCTTTTCTGAGAGTAAAACTTGTTCTTGACTCTTCTATCATTTCTTCTAAATGTTGCAATAACATGCATGGTGTTTTCCTTGATTGATAGAAGTTTACTTGTTTTGTACATGACTGGTCCATACTGTGTAGATATGGTGACGTTTCTTAGGTTACGGTCTATCCCTATTACGTTTTCAACAATGAGCTCTTCTACTTCCTTTTGTACAGAGACTGACAATGATGTTGGTGTGATTGTAAAAGATCTTGGCTGTATTCTTTCTGAGAGTTTATCCAAAGTATGCGAATTGAGCACTATACTGACAAACTCCCTGTTGGCAATAGGAAATGAGAGTAGCATTCCGTTTATCTTAAACCCATAGCATGACACAAGATACGGTTTTGATACAAAAGGCGATCTTGTTCTTATACCTTTCTTGATGGAACGCTTCATTTGTGTTAATCTTCCACAAGCCTGAGATATCGCAGTCAGTTTGTATTTTGACTGGATCTGATAGCAGTCAAGCTCATGATAAAACAATGATGAAAACTTTTTGAGAGTAGTGACGTTGTTCTCTAAACCAATCCTGATGCAGTGATTTACCATATCGCGAAAGGTTTCCATCATAGAACAAAGCTTACGATCGGGTGTGTAATTTTGTGTAATTGATTTTACCGCGTACAACTCCTACGTGACAGCGTCGTAGAGCAAAAAGGCATGGTTATGATACAATCACTAGCATGATCAACTGCGGATCTGACAGAACATTTTATTATATCACAAATATACTGCACATCAATGTCTGGTCAGGAATCCGTCGAGTGGCAAATAATAAACAAGGTGCAGGAGACTGCCAACACATATACGTATACATTTTCAACTGGAGAAAAACACGAGCTTGGCATTGGCCAGTTTGTCACGATTGGCTCTTACCTCAAAAGGCCTACCATATCTGGCGGGACAGAAGAGA
>JASHNR010000023.1 GCA_030041535.1 Nitrosopumilaceae archaeon | reverse complement strand
ACGCTTAACATGAATTCATCATTTTCTATCACAACTTTTACTGAAAATAGTTCCTGAATAATTTTCAATGGAAAATCACTATCCTTTACTGCCTTGTCTATACGTTTTCGCCCAAGATCGTGTTCCAGATATCTTTCTGCCCTTCTTGCTTCTGCAAGAGAGAATCTTCTTGTTAGAGTATTAATTCCAGCCGCTTTTAGCAAGATCACTGCAACAATAAACGAAAGTATTTCCATATCCTTATCCAAATCTTCGAGTTTTTCTATATCAGAGCTGTACACTTGACCCGAGGATGCTGTTATGATTCTGCCATATGCCTTTTCCACCAATGGAGTCCAATCTGGATGGCCCAGTTGCTCTAGATTAAATCCCTTGTCACGTAGATATTCTCCTGCTTCTGCAAGAAAGGGATACTTGGCAAGATCCATGATTCCTGGCTGTAACACATCTCTCTTGATTTTGCACGACTTAAAAATTTGATTGTGTTTTGGTACAATTGTAGAAGATTTGTATTATGACAAAATACACAACGAACTTAAATTATGCTCAAATAAACCACTGACATGCAAGTGGGGATGCACGTGTCCATCTCTGGTTCCATTGACCGTGCCGTAGATAATGCAGTAGCAATAGATTGTACTGCATTTCAGATATTTACTCGCAATCCACGCGGCTGGGCAGCAAAGGCCTTAGAATCTAGCGATGTTACTAATTTTAGGGAAAAACTTGCTGCAAGCAAGATAGACAGATTTGCAACTGTCGCTCACATGCCATATCTACCAAACCTTTCATCGCCTGAGGACGATCCATTTGCAAGATCGCTTGGCTCGCTAATAGATGAGATAAAAAGATGCAGTAAACTTGGCGTTCCCTATATTGTAGCACATCTTGGAAGCCACAAAGGTGCAGGAGATAAGAAAGGAATTGAAAAATTGATCAAGGCATTTACAAAAGCAGCCGATGATACTGCAGACGATGTTATGATTCTACTTGAAAATACGGCTGGACAAAAAAATAGTGTGGGTTCTGATTTTGAACAGCTTGAAGATATACTACAGCAACTAAAGCCTTCCAAGCGTTTTGGAGTATGCCTTGATACATGTCATGCATTTGCAGCAGGGTATGATCTGAGAACGGAAAAAAGTGCTGCAGATACGCTTTCAAAATTCCACAAAACAATAGGATTTGAGCACCTAAAGATATTGCATCTAAATGATTCAAAGGGGGAACTTGGGTCCAACCTAGACAGACATGAACACATTGGTTTAGGGCAGATTGGCGAGAAGGGTCTTGCACATGTTATACATACCATGAATTCAAAAAAGATTCCGATGATTTTAGAGACCCCCATAGATGAGAGGCGGGATGATGTTGGTAACCTTAAAAAAGTCAAGGAACTGGCTTGAGAGATCTGGTGCCTTGGGTGATATCAAATGAACTATGAGCAGATAATACAACTCGCACTTGAAAGGGGATTTTACTTTCCAAGCTGTGAGATTTATTCAGATGCTCCTGCAGGATTCTGGGAGTATGGTCCGTCAGGGGTTAGCCTAAAGAACAAATTCATGGATTTATGGAGGCGCGAGCTTGTCAGACGTGATAGGATGTGGGAGATTGACGGTTCCCAGATAATGTCGCAGTCTGTTTTTGTTGCATCAGGCCATCTGTCAAGTTTTGCTGATCCAGTAATAACTTGTCAAAAATGCAAATCCATTTTCAGGGCAGACAAGCTAATTGCCGAGATTACTTCACTAGTTGTTCCAGAGAGTGCAGATCTTGAACAGTTTGATAAAGTAATATCAGAAAAAGATGTAAAGTGTCCCAAATGCAAGGGAAATTTTGATAACACAAAAAAATTCAACATGATGTTCAAGGTTGGAATAGGCCCACAGAGCGAAGCGGCATATCTTAGACCAGAGACATGCCAATCTATCTTTGTTGACTTTCCAAGACTTTACAAGACAATGCGGGGAAGACTGCCAATTGGAGTTGCACAGATTGGGAAAAGTTTTAGAAATGAGATCTCGCCGCGGCAAAGCCTTCTTAGACTAAGAGAGTTTTATCAGGCAGAAATAGAGGTATTTTGCAATCCCAATAAACTAAATGAGATGGATAGGTTCTCCGAGATAGAAAATACTGAGATCAGGCTAATGGTTGATGATGATACCATCAAACAAGTAACATGCAAGGAAGCACTAGAGTCTGGGATGCTGCCCAACAAGCTTGTGGCATACTACTTGGCGCTCTTGGTAGAATTTTATCGCAAGACAGGAATTGATGTGGGCAAAAGCAGGTTCAGAAAACTAGGCGACAAGGAAAAGGCATTCTATGCATCAGTTGCCTTTGATTTTGAAGTAGAGACCACTATTGGCTGGCTTGAGCTTGTTGCGTGTAACTATAGGTCTGACTATGATCTTAAGAGCCATGGGACCGTAAGCAAGGAAAAGTTTGAGGTACTAGACAATGACGTCAAGGTTTTGCCTCATGTCTTTGAGCTCTCAATGGGAATAGACCGCAGTCTGTATACTATTTTGGAGCATAGCTTTCGGGAAGACAAGGAAAATGACAGAGTTGTGCTTTCTCTAAAACCATATCTTGCTCCAATACATGTAGGAATACTTTCCCTTATGAAAAAAGACGGTCTTGCAGAAAAAACAGATGAGATCTTTTCAAAGCTAAAGACAAGATATGACGCGTTCTTGGATCACTCTGGTGCAATAGGAAGACGATATAGAAGACTTGACGAGGTAGGTGCACCCTTTGCCATAACAGTTGACCATCAGACCCTGCAGGACGATACTGTAACAATTAGGATGCGAGACTCGATGAGCCAAGAAAGGATAAAGATATCAGATATAGAGTCACATCTTGCAGACGCTACCGCCTATCCTTAATACAGCTGCTAATACAAACAGAACAGTTACAGTTTATTGGGAAGTCAATGTGATAGGCAAGGTATCAATTTCTCTATACTTTACCTTCAAGAAGACATCATCCATGGCGTGTACCAGTGGCAAGAGATTCTGTTGTGAGTCAATGCTTACCTTCCACTGACCAAGTATTGGATCTACCGATGTTATAGAGAATCTCTCAAGTGGGCTATCAGGTCCAGAGTATCTGACCCTGTAGATCTGATCTCCTATGGTTACTGACTTGAAGTTGCCTGCAAGCCCAAGTGTAGAGTTTGTTACAAGACAATCACTTGAGCCACCAATGACACATGTGCCGTCAGGTGCAGTGACATTATATCGCATAGTTCCTTCGTTATTAAATGAAGAATACAGCACTAATGGTTGTGCTATAGTATTGTTGCTTTCATTTAGCATATCTATGCTTGATAATTGTGAGAGGGCAATTGTCTGAACTGATGGGAATGTGGTTATTTCTGATGTTGAAGTCTCAAATGACGTATCGTAAAAGTTGGCAATTGCCTGTACATTATAGTCATCTAACTTTCCAGTAGAGGGAGCTTTCCATTCCAAGTTTACAGCTGTCTGTCCTGTTCCAAATACCTGCGGGGGGGATGTATATGTGACATTTCCATCAACAACTAGAGATACCGAACCGTAGATGGGTCCTGTACTGTTATTAGTAAAGTATGCAGTTGGGTTTTCCATCGTTCCCTCTGCTCTTGTGGGGCTAACATCCATCTGAAGATTACCTGAAATGTCATATTGTGGCTTGACACCAATTGCATACTGGTCTGAATCAGTTGTCTTGCCGGCTGTATTTTGAGCATCTATCCAGTATGTTACAGCTGGGGCCTGCATCATACTTTCTGGAATTGTTCCTGAAACAGTATATGTAGTGTTTGAGATCTGCAATGGCGTTACATTCATGTTCACTGAAGAGTATCCAGTGGTAGAGTTGCCTGCTGGGACAAATCTGAGCTGCACTTGGCTAGGCGGTGTTGGGCTGTTAATTATGGCATATACATTTACTGGTTGCGAAGTTGTATAGTTTTCTTCAGATGATGGAATATCAGTACTGTTTCCTATCTGGAACTTGACATCAAATATTTCAGGCGCACCTAGTGGGATTTGTTCTGCAGATGTTGCACCTGGGTTTTCATAATTGATGTTTCCTTCACATGCTGAGACATTTACTGTCTCTCCTACCGAGAAGACATTGTTGTTTACTGCCTGCAATGCCACTACCTCAAATGATGTTTCTTTTGGATCAACTTGTGCAACATAGACTAGCTTCTGGATAGTAGAGTTTTGGTTCTCCTGTGCATATGGCTGCACCTGAGCTAGTGTTGCTTGAACTGTTCCTGTTAGAGATGTGCGCAATATGACTGTGGGGCTGCTCTCAGAATACTCTACAAGCATACTTACGGTATCATTCTGGCATAGGTTATACGAGACAGAATCGATCTGAAGCTCTGGTGCAAGTATACCACCAAATGCTCCACTGGATTCACCTGAAGATGATGCACCAGATCCTGCACCGCCTCCGCCAACTCCTACAGATCCTGCACCACCACCAGTGGATACACCTGACGTGGGTGATGTAGATCCTGATGATGTACTAGAACTCCATGATCCAAACCCTGTAAAGTGATTTGTCCAAACAACTAGATCTGAGCCTCTGTTTATCTTGCATTCGTTTGCTCCAGCAGGTAGACCTGACCCACTGTCAATAGTACAAGAGGCGGTGATTTCTGTAACTTGGCCAGGAGTGTAGAAGTAGCCTACGTGTTTTCCGGCTTGACCTGCAAGTACTAGGCTTACAGGATTACTAAAATGCAATGGCGTGTTTGTAGTTGAGCCAAGCTCTACTACTACTCCTTGGGTTGTGGTTTGACCAGTGGTTTTAGGTAATGATAGAACAACGTTTGTTTGTACAATGGGTATTTGGAGTGCGCCGTTCCACGAAGTACCTTGCACAGTTGTATTAGGAGGAATTGTAACTTGAACTGCCTGGTTATTTGTACTAGTCTGTGTGGTAACTGTTAAGGAGTTTGTATTAGTAACTTGTGCAGTGGTGGTAGTTCCACTAGTTTGTGCTATTGTCGAATAGTTCAGTGTCGGTGCTACAGCTACTGTTGGTGGAATGACGACTGATGATAATGCTGCACTAGGACTTGTTATAACCAAGTCTGTTTGAACTGGGTTGATTGTTATCTGCGTCTGCGTATTTGGTATGAGTACTTGGTTTGGAGCAAGATTGAGGCCCGTGACTGCATCTGAAATTATTTTATCCGAAAGTGAGATGATCTTTGATTGTGCAAATGAGACGGTAGCTGTTGGAGCTAGTGTGTCAGAGAGAGAAAGTGAGTACTGGTTTGATGCAGCCAGTGATACTGCACCATCTGATGAAGCTAGTGTATCAGAGAGTGAGAGTGTTCTTGATTGTGCAAATGAGACGGTAGCTGTTGGAGCTAGTGTGTCAGAGAGAGTTTGGGTGTAGATGTGTTTGACTGATGTGGATGCAGTAGCTGTTGGAGCTAGTGTGTCAGAGAGAGGCAGGGTGTAGCTGTGTATAGATACTGTTGATACTGTGTCCGTTGGAGCTTGTGTATCAGAGAGAGTTTGGGTGTAGCTGTGTATAGATACTGTAGATACTGCGTCAGTTGGAGCTAGTGTGTCAGAGAGTGAGAGTGTGTATGGAGTTGTACTGCTGGTATAGACAATTGTACTTTGATCCTTTAGAGATGTTGATTCAGTAAATATAGGAAGAGTATAATGTGTACCAGTAGCTTGTGTATAAACAACTGTAACTTTATCCACCGCAGCAGTTAGTTCATTAGATGGAAGAATTGTGTTTTGGGATCCAGAGAGATAGTTTACATTAGTAATTGTATCAGTTGGAGCTAATGTTTCTGAT
>JASHNR010000022.1 GCA_030041535.1 Nitrosopumilaceae archaeon | reverse complement strand
CAAGAGATTTACTACTTGTGGAGCTTCAGCTCATTTGGGAGAAGACAAAAAAGACAATTATTTTTGTGACACATAATATTTCAGAGTCGGTCATACTGGGAAATCGCGTAATAGTTTTTAAAAATAGGCCTTCTAAAATAAAGAAGGAGATTACGATTGATTACAGGAGGCCTAGGCTCATGGAAGATGAAAATCTGTTAGAATATCAACGTGAGATATTTCAAGAATTAAAAAACGAGGTAAAAGACCAAACAATGGAGAATTTCAATGACTAAAAATTACAACTATGCTTAATATGAAAAAAATCAATAGGAGTTTAGAACTTGAGTAGTACAGATATTTACAGAGAAATCATACTTGACTATTATAGGAATCCACGAAACTACGGCATTATTGAAAATGCTGATATTTTCAAGCATGATAGTAACCCATTATGCGGTGATGATATTGAGATCTATGTCAACATAAAAGACAACAAAGTGTCTGATGTAAAATTTGTAGGAAAGGGGTGCGCCATAAGCCAGGCAAGTGCATCCATGCTAACGGAACTTATCGTGGGTAAGGATTTTGAGTTTGTAAAAAAATTATCAAAAGAGACCGTACTTGAAAATCTCGGACTTCCAGATCTAGGTCCTGCAAGAATAAAATGTGCGTTACTTTCCCTCAAGGCTCTCAAGTATGGATTATACACATATTTATCAGATAATTTACGAGATGTAGAATCAGCTGATAAAATGAAAGAAGAAGTACAAAGTCTGTTCTAATCCTATTTTGAAATCAATTTTTAGCTTGTAGAGATCCATATCCAATTCTACACATTTCTTGCACATTTCTTGTACGTGTTACATATTTGAATTCCATTATATTCCACATTGTATCATAAACAGTAGAACATTTTGCAATACAACATTCCCATATCGCAAAAAGATTTGAAGATTGAAAACGAGAAGATTGAATTTGAAAAAAGACATGATGAATTATACGAAAACCATCCAGATCTTTTATGTTCAGTTGATATCTATGGCATCATCACAGATTGTAATGGATCTTATGCAAAAAATTTAGGATATACAAAAGAGGAAATCATAGGGCAATCAATATTCAAGTATGTTTCAAACATCAGCAAAGAGCTAATAGTAAATGAATTTAACCAATGGTCAGCAACTTTAAAAAAATCTACAAACGTGGAGATTTGGATTGAGCGAAAAGATGGCACAATATTCCCAGTACTTTTCAACACTATTAACATTATTTACAACAACAGCGTAGTAGGTCAGACCATCTTTCTTAGAGACATATCTGAAATGAACAAATTAAAGAAACAAATAGAAGAACAGACAAAGAAGAGACTCCTAGTGGTAGGAGAATTATCAGCACGACTTGCACATGATCTTAGGAACCCACTTAGTGTTTTAAAAAACACAATTCCTCTAATACAGCTCAAAAATCCAATATTGTATGAAAATACTTCTAGTGATTTTATAAGAATGGAACATGCCATAACAAGAATGGCACATCAGGTTGATGAAGTATTATCATATGTAAAACAAAAACCTGTAAACTTGGAAAAAATTTTTTTAAGTACTTTACTTAAATTTACTATAGAGAGACTCAAAATTCCAGATAAGATCCAACTCAAATTTCCACAAAAGGATTATGAAATATTCTGTGACCTTGAAAAAATGGAAGTTGTTTTTATCAATCTTATAATAAATGCGACGCAGGCAATGGAGGAAAGGGGATCTATTTCCATTGCAGCGTACGATGAAAAAGAATGGATAAATATAGAATTTTCAGATACAGGTCCTGGAATACCACCAGAACTTTTGGAGAGAATATTTGAACCATTATTTACAACAAAACAGATTGGGACCGGACTTGGACTTGTAAGTTGTAAAAATATCATAGAAAATCACAAAGGTACGATCACAGTAAAAGGTACTGAGAAGAGCGGGACCACGTTTCTGATCAAGCTACCCAAAAAAGTGGACTTGGCCAATACATTACAATAGATTTAGATGAAATTAACTTGTCATAACCTCAAAATCATAAAGATTAGTGAAACTCGTTGCAGGTAGGCATAATGAATACTTAATTCCGTATTTTATATGGAAAGAAAGATAATTAATGACACCCAGGTTAAGGTAAAGACAGGTAAGTAATATGAAATGCATAGAATGTGATGCCAACATCAACCCCCCAAAGGATTCGATGGAGGGAGAGATTGTGACTTGCCCAGACTGTGGTGCAAGTTTTGAGTTATCCAAAGGATCCTCAGGCTTTGAGTTAAAACCAGCACAAACTGTTGGTGAGGACTGGGGCCAGTGAGCTCCGGTCTATCGATACTCTACGATACCATCAGATGGGAAGAAAAAGCCCTGTTTGATGCCGCAAAGAAAAAAGGCATCGATGCAAAGATGGTTGATTGTAAGAGTTTATCCATTAATTTAGACAAGACGCAAGAGAACTACGGTACTGCTATACAGAGATGTGTCAGCTATTATCGCAGTCTGCATTCTACTGCCGCACTTGAGGGAAAAGGTGTCAATGTAATTAACAGCTTAAACACTAGCATATTTGCCGGAAACAAGCTCTTTACCCACATGCTCTTGGTAAAAAATGGAATTCCAACACCATTTAGTGCAGTTGCATTCTCAGAAGAAGCAGCGCTAGAGACTTTGGAAAAAAGAGGATACCCAATGGTTCTAAAACCAACTGTTGGAAGTTGGGGAAGGATGATTGCTTTGTTAAAGGACCACGATTCCGCACAAGGAATAATGGAGACACGAGAGGCAATGTATCCAATTTATCAGGTGTACTACTTGGAGGAGTTTGTCAACAGGCCACCACGCGATATCAGAGCCATAATGATAGGTGATCAGGTGGTTGCAGCAATTTATCGCTATTCTGGCGATGGGCAGTGGAAGACAAACATGGCTCTTGGCGGCAAGGCCGAGCCATTGAAGGTGACAAAGGAACTAGAAGAGATTTGTATAAAGGCAAAAAATGCAGTACAGGGGCATATAGTAGGAGTAGATCTGATGGAAAGCAAGGAAAACGGACTGGTGGTTCACGAGGTCAATAACACAACGGAATACAAAAATACCGTAAGAGTTACTGGCGTAGATATACCAGCCTTGATGATAGATTACGCAATGCAATTGAGAAAATAAGAATTGGACTCTTCAATTACCATTACACCAACATATGCAGTAAAGATGCTAGAGAAGGCTCTAAGACTTTATACGCCATCGCTTTCTGAAAAACCGCTTGCAGAGTTTCTGGCAGACAAGTGTGATGACTTGGGCTTTGAAAATATTCATGTCGATGAGGTAGGCAACCTTATTGCAACAAAGGGCTCTGGTTCTCCCAAGATACTTCTTTGCGGCCACATGGATACGGTTCCAGGAAAGATAAAGGTCAGAAATGAGAACGGGTATGTCTATGGCAGAGGGGCCTCTGATGCAAAGGCACCATTGATGTCAATGTTGCTAGCAGCCGCATCTGTTCAAAATAATACCGGAACTGTTGTCTTTGCAGCAGTGGTTGATGAGGAAGGAAATGCAACTGGGATCAAAAGTTTGGTCAAACAAAAATTGGATATTGATTATGCAATATTTGGCGAGCCTAGCAGCATAAAAAATATCACCATTGCATACAAGGGAAGAATTGCAATAAACTTGAAGATAAATGTAGGAGACAGCGCTCATGCCAGTGCACCATGGCTTGCAAAAAATGCAATTGAAGAATCATATGTTTTTACCACTGCAATAAAAGAAGCACTGGAAGGAAACCAGGATGGCAAACCAAAAAGCATGATGTTAACAGTTGCACTCACTGAAATAAAGGGGGGCTCAAGCCATAATGTAACTGCAGTAGAGTGTGATGCAATCATGGACATTAGAATTCCAGTAGACATGAACTGCAAAATGGTTGGAGAAAAAATTGCAACAACAGTTCAAGAGGTTGCCAAAAAGCAAGGAGTAAATGCATTTTATTCTGTTCTAGATGAGACAGAGCCATTTGAGGCACCGCATGCTTCACCACTTGTCAGGGCATTGACATTAGGAGTACTAGATGTCGAAAAGGCAAGACCACAACTTATCAGAAAGACAGGAACAGGCGACATGAACATAATTGGAAACTCACTGAATATTCCAGTGGTGACATACGGGCCTGGCGACCCACATGCATCACACACAATTGATGAACGCGTATCAACAGATGAATATGTGCGAAGTATAGAGGTATTCAAGAGAATGTTGCACCATCTCAAGAGACTGCATGACAATCACACAAGTTCTGACAAATAACATAAAACGAACACCAAAATATACAACAAAGAGATTTGCATTATGTTATGGTTTATCGGACTTGGGATTTCAGGACTAGATGGAATTAGCCCAGACACGTCAAAGATTTTAAAAAAAGCTGATCTGGTTTTCTTTGAAAACTTTACAAGCCCCATACCAAAAAGCGACCAGTCCAAAATAAAAAAACTTGTCAAAAACAGGTTCAGGGTTGCTCCGCGGTGGCTAGTAGAGGATGGCAAGACAATTCTTGCATCGGCCAAGAAAAAGACAGTTGTCCTTCTTGCGTATGGCGACCCCTACATTGCAACCACGCATATCGAGTTGCGAACTAGGGCAGAGACTGAAAAGATCAAGACCCAAACTGTACATGCGGCATCTGCAATACCATCCCTTGTTGGAGAGTGCGGATTACAGTACTACAAGATTGGACGCCCCGTCACGGTAATGAGAGAGCAAAAATCATGGAATACAGTATACCACACCATTTACGAGAATCTTGTAAAGGGCGCACACAGTATTTTGATACTTGAATACAGCAGCATTGAAAATTTCTTTTTAGATCCAAAAGATGCGATCTCAAGTCTCTTATTTGCAGAAAGTGAACAGAAAAGAAATGTTATCGACGAATCAACATTTATCATAGTAGCGTCTAGGATTGGCTCTAGGAGCCAGAGCATAACTGCTGGAAAAATCTCCAGTCTTTCCAAGATTGATTTTGGAAAACCCCCCCATACAGTCATCATTCCAGGAAGAATGCACTTTACAGAAACAGACGCGCTCAAGGTGTTTGCCAAATGTATTGACGAGCCCTTTGATAATTCATCGAAGATACAAAAAATATCAGATCAGATGATTACAAAGTATGTTCCAAAGGCAAGACGAGCACTAGACGAGGTCATCAAGATCTTCCAAGACGACAAGAGCGTACAGCCAGTCATAGAAAATGCGCATCTCTATATCAATGACGCTGAGAAATTTCAAAGCGAGGGAAAAGAAGAGCTTGCAATACTTAGCATTGGATATGCAGAGGGCCTGATCGATGCGTTGCGTCTCTCAAAGGGCATAGACCCGTGGACATAGATTAATCAAGTGGTAAAGCTTCAGCTCCTGTGGATACATTTGGATGCACTTGACAAGGAGATAATTTCAACATGTTATGTCTCCTCACTTTCCGGCGAAGACCCAGTAGAGATGATAAGAAAAAAACTGTCTGTCAGCCCTGATTACATCTCAGGCAGACTAGATCTGCTTGTAAAAAATGGTCTGATTGAAAAAGACAGGACATTGACTGATATTGGGAGGGGCGCTATCAGAGTAGTGCTGGCAGGCGGAGTCTTTGATATAATTCATCCCGGGCACATACACACACTGAGGGGTGCAAAGGCACTTGGAAACGTCTTGGTAGTAGTGGTTGCAACAGATGCTACTGCGCAAAAGATGAAAAAACGTATACCGTTGCATAACATGGAATTACGAAGGGACCTTGTTGGCTCGCTGTCAATGGTAGACTATGCAGTTGTTGGCCGCGAGGGCGACATATTCAAGACTGTAGAGCGCATCAAGCCCAACATTGTAGCATTAGGCTATGACCAGATACACCAAGAGAAATTCATCATAGATGGATGTAAAAAGATTGGAGTTGATGTATCTATTGCAAGGCTCCAGTCCCCAATCCCAGATGTCAAAAGTTCAAAGATAGAAAGCGATTACGGAAAATCCATCTACGGCATCTAAGTGTATAGTCACTGTGAAAGTTTAGGTTTTACATTGACCCGAATCGTAACTTGGGAACCCGTTGAAAGTTTTGCCAACTTTTTGATGTTCTCTTTTGAGACAAGCTCTATTATAGAATCATCATGATGTGTTCGTTCCAGTAGAATCAGTGCGGCATCCACGTTGTTGACCCTTGCCGGATAGCACTTGACCCATCCATAGGTACGCTTACCATCCGAGAATCCAGTTACCATTATTGCAGGATGTGCATCAAGCGATCGTTTTGCCTCAATGAACTCCTTGTCCTTGAGTTTTACATTGAGTGTTCCCGGAAACGGAACATAGCCAAGCTTTGACTTGAATTGTTTTGTGTAGCCTTTCATGGACATGTAGTATGCCCCCTCTCCCATCCCTGAGATTATGGTTCCCCTAAACTCCACATATGGCAAAGAGGTCTCAAGACTTGACTTTAAGACTGAGAAAATCTTTGACATCTCTGCATGTCCTTTGGTTGTAATTCGAATAGATACTTTTGGTCCTGTCCTTAGCCGCTCTATGTATCCATCAGCTTCTAGTTCCAAGAGGTGTTTTGATGCAGCTTGTTGAGATTTGTGTATGCTTTGTCCAAGCGATGAGGTTGTGATTGGAATGTAATTATATCGAGCGCCTTTGGCAAAAAGTTCTGCAAGCGTGAGTATGTGTTGTAGCTTTAGTTCCGGCATTGGTTTTATGCAATACCAAGCTCTGTAAATGTTTTGAGGGTTAGTCCATCAGTTGATTTTAGGTTTGCAGCCCTGTGCCCTACAACGCACTCTATTCCTGCCTGTTTTGCAGAATCAATGAGCCTCTGTGTTATGATGCCATCAAGTACGAGGTACTTTATTCCAGAACCAGGAGAGAGTTTTGCCACTATCTCACTTACAGGAACTTTGAATAGGCTGTTGAGTCCTTCATCTAGCGCTACGGCTTCTAGAGATTCATTGAGATCTGGATATACTTTTTTTACAATGTTTGCGATTGGTTCGTCTTTTGGATCCTGAAGTTTTGGTTTGGCAGTCTCTTTTTTCATCTCCTCTGCTGTTTCCTTGAGAATATCGGCAATCTGTTGAGGAGTAAGCTCTTCCACTTCAACGCCTTCTGGCGCGCGATGAATCACATCGACATTTACAAGTGACTTTAGTTCTTTTAAGATGAAACCGCCTGCTCTGTCTCCGTCAAGAAATGCTACAACTTTCTGCTTTGATTCGCAAAGTGACTTGATGGATTCATCAATCCTTGCACCCTCGATTGCAAGTGCATTGTCAAATCCAGCCCTTAGAAGATTTATCACATCTGCTCTTCCCTCAACTAGAATCACCCAAGGTGCGTCAAAGACTCCTGAACCGCATGCCAGTTTTTCTTTTCCAAATGCAACAAGTTTTCCAGATGATGTTACTTCTTGGACGTCCTTTAGCATCTCGTCTCCTTCGCTAATTGTTTTGGTAGACCATTTCTGAACAATCTGTTTTGCTCTGTCAACAATCTCTTTCTTTTTGGCAGAACGAACGTCCTCGATTGCTTCCAGTTTAAAGTTTGCCTGGAATGGACCCACTTTATCTATGCTTTCTATTGCTGCTGCAATTAATGCGGCAGTGTTTATGTCAGTACTCATAGGAATCAAGGCATCGCCTTTTGTTTGATTAGTCGTGCTCGTAGTGTTGACCTCGATTCGTCCTACTTTCGAGACTTTCTGAAGTTCATTTAGGTTCATCTCTGGACCAAGCAGACCTTCTGTTTGGCCAAAAATAGCGCCTATGATATCGGCTTTTTCGACGAGTCCATCTACGTCAAAGCTGAGCTTAACGTGATACTTGACAATTCCACTATATGGCAAATCATTATCCTCTTAATTTTTTATCAATTAACATTTCTCATGGGCAGATATAAGTGCTTATTGTCAGATTCTCGTTCTAGAATACAAAGAGAGATCCTCAATATGTCGTGCCTTGCCTTTTGTTATCTTGGTCAGCCTTCGCCTAAATGACAGATCTACAGTCATGCGATGCTCAAGGTGCGAGACTGTCCTTTTAGTAAGATATGCCCCCTTCCTGTCGTAATCAAAAAGCACAATCAGATTCTTGTATTTTGGCATCGAGTCTACAAATTTTACCAGGCCCTTGAAGCTGTGAAACTGGCAGACTTTGCCAGAAAAGCCAAGTTCTCGAAGTGCCTCTTCATCTTTTTTTCCCTCTACTGCCACGATACAGTTCCTTTTGGAATCAAGAGACTGGATGAAGCGGTGTAATTCGGATATCTCAGATTCATCAAGGGGCATGGTTTCACTTGCAATTAAACATATTAAGCAATTTTTAAAAATTCACCCATGGGAAAGGTCTTGGCAATACAGAATACAAGAAACGAAGGAATTGCCACGCTAGGCAAGTTATTTGAAGAGGACGGCTTTAGAATCACAACAGTTCTTGCAAAAAAAGAAAAAATTCCAGACATAGACCCTGGTGTCATAGTAATACTTGGTGCGCCAGAGAGTGCAAACGATGACCTACCTTATCTCAAAGAAGAGGCGGCATTGATACAAAATGCAGTCAAAAAGGATATCCCAGTTCTTGGAATATGCCTTGGGTCGCAGCTTATAGCCAAGGCGTTTGGTGCCAAGGTCTACCAAGGCAAGAAAAAAGAGATAGGATTCTACCATGATGTGGAGTTTGACAATACCACAAAATCAAGGCTCTTCCAGGGAATATCAAGTCCTGTTACCGTATTTCATTGGCATGGTGATACGTTTGATCTTCCCTATAACGCCACAAGGCTTGCCCATTCAAAAGACTATCAGAATCAGGCAATAAAGATTGGAAGTGCGGTAGGGGTGCAGTTTCATCTTGAGGTAGACGAGCCTACCATACAGTTATGGCTTGACAAATCAAAAGAGGAACTAAGCACAGTACCATACATCAATCCCGGAGATATAGCCCGGAGCATCCCAAAAAACATGGATGCCATACAAAAAAACATGCTAATATTTTACCAAAATTTCAAGTCAGAGTTTAAGCTTTGACAAAAAGTTTGATGTCGTATTGAACTCTCTTAAACTCACATTTCAAGGTACTAATGTTTAGTCAACTGCAATCCAGTGGTCTAATTCCAAAACATGACATTTACTCTTACTTTTGTACTAGGGACAGTTAACAAAACCAAGTCGCAAAGGACAGTGACCCCAGCCACGCTCGATCAATATTTTAGCAGTCGTGGGTTTCACGCACGCCGGTGAGCCGTCCTGCGATTTGAGAATTAATTCATCTCCTGTTTCGCATTGAATACTTTGTGCTTGAATTCCCGACCTGAATTGTTTTAATGGTGGGGCAGAGTCTGATGTGTCGGGCATAGATATGCCCCCGGTAGGAGTCACAGGGAGGATTTTTTTCACATTCTCATTTCCATATGTGAAGTAAATGCCATATTCGTCTAGACCAACTTGCCCCCTTATTGTGATGGGATAGTAAAACAATTTATCTGAGGTAATGTTGCCCTGTGTGATAAGGTCTGTTTTGTACAAAGAACCATTTTTAAAGATCTTAATGAAAACTGGTTGTCCTATCTCTACTGTACCTACATTTCCCTCGAAATTAATTGTCTGGACGTATGTGCCATTTTCGTAATTACTTCCCTGAATAGAACCAATTACTAGTTTCATAGTTTGTGTAGAATTATTGTCAGTTTGTGCAAATACATTGTTTACAAGGAGTGCTGCTACCGCAACCAGAACAAAAATTACTGTAAGATGCAGAGATTTCATTTCTATTACAACTTTCTGTATTTTGGTGCAAGTTTCCACATTCCTGCCACACCAACTATCCAGACAGAATTTGCAAGTAGGAAAGCAGGTGAGACCCATACCTCAGACTCGGCATCAAGCAGATTGATCGTGATTACTGCAGCTTGTGCATGAATGTTTAAAATTCCACTATGAAAGTTGTTGCTATTAAAAGATACCTCAGCAATATTATTTGCAGTTTGTAGCATTGTCTGCAGATCTCCTTGAATCAATCTAAAGTCTGTATCCTCTGTAGGGAATAGCCATACTGGGTTTCCATCTTCTGGCAATACAGTCTTTGTTGCTTCGATATAAGATTCAAGAGAGTTCGGGTTTGATGTAGATTGCATGCTTGATAACAAAACCCGTGCAGCATCCATTTTCCACAGATAATAATAGTATGTCCAGTTTGAGAGATAGACCCCGAATACGATTAGCGCTATACAACCTGATACTGCAATGTAATATGATGTTGGTTTCATTTCCTTTTTCCTGTTTTCAAAATATAATATTATTGAATCTTCAAACTTTAAAAAACTGGCGTAGATTCACACAGTAAGATTCTTCCAATAAAAGAAACTACTAGATAGAGTTCTAATTTGACAAAAAGTTTAATATAATGACATCAAGACTCGGATCTAGTTATGATATCTCAAACTAGAATGCAGAGTGGATTCTATGCAAGCAAAAAGGAGTGTTTACTTTGAGCGCAGTCAAGAAAGTTTTTGAACAAACCATATCAACAGATCACAAGGTAATAACAGAAGAACTCTCAAAAGCAGTTTTAAAAAAATATGGAGTCAAGGTGCCAGGATATGCACTTGTAAATAATGCAAAAGAGGCAACACGTGCAGCTAAAAAACTAGGGTTTCCTCTTGTCATGAAAGTAGTATCACCACAAATTCTTCACAAGACAGATGTCGGAGGAGTCAAGGTCGGCTTACAAAATGAAAAGGAGGTAAAGAAGGCCTTCACTGACATGTACTCTAGGCTCTCCAAGAAGAAAGGTGTGCAGTTAAAAGGAATTTTGCTTGAAAAGATGGTTCCGCAAGGAGTTGAGCTCATAGTTGGATTGCAAAATGACCACCAGTTCGGTCCTGTCATAATGGTAGGACTTGGTGGAATCTTGACTGAGATATTCAAGGATGTGGCATTTAGAATGCTTCCAATCAGTATCGATGATGCAAAATCAATGCTTGCGGAACTGAAAGGCTCCAAGATACTTCATGGGTACAGAGGCAGCAAGCCAATTGATCTGAACATGCTTGCAAAGGCACTAGTTCAGATTGGAAAGATAGGAGTTGACAATGCAGATTATTTTGACAGCGTGGATTTTAACCCAATTGTGGTATATCCAAAATCATACTATGTTGTAGATGCAAAGATAATTCTAAAAAAAGAGGTCCAAAAGGGCGCAATCTCAAAAGCTCAACCTAACATAGAATTCATGGAGACATTCTTTACCCCACAATCAGTTGCACTGGTTGGCGCATCTGCCACTCCAGGAAAGGTCGGCAACTCTGTACTTGATAGTATTGCAAAGCACGACTACAAAGGAAAAGTATACCCAATAAATCCAAAAGCAGATGAGATTCTTGGAATCAAGTGTTACCCATCTCTTGAGGCAATACAGGATCCTGTGGATCTTGTTGTCGTATGTGTAGACCTCTCTATTACCGCGCCAGTACTTGAGACGTGTGCAAAGAAGGGAATCCACAATGTTGTGATAGTATCAGGCGGAGGAAAGGAGCTTGGCGGAGAGCGAGCTGCATATGAAGCTGAGATAAAGAGACTCTCAGAGCAAAACAAGATTAGAATAATTGGTCCAAACTGCATAGGCATGTTCAATGCAGCAAACAGACTTGATTGTGCGTTCCAGGGTCAGGCAAGAATGGTTCGTGCAAAACAAGGTTCAGTAGCATTGCTTTCCCAGAGTGGAACAATGGGAATTAGTTTCCTTGAGACGGCAGATTCTTTTGGATTATCTAAAATGGTAAGTTACGGAAACAGGTCAGATGTAGACGAAGCTGACATGATTTGGTACTTGGCAAATGACCCACAGACCAAGGTAATTGCACTTTATGTAGAAGGATTTGGAGACGGGCGTAAATTCATCGAGACTGCAAAACGCGTGATGCAAGAGAAGAAAAAGCCCATTGTGATATGGAAGAGTGGAAGAACCGCACTTGGTGCAAAGCAAGCAGCATCGCATACAGGCTCACTTGGAGGCTCTAACGCAATCATCATGGGCGCCTTCAAGCAAGCTGGCATAATCTCAGTAGAGAGCTATCAGGAACTTGCATCTGTTGTCAAGGGACTTGCATGGCAACCACATGCCAAAGGTCCAAGAGTTGCTCTAGTGAGCAACGGAGCAGGTCCAATGATTGGAGCAATTGACCAGTTTGAAAAGTTTGGATTGGAGCTTGGCAAAGTCACAGAGGCTACAATAAAAGAGATGAAAGAGCACTATCCTGCAACATATGTAATTGGAAATGGCAATCCTGCTGACGTTACCGGCGGAGCAAATGCCGACGATTACAGATATGCAATTCAAAAGTTCCTGGACGATCCAAACATCGACATTGTAATGCCGTGGTTTGTGTTCCAAGATGATCCACTGGAGGAGACAATAATTGACTACCTAGGAGAATTCTCAAAGCAAGGGAAAAAACCATTGCTTGTAGGTGGAAATGGCGGTCCTTACACACAAAAGGTCTCAGCGCTAATTGAGAAACACAATGTTCCAGTATATGACGACATTAGAAACTGGGTAGCAACAGCCGCTGCTTTACACCAATGGGGAAAGCAAAAGCCAGACAAGGTTTAATTTCCTCTAGTTTTTAGAGTCCCAACATGTCTCTTGTTATTGTTTCAAAATCAGATGGAATCTGCACCGTCAAGATAAACAGGCCAGACAAGCTTAACGCCATGAACATGGATGTTGCAAATGACATCATCAGAGTATTCAAAGAAATAGAAACTGACGATTCAGTAAAGGTAGTAATTATCACAGGCGAGGGAGACAAGGCATTCTCTGCAGGTGCAGACATTGCATACATGTCAACTATTACGCCAATTGAGGCTGAGGCATATGCCAAGGTAGGTCATCTTCTGACTTTTACCGTAGAAAATTGTAGCAGGCCAACAATTGCGGCAGTCAATGGATTTGCACTCGGTGGCGGATGCGAGCTTGCACTTGCATGCGACATGAGAATAGCTGCAGATACTGCAAGAATGGGCCAGCCCGAGGTTACAATTGGAGTCTGTCCTGGATGGGGTGGCACACAAAGACTGCAGAGAATCATCGGAATATCACAGGCAAAGGATTTGATCTACACTGGAAGAATGATAAAATCAGACGAGGCAAAAGAGATGGGACTGGTAAACAAGGTAGTCGAGCTTGCAAAATTAATGGAAGAGACTACAAACGTTGCCAAGACGATTGCACAAAACTCCCCCATGGCAGTTAGAATGTCAAAGGTTGCAATAAACAAGGGTAGAAACTCAGATATCGATACAGGCCTTGCACTTGAGCTTTACACATGGGGGCTGTGCTTTACACACCCAGATAGAGCCGAGAGAATGACTGCCTTTGTAAACAAGTCAAAGAAATAGAAAAACTGCCTTCTTACTGCCATCCATTCCTAATATGCCCGGTATGAAAAGATTATTATAATTTAGATGCCAAGTTTGACTTATGAGCAATACACAGACAACAAAACTTGTCACAATCACACCAAAGGCAGCAGAAAAGGTAACTGCTTTCATGAAAGAAGAAGCAGAGAAACCAGAGTTTCTGCGAGTTTACGTACAGGGCGGCGGATGCTCAGGATTGTCATACGGAATGGGCTTTGAAAAACAGGCCGAAGAAGATGATCTCCTGATCGAAGAGAATGGTGTAAAGATGATCGTGGACAGTTATAGTGCTGAATACCTCAAAGGCGCAAATATTGACTACATCGAGAGCCTAATGGGCGCTGGATTTAAGATAAACAATCCAAACGTGACCAAGTCATGCTCTTGCGGTCACTCGTTTAGCACCTCTTAAATTCAGATCTTTTAATTTTTATTTTTTGATATCTACTGGAAAGAATATTTTAGATCACAATTAGTGTCATGGTAGAAAGTACGTAAGGCACTTTGCGTATGTATCTTGTAACGACCTGTTCCAGAGTAATTGAATCATTAGATTCTACTTCTATTATAACATCATAAAGGCCAAGGACACCTGTGACATTTTTTATCCCCCTTATCTCGTCAAGTTTTCGAATTACCTGCGACTCTTTTCCAGTCTCACAATGAATAGCTACAAATGCTTTGGTCATTGCATATCATCGAAAGGTAAAGAATCAGTTTATGGCCAGAGGCCTCTTGCATCATACGCCTCTAAGACTCGTCCTACGGCAAGCACCATGCTTGCTTTTCTCATGTCAACGTTGTGCTTCTTTGATAAAGCAAGTGTGTCATTGAACCCCCTGACAATGTGGTGTTCCATCTTGCCTGCTACCTCGTCAAATGACCAATAGTATCTCTGCAAGTTCTGTACCCATTCCAGGTATGAAATGCATACGCCTCCAGAGTTTGCCAGTATATCTGGGATGACTGTAATCTTGTTCTTGAACAAAACCTCATCAGCTTCTGGAGTTGTCGGGCCATTTGCTGCCTCTGCAACTATCTTACAATCAACATTTTTTGCAATCTGTGGTGTTATCTGATTTTCAAGAGCTGCTGGTACCAATACGTCACAGGGAGTAGTGAGAAGTTGTTCTGTAGTGATCTTTTTGCTTCCAGGGTATCCTACTACACTTCCATTCTTGTTCTTGTACTCTAGTACTTTTTTGGAATCTAGTCCCTTTGTGTTTATTATAGAACCTTTAGAGTCACTGACTGCAATTATTTTTGCGCCCATTTTTTCTATATACTCTGCAGCATATGTTGCAGCATTTCCATATCCCTGCACTACAACCTTTGCGCCTTTTAGTCTCAATCCAAGTTTCTTGGCAGCTTCTCTTACGCAGTATGACACCCCAAGGCCTGTTGCAACATTTCTTGCCTGGGAACCTCCTATAGAAAGCGGTTTGCCAGTAATTACGCCGGGCTCTCCTTGCCCGTGCATCACACTGTAAACATCCATTATCTGTGCCATCTCCTTTCCTGTTGTGTAAACATCGGGAGCAGGTACATCTTTGCCAGGTCCTATTATTTCAGAAATAGCATATGCGTATCTTCGCGTCAGCCTCTCCTTTTCTCCAGCAGAGAGTCTTTTAGGATCACAAATGATTCCACCCTTTCCTCCTCCAAAGGGAACATCAACTATTGAACACTTCCAAGTCATCCACATGGAAAGCGCTTTTACTTCTTCTATTGTTACATCGGGATGATATCTTATTCCACCTTTGAATGGTCCCCTAAAATCATTATGCTGAGATCGAAATCCTGTGAAAACTTTGATTCTTCCATCATCCATTTTTATTGGAAGAGAAACAGTCAAGACTTTTTTTGGTGATGCAAGCATTTCATGTACGCCTGGATCAAGTTTTAAAATCTTTGCAGCAGACGCAAGTTGTTTTAGTGCATTCTGCCATGGATCTATCTTGTTCAAACTTACCGATTGTCTCCTAGGTATTGTATTTAAATTTGTTGAGAACAGATCGCATCTTACTTGGTAGGCTGTTCAGATCCTTTACCAACATTTGTCCCTCCAAGTTTGGATGAGATCAGATTTTTCAGATCGTCATCGGTCTTGTCTTTAGAATCTATTCCAAGAGTCTGCGCCATAACCTCTAGTTTTTGCCTCTCCGAAGTCGCTGGTCCCTGTATTGGTATGCTAAAATCACCCTTGGCCTTTTGGATCTCGTCTTGTACAATGTTTTTTGTTTTGTTGAATTGTCCCATAATTTTCCCTATCTTTTTTGATGCCTCTGGCATACGTTTTGTTCCAAGCAACATCACTAGTGCCACAAATGCTATCATTATCCAGTCATTGCCCATTATGACAAGGGAGAAATCTGTCACGCAGTGATTTTGCCCCTTCCAAAATTAAAGCTTTAGACTATTTGTAAGCGGCAACTATTACTGCTCCGCCCATCATCCCGGTATCAAATTCAACTCTTGCAAACTTTTCAAGAAGCAGTGATTTGAGTTTTTTATTTTGTGGCCACAATCTGTACGTGTCATAAAGCGCTGCAAATTTCAATCCCAGTTTTCCGCCTGCAGCCAGTGCAATAACAGGAAGAAAGACCCGCAAGTAAAATGAGACACCTGTCCTAATCAGCAGGTTGTCTGGTTTGCCAAGATCAACAATAACAAATCGTCCCCCTTTTTTTAAGACACGGTGTATTTCAGATATTGCCGTTCTAAGACTGATTGCATCACGCAACGAGTATCCACAAATTACTGCATCAAAATTCTCGTCTTGGAACGGTATGTGCTCAAAGACGCCACAGGTCAGAGCAGGAGTTTTTGCAAACAGTCTGCTTGTGTTCTTCAACATTGGTCTTAGAGGATCGTATAATGTTACATGCAGATCATCGTTGCAGATTTTCATTGCAGTCTTTGACATGTTGCCAAATCCAGAACCTGCATCAAGAACCCAGTCTCCCTTGTTTACTCGACCGCGGATTCCACGCTCTCTGAACTCCAAGTCCTTTCCAAGGGAGATAAACGAGTTGACCCTGTCATAGACTGGAATTATTTGCTCCAGAACATCTAGTACCTGTCCCCAACTGCTTCCAAGGCCCACATAAACCCAGACTGTGATACATATTATATGTCAATCAGGATTTTATTTCCAAGACAGCAGAGCTTACTCCCTCTTGATATGACGGATATGCAAGATTGTATATTTTTGATATTTTTGAGTTTGATGCCTTGACCGATGTTGTAAGCAAGGTTACAAAATCTGAACCCAGAACACTTTTTGCAAGAAACGTTGGAATGGTTCCTGGTATTTTTACACCCAATTTGGAGCATACAAAACTTACAAACTCTGAAAACATGACAGGATTAGAATCAGTTACGACAAATGACTGGTTTGTCTGATTCTTCTCTGCAATTGATATCAATGCAGATGCAACATCGTCTACGTGGACAAAGCTTCTATAATATTTTCCAGAACCTGGAATTTTAAACGAGCCTTTCTTGAGCCTTTCAATCATCATGGATTTGAACCAACCACCGTTGCCATACACATCTCCAAGATACACAACACTAAACGGAATTCCGTTTTGTCGGCAGTTGTCTTCAAGATACTTTTGTGCTTCTAGTCTAATCTTGGCATAGTCTGTATTTGGGCTCGGACTTGTGTTCTCATCTATCATGTTTCCTTTTGTGTCCCCAAAAGCACCAAGACCTGAGACATACACAAAGAACTTGGTCTTGTCCTTTATCTTGTTGAACAGGTTAACTGCCCCATCATAGTTTACCTTTCTCTGCAGTTTCTTGTCCTTCTCACCTGGCCATGCAGCCGCAAGATGGTACACTACATCATATTGATCATCTATAAAGTCAAAGTCAAGATAAGTAAGGTCTCCTGTAACTACCTTAACTTTTGGATTTGGGATTTGTCCTGTACGTACAAGCGCAGTTACTTCATCTCCTCGCCCAATCAGCTTGTCGACTAGTTTTGTTCCTATAAATCCCGTAGCTCCTGTTACAAGTACTACCAACAGCTCAAGCTAGAATTTCTTGCTTAAATGTTTGACTTCAAGTGAAATTCCACATGTAACTAAAAATTAAATCATACAGCATGTTTCTGTGGTATAATGCACTCGTGCCCCAAATGCAAATCCAAGTTAGAAGTTCAAAGAACATTTAATCAAAAAATCCTATTTGGTTGTGCACACTGCAAGATTGAAGATGTAATAGACTATAACAAGAATTTAGATGAGGCGTATCTTGATTTTCTGCTAAAATTTGACATTGGGCAGACCCCAACCAAGAAAGAATCTCAAAATACACTAGAGAAAGAGGGTCTGCTTCAAAGTGAAGATGAGATCAAAAAGATGATAGGAGATTCAAAGATTGACGAGTTGACCAAGTCAGTATTGTTCTCAAAAAAACATTACGTATCACATTTCAAATCAATTATAGAGCCAGACCCCAAGATGGGCTCTACCGTTGACGACTCGGGATTAGATGAGAGAATAATAGATGTGTTAAAAGCAAAAGGGATTTCAAAATTTTACAAATTTCAGGAAGATGCCATTCATGATATTGTATTTGGAAAAAATGTAATCATAACTGCGCCAACAGCATCAGGCAAGACAGAGGCCTTTGTCATACCAATAATGCAAAAAATAATTGATTCAAAGGCACCAAGGCATAGCGTTTATGCCCTCTTTGTCTATCCAACCAAGTCCCTGTCACGTGATCAATATCCAAAGATAAAGGAGATTGCAGACAGACTCAATCTAGGAATTGCAGTTTTTGATGGAGATACAAAGGAGACTGAAAGAAAAGAAATCATGTATGCTTCTCCAGAGATAATAATAACAAACTTTGATGTGCTGCATTATCATCTCTGGCATAGGACAAAGTTTGCTACACTACTAAATACAATAAAGTTTTTGGCAGTAGATGAAACTCATACATATTCTGGAATTTTTGGCTCCAACGTTCACTATATCATCAAGAGGCTAAAGAGAATCTGCCCCAAGATGCAGTTTGTGGCATCTTCTGCCACACTTGAAAATGCCCTCTTGTTTTGCCAAGGCCTGTTTGGGGCTGGCATGACACAGGTTACAGGATCTGGGAAGAAGGGAAGAATAGAGTTTTGCATGCTGTTTCCATCCCTTGTTACTCAACGCGCCTTAATGATTGACATACTAAAGAAGCTTGCATCAAAAAAGCGCAAGACATTGGTTTTCAGCAATTCACACCTAAATTCCGAACTTTTAGCCCTACAGGCAGGACGACAAAAAATAGACATCAAGGTTCACAGGGCAGGCCTGATGGCAAACTATAGACGGTCAATTGAAAACTTGTTCAAAAATGATAAATTGTTGGCAGTCTCTGCAACCCCAACTCTTGAGCTTGGAATAGATGTTGGAAATGTCGATGGCGTTATATCATCTACCATTCCAGTCAATCGCCTAGTTCAAAGAATTGGAAGGGCTGCAAGAAAAGGCCAAGATGGTTTTGCATTTCTGGTACTTGGAAATGATCCAATATCGCAATATTACAAAAATCATCCAAGCGACTACTTTGAGGACACGGAACAAATTTACATAGACCCAAAAAATCCATTTGTTGAAGAATTTCAGGTGCTTGCAATGGCATGTGATAAACCTATTGCAAAACACGAATTGCCAGAACACAAAGATGTCATTCAGAGACACCTGAATGTTGGAAATCTAGTTCTAGTTGAAAATAGATATGTGCCAAACTTTGATCAGATTAAGGACCTTCTGGAAGACTATAGCATAAGGGGAATTGGCAAGTCAATTGATATTTTCTTAAATGGCAAAAAGGTAGGAGACAGAATTCTCCCCATTGCATTAGAAGAACTCCACCCATCAGCTGTCTATTTTCTTGCAGGAACAAGATACCGAGTAAAGGAGATTGGATATCCAAAGAACATGTCTGCAAAATTAGAATATCTTCCAAAAAATTACCCGTACTATACAAAGGCACTTACGGAAGAGTGGCCAACCATTGAGACAATTTTTGAGAAAAGACAGGCAAATGGAATTGAGGTGGCATTTTGCAAACTACACATACAAAAACGAGTATATGGCTATGTCAATATTGAGCTTGGCCAAGAGGTGACACAAGGCCAAAAAGTCATTCTTGAGAAGCCATTAGACTATGATTTTGTCACAAAAGGAATTGTCTTCAAGGCTCCAAGACCGCTAGTCGAGATAAGCAAGTCTGAAAATGAGGAATATACAGAAGCAAGTGGATATCATGCAACAGAGCATGTAATCATAGAAGGCAGCAACATGATTACAGGGGGGGTGTCACAAGACTTGGGTGGGATCTCTCTTGGCACATCAGGACTAATTTTTGTGTATGATTCTGCAATTGGCGGTAATGGTGCAAGTAAGGCATTGTATGATAGACTAGAAAAGGCATTTGATCGTAGTTTGCACATAGTACAAGAATGTCCCTGCAAAAACGAAGCAGGATGTCCACGCTGTACCTTTTCATATAGGTGTGGCAACAACAATGAATATCTGCACAAATTGGCATCTGCCGAGATTCTCCAAAGAATCACAGACGGCGAGGTAACCGAGGTGTCAGAACCTGTTGAAGGAGACAAGCCGCTAGTCTAGAATTAGATCTTGTCTTTTCTGCAATACCATCCACAATGATAGAAAATATTAATACGATTTTAGAATGCTAACTATGGAAAAAGTTGCAATTGTCACAGGCAGCTCAAGCGGTATAGGCTTTGAGACCGTACTTGCCTTGGCAAGAGATGGCTATTTCACATATGCTACAATGCGTGATACAAGGAAAAGTAGCAAGATACTGGAGGTGGCAAAAAAAGAGGGCCTGAAGGTAGAGGTTTTAGAACTAGACGTAGACAAGGAAGAGATAATCAAAGATTCTATAAAAAAAATAGTTCAGGATAAGAAAAGGATAGATGTGCTTGTAAATAATGCTGGATATTTCCTAGTTGGTTGCCTTGAAGACCTCTCAATTAAAGACATCAAGGCACAGTTTGAGACTAATTTCTTTGGCGTTGTAAGAACAATCCAAGAAGTCTTGCCAACAATGCGCATGCAAAAGTCAGGAATCATAGTAAACGTAAGTTCAGTTGCTGGAAGAATTGGATTTCCTGTAACACCTGCATATATCAGCTCAAAATTTGCACTCGAAGGGCTCAGTGAATCCATGAGATATGAACTTGCACCATTTAACATCAAGACAATAATAATAGAACCCGGTGTTGTCAAGACCAACCTGTTTGCGTCACTGAAAAAATCTACAAAACCAGATTCCGTTTACAAGGATATCACTGAAAAAGTGATGCTTGGTTTGACCATGATGTCTGAGATGGGCACTCCCGCTCAAGAGGTAGCAAGAACCATAATCAATGCAGTAAGCTCTGAGGACCCATTACCCAGATATCCCGTGGGTAATGATGCCATAATGTTTCTTGAGGCCAAAAAGAGTAAGACTGATATCGAGTTTGAAAATTATATAAAAAAGGAACTTTTTAGCTAGATCTTTTCTACATATAAAATATTTTCAACACAACATGTATAATTATTCAAAAAATGTATGAATTTTTTACATTATTTTTGAATAGATTGATATAAGTCAGAGAGTCAATTTTTGTCAAAGTCAACAGATTTAGGTAAAAAATGTAGTGATATTGAAAATGAAATGGAAGACATTACAACATAATGGTATTGCATTCCCTCCCCCCTTTGAATCAAAGGGGATAACGATTAGGATCAAGGGCGAGAAGGTCCCCCTGAGCTTGGATGCAGAAGAGATGGCATACCAGTGGGCAAAAAAGAAAGACACTCCGTATGTGAAAGACTCTGTTTTTCAGAAAAATTTCTTTTCTGATTTCATCACTGTACTTCCAGAAAAATACAAGAAAACTGTGTTTTCAGATATTGATTTTTCAGATGCCTTCAAGGTTGTGGATAAAGAAAAAGACGCCAAACTCACAATAACAAAAGAGGAAAAAAAGAAGATTGCAGCCACGAGAAAGGAGATCAAGGAAAAGATGAAGGGAGTATACGGAAAGGCAATAATGGATGGCAAGGAAGTAGAGGTTGCCAACTGGATGGCAGAACCACCTGGCCTTTTCATAGGGCGTGGCGATCACCCAATCAGAGGACGATGGAAGCCTCGAGTCACTGAAAAGGACGTCACACTAAACCTTGGAGAACATGCCAAAGTCCCGCCAGGAAAGTGGGGTCAAGTAATTCATGAGTCTGATTTTATGTGGCTTGCAAGCTGGGAGGACAGCCTAACTGAGAAGAGAAAGTATGTCTGGCTCTCTGACACTTCGGACCTAAAGCAAGAGCGTGACAAGATGAAATATGAAAAGGCAACCAAGCTGTCAGAGCACATAGACAAGGTGCTCGATGCCATAGTCAAAAAGATGTCAGATGAGGAAGACAAGGTAAGGCGCATAGCTACAGTTAGTTATCTAATTTACAAGACTGCAATGAGGGTAGGAGATGAAAAGGATCCTGATGAGGCAGACACGGTAGGTGCCACAACTCTACGTGTGGAACACATCAAGCTAAAACCGGGTATCATAGAATTTGACTTTCTTGGAAAGGACAGTGTAAGATGGCAAAAGCCATTACCAGTAGGAGAACAGGACAAGGTCTTTTATGAAAACCTCAGAAGGTTTACTGAAAAGAAAAAGCCAGACGATCTCATATTTGATGGTATTACTTCAAGACATGTAAACGAGTTTTTGAGTGGAGTAGTCAAGGGACTTACTGCCAAAGTATTCAGGACATATTTGGCAACAAATGTAGTTAGGAATTATCTGAAGAAGGTAGACAAATTGGATTCAAAGTCAGAAAACATCAAGATTTATCATGCAAAGATGGCAAATCTTGAGGCAGCAATAACATGTAACCATAAGAGAACCATCCCTAAGAGTTTTGAGGAAGCACTCCAGAAAAAAAGAGATGCGCTAAAAAAACTCAAGGAGATTCCCACCAAGACTGAAAAGCAGGCAGAAAAACAAAAACAGCGAGAAGAGAAACTAAAACTTACCATAGAACTTACCGAAAAGACACGGGATTACAATCTTGGTACGTCGCTGCGCAACTATATAGATCCAAGAGTAGTCAAAGCATGGTCTGACCAGGTAGGTTTAGAATGGGAGAAACTCTACACTAGTGCATTACAAAAGAAATTCCAGTGGGTTTCCAAAGTAGATGCAAATTGGAAAGATATTGCCAAAGATTAATTTCACTCTCAGTATAACCATTTCAGGGTCCTGCGTCATACTTTGTCTTACATTGAATACGCCCTGATTATATTTTTGCCAGTGCAAATAATACCATGACAGAATCAAAACACGAAGACCGCGAGGCACCAAGAAATCTGATGCCAATGTTTTTCGGGTTGGGAATGCTTGCAATCATAGCTGTCATGATGACTATGGTTTGGCCTATCTGGAATCTATTCCCGCAATATGTCACTGAACAAGTCAAGGTAGTCTCAGTAGACCCAAGCGGAGTATGGGCAGACACACAAGACAACTACCTAGTAAAATTAACAGGTACATATCACAATGTCCAGCCAGGCCAGTACATCATGGGAACATATGATGTCAAGATAAAGGACAGAATGAACACTTACGGCTAACGCACAAACCCCAACTTGGGACAATAGATAGCCCGACAATAACTGCGGGCTGTTTTTTTCTGCTTGTTTTTTTGAAAAATTTATTCAGAGAATCGTAGTGCAAATGTATTTTTATTATACTTGACAGTTATCTTTTTGTGAAATAAGTCATCAAAGATTAGCTCCAGTATAGTCTTGTTGTATAACGACCAGTTTTTTCCAAGATCGTGTTTCATGACAAAAGTATGCACCCCTTTTTCAGACATGTGGCTTACCTGGACAGAAGAATTTACCATCTGTATCTCAAACCATGACATGAATGAATCAATGTCAACGTCTCCTTTCATGAATAATGCAACGTCTTTTACCTCGTCTTTGCCTATGGTGCGCGCAATTTCTATCACTTCCTTCTCCTTTAAACCACCGAAAATTTTTACAAATACAGGCTTGTTGAGGCTGACCAGGCCTATTCTTGGCTGATAAACGTCCCACTCGAGAAATCTTTTCATGGCTTGAGTTGCAAGCGTGTTGGTGCTTATCTGATGCTCCTTTGCTTCTTGTTGTAGTTTGTTTATGAGACCCTCTTCAAATCGAAATGTGATAGTAGCAGTCTTTTTCTTGATGACATCGGACTCCCCCATGAGATGTATTTCTGACTTTTGATATTTATGAAATGATGAACATTGTTAGTGAGCATTCGCTCAACAAAATGTTGTCTTAGGTACTGTCAAGTTATCTGGACGTATCATAATTACCGTGTTGATAGAGACATCAACGCTGCTCACAACATCTTGCTTCGAGGCACAGGGGTTGTGCCAGACGGGACTGCAGGTGAAGCGGTGACGATAGAATCTGGTAGCAAGGAGCTGATAATCTGTCGAGTCGATGCAGTCAAGTGATGGGATTTGTTTACCGATAACTTGGCAGTATCTTGTCTTACAATGTATACCCAGACAATTTATGGTGGTTTTGACAGTATAATGATATGGTAGAAATCAAGGTCAAGGTACAGATTGACGCACCAATAGAAAAAGTATGGGATGTCGTATCAAGAGTTGATGACGATCCAAAATTTTGGAATCTCGCCAAGTCTATACGAAACATCTCAAAGAACGGCAACGAGATAATCAGAGAAGTGATCTTGGGCAAGATGGAAAAATGCCATCAAAAAATAACTCTCTTGCCAAAAGAAGCAGTTCATGTCCTTTGGACAAAAGGAGTGATAACAGGAACAAAAGACATTATCCTGACATCACTTGGTAATGGAACGCTTCTTGAGGTCAAGATGGATTACAAGATCTCAGGACCAGCTCGTTTCTTCCCAGGAACAATTGCAGATGAGCTGCACATGGAGGCAGAACTTGCAGTGGACCAGATAAAAGAGCAAGCTGAAGGAAGACCTCACTACATTCCGATGGAAGAGCGAAAAATGTGGGCAGACCTAATACGCGGATAGAGTCAGCAAAAGATTGTACTAACAATTTGGTTGATTAACTATCGCGTCATTTGCGCCCTCCCAAAAAAAAGCAGTCTAATTAATTTTAGACTGCAAATATCTTTTTGTATTTTAAAAGAATTGGTTTTTGAAATTTGCTCAATATTTTACACGAGCTACATTTAATTGCAGTTGAAATAACGCGTAATCTATGCCGGGGTAGCTCAGCCTGGCCTAGAGTGCCAGTCTCCACAAAAAGGACAATACTCATAATCTGGAGGTCGTGGGTTCGAAACCCACCCCCGGTATACAGTTTTTTTAACATCCAACGAATTTTGGATACAGTAAATTTCAACCCAACAGATTAAAGAATAGTTTACTGAAGATATAGCGATACGAAGGAGATCATCCCAAAGGGAAACATTGGTATACTGATTGTTGCTACCTCAATTGGAAGCATAGGCAACATAGCACTATCATTTCTGCCAATCTACTTTACCTCACTTGGCGGAACAGTACTCCAGTATGGAATAATCACGACATTTGCGACACTCATTGGGATACCATCTACTATTTCAGGTGGAATCATTGCCGGGCGACATAGCCTCAAAAAGATTGCAATCCTGACATCATGGATAGGGCCAGCCATACTTCTTGGATACTATCTCTCAAACAGCTGGACTGTGCTTTCAATTCCCATATTGATTGGTGCAACAGGTGCAATTAGCTCAACAGCCTGGCGACAGCTAGTAGCTGATGCCACAGTACAGAAAAACAGGACTGCCCAGCTCTCAGTTTACCAAACACTTACCACTATACCCTTGATCTTTGCACCGCTTGTTGGAGGATATTTGGTTCATACCATGGGAACAGTAGACGGATTCAGGCTTGGAGCATTGGTATCACTTGCAATATCACCAGTTTCCACCATATTGCTAGTCAGATTCTTGCGCGAAAAAGATCCAAAATCGCCACATGATCAGCAAGTATTGCCAGATGGCACCAAAAAGCAAGAGCCACTTGAATCAGTGTTTTCCCATTCAAGGGATTTCTGGTCCAATCTTACTACGTTGCCAAAGCCATTGGTTCCGTTGCTTTCAGCCTACGTACTAGTCATCATAGCAAATTCAACGACTAGTCCTTATCTGATATTTTATGGCATTACAGTCGCAAAACTTGATAGCTTCCAGTGGGGGATAATACTGAGCATGCAGATCCTGTTTGCAAATCTTGTTAGAACCCCTCTTGGAATTGTTTCAGACAGGTTTGACAAGAGAAAAATGCTATTTCTGTCTGTCATCACAACGGCTCCACTCTCAATATTTCTTATCTTGGAGCATTCTTTCCTTGGAATACTTGCAATATTGCTTGCAATGGTTGCGACAGGTATCAGTTATGGCCCAACGCATGAGGCTCTTCAAATCGAGTTAACACCGAGGGCAAAAAGGCCTGCGCTATTTGCAGTATATGACACATTAAGAAATGTGTCAGTGTCTGCTGGAACAATAATCGGTGCCATACTTTTCACTATAAACTACACATTTCCATTTTACAGTTTTACCATAACAGAAGTATGTGCCGGAGCAATCATTGCTTGTGCATTTTTCCTAAAACCCGGAAAGCAAAGATCAGTTACGACACAGCAAAAATCCTAACTAGAATACAACGACTGTACACTATCATAAAAATTCTGAAGGTCTGAAATAGAGTTTACATCAATATTTCCAAACTTTCCAAGGCTATTTCTTCTTGATAGGACGGCATTCCATTGTTCTGTGTACCTGCCTGTAACATCTTCTATCTTGTCTTGCGAAAATGCAATAACGTATACGTATTGCTTTTTCCAGTTTTTCTCATAATAGTGTGCGTTGTCAAATGAGTGAGGATATTGAAACGTTGAATCCACGTGAAACCACTTGCCATCAACATATGCTTCATTCCAGCAATGATCAAGGTAGTCATATGCTATTCTTGATTTGACTGAGACTGAGTTTAGTATGGCACCAAAGAGTATGGACCATTCACCGCATCTTCCATACCGTTCTTGGGCAATTTTCAATACATCACTATATCTTGGAATTATTTTTTCTGCTCCACATTTACTGCAAGTGTGAATCTCTGTCTTGCGTACTCTCCAGGAATCTCCTGTCTGCACTTTAACCTGCATCAAGTTCTTCGAGTCATCATTACAATTACTGCAGGAGATTTGATTTTGGGTCCAGGTCATAAAACCTGTAAACCACTTCAAAAGAGATGGAACCAGATCTGCTCCCTCCAGCACATCTTTAGGTATCAAGTTCCTAACCGATCTCAAGACTTGAGGATCCTTGTATTGACTTGTTACGGTCTTGTAGAATAAGAAAGAATTCTTGATTGTGTCAAAATCAAGATTAGAACAGCTTGATTGCATATTTTCTTGATATACAAACAGAAAGATATGTTTTTCTAGATTTAGACTGTAAGCACGTCCTTACCGGACTTGTTTATTATGGTGACATGCTTGTTCATGAGCTCCTTTGTTGGAATTACCACGCTTTCGTTTTTCTCATTTGTTACAATTATGTGCAGCAATTCGGAAGCCGTGATTGTTCCTGCTATATCTCCAATCTTAATTTTCTGACCTACTTTGAATATCGTTCTTTGAGCAGATGCACCAGCTATTGCCGCTGGTAATACATCCTTTAGAGTGAATCCCAGACCTATTGCAATAGCTACCCCTATTGCTATTGCAATACTCCATGAGAATGCAGAAACAAGAGTGGGTATTATTGATTGGCCAACTCCTATTTGTGTTAGTCCCACTGCAAAGACAATACTGTAAATCACAGTCTTTACTCCTATTCCTATGTATCTTGAACCACCATAATGTCTGACCATGAGTTCATGGTTTACCCACTTGATCACATAGTTTGCAATAATAGAACCTATCATGACAATAAGTACGAAAGCAAGTAGGTTTGGAATCCATAACCAAAGCGATGTCATTGCAGTAGTAAGTTGTTGTAGTTGTAATGCGTTAATTGCTGCCACTACAAAGAAAAGATAAACAAACCACCTTATTGTTGCTGAAACCAAGTGAACAGAGTCAAATTTACCCATGGTTTCTTCGACCAAGTGAACCTCAGAGATGCTTTGCAAGTTTGTTTTTTGCATGAGTTTTTTTGCAGCTTTTTCTACAATCCTGCCCACCACTTTTCCTATAACAAATCCAATTGCCAAGAGGACACCAGCCGCAATTATTTTAGGAGCTGCTCCTGCTACTGAACTAGCAAAGGTTGTCAATGCAACAGTTTCTGGAGTATAGAAGGTACTACTAGAAGTACTAGTTTGAGCATATGCCAAGTTTGCACTTAGTGCAATTACAGAAAATATCATCATGCCATACATTGACAAAGCTAAACTAGATCTTTTTTGATGAAACATTAGATGTTCTCTCATCTTTTTGTAACTATTTCTGCATAGATGTGAAGATTATTCTCACAGCGTGCTAAAATCTTCTCAACCTAAGATTTGAGCGTGATTTTTTTCAGATTTTGCCAGACTTGGAAAGATTAAATCTTCTCAGTCAATTGTATAAAGAAAAAATATTTCATATTAACAAGAACAGAATTAGAAATAATATAGTGAAATTTTTAGATTGGATACAACATAATTTCGATTAGAAACTGAAGTTTCAAGTCATTTTTAGCATTTTTGATAGATTTGTTGTCTTTTTTGATCTTTTAACAATATTTGATGTCAAAGTTAATGTTAAATGGGTTTAGATTGTCAAATTTGGGATGGACGAGTTTGAAGAATTTGCCTTTGCTCTTTTAGACCAACTTTCAGTAGAATTAAGCGAAGAAAATACGATAAAAGAATCTCAATCAAATGCTGTTGAGGCCTTTGCCTCAAAGATATCTTTTGATGATATTAAGGAAATATCAGAGAGATTGTTTTTGGATAGTGCCCAAAAAGTGCTTGAATTTACTGGAATTTCAGTTCCAGACAATACCAAAGTTGAGTCTCCAGATTTGATAGAATTCAAGCGCCTAAAGGGTCGCAAGGTCTTCCCTACAAGAAATTCCTTCTCATTTGTAGACGAACTCTTCACCTCAATAGCGTACGAAGACACTAAGAGAATAGCACAACTTGCAAAGAACAATACTTCACAGTTTCTTGTGTATTCCACGTATGCCAAAGGATACATTTCACAGATATCTACCACCTACGGGGACTTTTACGAGTCAGCAATATACCTAAACAGATTTGTCCTTTCAGGCTATCCACAAATAATTTTGCACAAGCGCGGAGTTCCATACGAATCTAATTTTGATCAAGTAAATTCAGGATATATTGGGGCCTTGAAGATGACCATGTTGGAAGAGCAGGTTCACTCGGTCCAAAAGAATCTCTATGAAACAAACAAGAATGCAGTAACTATGGTAAATGAGATCAACGAGGAACTTGCAAACATAATACTGGCACTTGATAGCTCCAAAATAAAAGCACTTTATGAATACCTGCAACTTCCCCCCGTACCAGACGAATATCCAATAGCGCAAAGAGCAAATCTCTTTTTTACTCTAAATCCTGACAACTTTATCGTCAGAGTTCTTGGACCTGATGTAATGACATTTACCAATGTCTCAGTTGACCCAAAGATATTAGAAATGATTCCTCAACTGCTAGACGTTTATCAGAGATGGCTCAAGCCCATACAAATTCATCATGCAGCATTTACAATCATGGAAGGAATGGCTGAATTTGCAGTTAGAAGCATATTAAGGGATGACAAGGATTTTCACAACTACCTAACAACATTTGCAAACACGGACATATCTTCATATCAGGTAAGAAAGAGTATTGGCATGGATTTCACAGAATATGTGTCAGCCAAGATTGGCAAAGGCACGTACAAGAGATTAATTGATGATCCTCCTACAACAAGAGAGCTCAAAAATCCTGAGAGCTATCTCAAAAGACTATGAATGATTTTGATCCATTTGTAGCAGAGTGGATTACTTACGCAAGGAATCCTAGATATTCCCTTGTTGAAAAATGCCTGAAACTTGCTCAGACTCTAGAGTTTCCGGATCTTAGCCTAAGTCACTATATTCAAAAACTAAATTCAATGGGAGAAGAGTTACGAAATTCTGTTTCCGATGTGAAAAATCCAACATACTTGATTTCCATGTTAAATGAATACATGTTTGATAACCTCGATTTTCATGGGGACGGTGACGATTACTATAACCCCAGAAATAACTTTCTAAATATAGTAATTGATAAAAAAAGTGGCATCCCAATCACACTGTCAATAATTTACATTCATCTTGGTAGCCACATAAAATTAGACCTAAGACCTGTTGGCTTTCCAGGTCATTTTCTGGTAAAATACTCAGAAGAGATGATACTGGATCCTTTCAACGGAGGCATGTTGCTAGATGTCGATGATCTACAAGAGATACTTGATACTACATATGGAGACGGCATACAGTTCAACCCAGATTATCTAAATGAGATAGAGCCAGAAAATATACTGATCAGGATTCTAAAAAATCTAAAAAATTCCTATATGCAGTCTTTCAACTACAAAATGGCCATGCATTGCATAAACATGGTTCTAGGACTGGTTCCTGATTCTCCAGATGAGATCAGAGATAAGGGAATTGTGCAATCAAGATTACTTCAAAACGAGTTTGCCTTACAGTCACTTGAAAGGTATCTGGAGTTGGCACCTGAAGCAGACGATGTTGATAATGTCCTAGATTTGATAAGAAGCATCAAGGAAAAAGCTAATCAATAATTGATTTAATGTCGGTTCCTTTCTTGATCAGTTTGTGTTCGTATCTTACTATCTTGTTTCTCATTGTACCTTTTATAATATCCACTTCGTGTCGGAGTGTCGCTACTTCATCTTCAAGTCTAGCTACCCGCTCATAAATGGACTCTTCTGCACTCTCTGCCATTATCCAGTCTGCACTGGATTTGATCTTAAAAATTTATAGTTTATTTTGTTGAGGGTTTTGTCAGTATTTTGCTACAGGTCAAACTCTGAATTGCATGCCTGGCACTTGCCTTTCTCGCTGCCAATCACGCCTATAATCAAAATCTTTCCTATAGTACCGCATTTAGGACACAACCCCGTTGTAATGTTCTTTGGACCGCTTGTTCTTGGCTTTACTGTTTTTCTCCTTACCATTATTGGAAAGAATCTCAAATTCGGTTTATTAAGTCTAAGCGTAGATCGCAGAAAGCGCGGGGAGTGGGATTTGAACCCACGGGTCCTTGCGGACATGGGATTAGCAATCCCACGCCCTACCAGGCTAGGCGACCCCCGCACAGATGTGCTGAAATTTAAACTGTTAATAGATTTTTGGAAGTCCAAGCTTAAATTAACTGTGAGGTATAATTAGGTCATGGTAAGCCGTGCGATGCTTGTCTTTAATAATACAATAAAGTCAGAGGCTCCGAGCCGAAGGCTCAGTCCTTACCATACACTTGTTTATGACTACCGACACGTATGAATTCGATTGAATTTTCGTTAAATGATACATTATAGAGAATCCTGTTGCTTTTATCAAGAACATAAGCATAGGCTTTGATACTTGGTTTATAATCACCCAGTTCGGTGGGTTTTTCAGATTTGCTTAATTCAATTATTGCCAAGTCAATCTTTTTTTGTAAATCAGAATGAAGTGCTTTGTATTGTTTTGTAAATTTTTTAGTTCTTTCAGGTATCCACATTTATGTAATTCTTTATTCTGGTCTTATTTATTAGACGCTGATAAAACACAGGTATTACTCAAATTTATTCGTGCAGTTCTTTGAGGAAATCTTCTAATGAACTTGTCTTTGTCTTACCCTCTGCTTTTGCTTTGTAGAACTCTTTAACATCTGCTATCTCTTCTGGAGTCAGATCGTCTTCTACTTTGGTCTTCTTTGTGGCTCGTTGCATGTTATCTTCACCATGTTATAGCATGGTAGAATAATTAAAACTATGTGTAACTATTGTAACTATTGAAGACGCTCAGTCTCAATTCACCCGACTTCGCTTCGCTCAGCCACCCTCTTTTTGCTCCAAGTCTTGCCCTTCGGGGTGCCTCTGTGTGTCATACACACACGAAGCACACGTCCCCTCCATGTAACCCTCGGTGTGTTGCACACACCTCGGGCTTCGCAAGCCTTCGGCTTGCTCGTCCTCGTCCCTTCGGGACCGGATTACATTTTGCTCGCAGGGACTCCGCTTCGCTCCGCACTCCTTTGACTTCGTCAATAGTCGTTTGGCAGGGGTTTCGCTTTCAGCGACCTACTTTTCGCAAAAAGCAAAAGTAGGCAAAAAGGGGAAGTCTAATAATGTGTTAGTATCACGAATTCGCATGAATACTAATGTAATAACTTTTGAATGTCCGCATTGTGGAAGACCGCAAACTAAAGCAATACCGAAAATGGCGGACATTGAAGTAAAATGTACATTATGTAAAGGAAGTATAGGAATAATAACAAATGGGGAGGGCGATCCAATTAGGATAGGACAACTCACAAGCCTTTCAAAATTATTAAATTCAGCTCAAAAACAAGACGTGGTGACAAATCCATCTGGTGTTATCAAAGCAGGTAAGGGTATCAAAGCAGGCAGTAGTATAGAAGCAGAGGGCAGCATAGAAGCAGGTGAGAGTATAGAAGCAGGTAAGAGTATCAAAGCAGGCAGTAGTCAAAAACAAGATGTGATTACAAATCCATCTGGTGTCAACATAGGCACTATGTACGGGGGAAGTGTATATGTTGGAGGCACAACAAACATCTACAACGAAATCATAAATTTAGTTGATAAGTCTGAAACTCTAAAGCCCGAACAAAAATCTCAAGCCAAAAATGTTCTCGAATATGTTAAAAATAACGCATCGCCGTTCTTACCAATAATAGCAGAAGCAATCAAAAAGGCATTTGGATTGTAACATTAATCTGCTTCTGGAAATATGGCAGCTGCCATTACCGTTATAATTGTAAGCCATGTAGAGCCTTCGAGGCAGACTTTGTCACATAGTGAAGGGTCATCAATAATTTTGGAAATACTGTATCCAGGGTAGCCATCTTTGGTTTGGATTAAATTCCAAATTGCGCTATCAGGGTCGCCATGTGTCAAACTATTGTAAAGCGGAGTAAGCATACTTCCAATATTGGGAAATTTGTCTTTACCAATAGAGTTGAGCATCTTTGTTAGAGTCGGGCGTTCTCCATACTTCCAGCCTCGTTTCCAAATCTCGACCTTCTCAGGATTATCATGAAGGTAAAAAATGATTGTAGCACGTTCGATTAGCGAACGCATTAACACATATGCGCCAAACAGGTATCCTTGTCTGACTAATTCACGAATTGATAATGCAATGCTAATTCCTTGGGGAATTATTTGGCAAGCCGCCCATTGCAAATCCGATTTCTCAATTTTGTGAGTGTATGGTGCTATACGTGCATTTGTATCCATACATGCGATAATAGCATTATCAAACGCAAAAACCGTTTCACGACCCAAATAAGGTTCGTTGTCTGGCGTGTAGATCGGTGATGGTTTCTTTTCCATGCAATAACCAAATAATCAAACTTAGCAATAGTAACTAAACCTTAGTGAATCTATTCTGTTGGCTATTCTGGAAGATTTATCAGTAAGATGAGCACCATATCTGTTCAATGTTTTGTAATCAATGTGGAACACAAACTCCTGACAATTACAAGTTTTGTCCAGCATGTGGAACCATACTGTTGTCTGGTGAAGAAATGTCAGAGATAACAGTGCAAAAAGCAGAAAAAATTCAAACTCACATACAAGAAAGAGAAATTGCACCACTTTCAGATGATGTAATAAACGAAAAACGAAATACCTGGCAATATAGATGCACCTATACTCAAGGTCACTCACTATACAAAAAATGGTTTAACGGTGTACTGGATTTTAATCGTGAAAGAAAACAGAGCAATATTACTTTTCATGCAGATGAAAAGAAAATCGAAATCGTGATGCCTCTTACTTCGTTAGTGGGAATGGAAGTTATTACTTTAACTCGTGGGTTTATCAAAAAAGAACACAGAGACATAAAGATAAAATATATTGATGAACAGGGTGTTGCCCAGATGCCAGTTTTTGAAGTTGATGAAGAAAAAATTGAAGATATTTTTGAACATTACAAATTATTAAAAAATGAACTCATTGAACCAGTAGTACACAGTATCACAACTAGGGATGGAATAAAATCATTGTTAGTAGATGTAATGTCGCCTCTAATGCATCATAACGAAGCAACACTTTGGAGCCAAAATGAAGTAAATGAAAACTCAAAAAATAGATTTGACATATCAAAATATGTTACAAACTACAGAGTGTTTGCTTTCGACAATCTAGATGATGTTATGTTAAAATCCAGTTTTCTTTCAGATGTTGATGATGTGGTTGTTGTAAATCGGCATATTCGTTCAGAATCACGAGGTACAAGTTATATCGTTGGTGGATATGGAAACAATACTTTTGGCGGTATTATGCCATCACATTCATCAGGCGATAGTAATACAGTGGGTGACATGGTCTTCATGCGTTACGGAAAACCCTATCTAGTGATTGGGGATGTTCCAGACCCCGATGGGGTAATTACAATGGTAAAATCAGTTATGAGGGAATTGTATCCTCGGAATTAATTTTGATTTGAATATAGGTTACGGTTGACAAAAATTTTAGAATGGTTAAGCGGTCTTTCTGTCTTACACTCTGTTCGTTATTCGTCCCTCATTCCCACACTCCGCCAATTGACAAAAGACCACAGGATGGGGAATAAGTGAATAGCAGGGCAGAACGTTGGGTTGTTTAAGCTTCAGGTTGTCAAGTTTAGACTGTTAATTAATCTTGGTAGGGCAATTTGGTTATTCTTCACCAAAACGCTTGTAGTTTTCAACAAGGTCCTTTAGCGGCATTCTCTTACCACCTACAATTTTAAGGTCTACCTTGATCTTGCCTTTTTCAACAGTAATTATATTGTAGGTATTTTCAAAAAGACCTCGCACTCTTTCTGATGCTGCAGTTCCAGCGTTAGCAATTGAGATGTGCCCAAAATGCCAGAACCAAGGCCTGTGTTTGTGACCACACATTACCAAGTCTATCTTGCATGCAAGTGCAGTACGCAATACGTCACCTGAATCAATTACAGTGACCCTGTCGGTTCCCGTGTCAGGCACACCAATCAAGTGATGATGCATGGCAAGCATCTTTGTCTTGCCTTCATACTTTTTCATGGTACGTTCAAGCCACAGATTTTGCCTGTATCCGACCTCGCCCTCATCCCGATCAGGTCTTGCGGTACCAAGAGTTACCAGTATTGTATTTTCATCCAATTCATTTACGGAATCGATGGGAAAGAATTTTTTGAACAATAGGTATCCAGTATTTCTATAGTCATGATTGCCGCTTATTGCAATTATTTTATCTGTCTCAAATTTGGTAAACTTTTCCTTGCATCTTTCGTATTCTTTGAGTAAACCTTCGTTAGTCAGATCGCCTGTTACTACAATAGCAGAAGGCTTGAGATCATTGACCTCTTGTATCACCTGGTCGAAGACATCCTCCTGAAATTGCGCCCCCACGTGAATGTCTGAAATTTGAACTATTTTCATGGTATTACATCACAACAAATTGTTGATTAAGTTTTGGGGTTTCTTTTAATCTAATTTTGGCAAAATTTTCTAGTTAAAGTTAAATATGCTGGGTCTATCACCTTGGCTGATTTGGGCAAGAAAGCTGCAATCATAAAAGGAGATGGCACCGGTCCAGAGCTTGTAGATGCCATGTTACGTGTTCTACGAGCTTGTAATACTCAAACTGAACTAATCTTATGTGATGCAGGCTCTGAGCAGTGGGAAAAGCAGGGTGGTGCTACCTACATTCCAGATTCTACTATGAAATTGCTTGAGGAATGCAATGCATGTTACAAGGGTCCTACCACAACAATTCCACGTCCCGATGCACCAAGAAGTGTAGCTGTTACTATACGCCAAAAATTTCAACTTTACAGTAATATCAGACCCATCAAGACCTACGACAGACTATCTCCAAACAAAAAATTGGATTTTGTTTGTTTTAGAGAAGCTACAGAGGGCCTCTATTCAGGAATTGAATTCAAGATATCAGACGATGCTGCTATTGCAATAAGAAAGACAACCAGAAAGGGCTGCCAAAGAATTGTCAGGGCTTCCTTTGCATGGGCAAAACAGCATAACATCAAGAAGATCTTTCCTATAACCAAGAGGAATATTCTAAAAGAGACAGATGGGATTTTTTGGAGCGAGGTAGAAAAAGCAAAGGCGGAGAACCCAGGTATTGAGGTAGAAGAATACTATATTGATAATATGACCCAGCAGTTGGTAAAAAATCCAGAGAGGTTTAATGATTCAATCTTGGTAAGTACCAACCTCTTCATGGATATCATATCAGAATGTGCATCTGGAAGTATAGGTTCAATTGGAAACGTCTATTCTGCCAACATAGGAGATTCTTATGCCATGTTTGAGCCTGCTCATGGAAGTTCACCAAAATACAAAGGATTGGACAAGGTCAATCCCACGGCTGCCATTTTATCAGGTGCATGGATGGTTGAATATCTTGGCGAACAAGACATAAGAAATGCAATATTTGCTGCAACCGAGCAGGTAATCAACGAAGGAAAGTATGTCACATATGATATTGGTGGAAATACCAACACTTCCAAGATGGCTGAAGTCATAGCAGACATTTCAAAACAAAAACTACGAAAGTAAATTATATTCTAATTTTCATGTGCGAACGAGTAGATATTACTATAACGGAAGCAATTGACAACACAAGAATAAAGTAAGATATAGAACCAAATTCTGGAACTGTGGTGTTTCCACTTAGTGTAAAGTTTTCTGATGCGGGATTTGGCTCTTGACCTACGCTAATCTTAGGAATGGAAATTATATCTGACGAATAGTCATTGCTTCCATTTGTCTGTCCAATTAGATTGTCTGCAGTCGGTTCAAAATTTAATCGATATTTTCCAGATTGAGCATAGTTTGGAGTTTCTGCAGTAGCAGTATGAATTCTGGCATTATTGTTCACCCATGTAACAGTAGAACCTGGAGATATGTCAACCTCAAAAGGCTCGTAACACGATTGATATGACAAACAATTGTTGGATGTACCATTAACGATTGTTACTTGAGCATCTGTTGCATATGCACTTCCTGTCAGCATGAAAAGACAAGCAAGTATTGATCCAATACCATACTTCGCATACCTTAATTTCAATGAATCAAAGACAACCATTTTAGAGATAAACTCCACTCATGTCTTATGAGTAATGCTTATTCTCTTCCAGATAAGTTTAGAGTTTGACACATTCCACAAGTATCAGTTCTTCAAAGAATAGACTCTTTTTTGCAATTATTTTTACAGAAAATCCAAGGTTCTCAGTTCTTCTTACTAGTTCCTGATAATTTGCAAGAGACGATGTCAGGTATACCAGTTTGCCGTTACGCCTGACCACTTTGCTTGCTGATTTTATTATGTTGGTAGTAACGCCAAGACCGTCTGTCAAGCCATCTACTGCAGTGTCTGCAATTTCTTTGGATGGTAAATAGGGTAAGTTACATACCACTAGATCAAAATTGCAATTGAGAGTATCTGCTGCATTGCAACAAATACAATTTTCTACAATTTCATGTGCTTTTTTCAGTGCACGAAAATTGATATCAGTAGCCACTACAAATTCAAATTTGCCAGATAAAATTCTTGCAAGAAAACCAGATCCTGTTCCTATGTCAAGTGCAGTGCTTCCTTTTTCATTTTGAATGCTATCAGCGAGAAATAGTGTGTCTTCTGCTGGCTTGTAATATTCATCATATTTTTTTTGCAATATCTATTATCTCTCCATCAGATAGGTCTTCCAGTCTTTTATCAGAGTCTACAGTCAGGCCAAATTGTCTTGCAACATTTCGTACAGTCTTTCTCCTAAAGGAAAAGAGGTTGTTGACTGCCATTATGATGTCTTCAGATACCCTTTGCTTTGGTTCAAGGTACAATACCACTGAATCTACCTTTGGTTGAGGCTGAAAATTTGTTTTCTTGACATCCATGAGTTTTGTAATTTCCATGCAATAGCTGGCAAGTACGGAGATGGCTCTTCTGCCCTTCCCCTTTTCTGCAAGTAACTTTTGAGCAAATTCCTTTTGAACCATTATTATTCCATGAGAAAACGTTCTTTGCACTAGCCATTCCATGGCATTTCGGCTCTCAGAATACGGTAGATTTGAGACAAATACGGTAAAATCCATGTCCATCTCAAAGGCATCACCGTGTTCTAGAATCAGATTTTGGACATTGGAGAATTTCCTTTTTGCATCCATGTAAAGCCCAGAATCCTTTTCAACTGAGATCACACTTTTTGCCTTATTACAAAGGTAAGGAATCAGGATGCCTCTACCAGTTCCCACTTCGAGTACAACATCACTTTTTTTTATGGCAGCAAGATTAACTATAGATTTTGCAATTAAATCAGATGTTAGGAAATGTTGTCCCAGTAAATGACGTTTATTTCCTGACAAAGAGATTCATCCTAGTTTCACCAGTGATCTCTTCGATGATTCTCTTTGCAACTTGTTTTGCAGGCTCTTTGAGTCCCACTCTTCCTTGCAGGTCCTTGAAATCAGAAAATTTTCGTTTTTCTCGCTCTTCAAGCATTGTCTTCATGTATGTTTTTCCAATACCTGGAATCAATTCCAGTGCATGTATCCTAGGAGTTAGGGGCTGGGCATTGTTTAGATAATCTACAAATCTTTGCTCGTTCTGCATAACTATCTTTTCAACTACAGATATTAGTTCACTTTGTGCAGAAGATGAGATTTGATTAAATTCCAGTCTTCCCAATACTGAAAGAATTTTTGTTCTTCCTTCCTTTCCTATGTAAACACGTTCACCAATTTCAAAAGTAGAATTGGGCATTGCAAGTAACTCTAGTATCGTAAGCCTTTCCTCACCTAATGCCGTAACAATAATTCCATCTCTTCCTCGTACGGTGGTGGACTTGCCTCTAGTTACAAAATCTAATACGTATGCGTACTCTTCATACTTTCTAGTTTGAGCTCTCTCCAAGAAAACTCTACTCCTGAAATCAGGCGTTCTCCTTGATGAGCTTTAGCATTTTTTCAAGCGTTTCTGCTAGAATAAGTTTTTTCCAGCCAAAAGTAAACGCTCTCAGTTCGGCCTCAGTAGTTGGAAGATTGTTTACAATCTCAACTGCTTCTTCGTCAGTTATGCTGCAATCTTTGACAAGTTGTTGCTTGAGTTTTTTTCCGGCCTTTGAATCGATTTTTGCAAACTTGGTAACATAATCATATGTCCATCGCTGAATTTGATCCATAGATTCAGGATCTACCTTTTCCATAATTTCTTTAACCTCTGGAATAGAGATAGGTTGTTTTTTCTTAACTTCTTCCATATTTACACACCAAACGGTTTGATATGGTCTAACCTAGTGATTAAGGTTTTTGATTTTTTACCAAGATTGACTGCTAATTTTACTGTCCTGCGCCCCACTTCTTTTACAGTGCCTACCTTTCCGTGATACCTACGATGTGGTAGAGCTTTATGTTGAGATGGGTCTATTATCACTAAGACCTTGTCCCCGACCTTGTACTCTCGCAGTAAGAATGAGACTCCTCTAACCTCATCTTTTGTCATTACGGATCGTGCCTTGTGCATAAATCCGTGAGAGTGACCTCGTGGCTTCTTAGTAGTCATATCGCTAAGACTCCAGTTGACCTTAATTTAACTCTTAAAACAAGCCCCGCTTGGGGTATATGGAATGAACTAATTTCAGGATAACAGGTCTTTTTTCTTTTTACAGCCAGCAAGTAGTGAACTACCTATCCATTCGGATAGGTTCCTTCCTGTTTCTTCAATCTCTGAGATTTCCACAGGCATAACTTCCCGATGTTCCATCGGTAGGTTCCACAACTCCAGCCCTCTTTTGAGTATATTCAGGCTTGCATTGTGGTCGCGATCAATAAGTAGACCACATTGGTAGCAGTGATGAATTCTTATGGCAAGTGTCTTTGGAACCTTATGTCCACATCTTGAACAATCAACTGTAGTGTTCCGAGGTTCCACATCAATTACCATACATTTGTAATCAATCATATTTTTAAATGAAGCCCAACCTGCATCCATTATTTTTTGAGCAAGATTGTGATTTTTTATCATGTTCGTTATCCGCAGTTTCTCAATGAAGACAACATCATAATTTCTAGCATAGTATGTAGACAGTTTATGCTGAAAATCCCTTCTTCTGTTAGTAATACGTTCATGCATGATTTTATACCATTGTTTTGCTTTTTTGTAATTGCATGAACCCTTGATTCTTCTTGACATTTTTCTCTGTGTTCTTGTCAATGTCTTCAGTATTTTCTGTAAGTTCTTTGGATTTGGTGTAGCTTTTCCATCTGGATCATATGCATAGTTCTTGATCCCAATATCGATGCCAACACTTTTCTTCAAAGCTATAAGTTTAGGCAAAGATGGTTTTGTCTCTACTGCAATTATGGCATACCATCTACCAACCCTCTTGGTATGGTTACTTGTTTTATTTTTCCATCTATTAGTTTATGTAATCTTATCTCCATCCATCTAGCACCGTCTATCTGATGAGGTATCATCTGGAGCATTTTACTGTGGTATAGTTTCAACCAGGATTCATTTTCTTTGAGCTCTGTAAGTGCAAACTGCATGTCATCTCTAGACCGTAGGTTCCTTGACAAAAGGTAGTTGTATAACCAACGTGAACCTTCAAGGGTAGCACCTAATCTAGCCACGACGATATTATTAGGATATAGTCTGAATTTATAACCATACATTATCTCAAGTCTGAATATCTCATTAGAAAATAAAGGAAAGGAGGATTTATTCCTCAGGATCTTCTTTCTTTTTCTTCTTTGTCTCTTCTTCTGGGTCTGCTACACCACCCTCGGTAACAGTAAAGAGAACCTCTTGTTCTGGGTGATGCGGACTGTCTACCATTCTTGCAATTCTCTTCTTGCCAGACTTCTTTAGGTAAACACGGTAGGTTGAGGCATGACCGACAACATTTCCTCCAACCGGTCTTGTTGGGTCTCCAAAGAATGTGTCAGGAGATGCTTGAACTTGGTTGGTAGCAATTATTGCAAGGTTATATGCTTCAGCAGTTCTAGCAAGCAAATGCATGAACTTGTTTAGTCTTTGTTGTCTTACAGATAGAGTTCCTCTGCCAAGATATTCGGACCTGAATAATCCAACTGCAGAGTCTACTATAATCAATTTTATCTTGTTTTCTTCAACTACAGGACCTACTTCTTGCATTATCAGTTCCTGGTGAGAGCTATTGTATGCTTTTGCTACTATGATTCTGTCAAGTGCTTTTTCTGGCTCTATTCCTTTTGCCTTTGCAATTGAGACGATTCTTTCGGGTCTGAATGTTCCTTCTGTATCAATGTACAAAACCCCTCCGTCTAATCCACCTTCTTCTTTTGGTTTTTGAACATTTACACATAATGTGTGGCAAAGTTGTGTCTTTCCAGAACCAAATTCGCCATAGACTTCGGTAACTGCCTGCGTTTCGATTCCTCCATCAAACAGAGTATCAAGTGAATTAGTTCCAGTAGAGATCTTGCCTATATCCTGTCTTCTTTTGTAGATCTCAGTTGCACTGACAAACTCTTTTTGAAGTTGACCGTTTTCAACTAGTTGTTGTCTTGCCTTGTTTACTATTTTTACAGCTGCATCAATATCCATACCGGTAATTTCCGATATATCCACTGGACCTCTTACAACAAGATCCAGTATGTTATGGACTCCTGCATCACTGAGCTTCTTGGAAGTTACGGGGCCTACCCCTTCTAGACTTTCTAATCTTAAATCATCCATCTTACCGTATGTTACGGTACGAGTACCTAATAAAGATATTGTTTGAAGATTCTGTTCCGTCTTCGGTTGTTTTTTTAGCTGTTAAGCGTCGGTTGCTGGGATCGATTTTATCTAATAAAGCACTAGACCTTTCAAGCATAGTCAAAAGTTGTCCTTTGTTTGGCAGAGGAAAGCCGTTCTTTTCACAATATTTAGCTACCCAATAGATAGATCCTGTAAGATGTTCGTATAAT
>JASHNR010000021.1 GCA_030041535.1 Nitrosopumilaceae archaeon | reverse complement strand
TTTGAATTTTAGATATGCTTGTTCTAATTCTTCTACTGCTGGAACCAGCGTCTCAGGTATGAATCGGCCGCCAAATTCTCCAAATTTGCCATTTTTTGGGTACTCTAATTTCATATTGCTAACACCAAACTTGAAACTAATCCCTTGATATCTTTACTCTTCATAATGCTACTGCCCACAAGGAAGGCATTGGCACCTTGTTGACTAAGAAATCTGATGTCTTGTGCTGTTTCTATGCCGCTCTCAGATATGATTATCCTATCGTCCCTTTTTTGTTCTTTGAGAATTGCTTCTGTTACCTTTAGGTCTATTTCTAATGTATCCAGATTGCGATTGTTTATACCAAGCAAGTCTGCATGCGTTCTAGTGGAATCTAGAAATTCATTTTTTGTATGAGACTCTATTAGTACAAGAAGATTCTTTTTGTGTGCATAATCTACAAAGTCATCTATTTCTTTTGCAAATTTTTTGTCAAAGACAGATTGAATTAAAAGAACAATGTCTGCACCTAGTCTCTCTGCAGCATCAATCTGGACCTTCTCTATGACTATGTCTTTCATTAGTAGGGGTACCTTAACATGTCGACGGATTTCCGCAAAATATTGGGGGGATCCATGAAAGAGGTAAGGTTGAGTTAAAACGGAGAGTCCTATGGCGCCTCCATCTATCATTGTTCTTGCAATTGTTGCAGGATCTGAGATCTGTCGTATGTAGCCAAGAGATGGTGATGAAAATTTTACTTCAGTTATAAGCGACGCATGAGTGTTTTTTCTAATCTCGTCTATAATATTTTTATCAGATTTTATCAATTGGTGTTCTATGTTGTAAACTCCTTCATTGATTGCCTTCCGTGAATTCTCTACAAGTTTTTCTAGCACATCTTTCAATTGTTCTCAACCTCCTCCAATTTACTAATGTCTCCACAATATTTGATAAAATTTCTAAAGAGGTCAAATGATTTTCCACTATGTATCGTATCAAATGCAATTTCTAACGCCTCATCAAATTCATCTGCAATTCCTCCTACGACAAATCCAGCTGCCGCATTCAATGCAGTGATATCTATCATTGATTTTTTTCCAGTATCCTTTAGAACTGAAACAAATGATCTGATGGCCTCATATCTAGTTGATATCTGAATATCGCTGAGGTTAGTTTTTCTCAGTCCGATCTCGGAAGGCTCTAGTATGAAATTACGAATTTCTCCATTTTTTAAATGATAAATGTAATTTTTTGAAGTAGTAGATAGTTCATCTAGGCCATCGCTAGAAATCACGGTCATTACATTCTCTGCACCGCGTGACCGTAGTAGTGTTATGACGCGTTGCAAGTAAGAAGGTGAAAATACTCCCACTAGCTGATTTTTGACTCGTGCGGGATTACTCAGAGGGCCAAGTAAGTTAAAAGCAGTTCTTGTTTTGAGAAGTTTTCTTGCTTCTGCAACATTTTTCATGGCTGGGTGAAATTTCTGAGCAAACATAAACCCAATATTGAATTTTTCAATTATGTCTCTAATCTTGTTTGGTTCCATGTTCAGGTCATATCCAAAATATTCGAATATGTCAGCACTGCCGCTTATGCCTGAAGTCGATCTGTTTCCATGTTTTGCTACATTCCCACCACCTGCAGCAATGACAAATGCCGCAGTTGTTGAGACATTAAAAGTGCTCATTTTGTCCCCTCCTGTGCCACACACATCAATTATTCTTCCATTGCATTTTGGTTCTATGTGTATCGCATGTTCTTGCATCATGTCAAGCATTGCTAAAAGCTCATCATTAGATTCTCCTTTTGTAGCAAGATTTTTGAGAAAGCTTGCAGTGTCTTGAACTGACACCTTGCCGTCAAATATATCATTCATGATGTCATGCATTTCTCTATATCTGAGATCCTTGTTATCTGCAAGTTTTGTTATTATTTCTGAAATCATTTTTTAATCAACTTTATGAAATTGCCAAGAATCTTCTTGCCTTCTCCTGTCATGATTGACTCTGGATGAAATTGAACACCTTCGATGAGATATTTCTTGTGACTTACTGCCATTATCTCCTTGTCATCCTGTGCAACAGCGGTTACTTTGAGCTCATCTGGAATTATTGTTTTGTCTCCTACAAGCGAATGATATCTTGTGGCCCTAAACGGGTTCTGGACTCCTTCAAATAATGGAGATTCATAGTGTTCAACGGGACTAGTTTTTCCATGTCTGACATTTCCCGCATTTACGACTTTGCCCCCAAATGCATGTATTATACCTTGGTGACCTAGGCAAACTCCAAGGATTGGTTTTGTAGGTCCAAATTCTTTTATCACTTTGGTACAAATACCGAAATACTTTTGATCTTCTGGTGTTCCAGGTCCGGGAGAGATAATTATTGCATCATAATTTCCTTTTTCAATTTCATCTAATGTTATCTTGTCATTTCTAATTACATCTGAACTGACTCCTAATTCACCCAGTAGTTGAGCTATGTTGTACACAAACGAGTCATAATTATCAATAATTAAAAATTTCATTTAGTAGCCTCCCTCAATGCTGACATCATGGCATTTGATTTGTGCTGAGTTTCCATCCATTCGTTTTCAGCCACTGAATCAGAAACAATTCCTGCTCCAGTTTGTACAAATCCTTGTGTTCCATCCATGAAAATTGTTCTTATCGCAATTGCAAAATCACAACATCCATTAAAAGAGAAATATCCAACGGCCCCAGCGTAAGGCCCTCTTGTATCCGGTTCTAGCTCATCTATTATTTCCATGGCACGAATCTTGGGAGCACCAGATACGGTTCCAGCTGGAAATACTGCCTTGATAGCATCAAATACATCGTATTTTTTGTCAAGTGTACCTACTACATGAGTCACCATGTGCTGCACGTGACTGAATCTTTTTACTGCCATCAACTCTTTGACATATACAGAGCCATATTTGCAAACTCGTCCTATGTCATTACGTCCTAGGTCTACTAACATGGTATGTTCTGACAACTCTTTTTCATCATGTAGTAATTCCTCTTTCATGGATTCATTTTTCTTTTCATCGCTTGTAATTGGTCGTGTTCCAGCTATGGGGAATGTTTCAACAGTGTTTCCGGTCACACGTAATAACATTTCTGGACTAGAGCCAATCATAGTTCTATTGCCTAACTTTATGTGGTAAAGATATGGTGAGGGATTGATTTGCCTAAGTGACTTGTAGACCTTTAAAAGGTCACCATTTGCATTGAAATTAATTTTTTTTGAAAGTACAACTTGAAAAATGTCTCCATCATGTATGTATTGCTTTGCCTTCTTTACCATTTTCTCAAAATATTCTTTATCCATATTTTCTTTAATCTCTGATAAAGAAAATGTTTCAAAGTCGGCACTATCATAAACGAGTCTACTTATCCTATTTGTATCATAATAAAAATAAAATGACTTTTTTTGTTTGTTATCGTAGAGAATTCCATCATTGTATATTCCAAATTCCATTATGGGTGAGCTGTTTTCCCCGTGTGAATTTGGAAGTTTTTCCCACAATCTTGCGGCATCGTAGTTAATGGCACCAACAGCTCCTCCAACATATCTATATTTCTGATCCGGAACTTGATAGAGAAGTTTCTTGATTTCAGATAGCGGATCTTTTGTTTCAATTACTGTTGATGCACCATTTTTGTAATGGAGCAGGACTCTGTCTGCAAAACACTTTGCTATGATTGGAGGGTCAAATCCCATGATTGAAGTTTCTGCAAGCTCCTCTGGTCCTGTCAATGACTCAAAGAGGAAAGAATACTCAAATTTTCTTGAAATTTTATTATACAGATCAAATTGGGAGCCAGAATAGTCTAGGGGTACTATCTTAAGGTTCGAATGCCCAAATGTGGCCACCCATGCAGACCCTCAGTCTCTGACTCTATTTAAAATTAAGTCATTTTATAACATAGGTTATTACGGTATGGTACGGTACCTTTATATGCGATTGGGATGATCTATAATACGTGTCTCAGGTACTAGTTCCGCATGTAGATAGGAGTAAAACTCTACTCTTCCAAGACTTGTATTTTTCTAAAAGGCGAACACCAATGAAATCAACTGTGAAAGAGGCAATGTGTACTATATGTGATAAGGGTCTAGATGAAGGAATTTCTGTAACTGCAAAACAGATAGGGCAAAAAATGAGATTTTTCTGTCAATATCATATTCCAAAAGATTACTGAAAACTTGATTCTACGGCTTACCATTTGGGTTTTGTTATTGCCCCTTCCGATGCGGAGGCAACAAGTGAGGCAAATTTTGCCAATGCGCCTTTTTCATAATTTGGTTTTCTTGGTCTCCATTGTTTTCTCCTTTCAGTAAGATCGCTTTCAGGTATCATGACATCGATGCTATTTTTTTCTATATTGATTCTAATTTCGTCACCGTTATTTACCAGTGCAATATTTCCACCTATTGCAGCTTCTGGGGATACGTGTCCTATCATCAAACCGTGGGTAGCGCCTGAGAATCTTCCATCTGTGACAAGAGCTACTTTTTCACCTAATTTTTGTCCAACCAGAGCTGCAGTGACTCCAAGCATCTCTCGCATACCGGGACCTCCCTTTGGACCTTCATATCTAATTATGACTACATCCTTTTCTTTAATTTCACGTTTTGATATTGCGTCAAACGCGTCTTCTTCCCTGTCAAATACTTTAGCTTTACCTATGAACTCTGTTGTATGCATTCCAGCTACTTTCACAACTGCACCTTCTGGAGCAAGTGAGCCTCTAAGTATGGTTAGAGTTCCCACGTCATGTATTGGTGTTTCTATAGACCTTAGAACTTTCTGATTTTCGCCAAATGAAAGTTGTATAGAATCTAGATTTTGTTTCAAGGTCTTTCCTGTTACAGTTAAAGCATTTTCATTTAAGAGATTCTTTTTTTGCAGATTCTTCATTACTAGTGGAATTCCACCTATCTTGTCAAGATCTAGCATAACATAAAATCCTCCAGGTCTCATGTCTGCAATGTGCGGTGTTCGCTTTCTTACTTTTTCAAAATCTTCAAGAGTTAGGTTTACGCCGATTTCTCTAGATAACGCTAGAAGATGTAATACCGCATTTGTAGAACCCCCTATGGCATTTGCAATAGTTATTGCGTTTTCAAATGCCTCGTAGGTAAGAATATCTTTGGGCCTTATTCCATTTTCGAGTAAATTCATAACCGCTTTACCGCTCTGGTAGACAAATTTTTCTCTTCTAGGATCTTCTGCCGGTGGTGATGCACTTCCAGGCAATGCAAGTCCTATGGCCTCACTAATTGATGCCATGGTATTTGCTGTATACATGCCTCCACAAGAACCCGCGTTTGGACAAGCGACATTTTCTAAATTCTTGAGAGCTTCAAGAGTTAACTGACCGGCATCATATGCCCCTACTGCTTCATATACGTCTTGAATTGTAACCTGTTTTCCTTCGTACATTCCAGGCATTATGGTTCCGCCGTATACGAAAACTGACGGAATATTTAATCGCGCCATTGCCATCATGGAACCTGGTAGACTTTTATCACAACCTGCTATGCCTACAAGGCCATCGTATTGATGCGCTCTGACCATTAACTCGATAGAATCTGCAATGATTTCTCTACTCACTAGAGAAGATTTCATACCTTCATGACCCATGGCTATTCCATCGCTTACTGCAATTGTGGAAAACTCTCTGGGAGTTCCGCCAGATTCTTGAACCCCAGCTTTTGCATGCAGAGCTAATCTGCCAAGGTGAATATTACATGGAGTGGCTTCATTGCCCGTGTGCGATACTCCTACGAATGGTTTTTCAAGATCACTATCTGTTAATCCTGTGGCCTTGTACATGGCTCTATGGGGTGCTCTCGAAGGACCTTCAACTACATTTCGACTTGATATTTCCATTAGATAACAGGAGATCTCACATGATGGTATAATTTTAGCCTTCTCAGGATTGGTTCAAGTTGGTTTTGGCTGAATCCCTGAACTATCCGAATCTATCATCTATCGCAAATTTTTGGCATTTCGATGATAAATGTCGTCCCTTTGTTTATTTGAGTCTGTACGGTTAACGCGCCACCGTGTTTTTCAATTATGCTCTTGCAGCTCACCAGTCCTAATCCAGTTCCTATCTGTCGTGTCGTAAATAATGGCTCAAATATTTTTGGTAATAGGCCTTGTGGAATTCCGGGCCCGGTGTCTTCTATTTCAATCGTTACTGTTTTTTCTTCATTTTTTATTCTTATGTGTATATTTCCTATTCCATTCATTGCCTGAATTGCATTCATTATTAAATTCGAAAAAACTATCTCTAATTTGGATGCATCACAGATTAGACTTGTGTCTGTTTTAGGAAGATCTATTGCAACTTGTTGAACATTAATTTTTGATAGAACAGTATTCAAAACACCAAGTAGAGAGCTATCCAGAAGCTCTAAAGGTTTAGGCCACACATATTCCAATACTTCTTCTATTTGATGAGATATTCTAACAGTAGCCCTTTCCATTCTCTCAAGATCCCCCTTTGTTTTATCGTCATGATTGAAAGTCCTGGCCTTCATTAATTCTATGCTATTTTTAATCACTGATAATGGATTCTTGAGATCATGTGCAATGCGTGCTGAAAGTGTACCCATGTCGCTGATACGTTTCACTTTCTGCTGTTCTATTTCCTCTTTTGCTGTGTAGATTTCCGTCATATCTCTTAGCGATGCTATACGTTCAATGAGATTATCGTTTTTGTCGTAAAGATTAGTAGCACTAAGCAAGGTGGGAAACGTGGTACCATTTTTTCTTTTAAGCCAAATCTCTTTGTTTTTTATTATTCCTGTCTCTTTCCATTCTTTTAGGGCATCTTGCATTTCATTGATGCTTCTAGTCGCGGTATGAAAAAATATTGATTTGCCGAGAATTTCCTCTTTTGAATAACAAAGCTTTTCGGCATAAGTTTTATTGCAATCTAAGATTCTCCCGTCAGTGTCAATGGTACGCAAAAGGTCTGGTGATTGTTCGTAAAGGCTTCGATATCTTAATTCCGTTTCTAACAGGATTTCATTTGAAGTACGAATCTGATCATATTGTTCTTGTAACATCTTTTCGTGTTCTACAAGTCGTTTTTGTGTACTATGAATCTCAGAAATATCTTTGATGGTGGTATTGCTTCCAATCATATTTCCATCCGTATCATAAAGATTAGTAGCACTAAGCAAGGTGGGAAACGTGGTACCATTTTTTCTTTTAAGCCAAATCTCTCTGTCCTTAACACTTCCATTTGTCTTCCAAATCTTAAATGACTCTCTTAATGCGTCTAAACTATTTTCTGCTACATGTTCAAATATTGATATGCCGATAACTTCTTCTCTTGTATACCCTAGAGTGCCTACGTAGGTTTGGTTACAATCTATTATTATGCCATCCAAATTTATTGTGCGTAAAAGATCAGGAGAATTATCATAAAGACTTCGGTATTTCTGTTCAGCTCTGCTATAGCGTTCTATTAACGCGTCAAGGTTTTTTTCAATAAAAATTTCATAATCTTTGTTGGTTTTCTTCGTGCTGTATTGAGGATATGATCCCATATCTTTCATAGTCTTACGATTTGGTAAATCGTTTTTTCTGATAAATGTATAAAAATTGTAAAATACAATTCATGTATATTTTTCGATATTAGTTGTAATCAACCATGGTGTTTTCATTCTAAACAAGCTTGCCTTCTTTTTGCATATCTTAAGATATTTTCATCTTTCTAAAGTATTGAGATGATTGACATGTTTGCATACCCAATAAAATTGAGATTTAGACTATGACACAGGAATTTGCAGTGTTAGTGGGGGTGATAATGCATTGGGATTTGTTACACCCTGCCATACAAATATCTGGGCGGTATACGTTCCAGAAGATTTTGGTGTCCATGATTGACTCAAGCTCATGTTTTGGTTAGGTAACAGTGAACCAGTTATCCAAGTTAGCGAAAGGGTGATTCCATTATTGTCCTGAATTTGTACCAGATATGCAAATGCTTGATCACTATTCACTTTGTTTGTGACATCTGACGCAATTTGTACTTGTTGACCTGTCATTGCCTCATAGAGTATCTTGCCAGTGGAATCAATCATCCTTGCATTACTGATAGGAACTCGTTCTAGCGGTGGCAAGATTGTACCAATTGTAGTAGTTGCAAGTAATTGTAATTGAGCAGTTGAAGAGTATGGTGGAGGCAAGGTTCTGTCAATATATTCTCCTGTAACAGTGTCGACATCAGATACGTGTAACCTATTTCCTGAAGAAGGATATTGTGTATCAAAGTCTACTGTACCTTGAAAGATGCCTGATCCTGCTGATGTTTCAGTCATTGTAACCTTGGTGCCACCAGAATCAGAGTCTGACCATACACTTGTATCAAACTTGCTTATTGAATCTGGATCTAAACTCATGTCGGGGTCAACAATTTGCAATACTCCTTGACCGTTTGAGGGGTAGTTTGGCTGTAACCACTGGATTTGTCCAATATTCCATCTGATGAGTGCAGAGCCTGTCACCGTTTGATCTCGTGAATATTCAAACGATACTGAAATTCCATCGTTTCCAGTACTTGGGAGCATGCCATCGGTGGGACCGCAGATGGGATCGTATGTAGACATGGTACCTGACGGGTTCTCGCCATTCCCGTCTATTCCTACTGATCCTTTTTGACTTGGGTCTCCTGTTAGATCAATATATCCAGAAAAAATGCCAGTATTGGGACCTGTCTCAACTAGTTTGTATCGTATGCAGTGGCCAGTGGTACACACATTTATCGGATTATCCTGTGTATCACCAATGGTGTCAATCAAGTTTGGATCAGAATTATAATCGGGTGCATATATCGTAATGTTAACGCGATCTGTCCAAGAGAAGACTTGTTTGTCAAACTGAATCGGAGAGCTACTGTTTCCAGGTGAAATAATCGCACCTTGATCAGATTGTGCGTTTGCATGTGAGGGAACATGCCAAATAAATAAAACACAAATGATGAATAACGTTAAAAGAATTAAAGTTCTAAATTGCTGCGTTGTTTTATTGCTCAATCTGGCTCTTTAAAATAGACGGTGCATTTTGTACTTTGTCATTTTAAATCAAAAAAATCATTCATAGACACGACTAAAAGTTTATTTTACTTTCAGCAACACACTACAAGATGAGTTAGGTGTTTACTCAACTAATAGCACACACCTTGATATTTCTAACTCTACATTCAAAAACCCTTTTGAACAATATCTAATTTTTTGTCTTATAGGTAAGACAGATTTTCAGAAGATTCTTCTTGGCTTCTTTCTAGGATAGAGTACATTGGTGTCTCAAGTCTTGTCAGGGTTTTTTTCTTGATGAATCCTACTGTCATGATATCTGCACGAAATATGGAGTGAAGCAGCCAATCAAAGGCAACCTTTACTTTCTTCTCGCTTGTAGGAAGATGCGACCAGTAAAACAGCCTCCACAAAAGCCAAGCTTGGAATCCGTGTACTTTTCTTCCATTGATTAATGCTACGCCAGTACATTTTCCAATCGTGGCCATGACTCCCTTGTTTTTATAATCAAACATTTTCATTGAATCTTCTTGACCACGTATTTCAGCAGCGAGATTCTCAGATACAATTTTTGCTTGCCTTATTGCAATTTGAGCCGTAGTTGGATAGACTGTTCCATTGCGAGGATCTACCAAGTGTGCACAATCTCCAAGCGCAAATATGTTTGGGTATTCTTTGAGCCTAAGATATTGGTCAACTACTACGCGGCCAGAGCCACCGTGTTCACATTTGAGTGAAGATATTAGAGGATCTACTATGACTCCGCCTGCCCACACAAAAGTTGCACACGGAATGATTGTGTTATCGCTAAGTAAGACATGATCTTCTCCTGCATCGACTGCTTTTGTATTTGTTATTACTTCGATTCCAGACTTTCGTACATATTGTAACGCAAACTCTCCAAGATCATCTCCAACTTCTGGCAGGATTCCATTTCTTGCTGAAACTATTATGACATGGATATTCTTTAAATCGATGTTTTTGTAAAAGTTTTTCACTGCATCATGCAAGAAATGATTCATCTCTGTCGCAATTTCTATTCCTGCAAACCCTCCTCCTATCACAACAAATCGTAGCAGTTGTTCTTGCAGTATCTTGTCTCTTTCTTGGTCTGCGCACTCTAGTACACTGATTATGTGATTTCTAATTGCAATGGCGTCTTCTAATGTCTTGATTGTGAAAGCAAATTCTTCAATGTTTATATTTCCAAAAAAGTTATCCTTACTTCCCATTGCAAGAATAAGATAATCATATTCAAATGTGGTTTCTTTCTGGTCAAATATTCTAATTACTGAGACCTCTTTGTGTTCTAGGTCAATTGAAAGAATCCTTGCGTGGCAAAAATTTGCCGTCTTACAAAAAGTTCTGATTGGAGTAGAGATATCGCTTGGATGGAGCATTCCAGATGAAATCTCAGGCAGCATTGGCGTGAATAGAAAAAAGTTATTTTGACTGATCAAAGTTATTTCTGCATTGTTGCCAAATTTGTTTTGAATTTCTCGTAGTACGTTGCTTCCGGCAAAACCTCCTCCAAGTATTAAGATCTTTGTTTTATATGGCATTTTTGAGCTAAATTTGCGTATCATTTTTCTATGCCACTTGGTGCCTAAATGTAAAAACGGGAATTTGAGCTGAACACATTTCTATTTTCAAACTATATTACAAAAGTCACTAAATCTGTAGCTTTACTGAGATGAACAAACTACCTAGAATTTGTTCTCGTGGTCATCCTCAACTTGACTAAATTAGTCAATTATTTCTCATTTAATTAATACTTCTTCACAATTCTATCTATTTTTAATAATTTTTGTCATTGGAATGACATGATGATAGGGCATATCGCATTACTATTAGTATTGTGCATATTCTCCTTGACTATCGTTCCGGTATATGCTGAAGTGACACCATTGCGCACTGATAAAGTGTTATACGCCCCAGACATGGACATGTATTTTACAGGCACAGTCAATCACATGGGCTCTCAAATAGTAAATCTTGAGATTAGCAATCCTCATAGTAAATTTGCCCTGGTCACAGGTAATGCTTCTGAATCCAATGGTGGTTTTCCGATAACCGTTAATGCTAACAATTCGAGTCAATTCTCACTTGGAGCATATGGTGCAACAGCATTTGTTACTAATGAATCTGAAGGCAAGACTGTGCTTTTTAATTTTTCTCCAAATGATTCATCAATAGTTCGCCAGATGTCAATAACTCAAAATAATATACGACTTTCTCAAAACACTAATGAAAATAATACCTTGTTACAAACCCCTAATCCACAACACGAATATGTAATGCATGAAGGTATAACTATTGATGACACACTGACTTTGACTACAGTTAATTCCACATATGAAGATTCAGGGCAGCCTTCCCGCGGTTATGATTTTAAAAATATTCTCTATCCTGCCATGATTATCTGTGGTGTAGGTCTAGTGGGATTTATTTTATATAGAAAAAAAATTGGATGTTAAATCTGGATACTACAAATCATGAATCTTCGTCCGCACTGCAGGATATTGATGACAATAAGGAGATTATGTGCTAGTTATTCTAATAGATTGACTAAAGACGAGATCCTGATTGAAGAGTTCAAGGCACTAAAAAATGCTCTAAGTGAACCTTAAGGTACGAGAGTAAAAGAATCTAATTTTGCTAATTGAGCATCTATCTGGGTCGAGTTCTCGTTGCCATAAGATATGAGTATTCGATCATTCTGTTTTATGACATAATTGCTAATGTCTTGGACTTGGTGGTGATTTACAAAGAACTTGAGGCTATATTTGTCATCTGTACAAAAGGCACGTTTGTCCGGGAATGTAAAACAATTATCAGTTAACCCTATGTTTAACGAATTATACAGGAAACCCAAGGTTACATTGGCCGCATGCATGTGAATTGTTTCTCCATTTTCCTTTTCAAAATCAATATATGCATTTTTTACCTGATATGCAGTAGACGAATAATCAAACTGTTGACCATAAATCATGGTTAGTATTCCTGCTTGTATGTTCACATTTCCAAGTGGGCCTGCTCCTGGAGGGACCCCTTGTGGTACTACCTGACTAGACAGTACGTAAAAATTGTAACTTGAAATGGCAAGAACTGCTACTACGCCAGCTAATACTCCTATTCCAATCGCCTTATACTTGAATTGTTGTTTCTGACGTTTTTCGTAAAAGCTCTCACGTTCCTGCTCGCGTTCTTCTCTTTCTTTTTTACCCATTTAACGATAAACGTCAAAATTCTACCCTAATTAACTATATCTGATAATGAGACCATGTACAAGATCTGGTTTGTTCTATAATATTGGATAAACTAGAGAAAAATAATCAAAAAAAGTTATGAAACTTGAGGGAGTTGAAATTAGTACGCAAATGGTATGTATGAGAAGTTTACTGCATTATCTACCTTGGCAGTATTGGATGACATGTGCTTATCCCATGCCGTGAAAATCAGCCATGATGTGCTCATTGGTTTGTTTGGCAATAGGTGGAATGTTACATACATGAAGCTTTTGTCGTACTTGACGCTAGCTGTAGTAGTACCTAGGAGGCCATGAGGATCATGTACAGTAACTCCAGTTGTTGTGGAATATTGTACCCAAGTATCACTAGATCCTGTGCTTGGGTTGTAACCTCTTACATTGAGAAACATGGCTACACCCTGGATTTCATACGTGCCGCTACTGTCCGATAGTTTGACTGTTATGGTTGCAGGTGCACCGTCCACGTAAAGCGTTACAGTTGGTATTTTTTGTACATTCTTGGATATGTCATAGGTATTTCCATTAATGGTTAAACCATTGCTATATGTCAATGAAGTACCGCCAAGTGAAGATCCCGCAGTAGATGCGCCACCAAATGACGGTGGATAGTATATGGCGTCACTTAGTGCATGAGCAGACGAATTAGCTCCCACAAGCGTTAGAACTAACGCAGCGACTATGGCGCTTGCAATTCTGACAATTCGCTTGTGCATTATCGAGTGTTGATGTCTCGTATACATAAGCGTTTTCTATAGGTTATAGCTTGGTTGGCTTTGAACACATATCTTATGTTCAAATCATAAAAATTCATCAAAACATCATTAAAATCAAACATATGTATTTCCTTAACTGACGCATTTTTGCGTATCAAATATTGATAAATTCAGTATGAATCTGCATTGTATTGTGGTATAAGATTTAGGTGGCATCTTCACAAAATCTTTGTTGACATAGTCCTATACTATAAATAAAATAAAGAAGGGAGAATCTCATGACCTGCATTTTCTGTGATATAATTGCCGGAAAACAAAATGCATATCTGATCTATGAAGATAAAATGCATATTGCCATAATGGACAAGTATCCAATCCATCTTGGTCATTCACTTGTAATTCCAAGAGAACATCATGAAAAAATAATTGACATGTCAACAGAGGATGTATCGTCTTTATTTGCCAAAGTTCCACGGGTGGCAAAAGCCATATTGAAAGCCACTGGAGCCGACGGATTTAACATTGGTCAAAATAATGGCAGGGCCGCAAATCAGATAATTCCACATGTTCATGTGCATGTCATACCACGATATGAGACAATGAGCAATCCGTGGAAACGAAGAATGATTGCAAATGATGAAGAGCTAGAAAAACTATCTAATAAAATTAAAAATTTTATAAAATTAGACTAATTTTGTTATGATTGATTCCATATCTGCTTTAGTTAGGCCAATGTGTTTTTTTGCATCTTTTCTATCAACTATCTTTCCTTTTTCAAAAACAATCATTGTGGGAACTGCCTGAATGTTAAATCTGTCCCAAAGTGGATTTTCGTCTTCGTCTACTAGAGCTCCGATTTTTTCAGTATTCCTAACATTCATGCTTTCAAAGACGGGCTTGAAATTTGTACAATAAGGACACCAACTGGCATAGAAAAGAACAAGCATCTTTTTGTCATTGCTCAATATCTTTGAATCAAATTCCTCTGGTGTCACATGTTCCATGTTTAGAATTGAAAATGTAAATTATTTAGAGGTATCTATACTGTACAATGACATTATCGCGCTCTTTAAGTAAACTCGGCAAGCAAATTCTGCGAAATTGAAAGTCCAGACCATAGACGATAAAATACAGTTGTTCTTGGAAAAAAAGTTTCGTACATCACGAAGCTATGCCACAAGAGATGCCTATAGTACTGTAGTGAACAAATTTCTGATATTTGTACGAGAACAATACAACCTGGATTTAGAACAATTACTGAGGCAAATCAAGGATACGAAGGAAAAAGACCCCATAGGCGTTTTAGATGACTTTTACTCGTATGCTACAAAGGCAAGGATAGGCCGTACGGGAAAACCGCTCAGCAACTCGACCATAAAGCAATACGTACTTGTAGCAAAGGAATTTCTCAACCATGAAGGATGTCGGGTTTACAACGAGGATCTAAAGCAGAGATTCAGGCTACCTAAAGCGTCTGCAGTATATGAGAAGGGACTGACAAAGGAAACAATCAACAGGCTCGTACGGTTGGCAAATCCCACGATTTCAACTATAATTCTCATGGCTTGCTCTAGCGGAATGAGGATAGGCGAGATAATACAGCTTAGGCTAACAGACATTGACTTTACTACAAATCCAACTACGATAATACTCAGAAGAGAGACTACAAAGACTCGTCAGACCCGCGTGACCCACATTACATCAGAAGCTACAAAGGCCTTGCAGGACTATCTCAAAAAGTATCGCTCTATCGAGAATGGTAATTACATTTTCTTGGAGACACAAGAAGACAAGATATCTAAAATCAAAAAGAAATTGGAACGAGACTCGTTTAGGAATAATTATTTTAAGAATCAAGCGAAAAAGCGTTTAGAAAGGCTAGAAGACGAGCTAAAAAGTATAGGCAGTGAGGAGCTTTATGCTCACTGTGTCGAGACTACTGGAATATCACTTGAATCTCAACTTAGACGTGTTATTGCAGGAATACCAGAGCTTTCTATGAAAAATGATAACGGTAGGAACGCTATTCATTTTCATGCCTTTAGGGCTTGGTTTAAGACTCAGGTAACAAACGCACACCAGTCAGACTATGCAGAGGCCTTGATGGGTCACACTAGCTTGAAGCTTGTTTACTATAGGCAAAATGATGAAGCTAGAGCCAAAATCTATCGTGAAATAGAACCAGCACTTACCATATCAGATACTGAGAAAATAGAAAAAAGCTTTGAGATATTACAAGAGGAAAATCGTGATTTAAGGAAGATAGTGGATGGACTATCAATTCAATTAAAGAACCTTGAGAAGAGAATAGAGCCTATCCGTAAATAATTTAAATACAATAATTCTAATGCCGGAATCTTCTTTCTAATTTTCTTTTCAATGCTATGAACATTGTACCCAAAATAGGAAACATAGCCAGCCTAAGAAGATAATCTCCCAGTTCGTTTTTCTCCAATTGGAAAATCGGGAAAAATGCAGACAGACTCCTTTTAATTGAATCTTCTAGAGTGGGGATTAGTGACTGATAATTCATGTTTGTCGGATTAGAAAGAGATTCATACCAAAAATACATAATTGATAAAGTTATTAATACTACTGTAAACCCCGCAGGTTTCACATAAGATTCCCCATATCTTGCAAGGTGATAATAAAGACCTGAGAACGAAAAATTTCTTACAAACCAACTTTTTTTTATGATAATATGAAAGTCCTTTAGATTGATTTCTTTATAGTTTCGTTTTAGTTCCATTTCTCTAATGAAGAACTTACCAGCTTCTTCATAACGTAATCTATACTCATAATTTTCTCGTAGGTTTCTGTAAATCGATGTTATCGCGGTTAATGAATTTGTTAATATATTGATTTTAGTACGTGATGGCTCTTTATTCTCTAATGAGGACTCAATTGTAACCTCTTCCACAACTTTCAATAAACCTCCCCCAGCCCATTGAACTCCATCACTAAATCTTACTCTAGTTATATCTGTACCAAGAAAAGATATTTGGGATAAATCCCCCGAAAATGTCACGTATTCTTGTTTCTCAAACAAAGTATCCCTAAAATAAACAACATCTTTGAATGTAGACCCAAATTTGGCTTTATTCTTGAAAGTAGCATTGAAAAATCGTACTTCTTTTTCAAAAGTACATTCCTCTAAATCCATGTCTCCAAAGGTACACCAAGAGAAATCAGCTTCTTCCTTGAAATTAGTATCCCAAAAAATCAAAAAATCATTGAAAACAGATCCATTAAAATGCACTGTATCAAAATTACAATTAAAAAACCATGCTGTTCCCCCAAAAACAGTTTTATTGAAAGAAGATTTACCCGCAAAAACCGATTCCGAAAAATCTATCTTTCCAGCGAATTGAGACTCGTTAAAACTTGCTTCAACAAAATTTGCATTTTGAAAGTTCGATTCATTCTGAAAGACTGACCTTACAAAGTTGACTTTTCCTAGAAATATTGATTCAGAAAAATCTGACTTTTTTTCAAATGTAACTTCTGAAAAATCGCTAGATTGGTTAAATTTACTTTCCTTAAAATTTGCATTTCGAAATGAACATTCGGAAAATTTTGTTATCTTATTAAACCTAGAACCCATAAAATTACTGTCGCCAAATCTAACGTCAGTAAATTCTACTTCTTGAAATTCACATGAGGAAAAATCCACTGGCTGCTGAAATAGGACCTTGTTGAATTTAGCTTTTCCAAATTTTGTTTTTTTAAAATCGATAAGCCAGTTAAATTGAATATTTTCTACGATAAATTCCTGAATTACAGCTTCCTCAAAAACCAAGTTGGTACCTAGATAGAAGGAATTCATTATGATCTTCTCAATTTGAGAGTGTGAAAAATATATAGTGTTCTGGGTTTGCACATTACTGAGATTAATTTCAGAGAGATGAAATCCTATGCAATATAATGGCTCATTTGTTGATATCGCTTTATTCATTTTTTCTTGCAAAAGTGTCAAAATCTCTGACTCATGCAAACTCGCATAATCTTTATCATGAAATTGGCAAAGATTTGATTTGAAAGCTTCTTCCTGGCACTGAAACGATGTTGTGATGTTATTCTGAATATCGAAATACTCAGTTTGATAGATACATTTTGTCATTGGTAGGTGGGATATTCATGTACGAGTCGATAAACTCTTCCCTAATTGTAGTTCATCATACCACTCATTTTGAAATAATTCCATAGTTAGCATATTACCATTTATGACTTTTGGTGCTGGCTCTCATTTCTTGAAATATGGGGCATTTGCTACTATTTTCTAAGGATCTATAAACTTTAGTAATAATCTGCGGTTCAACAATATGCAAGTGAGTCTAGATAATCTACTAATACCACATGATAAATTGGAAAGCGGCTTCAATTATTGCCAAAGACATATTGACGAACTTCTAAAAAGTAGTAATTCGCTATATGATAAGAATCATTATTCAAGTTCTTTAGCAATCACAATTTTAGTAATAGAAGAAAATTCAAAATTAAATCTTATCCTAAAATGTGCTATGGAAAAACGTGGCATTACAAAAAAGGAATGGTTTGAAATAACAGGGAGAGGTTCACACGATAACAAACTAATCAAAAACATGGAAGAACGTAGAAGAGAACTGTTAAGTTTTACATATGATGATTATTTGCGAGAAGTAGAAAGAAGTAGAGAACTTGGCTTTGACGTGTCTTCCTCAAAGTCATTTGAATCTCTAAAAGCACAATCACTTATGAACGTGACAGAACAAATTAAGAAATTCAATCTGGTAAAGCAAGATTGCTTCTACCTGAATTGGAATGGGAAAGATTGGTATTCCTTTATTACTCATGCTCCAAAAAATATTCAGAAAGCTTTTGCATATGTTAATTTACAGATAGCAACAAACGAATGGGCAAACATTGTTCTAAAACATAAATATTTGGATAAATCATGGTCTGATAAGGCTATTGTAGAACAATTCAAAAAGGAACCGTTATTGGAAATTGCAAAAAAGCAATCTAAACAAGACTTTGTAAATGATATGAAGAAAAAAATTCGATTATCTTATACTTATTTTGAACAAACCTATCTGAAAAAACAGTCTGAGAGAAACAATTAATGAAAACTTTGCTTCGATAGATCTATATGGCAAGCCCAGATTTTCTTGTCCTTATCCCATGTCCAATAGTTCCCATATTTGTCATAATGTGGTTCATGTTTTGGGTCGTCTCCATTCTCTTTAGTTTTTAGAGAGTCTTCGATTAATTTTCTAATCTTCTCGCTAACACATTTTCCAGATTTACCGCATGATTCTACTAGTTTCTGGTATACTGATTCGTCTATCTTTGTACTTATGGTCTTCATGCCTAGTTTACCTGATGGTATACTAGGATCTAAAAGTTGTGTATTGGTATACCATTATTAATTAAAACTGTATGGCATACGTATTACGTAATACGTATTACATAATTAATTACTTTCATCTTCGTCTGCTATCTTCTTCCATCTCTAGAACCATCTTGACCGCTGTAATTTGTTGGTCCTTGAGATTCTTTGCCCATCCAAAAATCTCTTTTTCATTCATTTTGGATTCCCATTCTTCACCAAGTTTTCGTACAATATCTGGATCTTGGATGGAGTTCTTGTAATCATGTAGTAAAAGGCCTCCTTCTATTAGGCTACGTATTGCACTTGAGTTGTCTCTGCATAAACCAGTTTCCACAAGATGCCGAACCTTAATCAGTAAATCTTGGGGAATACGTAAAGAAATTGATGCGTATGGTAATCTATCCATCTGAAATCATCCCCAAGTATACAGCTATTGACATGTTTCTCAAAACTTGTTTTATCTGATTCATGTTAGTCTCTAGGTTTGATATAATGCCGTGTTCAAGCTTGATATGACGCCAAAGGCCAGCAAGATTTTTGTATACTCTTACATGGTTGCTACCTTTTACTAATCGCATACATTCAGGACATTTGACCCTAACAGGTTTGTAGTTATGCGCAAAATCTTCGCGCTGTTTATGTAATCTAGGCTTCAATGTCAAGTAACACTCTCCTCTACAACGGATTGTGTCACTCTTGGTCTGGATGAAATGTCAGGACCAACGAGTGAAATTCTGTCTTTTTCCATGATAAGGTTAAAAGTAATGATATCTGAGTTCAAATTGGGAAGAAAGGATTTTGGAATTAATATGAAAAATGATTGTTCATTTAGATGTAATGCCTCTGTAAGTTCTTTTGATAATAACTGAGATGGTATCTTTGCTATTTTTTTCACTCTAATCCCTCTACACTACTCATTATCCAATATTCTTAATAGCAAAAAGTGACACATTTTTGAGGATTACGAATGAAAATCCCAAAATGTGAGAGATGTTATGAAAAATTATACGCTGTAGAAAACCGAAGAAAAACCATTGGATACTTGTGCTCTGAATGTGACTTCATCGTAGTACACCATCCTACTGATTACTGGAACTTCATGCGTGAGAAAAGAAGGGCCAAACTAAATTTAAGGTCAATAAGTGGAACTAAACCAAAATTTGAATTTCATAGGGTTCATACGATTTGTCCAGACTGTCACATGACCAAATATGTGGTTTGTAGGAAGATTAAACAAACCAAGAAGAGAACTGCGCTTGGTTTTAATCCAAAGTGGGTATGTTATTGTACAAAATGCAATAACAAGCCTTGGAGACAAAATCATCCTAAAATTGAAATGGTGAAAACTGTACCTGAGACGAAGTAAAGTGCCATTGGTTAGACTCATCGGAACAGGCAGGGATTAAGCTAATTCCTTTGAACCTAATTAAAAGACCAAATGTAAATAGTTGAGAATTAACACTCTTTCTATTGGTCAGCAAAGGAGTTGCGATTGGCTCAGGCATCGCATTAGCAATTGCAATAATCATCGGTGTTTTCTTATTTCAGCAGTATGAACAGAGAGAAGCAATAAAAAATCTCCAAATATCATTAGGTGGATTTGATGTAAAATCAATTGGATTTACTAGTCTTACACTAGGACTGGATCTGAATTTGTACAACCCAGGTTCTATCACTGCTACTCTTGATAGGATAGTATATGATGTATACGCAAATGGCAATCATCTGACCAATGGTGAGATTCCTCAACGATATGATATTCTACCTGGTCAAACAGTAACAGTCCCAACCGATATCACTGTCTCATACGTGGGAGGGCTAGAGACATTATGGTCGGCAATAAAAAATGGCGCAGTGACTTGGGAAGTAAAGGGAACTGATTATTTTGACATGCCAATCTTTGGTATTGTGGACCTGCCATTTGATGTAACAAAAACTAGTCAATACTCAGGCAACTCCAATCCGAGCATAACATCCAATCAAGGAAATTCAAATCCAATTCCACCTTTGAGTACAATATCCGGAAATCTCATAGTGAACTCAGTTTACAAAGTCAATCCTAGTTCCTATACTTACATTCCAATTAACTTGCAGTGTACCGCTTCCGTTGTTGGGTCTTTTTCAGCTGAAGCGACACTTGGAGATAATATCTTGGTGTATGTAGTGGATAAGAATAACTTTAACAATTTTCAAAATAGTCAATCTGCCCAATCGTATTATGACAGTGGAAAAGTTCCAGCGGGAAGCTTTAATCTTAATTTGCAATCTGGGGTCTATTACATAATACTTTCAAATACATATTCTGCGATTTCGACAAAGACTGTTAGCATTACTGCTTCCTACACTTGTTCCTAATCTGAAATCCCATGTAGAAAGAATCTTGATAATGCAATCGAGAAGTTTATCTACTTAGAGTTACCGAATTTTATAATTTGAATTATTGATTTGGATTATATCTCAAAAATGCGCCTATTTTTCCTATGCTTGACAACATTGCTCCATGTTCAGTAGTGCCGGATATCACCTCTATCTTTGTTCCTGCTTCATTAGAAAGCAAAGATAGGTAATCTACAATGTCTCTTTCTGATGATTCAAGATCCATGCTTTTACAGCTGGGACATGGTTTACTCAAAAGTTCCTGTATTTTTGGAATCACCTTTGGCCTCTCTAGGATTTCTGACTGTACATGTTGGCATCTCTTACATGTAATGTCAATCTTGCGTAAGTTTGTATCATCAGTTATCAGTATCATGTCCACCACATTTCTTTTGAGCAGGTCTATTACCTCATTTAACCCATAAGT
>JASHNR010000020.1 GCA_030041535.1 Nitrosopumilaceae archaeon | reverse complement strand
AATCCAGTATGGTGGACAGACCAAGACACTATCCTTTGATGCAAGTGACGATACCCCTGGAGAATATGATTCTGCAGTAAGACCGTCTCAGGCTGGAACTTATAGTATCACTATTACTGGTCAAATAGGCACAGTCACAATACCTCCTACTACGTATCCTCTACAACTTGTTGAAACCAAGGACGCCTATTACTTTCCACCAATGACAAGCAGCATGTCAGGCATGAACATGACTGGGAACAACACCATGTCAGGCAATCAAACTGTGCCAGAATTTGGTCCTGTAGCTTCACTGGTTCTTGTGATTGCAATAATCAGCGTTGTTGTAGTCACTGGAAGAACACGAGGATTTCTTAAATTCTAAATTACTCCACAATCTCTAAATTTGTACCATAACATATTTATGAAAATTCGACACTTGTTGATATAAAGAAATGAAATCTAGACAATTGATACTTGCAGCTATTCTTGTCGTGACAGTTGTTGTAATGCCCCAGTATGTTATACATCCTGTATCCGCACAAATATCTCAAAATGTCATCGATCAACTAACCAACGACATCACTGATGCAAAGAATACTGCAGATAATGCAGCTCAAAGTTATGCAAAAGTTGCTCAGTCTTTTCAAGAAGTAAAGGATACGACTGATACATTATACGTCATAAGCATGGCTGGAATAGGAATAGGCGCCGCTGGCGTAGTAATTGCAGTTGTAGCCATAACGCGAAAAAATTAAGTCTAATTTTACTTGACGTATGTACCAAAATATTTTAAAATGCTCTGATTCATTCATCTATATGAAAAGGGCATTTGCTGTATCACTAATAGTCCTTATGCTTAGTGGCATGCTGGTTGTTCATCCAGCGTTTGCCCATAACTTTGTTCAAAACTCAGATGCAAGTTTGATAGCAAAAGTTCAAGAGTTCAAGGTCGAATCAAAATTGATAGCAGATAATATTTCTAATAGCACATTGGCCCAGTGGCACATATCGCAAAGTCAGCAATATTGGGGAAGTAACGAGATTGGTGTTCTTTCTCAAACAAACTCAAGCCTTGCTACTCAGTTATCCACATCTATAGATGACTTGTATTCTATGGCAGGACAACAAAATACAAATCCTGTCATTGCAAACCAAACTGTAAATGAGATCGACCAACTCTTGGACCAGGCAGAATCAGAAGAAGTCAGCAGCTCTTCACAAAATAATGCTACGATACAAGCATTGGCAACAGTTAGCGTAATAAATGAGGTCCTAAAGGATTACGGTACTGCAGTAGGATCAAAGATTGATCTTACAAACATGAAAAATATGAACATGAGTGACATGAGTATGTCAGGAATGTCATCTTCTGGAAATAACATGCAAGGTATGTCAGGAATGTCATCTTCTGGAAATAACATGCAAGGTATGTCAGGAATGTCATCTTCTGGAAATAACATGCAAGGTATGTCTGGTATGAGTGGTATGTCAGGAATGTCAAGTACGCCAATTGTCAACATGGCTGCATACCAAAGTGCACAAGCGCTTACAAGTATGGCTCAAACTATGTTTAACAACCTACAATCAATTGCGCCGTCAGATACATCGCCTTATCTTAGCAAAGTTGGATCTGCACTCACTGAACTCAAACAAAAAATAGATGCTCAGGGATCTGGCATGGATGTCATGATGGTGGTCCACATGCAAATTCATCCTAATCTGATATCGGCATTCAATATAGCCGCAGTGCCAGAATTTCCTATGCCAATATTACTTGTGATAATATCATTTGTTGGTATAATAGCTATATCTAGAGTGATTCCAAGAAAATAGATTTAACGCTAAGGAACTAATAAAAAATATTTTCACTTTAACATAACTACAACACATTTTGAAAGTTATTTGTTAAAATACAAATTAATTTCTGGTTAGTTTTATGATCTGAGTATTGGTACAATTATCGAATGTACCATGTCATTTATTATCTTATAGTAATTTTAGATTCATAGAAGATAAATGCAAACAACAAGAATAACATTAACAGCAGTAACGCTACTCTTCTCCGTATTGATTCTTAGTATGGCATTGTCACAAAATCATGCTAGCGCGCAAGCCATGCCAACAACTATTCCGCAATGGTTCCATGACAAGGCTGCACTGTGGGTCAATGGACAAATCAGTGATCAGGAATTTCTTAATGCAATGACAGATCTTACTTCTGGCCAATCACCTGGATCGTCATCTGGAAATAACATGCAAGGTATGTCTGGTATGAGTGGCATGTCAGGAATGGGTAATATGTCAGGTATGAATAGTATGTCTGATACCATGTTAGCAGCAATGGGGCAATTGTTATACTGTAATAACATCCAAGGCATGTCAATAATGTCCCCGCAAGTAATGTCAGGAATGGCAAATTGTAATACGCAAGGTGTATCAGGAATGAGCAGTATGTCTGGTATGAGCGGCATGTCAGGAATGTCATCATCTAGTGGAAGTATGTCTGGGACTCCATCAAATTGTGTTAACACAGAAAGTTTGCCAGGATTGACATCGCAGTGCAGTACTAGCCCTTATCTCTTTTCAAAGATTGAGAATATTATGAACAGCATGTCAGGCATGTTTACAGAAAATTATTATACTCAAGGTCTGATGAACAGCGCGTCAGGACCATCATCATATGGTAACATGCTAAATCAGCCAGGTATGTTAGCACAATTTGCAGGAGTGTTATCATCAGGCAACTTATCGTCATCAGACTATTCGGAACTCAGTTCTCCAATATTGACTCCATACCAGATAACTCTGGCTGTGAGTCGTCACAATTCTAATTGCCAGTCAGAAAACTTTCCACTAGTGGATTGGGCATTCTGTAACCAATCTGGAGAAGATCTAAGCCATGCTAATCTAGCGTCATCCGATCTTACCGGTGCAGATCTTGCTGGTGCAAACCTTTTAAAATCAGACTTGGTGGAAGCGCACCTTAACTATGCTAACCTCACCAACGCTAACATGGAAAACGCTGATCTTTCTAGTTCAAATATGACCAATGCCCAAATGATTGGTACTAACTTGATAACTGCCGACTTTGACTATGCATACGCTAATGGTGCAAACATGACTGGTGCTAATCTACAGGGAAGTCAGGTAAGGTGGGCAACTATGGAACGCGTCTCATTTAATGGTGCAACTCTGGACGGTGCGCTTTTTATGAATACCGACCTTGAAGGCGCTGATTTCAGAGGTGCAAGCTTACAGGGTACTGGATTTGCTGATGCAGACCTAACAGGAGCTAATTTTGATGGTGACAATTTGCAGGGAGTAGACTTGGGCAGTGCAATTCTTACTGGTGCTAGTCTCCATTGTTCAAATAATCCTGTATGCAACTAACTCTGTCCTAAATCTATTTTTTGTTAAATTTCTTTTGGCTTGTTTAACTGTGCCAAATTCTTTTTATGATAACGCAGATGTCTTATCGTGTATAGAAAGCAACTAGTGTTAAAACTCATCTTTGTTAAAACATGTGATAACTTTTAGAATAAATTTGGTGGTACATTTGTAGAATGAACCAGATTCTTAAAATAGATTAATTTGTTCAAATTTTACAATGAAGAAACAATCACTTCTATCAACAATCTTGGTGCTAACAATTGTTGCTATTGTTGGGCTTGGACTAGGTTCGATCCAACTGGCACCTTCTGCATATGCACTTCTACCACCGAAAATGTATACCGCAACTACAGTTGTACCAGTACCCACGTTCACATCATCTTCAGGAACTTGTCAGCAGGTAACATATCCTGCTACATATGCCGGAGGGCCGCCAATCCCTACCTATACTGATACTACCACGTATTCAGGTAGTCCGTGGACATTTACTGGCTGGTGCGTTGCAGATAGTACCGCATCTTCTGCAGCAAATCCTTGTTATGTCTATCAGGGAATAGGGTATTATGGCCGCTGTGAAATGTTTATGCCAGGATATAATCAAACTGGTCTTACTCCACCTACCATACCTACTGAAGAATGGTTCCATTTCGGTGCAGTCCACCTCAAACCAGGAGATTTTCTCGATGTGGCTGACACGACACCGTGGATGACAACCAAGGGACATATGGCAATGATTCTTCCATGTGAACCTGATGCAACTCCAGATTTGAGACTCTATGAAGGTATAATTGATGGTGGCGTATTCACAATGGAGGCACCACCGGTGCAGTATCTTCAACAATTATCAGATCCAAAGGATGGTATCTGTGTATACCACTTTGACGTAGGAGCAGACGGTACTGGTGGAATAAACCCAGATGGAGTAACTGACTTTGCATTAATTAATGTCAGTAACCATGATCTGTACCTTGATGAACACGATCAAAGGTTCACATCAACATTCTCCATTGCAGAAGGCGTTCTTAACACTGCAGACTAACTCCAAACACCAATTTTTTTAAATTATTTTTTTAATTCGTTATGACCCAGTGGTTCATGGCATCTTTTATGGCGTGAATCTAGAAAATATTCCTTTTTAAGAGTAAACATCCTGGATATGTACTAATTGGGTTATTCTGTAAATGTACCAATTCATTTATCTGACAAAGATTGGTAACAAGATTCAACAACGTATCGTAATGACTTCATCACTGATCCGCTCTTTGTTGCATGGGTATGTCTCATGCGACAAAGATTGGGTTGGAAAGATTTTTGCATAAAAATATTGTAAACGATTATTCGCATTAGAATGTTCATGCCTCCTATATTTGCAACTCTTATCAGGCTGGAGTAGATTTTCAAATAGTTTCAAGTAATCACTTTAGTAGATTCTAGACCTGAGTTCTGTATTGCTCTATTTTGAATTGCTATTGTGGAATAATCTATTCCATATAACAAATGTTTTTCAGAATGCTTTGTGGTGTCCAAGCAGGACTAGATCCTTGGCTATCTTGTCAAAGAAGACTATGGCTATTCCCAGAGCTACTGCTGCAACAACTGCCACAGAGACATACTCTGCAGGAATTTGCTGTTGGTTTTCCTGCATAGCTACAGATGTATCCTGTACCGGTTTGACTGCAGCCTGCACAGGGCCTTGCTCTAAAGGAGTTGACTGCCTTTGATCTTGAACACTTTCCTTCTGTACAGGCAGTGTCTGATGTTGTAGTACGGTTTGTGCCGTATCAACTTGCGGTGCAGGTATTTCTTTTAAAAAGTCAGGCGAATAGCCCTGCAGTTGTGCTTTGTCATACACCAATGCACTGTAGGCTAACGGAGATAGTTGAGCTACAGATGTGGGGTTTATTGCCAACTCGTTTAGACATTGAGCAAGTTCCACTGGTTGATTGAGGTATACATTATCCACATAGCCGGCTAACCTGCCCATGCTATAGTGAGGGTATGCTTCAACATAGAGGCCGGCTTCCTGATTAATTCCATTGATATCTTCTTTGTAGAGAAATTCATTGTACTGCAGATTGGCAGCAGTGCAATCCTTGGTTGCCACGCCACCATCTGCATAGCTGTGCTGAGCTATTACTGGTATCATCATCAAAGCTACTACCACGTCAACTACGAGCTTTATCTTAGTGTGGTTATTTCTCACATGCCACTCAGATCCATGGCTACCCTTGCGCGCAAGTCGTGACATGCCATAATTACGCGTATGAGAGATAAATCAAGTAAGAACACACTGTCTTACAACATAATCATTGCTAACTGTGTACAGTAAGATTGAAAGAATAATTATTACAATCTAATGCTCAATTCAAATTATTAGAATCTATTTGGGAATTGTACCAAAAATGTATTTAATCCTAAGTTACATTTTCCTTTAGAAACTGTAGGTGAGCCATATTTAATGACAGCACCCTACCCGTATCTTGGTCACTTACCTACAGTTTCTGTCGATCTATCAATTAATACAAAGCAATAGTTACAATTTAAAAACATACATCAATTCTGATTATCTGGGGTAAATCATAGATGTCTCATGATAATAATCCAGGTAAGATGGAGGAACCAAAAGTGTCTTTTCTTGGGCTTTCGGCCGGGGAGAAAACCAAGATTGTTATTATTTACATACCAATAGTAGTTGCGACCATATTTGGATTCGTTGCCTCTACGATCATTGGCAGCATGTCCATTCCCTTGGCTGGTCTTGGAATCATGGCTTATGTCTTTGGATTAAGGCATGGTGTAGATGCTGATCATATTGCAGCCATAGATAACACGACAAGGAAACTTATGCAAGAAGGAAAAAAGCCTCTCACAGTCGGTACCTGGTTTTCGCTGGGGCATTCTACAATAGTTGTAGGCATGATTGTTGCCTTGGTCATTTCAACTCGGCCATAGCAAGTTCTATTCCAGATCTCCAAAATGCAGGCGCAATAATTGGAACCAGTGTTTCAGGTGCATTCCTGTGGATTATTGGATTGATCAACATAGTGATTGTCTTGGGCATCTACCGCACTTACAAAGAACTCAGGGCTGGACAGCTAGATGCGGCACAACTTGAGGAGCAGTTGAACAAGCGCGGATTTCTTAATCGCTACTTTGCCCCTCTTTTTAAAATTGTTAGAAAACCATGGCAAATATATCCTATTGGTGTATTATTTGGTCTTGGTTTTGACACAGCCAGTGAAGTTGCTCTTATTGCAATCAGCGTAGGAGTAGGTGTGTCCTCCTCGATTCCTATTTGGATGATTCTGGTTCTACCATTTATGTTTACATGTGGCATGGTGCTGGTAGATACAACAGATTCTATTGCCATGAGAATGGCCTACGGATGGGCATTTCTCAAGCCTATCAGAAAAATATACTACAACTTGACAATAACAATAATTTCAATACTTGTTGCCTTTGTGATAGGCGGCGTGGAAGTACTACAGGTGCTTTCTGGAGAACTTAACCTCTCTGGTACATTTTGGGGCTGGCTCAACAATCTTGATTTTGAGACTTTGGGGTATGGGATCATTGCAATATTCGTGATTTCATGGCTTGTCTCTATTGCAGTTTACAAATACAAGAGAATAGAAAATACAACCCCTAGTTAGAATGGAAGAAGCGGTTATCTCTTCTATGAGAAGATCAATCGCGATTTTCTTACTCTCGTGTAAATTTTTTACCATGTCTAGGACATTACGTGACTAGGTTTGTTGACTATTAGTCACTTTATCAATGTCATATACAATCAAAGTTATGTGTATTTTTGGATATATCAAAAGAAGGATTGATAATTTTTGAGATGTAAAGGAATCTGCAATAGGTTTGCAGCAAAGAGGCCGTCTGACGGATTTAGATTTGTGGCAGGACAAAGACCATGCTCTGTGTGTGGCGTTTTCATTGACGTAAACTCGTACCCTTTGTATCGTTGTCCATGTTGTAATAATAAATTGAGGTTGAGCTCAAGAAATGCAAGGTCAAGAAAAAATAGACTAAACATATTGTACAAATCTTTGACAAAGATAGTGGCAAGACCGGAAGATAGAGCGATAGTATCGCCTATCCTTAAATAAGTAATAAGCTCATCATGGGGTAGAAAAAATGGAAAACAAAGAAATTCGGACTGAAACAGAGGATAAAACAGAAGAAAAAGAGATAACTGTAAACGACAAGATAGTGCAACTCATAATTGACGATGCTTCTGGAATGACACTTGACGACTTTCAGGCAAATGACAAAAAAGTTTTGTCAATATTAAACCAAGACAATGATTTAGCTGATAATCAATATACCTTCAATGGTCTTGCAAGAAAACTGGGAATGCATCAACAAAGCCTTTCAAGATCATTACATAGGCTAGAAAATTCTGGTCTAGTAGAGAAAAGTGAAACAGGTTATAGGACAAGTAAGAATCTCAGATCAATTCTGGTCAAGAGGTCAAGATTAGATCTTGAGAACTTGTCTAGAAAAACATCTAAACAACACATCCAGTTTATTCAGGTGCTTCAGTTGTACATTCCTAGTACAGTTGAGGTTGAAGAAATTGTAAACAGGCTTGTTGGAAAATGGTTCGGTAATTTACGCTGGTTAGGGTTGCTAGGTGGAGACGGGGGCTATGTGTTACAATGGATAAATGATAACAAGTTCCAAGTCAACCTCAAGATGGTATCAAGATATGCAATTGTGGAGAGTAATGCTATTGGAGATAAGAACAAAGCAGAAGCCATGGTAAGTGCATATCGTATATTTGAGCAAATAACCAAAGTGTTCCAGAAGACAAAATCTAGTGAAAAAAGACTAGATTCTTTCAGTCAGTATAATTGATAAAAACTCAGAAATTATTCAAGTGCAACTATCTGACAAAACTACATCATTGGTACAACAGACGAATGTACCAAATCTCTAAAATAGAAAATTTGGGCTGCAATACGTCATAAATGATTCAAGCATAATGACATTTTCTTTTTAATTGGAATAATAAAAAACTTGAATCTAAGTTAGATCTGTAAGGTGCTGTATCTCACATGAGATTTTTTCAATTTTTATTATTGTTTAGCCCAGAACTGGTACCATTTTCTTTTCTTCTGTTCTGATTCTTTTGGAACCTCTTTTTCTTCGTTCACGAATTATGATTACATGAGATTTTTTATAACAATAGTGGTACAGTCTACAAATGTACCAATTTTTTAAAATATGTCTTTATTGATCAATAAAACGAGTACGGTGCGAAATCACTTGCATTGGAATTTCTCATCGCATCTCTTTTTTTTATCCATGATAATCTTGTAAAATAATGCATGTTTGATATAATCCGAATATGTTACCATGTAAAAAATAAAAAAAGTTAGTTTCCCTTCTCAAAGGGAATCTTGTGGAATGTATTCTCGCCTGCAAGAACAATGCCTGTCTCAACAATTGGTTTTTCCCCAAGTGCTTTTTCTATTGCTTTCTTTGATAGATCGATTGCCTGTTGCTGGGTCAAATCTGCACTATACTCCTTTGTCACCACATCAAGTGCTATGTCAGATGCCTGTCCTATGACAAAGCCGGAACCTCTAAAGAAAGTACCACTTGGATCTACTTGATACAGTTGCACTCCCGTCTCATCTGCTCCAGCTAGTATTATTGAAGCAGCTTGTGGTCTTACAGCATATGTTGTATAGTTGTGTAGGTAGGTGCTGAGGTGTTTTGCCAGCGAATCTGTATCTATTGGACTTTCGTATGTCAATTTGTGTTTCTGAGCTTCTAGTCTTAGGGTATCGATTAGCTGCAAGATATCTCCAATGTATCCTGCTCCTGTAGCACCTACATGATAATCAATTGAGAATATTTTCTCAGATGGTTCTATCAATGGGTGCGTCGGCTTTATCTGGCTTGAAAGTATGGCAAATTTCGGAGTCTTGATTCCTATGGTAGTTGACCCTCGACTTACTGCCTCTAATGCGCTGTCTACCAGAACAAGTCTGCCTTGAGGTCCATAGAAAGGAAATCTTCCAGCATTTGAAGATTCTGACATTTATGCTGCAACCTCCATTGTTATCGTTGGTATTGCCAGCACATCTATTCCGTTGCCTGAACCTGGATCTCGTTCCATTGCAGCTGCAACAGCTCGCGTAGCAATTTCCTTTGCTTGTTCATTTTTGATCTCCTTGTTGTACAGACTTTCGAGTACTCCATATGCAATGGGAGAACCAGAACCTGACGAGGCAAAGTCTTCTGATGTTATGGCACCGCTCATATCTGCAGCATATACATGTGCACCATGTTGGTCTACTCCTGCCACAAGTAACTCTACATAATATGGCTGATAATTTCTCAAACCAGAGTAGGCCAGATTTGCAATCAACCTGGTAGACTCTTTTACAGTTAGAGGGAATCCTCTTCTGAGTTCCATGAGTCTTCTCTCTGCTTTTGCTACCTTGATTATGTATTCTGCATCAGAGAGCTGACCTGCGATTGCCACTGCCAGCGTTTCATCTATCTTTGCAATCTTTTGGACTATCTTTGATCCTATGAAGAATCCCTTGCTTGCTCTTTTGTCTGAGCCTAGGACTACTCCATCTTTTGTCTTGATTCCTACGATTGTTGTCATGAACTATATGCTGCAGCAGGGAATTAATTGACTAACAGTCTTCTAATCTAGTCACAAAAATGTGGACATGTCATGTCAGACTACCAAGGGAGCTCCGCATTTTGAGCATTTTACCTCAAACATTTTGAGGTATACTTCACCCTTGGTATCAACATCAACGCATTGTTTGCCGCCTTCTTTACAAACGTGGCAGAATTCTTTTCTCATGTATATTATTCGTTAATCAAAGTAATAAAGCTGGCTGTGTGGAAATCGAAATTACAAATAGATTATTTTGGTATATCCGATGGTCTTTTATTTCGTGGATACGTATCATATACCAGATAGCAACCAAAGGAAGAAACATTGGTGTATATGCTCATATCTTGTCATGTGTGAAATTCATACAATCGTATATGAATTTGTAATATACTCATACTGAAATAGTATGGATTCTTAAATATGGTATGCCCGCTGCGTATATCTTACTAAATAGTCAACCCAATTCGGAAGTTGAGATAATATCAAAAATAAAGGAAATCATAAAAGATAACTCATCTGTCAAGTATGAGATCCAGGGAGTTTATGGGGTGTATGATATAATCGTCAAAGTCGAGTGTGAAAATATGGATGATATAAGAAACTCGCTTGGCAAAATAAGAAAAGTAAACAAGATTGTTTCTACTATTACAATGTTAATCAACGAAGAACAAGAGATCTAACTAACACCGTATTAATCTTAAAGTAGTTCAAAATTTTTAAAAAAAGCAAATAAAAGAAACCTGCTAATAGGTAAGTTATGCGTGACATCAATGAAATAATGCCAAAAATCCAAAACATGAGATGGGGAGCCCTCATGAATACGGTGCCTACTAATGAGAAAGTGCAGGAGATGAATACTATGTTTCCTCATGACGGTAGGTGGCACACGGTATTTGAAGAAGAAAAACAGGTTTTTGTTGATGGGGTTCGCATCTGGAAAAAAGATCAAAAATCATGGGCATGAACTTGAAAAACCCGTAAGAGGTTACAATATGGTCTTGAATATGTCTATTACAGGTACTCGTTAAATTAGATCCTCGTCTTAATTATCTTGCTAAGGCAGTGATAATTTTTTATATTTGAATAAATGGTATTTTTTGAATCTACCGCGATCATATCTATATGTCCGTGACATATCCATAGAATTAAATTTCCTTTTCGATGCCTGTCATATTGAAATTGACACAAAGTTTCAAGCAGATGGATTCGTGTATACAGATCTTAGGGCTGGATAACTCTGTTCGCTTTGTAGGCAGAATAAAAGACAGAAAATTGATATCTTTTGCCAGACGTCCAAATACTGCACCTCTGCTTGATGAAGAACTGAGCAGTATGGCTCATTATCAAGCATCAATAAAAGCCTCATGGGAAGACATGTTTAACGAAGCACTTGGCAAGACCAACTGGATGATAACCTCAAAAGAAAAAGTGAAATTGATTACTCTCTTTTTAGACGATGGCTTATTAATACTGTCCACAGAACCCACATCGAACCATGATGCGATAATTCAGAAGATAAAAGGTCTTAACATGAAATTATAGCTGTATATCTGGCACACACATGTTGTAAATGACAGTCATCTGATAACGCCGAAAATTATTGCAAAAAATACCTGTAAAAAGCTAATCTTCTGACAAATCAGCTAGCATTATGAAAATTAAGCTTTGGTTGTGAGGGACTTCTATATGTTAATTTATGGATATTATATTGAAGGTTTACCCAAACAATCCTTTTTTTGCATTGGAACATATCTCTTAGTCAATTGTTTGGCAGGCAAGCGACCTTCGCATTGGAGGGGGTCCCTACCAAAGGCACCTCTCCAAGATTTTTTTGCCTAGTTTGTTACAAAATCTCTTCTTTTGTGCTGGTATGGCTTACATGATTTGCAGATAGTCTATGCTCAAGGGCAAAAAATGCCTATAAGTTATCTCTGGAAAGTGTACCGTTACAGATTTCTTTTTATTTCAGAGTCTTAAAACCATAATCTAACAGCAACTTTGCTGACACGGGATACATCATGAATATGAAATTGATACTCAGAGGAAAGACAGTAGAAGATGAGTCCACTGTTAACGCCATCTTCAAGATTCTTGGCGATAAATATTCTAGAAAAATATTGGAATCTTTGACTGATTCACCAAAATCAGCCCTTGACATAAGCAAAGAATGTAAGATCTCGTTAGCATTGGCATACAAGAAGATCAAAAATCTAAAGAAATTTGATCTTATTCAAGTCTATACATCTGTCATAGTTGAGGGAAGAAAATACGCTGTTTACAAGAGCAAGGCACACCCAATAATGGTGCTTTTAAATCACAAATTTCCATCACAGACCATAGTTTTTGATTCTGACAACCTTGTTAGCTGTCTGGGATGCGAATCTCTGAACTGTGGTGTATATTATGATGAGAGATACAATGGAGTAAGAAGCATATGTTACGCATGCGGTGCTAATTGGCCGGAATCATAATTCTTGTATTTGATTTACATCCACTGTTTTTTCTTGCCGTATTCACTGAGCATATTGTAGATCCTGTTAAATGAGTCCTGCGAAATCATGTCTTGTTCTATAGCTCTTTGCACAATGGATTCCATTTTGATTTGTTTTTGACGAATAATTTTCATTATCTCATCAAACATTCCCTTTAGAATTTCAGATTCATCATCATGTTCCATAATAATGTCCAATAGTGATATCCTTGTCATAAGATTAAATGTTGTGAATCAGGAAATTGTGTTTGATATAATATTTTTCTGTATGATTTCTGTTTGTGTAGATTCCTTGAAATATTATGATGCTGTATATTTCTTATGCCAACTGCATATGTTATGATCGCATGTGACTATGGGCAAGAGGAACAAGTCCTAGAAGAATTGAAGACAATAGCTAGAGTAAAGGAAGCACGAGGTACTGAAGGTCATTATGACATAGTAGCAGAAATAGAATCAAAGACAATCGATGAAATAAACGCTACAGTTTCTGAAAAGATTAGAAGGATAGATGGTGTACGTTCTACATTGATACTTCTTGCACAATGTTGATGTTACTAAATGCGTAAATACTTTGAATCATATAATATCTGCCATGAGCAAACAAGATTCGGGAATTGATGCGGGCTTCTTTGAGGGGCTCATTGAATCGCTTGCTGACAAGCACTCACAACTAGACATTAACTTCCAAAAGACAAACATAAAACTACCAGGAATTGAAAAAACTTTGGAAATAGATGGGCTTGTAACGCTGTCTGTGCATGTAAGAGAATTAACCGAAGAAGAAAAAAAGGCATCATCTAAGAAAAATGTAGTATTACTGACACCTAAAAGCTAGAGGACCCTCAATATTCGCCTCAACTTTAGGGGGTTGAAGCGAAGATGCAGGCCAAATCTGGAAGGAGTACTGGTAGTAAGAAGGCGCTCGCCCCTATCGTATAATGAAAACATCCATCCATCATTTGTAAATTTTTTCACTAGCTGAGATGCTTCCAAAAATATTCTTCCTTTGATTGTTTTTGCTTCAAATAGATTGGATAATTTCAAGTTTGTTTTCTCAACTCCTGATATCTCAAGCTCAAGTGATTTAGAATTTCTATCAAGTGACATGATGGGCTTGCCGTCTATACTTATGGTAATTTTTCCCTTGTTAAGCATGTTTAGCATCTTTTCGCTAATCACATATGATATGCAATTTCATATGATATAATATTTTTTGAATATGTGAATTCAAACATAGTCTCTAATGGAAAACTCGTTTTCAAGTACTTTTTAACAAGTGCCTCTAATTGGTAAACCATGAGTGCAAATACCATCAAAAAGGCAAAGGCTTTGGCTAAAGATGGTGTGGTAAAGGTAGAGGAGGATCTATATCAGGTCAAATCTTCTAGTGATCCAGCAAAGTCTTATTTTGTAACCTCAGAAACTTGTGAGTGTGAAGGGTTCAAGAATTTTTACAAATTTCATCATGGCAAAGGCTTGAAGGCAAACTGTTCACATCTTGAAGCAGTTAGAATCTTCAAAAAAATGTATGAAAAATCAAAATCTGTCAAAGTAAAATGAAATTATAATATGGTATAAGAGACTAGAAAATTATGTCTTGGCAAGAATTTACAGTATAGATAATTTTTTTAAAATTCAAAATTGTGAGTACAAGTCAAGATGCATTTTGTATCTCGTCGCGAATCAGGGGAAAATATGATTCTACTAGTTCACCAATTGATAAAATTTCATTAGATTTTGCTTCCCTGTCATGTATAATTTTGAAGGCAGTAAGGCTTGCCCCAAGTATCTGACCGACTATGCAACCGTACAAGAAATCAAATTCACTACTAAACTTCCAATCATTTTTGAATTTTGGATATTCTTTTGTCAGTGTTGGGATTCCAATTATTATGCCATGAATTGTTTCTTCTAAATACTTCTCAAATTCAGGATTCAGAGACATGGAACCACAATTTGAGTTATTTGGTATTAAATGAACTCATTACCAACTCATGATCAAAGTGTTGTTCTTCCAATTATGAAGAACCTTTGTAGAGAATGAGATATTCATTAGGGTTTTCTCTTTCTTTTTTAGCCTTGAGCGCATCTTGATACCGTTCATAGTGTCTTATTAGGTACAGTCTTCTACCAAGTGATTCAAAGTAGTCAATACCACACAAGTTAAATCCAGAATCTGGAGTAAGTGTTTTCTTTTCTTCTTCTGTAACGTCTACACTCAATTTAACTACGTTACACGCTCAATATCTCTAAAAACCTTAGGACTGTAATCTGCAATTAGTTATTATTTAGAATAATATCTTGAAGCTCTTCTGGTTTTTCTACAATGTAATCAGGATTTGCCTTTTGAAGTGCGGTTCTAGTATTGTATCCCCATGAAACGCCAATAACTCTGATGCCTGCCTTTTTTGCGGCCTCAATATCTCTTATCTCGTCTCCAACATAAATTGGATCTTTATGGGGTATTGTTTTCTCTTTCATCAATTTTTTGAGTAATCTACTCTTGCCATACATTGCCCTTCCAGTATATACAAAATCAAACAATTGCAAATCATTATTTTTTAAAAACTCCATGACATTTTCCCTTGAATTTGTAGTTAATATGCCAAGTATACACCCATTCTCTCTCAGCTTTACAAGCGCATCTCTAATCTCTACGGCAGCCTGTAGGTGGGCTATCTCCTTGTTCATCTCAAATCTTATTTTTCTCACAACAATAGGTAGTTTGAAGATTGAAATTCCCAAATGCTTTAGCACTTCACTGGGCTTTTTTTCTCGAAGTTTTGGAAGATCGCTTAGAGGTATCTTACGATATCCATAGTGGTCGGCAAATTTGTTGGCTATTTTTATCACAACCGATAGGGTGTCTGCTATGGTACCGTCAAAGTCAAAGACTATTGTAGGCATTAGAATCTCGCACTAAAAATCCCTTAAAGATTGTTGTGAATCTAGAACCTTCAATTCATTAGTTTGTTAAATTGAATCATTCGTAAAATGAGTCAATTTAACATGTGTGAAAATCGTATTAAAGCATGAATGGGCAGTATGCAAGTAAATTAACACAAGTGACATCACAGTGGATATTTTTTCGTTTGGACAGGAAACTAATTGTTGACTGGGGATAAACATGCTATCTACTAAAAGAATAATATCTTGAGGTTTTATAGTACGAAAAGATGAGAAATTCCTCTCTTCTAAATGAGGCCTATGAACTGTGTGAAGAAGGTGAATATACACTTGCCTTGGAATATTATGATCTTGTCTTATACAAGGAGCCGCACAATATGACTGCCTTGATAAATAAAGGTGTTACACTTCAAAACTTGGGCAAAGTCAAACAATCAGTCAAGTGTTACGAGGCTGCACTTGAAATAGACGGCAATAATGTGGATGCACTTGTAAACAAGGGTTCCGCGCTCCATACTCTAGGTAAGTATCACGATGCAATTGATTGCTATGATAGGGTTCTCAAGATTCAACCACGATATGCCATGGCAATAGCATACAAAGGACTGTCACTTGGTGAGCTTGGGCTGTTAAAGGATGCCATAAAATGTTTTAACTCTGCTCTTAAAATTGATAAAAAATACGACATCGCTCTAAACAACAAAGCACTTGCTTTGGAATTATTGAAAAAAAACTCCAAGTTAAAACCAAAACTACACAAAACCAACTGATGTCAATAAAGGCAAGGTTCTCTAAACTTAGTTCTGCTCAGCATAGTCCACAAACTTACTAATTCCGTCTTGAAGCGCATAATTAAGCGAACTATCTGGAACAAAACTCAGCATCCACGAGAGAAACCCTGATGTCTTCAAATCCAAACTAATGTTTGCTATAGTTCCCATTCCAGGCGTTCCATTAAAACCCCATGTTTTGTTCAACTCGGTTGTCAACGTGGTTCCATTGAGATCGCCTGATATCACTTGTACTGTGTATGTGCCATTTGGAGATTGCTGATATATTGCTTGGGTGTCAAAGAAAACCCCATTTATGCCCGCGTTCATATCTACCAAGTTTGTTTGATTATTTAGTACTTTGACATATTTGATATTATCAGGAAAGATCTGTGGATAGTTTTGCAGGTCCGTTATAGCTGCTAGTAATGATTGTTCATTGACATTTGCTACTGTTTGTACATCGATTATGCGGTCTGCATATGATAATGGCATGCTTGGAACTAGTACGATAAATGCTATCAAACCGAAAATAAAATTTCTTGATCTATAGACAGGTCTAAGTTGTGGCATAGCCTGCTTCATTTGCCTGTATTGCGTAACTTGCATCTGTAACACATCGCATATCGACATCTAGCAAAGCGATTAATGTAACTATTGTAATGATGAGATGACTTAAGTTTTTTTGTTCTATCATGGCTTATATTTCGCTCTATGGTATATAACTTGTTGGTATACAAATGATTTGTATACCACCTAGTACAACATAAAACATGCGCAAATTAGATCTAAACGATAGCATTGGAACATTGATCTTTCTTACATCGAAATCGATGGAGGGAGCAGCAGAGTACGAGATCAAAAGTAAACTAGGACTGACATCTAGTCAATGGAAGGTTATTTTAGCACTAAATTTGTTTGATGGACTTAGCCAAAGGGAACTTGCTGATAAAATCTATGTTGACGGCAGTACTCTTGTGCCTGTAATCGACAAGATGGAAAAAAATGGATTACTTGAACGAAGGCCCGATCCAAAAGACAGGAGAAACAACCGAATCTATCTTACAAAAAAATCTGAATCTATTGTTGATTCTATTGTAGAGATAATTCTTCAATTAAGGAAGATGTTCTATAAGGGATTATCCAAGGACGATCTAGAATTGATGCGCCCTAGTTTGAAGAAGATAATTGATAACGTAGACAAATTCCTGAATACTTCTAAATCCGAGTCATCATGAGATATAATTATGCATATCTTGCTGTAAACGATATGCTGAAATATTTTGCAATAGTTTTGTTTTTACTACCAATCTCAATTTGTTACGCGCAATCCGTTACTCCTGGCACAGTTATAACTTTCTATATTGATGATGAGAATTTGGTTACAGACCATAGAGGTGTTATGACTCTCTCAACAGCAGGTTTAGTTGATTTCACTATTAACGGAATATCGATACCAGGTCCATCTAGCATGGTAGAGACTGGCATTGATACAGGTCAATTCCTACTCCAACTTACCCTGCCTTCTTCTGTTAATGGGCAACCATTACAAAACGGCGATGTGGTGCTCATGACATATCATGAACCTGCAGATTATTCTGGAAATCCACAAACAATAACACAATCCGTAGTTCTAAGATCTACGCCTTCAACCATTCAATCACCTGTGCCGTCGACCGCACCATCGTCTGCCCCCTCAACCGTACCATTAAATCCAGTAGGACAGCCATCCGAACAAAGTGTAAACATTGGGCAGTATTTCACACTTCAGGTTTATGCTCCAAACTATAATTTGGATTCTGAAGTTCCAGATGATATACCGCTTAACTTGGTTCAAGTCAACATGGCTGGGGTGAGTACCACACTTGCAGATCCTGCATTTAAGACAAGTACTGGTACTCTAAGAGAGACTGGTCCAAACACTAACACTTTTGCAGCCACCTTTAAGATACCACGAGCAATTGATGGTTTTCCAGTAGAGATTGGGTCTACCCTGGAATTTACATTTGAAGATAATTCGGAACCAATACCGTCTGAATCTAGCATATTTGTAACAATTGGCACACATTATCAAAATGCTACACAGACAGCACCAAGTACTCCCGTGTCTAACAATATCACTGTTCAAACTACAAGCACATCTGGAACTAGTGTAGACTTTCTCAACTCTACTGTGCTTCAAGGATTAGTAAATCCAGTTTGTTATCCGCCATCTGGTTCTCTCTTTTCTGTTGGTACGACAACAGTTACCTGTTCTGCAATAAACCAAGAGGGTAACTCTGCTCTAAAATCATTTTCTGTGACAGTAAGTCAAGAAAGTAATTTCATACCTTCTTGGGTAAAAAACTTGGCAGGCTTTTGGTGTAATGGAAGTATACAAGACAGTGACTTTGAGGCCGCAATTCAATTTCTTAATTCAAATAAAATGATCTCCATACCTCAATTGCAAAACCAAAGCTCCTCAATTGATAAATCAGATATTTGTTTGTGGGCCGAAGGAAAAATCACTGACGATGTGGCTGCAAAATTATTTTATCCGCTTATCCGATAGGATTTAATTTAGCAATCATGCATGTCTGTCAATGAAGGCTACTTTTGGAGCTGGATGTTTTTGGTGCGTAGAGCACGAATTCAGAAAGATAAAGGGCGTGACATCGACAGCGGTGGGATATATGGGAGGCAACACAAGTAATCCAACATATGAAGATGTGTGTTCGGATCAAACCGGGCATGCAGAAGTAGTTCAGGTTGAGTTTGACCCGTCTGTTATATCATATGCTGAGATCCTAAATGTTTTTTGGCATTGTCATGATCCGACATCATTGAACCGACAAGGTCCAGATGTGGGTGTTCAGTATAGGTCAGTGATCTTCTGTCATGACCAAGATCAAGAAAAAACAGCCAAGCAATCAAAGGAACAACTCCAAAACTTAGAAAAACCGGGGAAAAAAATTGTAACTGAGATATTACATGCACCAGAGTTCTACAGGGCAGAAGAATATCATCAACAATATTATGCAAAATGCGGGATTGTATAATTGTCGTTAAAAGTTATTTTCTAAATGAATTTTGTAGTGGTTACCTTAAATCTAAAGCCATATCTATTTTATATCTCAGTTGTTATTTGTCCTATACTTGAATTGGAAGCGACTTGGGAGGCTACTCCTGTTTTTTGGATTGATCGGTATGGGTGCATTCATCTTTCTCAATATGGATCTTGCACATCGTAAAAGAGATCTCTATTTTCTATTTGTATTGTCTCTAGTATTCTTCATATCTGGATGGGTAGGCCTTTTCAGATACTCTAGATTTTGGACAATGTTGGAATAAAAATTCCAATGTTTTCTATAAGGCCTTTCGTTTATGATGTCCTGGTACATCCTAATAAGGTAAAATTTCCTTACTAGTGATAATGCAAAGATGCCCTTATGGTGTAGCAGCTCTAAGTGCCATGTCTATAGTTGCCGCCATGCTTATGATAATCAATGGTTCAGTATCTGCTCTGTTTGCACCACTCCAAAAAATGCCAGAGTTTGGTATAATGGGAATGCAATTGCAAATGCCTTGGCATTTAGGTGCCCAGTTCATTTATGGCACAGGTGTCATAATGTTCATCATAGGGATATTTTCTTTCTTTATTTGGTTATTTCATCCAAACCATGTCATAATTGCTGTCATAATGTTCATCATAGGAATATCTTCTTTCTTTGTAGCATATGGATTACTGAAAGGATATCAGTGGGCAAGGATCAGCATGATTGTTTTTGCAAGTGTTGGCATAGGAATATTTGCAATAGTGGCTGCGTTGTTTCATCTTGTAGAGGTTGCAAACTTGGTGATTAACGGAATTATCATATTCTATCTATTGAGGCCGCATGTTAGAGCGTACTTTGGAAGCATACCAGCCTCGGAGTCGACATCTTCACCATCCTAATGAATGGAATCCAATATCTGCAGAAAAATCTAGTATTGCAAGATGCATAATAGTATGTTACTCGTACAGGCAACTGGAGTTATGTGCTAATTTTCAATGTTTTCCATACTGTAGATAAAAGTGATATTATATTGACAATAAATTGATGAATTAAAATTTAATTCAAAATTTTTTAAATGAATTCTTAAATATTATGGAATTCATTATACCACATGTTCACAAAGCCACAAAAAATGGCTTGACATAGCGTGGTCCTGCAGGAACTGTTATGCGAACCAAGCGCAAAGGCGCCCTGTTCAAAGGGAGGTAATCTCCAAGTGTCCTGCATTTGTGGACCACGCCTTTCTCAATATCTGGAGCTTGGGCGTGTTCGTTTGGCAAAGATCAGTATCGCTATGACCATGCCTCCTGCGCCTCCAACTCCTGCAATCACTAAAACTACAAAAATTGATGCGTATAGGCTAAGCGTCGTTATATTGAATTCGTATAATTCTATATTTCCAGTACTCGGATCAAAAATCTCGGTTCTAAATACATGATTTCCAGGTTCCTGAAATGTGTAATCTATGTCAAATGATCCTGTGTAATCATTTGGAGGAAATTCTTTCATTAAATTGTCGTTATAATATATTTCTAAACCCATCCTGATTTTGTCAACTTGGTTGCCATTCTGGTCCAATACTAGAAAGTGAATCTTTGTATCACTTCCTACGTTAGGTACTGAAGGTGTTGTAGATACCTGGACTTCGTAATTGCCCACTTTTGCGGCATCAGTGCTAAACGATGGGTGCATTATTTCATAAGTCACAAGACCTGCAAAGAAACTGAAATAAACCACTAAAAGCAGGTATTTTTTTTGCATTGTGTGGGTTAGACAGTTTTGGTATATTATATTTGGTCATGGTTTTGGATCTTGTTTTCAAGCAGTGATAATGGTGTATCTGGTCTATTTGTGATGTGTAGTTCTAGATTAGGCAAGAATATTCGTGACACTAATAAAGAAACTAGACATGAATTTCAAGGAGAGCATTTTGATATCTAAAAAGATGGGTGCTGTTATAGGGATAGTACTAATTGGCTTTGCTATAGCTTGGGTTGTATCTCAAAAACCGACCGCGTCTGAACCCTCAGGATATATCTTGAATCCCACTCCAAGTCAAAATCCATATCTGCAAGAATACTCACTACCTGATAATTCTGGACCTAACGGTCTAATTGTGGATAAAACAGGAACAGTGTGGGTTACATCATCCAAATCTGACTTACTTTACAGCTTTGATCAAAAATCAGGGCAACTAGAAAATTATGAGATAGCAGACAGTAATTCTCAGTATTTCAATCCTGGTCAGAACACAACTATGGTCTGGACTGTAGTTCAAGATAAGGATGGAATCATATGGTTTTCCCCGCTTGGAACCAAATCGATATGGTATTTTGATCCTACAAACGATACTTTTCACTCTATTTTCTCAGAGGCGGGTTCTGCATTTCAGATGAAGGCAGATGCAAACACTGGAGATGTGTGGTTTACTACCCTTAGCGGTGATGCCTTGTGTGTTATAGAAAAAAACACTGATTCACAAACTGGTTATAAAGTATCTGCATTTGACCTTGGCAATGGTACTGCACCTGCTGGATTGTACTTACAAAACAATTCAGTGTGGGTCACAGAAATAACCGCTCAAAAGATTGTTGAATTTAACATAGACCGTGAAAATGGCACTGTGACTGGAATCACAAAAGTGAAAGAAATTCCAGTAGATAACCAGACCCAGCTTTCATCACCGACTGATCTTCTTGTAGATAATGATTCTATATGGCTGACAGAGCATGGCACAAGTTTTCTTACCCTGTACAATCTTGGAAATGATCAGGTTACACGGTATCCAACTTCACAAAACGTGTATCACGCAACAACACTTCCATTTTGGATACGAGGAATTAATGATGGTAAAGATTTGTGGTTTAATGAACATGAGGGAAACAAGCTTGCATACTTTGATACTGTGAACAAAACAATGGTAGAGTATGATATTCCATCTAGGCCATCAGATGGTTATCTAACATATCCTCTTAACATAGCCACAGATCCTAGTGACAACATGATACTGTGGTTTTCAGAATGGAACACTAACAAAATAGCAAAAATTGATGGTCATGTACCATTACCTTTTTCCATATCGTCTGATACAAGCAAGATTATCCTAAGCTCTGATGCTTCAAAAGAAATATCTGTAAATCTAAAAATTGATGGCCAGAGTCCCTACAGCGCAAACCGCGTATTTTTGAATGCTTCAAGTTCATTGGTTCCAGCTGCAGGTTTTGGAAATCTTGATGTGCAATTATCTCCAAGCACTCTTGATCTTTCTTCTAGTCATGACGCACAACTACTATTGCGGAATTATTCTTCTCCTCCAGGTAACTATACGCTAGGGGTTAGTGTATCTGATGGAATTGTAACAAAAACAATCTTTTTTGATCTTATTATTCCAAACAGCTAATTCTGCAACAGCCTTCATTGCTATTATCTAAGTTCGTCAGTTGCAATCTTATTTTTTATTGCATAGTCCTTTATCTCAGACAGTCTTAATTCATCTATGATGAAATGTATGAAATCTTCCTTGTACTGAGGAAGTATCTTTCTATCTCCACTTTTAGGATCATAATATTCCTCGGCTACCGGTTCGCTTCCTAACAATTCGCTGCATAATGCTTTCAGGTCAGACGTGCCAAATTTTTGCAATAAAGCGTATTTTACAGGCAATTCATTTTCGAATATCTTGTCTTCTTTCTCTATCTCTTCTTTTATTTTGTAAATCTCTCCTAAATTTTTACTAGAACTATCAGTTTTTTTGCGGTCAAATATTTTTCCAAAATTCATTTATTTTGAAAGCTCTTTTCTCGCAGAATATAATTCAATAAGATCACCTAGATTTGTACCATATCGCGTTTTTGTGTATTGCTTACATACTTAAATAAGATTTTGACGCATTGATGTCATTTCTCAACTAATTGAGGCAGAATATATGGCAAATTCCTTTGGTGATATAAAGAACAGACTGCAAAAAATTGAACCTGAACTTGCCATGCAAGCGATATATTATGAAAGAAAATTTACTGATGTTGAACCTCATATCAAAATTGTTGTTGAATATAATCGTAAAGTGGATTTGAACAAAAAGAGATTCAAGCTTGGTCAAAAATATGGCTTTGAAATGGCCAGAAGAAGATAAGTTAAGAGTTGTTGGATTGCTGACACTTGACACCATTTATGAAATATCTCGCGATGTGGATGCAGAAAAGATCAGTGGAACGATCTAGTGTGCCTCATACTAGCGATTTGGGATGTTGCAGTTTGATCTCTGTGGTATTACATGAGCATTTTTTTTCAATTTTTCCTGCGTAGAGGATGTAATTGGTATATATGGTACTAAATTGTACCCTTATAAGTGCCGCAAACAAAACCGATCGTAGATATCGTAAACGTTGTTGCCTCTGCCTCAGTCGATCAAAAAATTGACCTTGTTGAAATAACAAAAACATTTCCAGATGTAGAATATCACCCAGAACAATTTCCAGGACTGGTCTTTAGATTGAAATCTCCAAAGACTGCAACACTGATCTTCAGCTCAGGCAAAATGGTCTGCACTGGTTCTAAATCTGAAGAGGCGGCTATTAACGCAGTGAATACCGTAGTCCAGAAACTTCGAAAGGGGAAGATAAAGATCAAAAATGACCCTGAGATAACCATTCAGAACATAGTTGCCTCAGTGAGCCTTGGTGGAAAAGTACACCTTGAAAAAGCAGCACGAAGTCTTCCAAGAAGTATGTATGAACCAGAACAATTCCCGGGACTAATCCATAGAATGCTTGATCCAAGATCTGTCGTTCTAATCTTTGCATCTGGAAAGCTAGTCTGTACTGGTACAAAGAAAGAAACTGAGGTATATAGAGCAGTTCACAACCTGCATACTCTTCTAGAAGAGAAGAAACTGATGGAATACGAGTAGATCTAAAAAAATAATTTTTGTTTTATTGCATTTTTAATCAAGACTATGGGGCAATATCATGTCTTCAATTTTTTTCCATTTTTGTTGTACATGTCTTATTTATTGCGTAGCTTCCGCCAAATGATATTGCTAGATTGATAGCAAGTGATATCACGGCAATGTAAATTGAGCCAAAACTTGTATTGAAGAGTGATATTGTTAGCGCTCCGAAATTATTTGCTGCTTCTAACATATAAATCCCAGAACCTATGCCCACAAGCAAGCCTATTATCAGCGGAGTTTTTCTCAAGGACTTGACATACAACCCACAAATAACAGCGGGCAATATTTGAGCAATCAATATTCCACCAAGTAATTGTAAGGATATTGCATATGTTGCAGGGACTGCAAAAACAAAACCTAGTGCAATGAATTTAAAAACTGTTGATGAAATTTTGGTAATTCGAATCTCTGAGCTGTTAGTAATGTTTGGTTTTAATTCTTTTATTATATTTCTTGTAAGCAAATTTGCCTGTGCCATGGCCATGATGGCCGCAGGTACAAGACCGCCAACAAAAATACCAAGTAATGCAATTCCTGAAAACCATCCAGGCATTGTGTACGTTATCAGAGATGGAACTACAAGTATTCCGCGAGAACTCTCAGGAAATCCTGAAAGAAAATTCATCGCATTGGGAACTGCATATACCAGTACACCCATTAACGCAAGTATTGCAAGCCCAACGCCATAGAGGGGGAGTAGTGCCGTACTTGTTCGGAGCTTTTGTGCACTCTCAGAACTTAGCACGCCATTTATTGCATGAGGATAAAGATAGAGGGCCAATGCACTGCCAAGAATTAGTGTGGCATAGGCAGGCATCAGAGCTGAAGGCAATGTGACATAATTTGCCTTTACTTGACTGAAAGCATGTTGAAATCCACCTATGCTAAGTGGAACTACTATGATTACTGCAAAAACTGTAATCCAGATGATGATATCCTTGAATATTGCAGTAAGTGTGGTTCCGCGTAAACCGCTTGTGTATGTAAAAGCCGCCAGTACTATGAAGGAAATTAAAAGCGAAATTTCTTCTACAATTTGGGCATTGGCAGAACCGGCAAGCATGACGGTCAAAACTGCTTGCATGCCTACTATCTGAAGTGCTATGTATGGTAGTTCGGCAACGATCCCAGTAATGGCTATCATTATTGCAAGTGTGGTGCTGCCAAACCTGTCCTTGACAAAATCTGAAGCCGTGATGTATCCTTTCTCTTTTGCCAAAGTCCATAATCTTGGCATGGTCACAAGTGCTACTCCAAAAGTTAGCATGACATAGGGAATGGCAAAAAAATAGAGAGAACCTTTGGCAAAAACTCCAGAGGGAATTGCGACAAAGCTGTATGCAGTATAAAGGTCGGCACCTATGAGAAAGAAAACTAGTGTAGTGCCAAGCCTTCTTCCGGCAAGAGCCCACTCGTGTACATGATTGAGATCTCCTCTTCTCCAATATTTTCCGTAAAACCCTAACGCAATAAACACAATGAAAAGAGAAACAAATGCAATAGTTATGTCCGAACTAATCATTCATGATTTCCCTTTAGGCGAGCAAAAACGATGTAGAATCCGGCTGATGCAAATAGCCAAAAAGTTTGAAACCAGTAAAAAAATGGCATTCCTAATAATTCTGGTGAATCTCTGTTATAGATTGGAACTCCGAGATTAACAAATGACGGAATCAGAATGAGTAATGCAAGTATCACATGAATTTTCTTGATATGCATATTCCTGATGAATTTGATAGTAAAGATATAAGGATTGAGAGATGTATGAATGTAAAACTTACAGTATGACTCTATGATTTGGCTTTCTTGCCTATTGCAATCATGAACATGGTGTTTTTATTGCTGGCATGAGGGGAGAAAAACTCTGTTACCTCGTCGTCATAAAATGTAAGTCCTGTAGCTCCAATATGCAATGCATATGACGCAAGGTACATTCGCCCTCCCATGATGCTTGCATCTAACTGTGCAACTCTGTATCCACGATTCCCAAAACATCCTAGAATTTTCTGAAGATTTGTCATGAAAAATATTGTAACTGATGCGTCATGTGGTAAATTTTGGTCAAGGCCCAGATGTCCTGATGCATCTCTAAAGTTTCCTTTTTGTAAAATCTCAAACGAGCCGTGTTCCTTGTTATAAAAATATGAGCCCTGTTCTAGCCCGTCTACTGCATTTACTATAAAGTAAATGTCATTGATACTTTCTTCTTCAAAGTCTGAAGCGATTCTGCCCGTGGATCTTTTCAGTATGGTTGATAATTGTTCAAGTGAAATGGAACTATGAGAAAATTTACGTGTAGAACCACGCCTGAGAATGACTGTTTCTAGACTGTCTTTCGGAAAAGCACTTTCCATACTTTCAATTAATTTCACGCTTTTTTGATACACGTGTTCAGTGTTCTGTTTTCTCCAAGATGAAACTTCTTGATGGTTTGTCAGAGAAGATGACGCGTGAATCTCATTTATGGCAAAAAGATTCATGTCCTGCTCTGGCTCTGCCTTTGCAATATCCGACAGCGGAGGTGGGATTGGAAGTTCTTGACTTGAGTTGCCAAGTGATAATATTGCTAACGCGGCCTCTTTTTTTACATCAAGGCCAAGAAGAGAATTTATTTCAGAGTCGACAAAACCTAGTATCAATTTGTATGACATTTTCTGTATGTTTGACATTGCAAGTGCATTTGAAAGAATTGTACCGCAATCCCAAAACGCATGTCTGTATTCTCTTGCTTGATACTTGACTGCATTTCTTGAAAACATATCGGTGAAGACCAGCATGATAGGTGCATATGATGTAAAAGGTTCATTTGCCGTTGCGTTTGCAAGAATTTTGCGGTAATCTCCCTTTCTTAATATTGTCAATGAAAGATTCTGTGGATTGAAATGATAAACTCCTGCCTCAAGTCCAGAAATGTTAGCGCATACTATGTAGATCTCTATGTGGTACAGGGCTCCAGTACACGATGCTGCCCGAAACTCTATCTCGCCAAGAGATGGAAATTTGAGTGTCTTTGTGATACCTCCTGAGAAGAAGAGTGTTCTTGAAAGCACATTGATATCTGGTACAATATTTCCGCATTCACTTTTAGTGTTAATTGCGATTGCATCAAGAGCAGAAATTACACTTGATCGTTTATCCAGTGGGAGTTTAATCTGTGCAGCGTCTTTGTATGTCTTGTATGGTGTAGGCCTGTTTGCAGGATGATACATGTGGGATCTGCTGAGCAGTATTCCGTTTGGATGTTTTGTTCCATCATGATATTGCCAAGCGGCTTCAGTCTCGTAATTTTTCAAATAACGATCTATGAAGATGACCTAAAACCGTCTTAAACATTTCTTCAAAAGGAAGATTATTACGTGTTAGGGCAAGTGTACCCATTATGGAAATTAACGAGGAAATAATGTCAAAAATATTTCAAACTTCTAATCTTAAATATGCTCTATACATTGATGAAAAAGTATTTGATCTCAAGAATGTTTCCATAGCTAAATCAAAAATTCCGGTACGAAAGCCAACTACAAGAGGTGGAGTATACTTTACTGATACAACTGCTTACAAGATAAGAGCTGTTACTGGTGACCTGTCAATACTTTCTCTCTTGCCAAAAATTATGCTTGGACCAAATACTGAATTCAAACCTGTTAAAGTAAAGACCAGCTTGCTGTTTGACAATGAAAAAAAAGACATTGTTCTTGTCTCACATGTGGCAAACACTGTAAATACAAAAACTAGCGTAGAACTAAATCTCATAGTAGACAAAATTAATCTATAATTATTTCCTGGACCAAAACTATCTTATAATGCTGACTAAAGCCTTGTGTGTGGAAAAACTCATTTTTGCACTTTTGATTTTAGTTTTTACTGTGTCTATGTCAAGCGTTTTTGCAGATTCTGATTATGCAGGATTTACAAATGCAATAGATGTTAGTTCTCCTAGTAGTAATTCTACTCTTCCTCAATTGATAGTCTCAGGAAATAACGTATATGTTGGTTGGGTAGATAATGCTGCTGGTAAATTTGGGGTGATGTTTGCAAAAAGCAATGACGGCGGTTCTTCTTTTGGCAAAGAAATTAACCTTGGAAATATAGACTCTGGGGCTCCTGATAACCTGAAAATTGCAGAATCTCAAGGCAAAATATATGCTCTCTGGCAGTCTTTTTTGGCAAACAAATCTAGTGTTGCATTTGCAAAAAGTAATGACAATGGAACTACCTTCATTTCACCAATTGAAATCAACAATAATTCTAAAGATTCCTCTTTTCCACAACTTGCAGTATCTGATAATCATGTTTATGCTGTATGGTTAGAAAGAACACTAGATGACGTTACCAACGTAGTTTTTACGAAAAGCGATGATGGGGGCACTACATTTAGCGCCCCTATTGCCATTACCAATCATGTTAGTGGCAACTCTGGAATTCCAAAAATAGTGGCTTATGGAAATAATGTTTATTTAATGTGGGAAGACAACCGTGCAAAAAATTATGATGTATTCCTAAGTAGTAGTAATGATTCTGGGAACACCTTTAGCAGTATTCCAACAAATATCAGTAACAATGTTGGGGATTCTGGGGCTCCTCAAATGATAGTAGATGGAAATACTATCTATGCAGTATGGATGGATGACACTCCTGGCAACTTTGACATTTTATTTTCAAAGAGTACTGATGGAGGGGCAACATTTGCAAAACCCATTAATGTGAGTGGAAATTTGCAAGATTCGGGGTATCCACAATTTACTGTTGTAGGAAACAACATTTACGTAGCATGGACTAATGTTATAACAGACACAAATTATGACATTCTTTTTGCAAAAAGCAGTGACGGTGGACAAACATTTGGTACGCCTATAAACGTCAGTAACACTCCTGGCGGATCTGGCTGGCCACAAATATCGGTTGATAGTGGCAATGTATACATAAGTTGGGTTGATAACACGCCTGGTAACTATGACGTCTACATAGCTAAAAGTGCGGATGATGGCAATAGTTTTGAATCTCCTGTAGATGTAAACAACGGCACATATGGCTCGTGGTATAACACATTGGCATCATCATCAAATGTTGTATATCTTGCATGGCAACAAGCTAACAATGGAAGCAATGATATCATGTTCTCAAAAAGCACTACATTTGTTCCAGAGTTTGGTGCTATGGCACCACTGATACTCGTACTTTCTATTCTATCCATAATTGCTATATCGCAGAAATCAATTCTAAAAACTCGAAATCTAAACTGATTTCTTGGTCTCAAGTAATTCGACGAGTCCACACTTTGTGTTTTTCATATTTAGATCAACAAAAGCAATACGTCTCTCATCAAAGCCTTTCACCGGTTTTACCAGTACCGTTGCACCTTTCCTTGCCATGTTGTCTAATTCCTTTTGTATGTCCTCTACTTCAAAACATAGGTGATGAATCCCTCCTCCACTTGAGGCAAATTCCATTATGGGAGAATCACGTGATGTGGGTTCTATCAACTCCAAAAATGACTCACCAATTTTTAACAAGCAAACATTTACCTTTTGACTTCCAACCGGCGTAGGCAAACTAGTACTCTGGAAACTCATATATTTTTTTAATTCTCCTATGGAATCTTGTATGTTGGGTACAACAACTCCGATATGATGTAATTTCATGATCTACTCATGTATGAGAAATAAAATAAGATAGCGGCACATGATCTGAATGGTATTATCGTGCAAAAATGCGTCTATTTTTTCGAAATACTAAATTCTGGGAACTGATTAATCTCACGTATGGTTCAAGAACAATATAGGAAAGGAAAAAAGTATTATTTCTGTGAGAAGTGCGGATTCGGATATCAGACGCTTGGTACTGCTCACGAATGTGAGGACTATTGCAGTAAAAATAACAAATGCTCAAGAGAGATAACCCGGAATGCGTTGTTTCGATAGTAAAATACCCTGTTTACTTTTATATTGATATCAAAATCAACAAGAGGCATGTTAGAGAAGCTAGTCAGAGACTCCAAAGCACTTGAGAAGGCAATTTCTGGAGAGGAACTCTCGTATGATGATGGCCTTGAGCTAATGTCGTACGATAATCTTTACATGTTAGGTGCCGCAGCAGATCTGATAAGACAGAAACAGTCAGGAAACACTGTAACTTTTGCTGCATCTTATTATCTAAATTATACAAATGTCTGCGCTGCAAGTTGCCAGATGTGTGCATTTTATAGAAAGGGAAACGAAAGCGATGCTTACACGCTAACTCCACAGGATATCGAAGTCAGAGTGGGCAAGGCAAAAGAGATGGGAGCAACTGAGGTGCACATAGTTGGAGGATTTCATCCTGAGCTACCTTTAGAGTACTATGAAGAAATGTTCAGAACAATAAAAAAGAGTCATCCTGAAATGAACATAAAAGCTCTTACTGCAGCAGAGATATTCTTTTTATCAAAATTGACAAAAAATTCAGTAAAAGAGGTTCTCATAAGGCTCAAGACATCTGGTCTTGATACCATGCCTGGTGGCGGCGCAGAGCTATTTCACCCAGAAATACGAAATAAGATAGTTAGAGGCAAGTGCTCAGGACAAGAATGGCTTGATACTATAGAGCAGGCCCACAATCTGGGCATCAAAAGTAATGCAACCATGCTTTTTGGCCATATTGAGAAACCAGAACACATTGTAGATCATTTGGTAAAATTACGAGAGGTTCAGAAAAGAACCAAGGGCTTTATCACTTTGATTCCTCTCAAATTTAGCTTGGAAAATACAGAACTTGAAAAAGCGGGCCTAGTAAAGTCTGAAAGCCCATCTACCTATGATCTGAGAGTTATTGCTGTTTCAAGACTGATGCTGGCAAAACAACTTGACAACATCTCTGTTTACTGGGTAGCACTAGGAAAGAAACTGGCGCAGGTGGCTCTCACATACGGCGGAAACGATCTGGTTGGCACTGCTTTCTCAGAAGAGATTTACCGTGCTGCTGGCAGGGGAACAAACTCTTCTATTCAGGAACTTGCAAACATGATAAAAGAAATCGGAAGAGATGCAGCCCAAAGAGACACATTTTTCAATATTTTAAAAACGTTCTAGATTTCAGCGGGTTTTTGTGTAACGGGTTTTCCAACTCCACCTTTATTTCTGCGTCTGAGGCCAACACTAATCAAGGCTATGAAGAATCCTAATCCTGCCACCATCTGAGATATGTTTGTCAGCCCTGTGTTTACTGCTTGGGCTTCATTGAAGGCGCTTGTCTCATCTTCAGTCATGTTAGGTGTTCCAACGGGCATGATGCTATTGAAGTAGAACCATGACAATCCACCTGATACCAACATTGCAACGCCCAGGAGGAAGATTCGCTTGTCCACAATATCGTAATTTGCATGTCTCCTAATTAACCATTGATTGTCAATTTTGGTTTTTTTGTCTTATGCAAATCTTAGATCAAATTCTGGGATGAATCCCTTTTCTATTCCTAATTGAAACAGGCTTCGTGTGGCATGTTCTCCAAGTATGCCCATCTCAATAGTGATATCATTTACATACATGCGCACAAATCTCTCAATTAGATCTCTTGGCTGTCCTCTACTGTATTGCATTGCATAATCAAGTGCATCTCCGATACGGGCCATTCCATAAACGATTGACTCTTTGAAAAATGCGTCAAATTGTTTTATTGTATCAAGACCAAAATGATTGCTCATCACATTAACTCCAAGTGGAACAGGAAGACCTCCAGTATTATTGCGCCACCACTCGCCAGCATCCATTATCTTTACGAGGTGGTTTTGTTCGTATGTAATCTGGGTTTCATGTATGACAAGCCCTGCATCTACATCGCCTCTTAAAACAGCATCTGGTATGTCGCTAAATTTCATCTCAACATAATCAAATTTGCCAATCATTAACTGTAGCAAAAGAAATGCCGAAGTCATTTTTCCTGGAATTGCTATCTTGGAGCGACGTAATTGGTCTTGAGATAGATTTTGTTTTGAAATTACGATTGGGCCATAACCCTTGCCAAAACTTCCACCACTTCTTAGTATGGTGTAATCTCTAATGTATGCGCAAGCATGTGCAGAAACTGCTGTGACATCAAGCTCATGGTTTAGGGCGCGCTTGTTCAAAGTCTCAATATCTTCTACAACATGATTGACCTTAAAGTGGGGGGATGTAACCTTCCCAGTCAACATTGCATAAAACATGAAAGCATCATCAGAATCTGGTGTGTGACCAACTGTTATTTCCATAAGTAGGATTTTTACCCCTATTATAAATATCCAAGTTATGTCAACTGTTGCGGCACTTGAAAAAGAAATCAAAATGCAGCTTGATTTTCTGGAGCAATTTGTACCGCAAAGAAGACTACCTGTCAGTAAACAGAAAAAAACAATCTTTTGTGGGGCGGGCGACTCTTTTGCATCGGCACAATTGGCGGAAGTTTTCTCACAATTTCGGGCCAAAGTCCGTGATCCGCTAGACCTCATCAAGAACCGCAGGATGTTGCAGGGGCACGACCTTTACTTGATATCAATCTCTGGTAACACTGTATCAAATATCCGACTTGGAAAACTTGCCAAAAGGACGGTTGCTATTACGGCAAATGGTAATAGCAAACTTGCAAGAGCATGTAAAAAAACCATCTTGTTAAAGTTTGATTCTAGTGGTATTCAGACCTCAGGAAGCATCAGTTTTCTAGCAAGCGCACTTGCATGCCTGTCGCTTGTATCTAGGTATGAAATAAGAAACGTGTCTAAGATATATCGTGCAGCCGTGAGTGCGGCAAGCAAGATATCTCTTGGTGGCAAGATCTATGTGTTAGGCAATCTCTATACTATGCCTGTTGCCATGTTTTGTGCAGCCAAGTTGTATGAGACAGTTGGTGCAGACGCTCACTATGAGAGAATAGAGCAGTTTTCACACATGGGATTGTTTTCAACAAGAAAAGGCGACACTGTCATCTTGTTTGATGAAAAAAATTCATACAATGAAAAACTTTTGAAGACTCTGAAAAATTACGGTTTGGTAACAAAAAGACCTTGTCCTAAAACTAGAAATCTTCAGGAGCAGATTTTGTTTTTCATATTTGTTTCAGAATTGATTGCATTGTATGCAGCAAAGAAGAAAAATAGGAAAGACTGTTTCTTTATTGAAGAAAAAAGATTGCGAAATGCCAGTTCTTCCATGATCTATTGATTTATTGTATAATTCTTGTAAACGTTTAATAGCGGCTAGAAAAGGATTTAGCTAAAACATGAAATTTAAGGCAACTGAGCAGATTCTCAAAATTATTGGAGACAAGAGCCACATCAGAAATTTTGGTGTGATAGCTCATGTAGATCACGGCAAAACTACCATGAGCGATAGTCTTCTTGCATCAAGCGGTATCATCAGTCCGTCTGTGGCAGGACAGGCACTTGCACTTGACTCGATGAAGTTAGAGCAAGACAGGCAGATGACTATTGTGCAGGCAAATGTTACTTTACTCTATGAAAAAGATGATCAAGAATATGTCATCAACATGATTGATACTCCAGGTCACATTGACTTTACTGGACGTGTGACTAGAAGTCTCAGGGCAATTGACGGTGCGGTTGTGGTATCTGACTCTGTAGAGGGCATCATGACACAGACAGAGACAGTAACCCGTCAAGCGCTAGAAGAGAGGGTGCGACCGGTACTTTATATCAACAAGATTGACCGTCTCATAAAGGAATTAAGATTAACGCCTGAGAAGATGCAGGAATGGCTGCTTGAGATTGTAACCAACTTTAATAGGCTAATTGATATTTATGCCGAACCTGAATACAAGGACAAGTGGAAAGTAAGCATTCAGGACGGTAGCGTCTCATTTGGTTCTGCCAAGGACAAGTGGGGATTTAATGCAGACGTGATGAAGAAAAAAGGAATATCATTCAAAGATATCTTTGCTGCCTATTCTGAGGGCGGAAATGTCAAGGAGCTTGCAGAAAAGGCCCCGCTATATGATGCAGTCCTTGGAATGGTAGTAAAGCATCATCCACCGCCTGATGTTGCACAAAAGTACAGAATTCCAAAGATTTGGAAAGGTGATCTTGAATCTGACGTTGGAAAGGCGCTGCTCAATTGTGACGATAATGGCCCTGCCATAATGATGATTGTAAACATGACAGTTGACCCGGCTGCTGGCCCTGTGGCAATAGGGAGATTATTTTCTGGAAGGATAAAAGATGGTGATAGGATTCATATCATTGATACAAAACGAGAGGGAAGAATCCAGTCTGTCAACTTTTTCATGGGCAACCAGAGAGAGATGGTAGGAGAGCTTGCTGCAGGAAATATTCCTGCGCTTTTAGGATTAGAATATGCAAGAGCAGGTCAGACAATATCTACAGTACCGGGAGTTCCAACATTTGAGGGAATTCAGTATGTGTCAGAACCAGTTGTGCAAATTGCAGTAGAGCCAAAACATCCAAAAGACTTGCCAAAACTTGTTGAAGCATTAAACAGAATTACAATTGAAGACCCCAACTTGGTCGTAAAGATAAATGAAGAAAGTGGAGAGACTGTGATTGCCGGTATGGGGGTGCTTCACCTTGAGATTGCAACAGCATTGATTGCAGATGCCAAAGTAGATATCGTAACTTCACAACCTTTGATAAATTACAGAGAAACAATTCGTGGTTCTGCAGGACCTATCATGGCAAAATCACCTAATAGACACAACAAGATATTTCTCAGAGTAGAACCGCTTGACGAGAAAGTAGCTGAGATGATAAGAAATGGTACACTAAATGAATACAAGGACAAGAAGGAGGTCCAGAAGATACTAAAGGAAGCCGGCTGGGACGGTGATGATGCAAAACGTGTGATGAGGTTTGATCCTAGAGGAAATGTTATGGTTGACGGCACAAAAGGTGTCCAGTTTGTCCAGGAATCAACTGATTCTATACTTTCAGGATTTGATGATACCATGAAGGAGGGCCCTCTTACTCGAGAACAGGTAAGGGGATGCAAGTTTACATTCCATCATTTTGTACCTCACGAGGACCCCGCACACCGAGGTCTGTCACAACTAGGACCTGCATCAAGGCGTGCATGCATGGGTGCAATGTTGCTTGCTCAACCCGTACTGTTAGAGCCTACACTTGGAATTGAGGTCAGGATTCCACAGGAACTCATTGGCAACGTCGCAGGTGTCATATCAGGAAAGAGGGGTAAGGTTCTAAATATGGAACAAAAAGGTGTTGTAAATATTATCACTGGAGAGATTCCAGCATCTGAAACATTTGACTTGTCTGAGGTAATGCGTGGACAGACTGCAGGAAAGGCCATGTGGAACACTCACTTTAAGGCATGGACGCCAGTTCCAAACTCTATCTTGTCAACCATCGTGGCTGATCTTAGAAAGAGAAAGGGTCTCAGTCCTGAGCCTCCAACAGCAGACGAGTTTGTAGATAAAGAGTAAAAATAGTCTCCCCTTCTTCTACGAAGGAAAATACACCACGACTAGGTCATATCGAACGTTATGATTTGTTGGTTTTTTCAAAGTCGTGAGTTTCAGTTGTAGAACCTCCTAAACCGTCAAATTTTTGGAGAAGATCTGGAAAATGTTTTGCGATTGTAGTTCTTATCAGACGTAAGATCATCCATTCTCCACGTTCTGCAATAAATTCTTTAAATCCTGTAACAAAATCTATTTTTCCATAAATATTTAGGAGTTCTTTACTTAATTCAGAATCGAGAATATCTGAAAAAGAGGTAAGAATGAATCTGAGCTCATTGTTATTGAATTGTAAAGCCTTTTCATCATGTATTACCATATCAAATTTTTCGCCAGTGAGGGCATTGACTGCTTTGTTATTTTTTCCAACGTATTTTTGTAAACTTGTTAAAAAAGAAGACTGCCCGATCAAAATTTCTCCTATTTTCGTCATTGCAAAATTTCTTCGTTTTTCGTCTCTCTCATTTCCTTTTGTTATAATTTCAGAAACCTTTGCTTGCGAAGCATCAGAATAAAATAAAATGGCAAATGTAATGTAAATTCCGATGGCAGAGCCTATTAAAAGAGAGCCCCATCCAGTAACATCTTTGTTAGTATTTAGAAATGAAGCATGCAATGTAAAATTGAGAATTATCATCAGGACAACAGTTCCTATCGCCACTGATGGTAACAGCACTCCTGCTAATTTTGTGGGCAAAGGTAGCTTGTCCCACCATTGACCTAACTTGCTCAATTCA
>JASHNR010000019.1 GCA_030041535.1 Nitrosopumilaceae archaeon | reverse complement strand
GGTATATAACAGTACATTCTACACTGTAACAGCATATTTTATATCGTAGGAACATATCTTGGTGGTAGCAATCCATATTGAAGGGTAAATGTGGAAAAGAGCAAGATTATAGAGATATTCCGTAAACTGTCCAAGAAGGGATACTATGAAATTCTGCTGTTTGTAGATGAGAAAAAACAGGTACACTATTCTGAGGTTCTTGATTATGTAAATGAAAATAAACTGGCTAGAAGCGATGCTACCGTGACGGGGGCGTTGAAGGCGCTGACCGCTCTTGGCTTACTGCAACGCAGTGTGTCACAGGAAGGACCTATAAGAACAACTTATACCCTTTCCAAAAAGGGCAAAGAGTTAACAAGACATCTAACTGACATGCAAAATATCTAAAGCCTGTTTTTCCCCATTCCAATATAACTGCTAATTGACGAAAGATTACCTAAGTATTGACTTTATTCTTGCTAGCTGATGAGTTTTCGGCTCACAAATTCGTCTTCAAAAGACTTGATGCATTCTCTGATGTGCCTCTTCTTGGGGGGATTCTTGAATGCATATGACGAAATAATGTCTGACTTTACAAGCTCCTTTCTGTTCAGTAACCCCTTTGCGGCACGCAAAGAATCAACTATTACATTGCAACCATTTGTACTATCGCTTGTCCTAAGAGCAAGGTCCATCTCTATTGCAGAACCCAAGAATCCCTTGGCCTCCATCCAGTAGTAACTAACACGAGAATCACCAAGCTGTTCTGCATATTCAGTTGTGCCTGCGGTAGATCTGAATGGACTCGGGGATTCTATTGCAATAGATTCTGTCTTGATGTTGCGTTTTCTCTCCCTTGTTTCCTCAGCCATGGTATTCATGGTATCTTGGTTTCCACCGACATCAAGCTGATATGCTTTCTGAACGGTAATACCACGACTTGTCATAAAGTCTATCATTCCACGATGAAAGGCAGTTCCACCAAACTGGCTCATCAAATCATCGCCTAGGATCATCAAGCCCTTTGCCTCAAACAACTTCCTTGTATTCTCAGTTATGGTCTTGGCAGAGGTAGCATTAAAAAAAGAGCATCCGACATCCAATGCCGCCTGAGCATATTTTTCAGACGTCTTGTCTAAACCTGAAGAAATTACATTGACAAGAAAATCTGGTCTGACAGACTTGAGTGATTTGACAAACTCTTCATAGCTTACAGATCTTGTCTGTCCATTCTGATTGATATGGAAGGGTACAGTATCTGACATTATTCCGGGCTGAATCACAATATCCGCAAAGTCTGACTTGCAACCTGGAACTGCCTGTACGATTTTCTTTCCAACCTTAGCAGAATCAATGTCAAACACTGCCACTATTGTCATGTCATTTAATGTCATGTCTGCGACCTTTGGGTGCCAAAGTCCTTCGATTGAATTTTTGTAGAATTCTAAGCCTTTTATCAGAGTTAATGTTACATTTCCGCTTCCAGCAACTGCAATCTTGATTTTATCTGACACATAATTTTTCCTCGTCGATCTTCATTTAACTCTTTTCTGATATTGTTATTAGAAAAGGTCGTCTTTTCTTAATGGATTCCACTTTTTGATGTAGTGTTGATAGAGTGGAAAATCCTGCCACTATATACTTGACTAGTGCATATCTGGCGTCTAGTTTAAAATTTATATGCACTTCGCAAAGTAGCTACAATAATTGAGCAAGACAAGCCTTTCTCAGTCTAGGCCTGATAACCTCCCAAGGCCCAAAATACAATGGGGTCGTCTAGAGGAAGCTGAAAAATTTGCAGAAATGGTAAAACTCTTCAGGCAAGGCAAGATTAGCCGTGATGATCTACGACGATTTAGGCTCCAACATGGAGCGTATGGCAGCAGAATGACTGATGATTATAGTATGATTCGTGTCAAAATTCCTGCTGGTGAAGTTTATCCAGAGCAGATTGAAAAAATGGCAGAACTAAGCGAATCATTTTCAATTGGAAGCGCACATGTTTCCACAAGACAGAATTTCCAGCTTCATTGGGTTGCATTGGAAGATGTTTCTGAGGTTATGCGTGGACTGGCAGAAATTGGATTGACATCAAGAGAAGCATGTGGTAATTCGGTAAGAAATGTAATGTGCAGCCCCCTTGCAGGTGTGTGTCCTGACGAAATATTTGATCCGACACCATATGCACTATCCACAGCAAAGTTTCTATTACGAAATTCTATGAATCAATCACTTCCAAGAAAATTCAAGATCAATTATACCTGTTGCGAGAAACACGGAATGGCAAGAATAGTGGATGTTGGTCTTATTCCACAAAGAATAGAAATTAACGGAAAACTGCAGAACGGATTCAAGGTTTTCTTAGGTGGTGGACTTGGTGCACAATCATTTGTAGGACATCAACTTGAAGAGTTTACTCCAGAAGAAGATTTACTCTATACCATAATCGCAGTCATTAGGGTCTATGATAGAATGGGTAACCGTGAAAATATGGCAAGAAATAGAATGAGATATCTTGTTAATGAGCTTGGATGGGAAAAATTCCAAAATATTGTACTAAAAGAAAGAACAATGGTAAGACTAACCCAATCTGTTGTGATAAAACTTGATCTTGATAAGGCTCCTGAAGTATTGCGTAAAATATCGATTAGTTCGGAAATCCCTTCGCCCCCGCCGGGCTTGTCTAGATGGATCAAAACTAATACCATGAAGCAAAAACAACAAGGCTACAGTGCGGCGTTCATTACACTAGAGTCAGGTGACATTACGGCAAGTCAATTGCGTGCTGTTGCTGACATGGCTAGAGAATTTTCTGCAGAGGGACGAATTAGAACTGGATTTGTTCAAGATGTGGTGTTTAGGTGGGTGAGGGATGAAGATCTTCCAAAACTTTATGCACAATTGTTAGAGGTCGGCCTTGCAAATCCTGGTGCGTTGACTATGGCCTCAGTTGTGGGGTGTTCTGGCACTACTTCATGTAATCTTGCATTGACTAATTCTCATAGACTTGCAAAAGAAGTTCAAAGAAAATTTCTTGAGCTAAAACTTGACGAAGATGATGACCTGAGAGATTCTACAATTAAGATAAGTGGCTGTCCCAATTCATGCGGCCAACACGAAATTGCAACAATTGGATTTTATGGCGGCGGAGGAAGAGTAGGAAAAGACATGTATCCACTGTATACGATGTCATTGGGTGGAAGAGCAGATGGCAACTCAATGCTAGGGCTGATGACTGCCAAGGTTCCCACTAAGAGAGTCATCCCGACAATTTTGAAAATAATTGAGATCTTCAAATCAGAAAAAAGATCTGGTGAAGGTTTGGATTCTTGGATTCATAGGGTTATTGAGGGTAACGGTGGACCTAAAGTTAAATCAATTAGTGATATCAAGGAATTGTTAAAGCCTGTTGTAGCACCCCCTACAATTGAGCAAGATCCTGACTTTTACGTCGATTATGGAAACGATGGAAGTTATCATGCAAAAACTGGAAGGGGCGAATGTGCTGCTTGAGCAAAGAAAAGATTGCCAGAATAACAGTTGATGCCGATACCTTGCGATCAGAGATTAGGGACAAGAGTGCCAAGGTACTTGATATAAGAAAAGAAGAAGATTACAAACAAGGACATTTGCCTGGGGCAATTAATTTCCCATTATCAAGTCTTCTCTCTGATGACAGTCCAGAAAAGATTCTTCAACACGCACAATCTTTTGGTATTGATGACGAAACTCATGTTGTTGTATATGATGACACATTTGGTGCCTTGGCGTCACGGGTAGCATGGGCTCTTCAGTATATTGGTCACGAAGAAGTTTCCTTATTAGACATTACATACGGATCGTGGAAAAAGCTTGGACTTGAAACGAGTCTTGAATCTCCATCTCTTGAAAAGAAAACACATTCTCTAAAGTTACAACCTCAAATTCTTGCAACTGCTGATTATCTTATGCCTGCCAAGGAGAAGGGCGCTATATTGATGGATAATAGAGAAAGGCTAAACTTTCTTGAGCATCATATTCCTGGTGCCGTTAACATTCCATATCGAATGCTTGCCTCCCCTCAAAATATACTAAGATCAAAAGATGAGTTGAGAAGACTTCTACAGAACAGAAACATATCTTCCAACTCTGAGGTGGTTACATATTGTGGTAGTGTGGGAACTCTTTCAGGATTGGGATACTATGCATTAAAGTCCATAGGAATTCAAAATGTAAAACTTTACGTTCGTTCGTTTAAGGAATGGGAATCGTTAGCAAAACCAATTGAAAAACAAAAAGACGCAAATTATTGGGATCTCTCAGCGGAATGATATTCTAAGTATTTTGTGTAGTCTCGCTTCTTAGCTTCTTTGTAGTCTGACTCTCAATGTGGTCAAAGAGATCTATCATTTTCTGTTTATTTGCCTGCAAGTATTCATAACCTTTGTCAGTTAATCTAATCTTGAATAATCTGATATCTCGATGTTCTTCAAAAAAGTGCTCTATCATCTGTGCGCCTCTTTTACTAGGATCAATGAATACGTCCATCTTTGCAATGACGTCGTTAACATCTCCTTTCTCTATTGCAGACTTGACAGCTTGAACTGCCTCGCTAATTTCTTTTAGGTGTTGAATTAATAGTGGATTGATCTTTTTTGTTGTTCCAAAGAGACCTTTCTTTTCAACACCTATCTTAGCAGCCAACTCAGGGGCAATCTCAAACTCTTCTGTCTTAGACAGGCCAGCATTTCTTTCTTCTTTTATCAATAGACCTTTTTCCACTAATTTTCTTGCTGCGTCTTCTACCTCTGTCTTGCCTAGCATGGTTGTCCAAACTATCTGGCCCACCTTGTGATATCCCTGTCTTACTGATTCTAATACTACAACCTCGACAATTCTTCTATATCCGTCATCTGCTCTTATGTTCTCAAAGTCTTTGTCCCTTACCGCCTTCTTTGCATTTTTAACATCTATTTCGATTGAACGCTTCAAAGCCTCAATGCCCTCAGGAACATGATTCAAAAGAGAATAATAGCATGCCTTGTTGTACCAAGACATACCGTCAGTGGGATTGGTATCAATTGACTTTTCTACACATTCAAGAGCTTTTTCATAATTTTTTTGTCTATAGTAGATGAGACCTTTTAGGTTCCAAGCGTCTGAATTTGTAACATCGATCTCGTGAACCTTATTGTAATCTCCCATGGATCCAGCCAAGTCGCCCATATGAAATCGGGCATAGCCTAACTTCAGAAGGGAATCCACATGTCCTGGATCAATCTGTATTGCTCCTTCAAAGGCTCGTACTGCCTCTTCCATTTTTTCATCGGCCATACAAGAAATTCCTTTCTTGTACAGTTTATCTCTAGTATAGTTAGGATCTGTTATCTTTGATTCCTTGGATATCTCTACTGACGTTTCAGGTTTTATCTCTCTAGTGCTTTCAGGTGACTCTGAACCGCCCTTGAATAATTTTTTCACGACTGGTCAAATATGGATTTTCCGTAGATAAATACTATTCCGGATGTCCAAAAAGTAAATTTTATTGGCAAAGCAGCTTTATAACGCTTGGATAAATACAAAAATACTCAGGTATTACACCTAGGATATGTCAGCCAGAGAAAGGATAATAGAAATAACTGGCGAATCGCCATTTAAGCTCTCATCGGGCGTCTTTGAGGTGCAAATTTCTATTTGTGATTACCCGCCTTCTCAAGAAGACATAAAACGAAGGAACTTTCCGGTTATCTGGAAAGATAATTTCCACCTAAGGGTAAAAGACGCAAAATTCGCTCAGACTCTGGGCTCTTCAAAAAACCCCATTCCTGATTTTGTGTTTACAAGAGACTCGGTTTGGGTCATAATTCTTGATCAGTTTTCCTCAATTAATTCTGCTTTTCAAGTTAGTGTGCCAAAGATTCCAGGTGAAATTCTTACAACTCCTAGTCCTAGGGATGAACCATCGTCAAAGGGTCACAAACCGTCTCCAGAATATTATTATCCTGCGTCCGGTACTCAGGGCATGCGTGGTCCACAAGGTCAACCGGGAGTTCAGGGCCCATCAGGACCGCCAGGTCCTCAGGGTCCACCGGGACAACAAGGAATTCCGGGTTCTCAAGGTGACAAGGGATCTCCAGGCCCACAAGGTCCTCCTGGAGATAAAGGCCCACAAGGTCCTCCTGGAGATAAAGGCGATAAGGGAGACAAAGGTCCAATTGGCGATAAAGGCATAACAGGAGACAAAGGTCCATCTGGTGATAAAGGTCCAAGAGGAGACAAGGGAGAAATTGGTGACAAGGGAGATAAGGGAGATAAGGGTGACAAGGGAGAAAAAGGCCTTACAGGAGAATCAGGTCCTATAGGCGATAAGGGTGCAACAGGTCCTCCAGGGCCACTGGGAGATAAAGGAATTCTTGGTCCACCCGGTGATAAAGGACCAAAAGGTCCTTCTGGTCCACTTGGAGATAAAGGTCCGCTGGGCCCGCAAGGTCCACTTGGCGATAAAGGCCTTACAGGACCACAAGGTCCACTTGGAGATAAAGGTCCGCAAGGCCCACAAGGTCCTCCTGGAGATAAAGGTCTGACAGGTATTCCAGGCCCTCAAGGTGAAAAAGGACCTAGAGGTTTACCGGGTTCGCCTGGTGAACAAGGTCCAAGGGGACCGCCAGGCCCACAGGGTCCACCAGGCCCGCAAGGCATTCAAGGTCCTCAAGGTGATAAGGGACCTCTGGGTCCACAAGGTCAATCTGGAGATAAAGGCCCGCAAGGAGTTCAAGGTCCACAAGGTGATAAAGGAGTTACTGGTCCCCCCGGCATGTCTGGCGATAAAGGTCCACAAGGCCCACAAGGTACGATGGGAGATGTAGGTCCACGCGGCCCTCCAGGTCCTCCAGGCCCGCCCGGCCAGCCGGGATTTTCAGAACAACAAAAACAATTAATCACTCAACTTCTTGAAATATTATCTTCCAAGAATCTTATCACTACAGAACAACAGATCAAATTACTAAGTTTTCTTTATTAGCATATTTTTACACAATCAGTATGCGTTATGTACATGAAATGTTTTAAAATATAAAATTGAACTTAAAATGCTAGTAAAAAACTCAATGATCTGGCTTTATGTGTGCAATAATGCTGTGAAAGTGAATTTGGTTTGTATTGATGTGAATTAAGCAAAATCATTTGATACTCAATTATGTCATGAGATTGAAAATCTTAACACTTCAAAATGGAGAGTCCTTCTTAGCTTGAATCTATATCTATCGTATATCGTAATGCCTAAGAAAGATGGTTAGCTAAAATATTAAAATTATCGCCTGATGTCAAGCGATAATTTTTGATTTTATCTTCTGCGTTTCTTTGCAGATTTTCTTTTAGCTGTTCTTTTAGCTTTTTTACCCGCTGTTCTTTTAGCTGCTGATCTTCTCTTTGGAGCAGATTTTCTTTTTGGAGCTGATCTTCTTTTGGCAGCTTTTTTAGCGCGTCTTTTCATTGCCATTGATAAGTTTTACATTTAACTTGTTTTTCTATCGTTACGCTTAAGAAAATTACACCAAATGATGATATTCTATAAACAAATTTTTCATAAAATTCTAAAAATTTGATCGCATTTTAGTAAACAGATTCAGCTGACGGTCGTCTTCCTTGTAACCATGAGGTCTGTCCGCATTGTACGCATTTGTACCGACGTCTTCTTTTGTAAGTTGGAATCTCTGGCATGAAAATTATCTCTTGTTTCGTTTTTGAAATACATTTCTTACACCATCTGTATTCTATTTCTTTTTCCATGGATCATAAGACTTGTCTGTTAAATTAGTTGTTACTATTTGCTTTTTACTATAGTGAGCACATCTTCATCTTCTAATATGTGACTTAAACCCGCTCTCTGCCCGCCAAACTTGACGCTCTTGCCCCATACTAACGCATATCTAAAGTCTTTTTTTAAATCTCTGTGTAATTTGTTACACACGTCTAAAACAGTCGAGCTACGCCTGATGATGAGTGGTTCTTTGTAATCTGTCTCGCCACCTTTCGGTCTCATGTAAATTCTGATAAAATCCAGATACTCATAAATTGCATCTCTGAGCGCAGCTATGTTAACGTCAGCATCAGCTGATATGGGGATGATTTTTGATTTTACTTTTTCTTGTAATTCATTTAGAAATCCTTGGTTTACCAAATCTATTTTGTTCATCACAGTCAAAGATTCGACATAAAACTTGTTACCTGATACATAATCAATTAATTGTTCAGAATCGATATCCTCTCTTATCAAAACACGCGCATTATTTATCCCGTATACTCGTAAAATATCTTTGAGTAAGTTCACCGGCATCTTAGTCATTGGAACCTGTTGGCTTACTGCTAATCCGCCATCACCTGTTTTTTCTATGACTATGTTGGGAGGTTTTTGATCTAACCTGATTCCTATGTTTCCAAGCTCGGTTCTAATTACTTCCTCATGATAGGGCTGGAATACATCTAATATGATTAGCACCAAATCTGCACTCTTTGCAACTGAAAGAACTCTTTTGCCAAGTCCCTTTCCTGTGGATGCTCCTTTGATTATTCCTGGCAAGTCAAGAACTTGAATTTTGGCACCGCGGTATTCCATCATTCCTGGAACCACTGTCGTAGTTGTAAATTGAAATGCGCCAACAGCTGACTTTGCACCGGTAAGCCTGTTAAGTAAAGTAGATTTTCCAACACTTGGAAGTCCGATGAACACAACCGTTGCATCTCCTGTTCTTTTTACATCAAAACCAATTGAACTGCCTGAACTTTTTGATTTTCTTTCCTCTTCTTCTCTTTTTAATTTGGCAAGCTTTGCCTTTAGCAGACCTACGTGATGTTCCGTAGCCTTGTTGATCTGAGTTTTGGCCATCTCATCTTTTATGGCCTGAATCTTCTCTGGTACTCCCATCTATCTTATTTGGCTTTCATACTGAATAAAATCTTTCTAATTCGATTTGACTTGCTGTTTCCTAGTTAAAGTTTGAATGAATTAAAATAATGAACAAACATGTTTCCAAAATAAACTGAAGCAAATGCACTTGTTGTCCTTGCTATGCTCATAGATATGAGAAATTTCTTGAAATTGTATCTTTTCACTCCTGCTATTATTGTGACAATCTCTGTCAGTATGGGTACTAAACTTAAAGCAAAGATTATACTCCAACCATGTCTGTTTAACCGTTCAAAACTTTTCTTATAATCCTCTTCGCTATGGGTTTTTCTCAGCAATTTGTACATCTTTTTTCCATCATACCCTATGAAATAAGTTACAATTCCTCCTCCAATCGATCCAATGGCCATTGTAACAAACACAGATACAGCACTTTGACCGTCTAGAAGTAGTGCAGTCGATGTTATCACTATTGGGAATGGAATAATTGAAGCAAAAATACAGTTTAGAAAAAGACCAATCAATCCATACTTTACAAAGAACGGATTCTCAAGTATTGGTTTTAAAAAATCAATTAGCACAATCCTAGGGTGATTTTCTCACATATTATAACTAAATGCTCAAAAACATTCTGAAGGCTTGGATCTTTTATTATTTGATTTATGGTATAGCATCATATCTCCTTTCTTTATGTAGAAGATCCTTGTAGCAGGTATTGTCTCAAAGTTCTCAGAAATCTCGAGAAATTCTGTTAACGTAGTTTCCTTAATTGTGTTGAAATCAATATAGCCGACAAAATAGAGGTCTGGGTTGTCGTAATGTAGTGCCTTGCTGAAAATTTCAGCTACTGATCCTTTTCTGGTCACAAGTTAGCAACCAGGCATGAATATTTTAGCTAACGCTATCAAAATCTATCTTTACACAGGAGTGCATAATTTTAAATTCTGACAATAAATGATTCAAATCACGACTAATAAAATTACGTTAAATATAGACAAACCGATCTACAATGAAGGTGAATATATGAAATTAAAAGTAGATTACGAGACACTTAATCCTAAACAGACAGTCCATGTGACAGTTTTAGATCCGTCAGAGAAGGAAGTTTTTAGTGCAGATCAGTACATTAATTCTCAAAAGGGAACTTATTCTACTGTACTAAAGTTTGATACAAAACAATGGAAAATTTCTGGCAGATACAAAGTTGCGGCGTGGGATCAGGAAGGAACAAGAAAAGAAGTATTTTTCCAATTCAAGGGAAAGACTCCATGATACTTTGCAGATAACATGATAGAACAGATTGTCTATTACAGTTATTATGCCCGGGAATCATTATGTGATTTGATTGAAACCCAAGATATATGCAGTGGATATAGATGGTACCATTACAGATAACAAGGGAGGGCGAGTTGATCTTGACGCACTTGCAGCTCTGCGCTATTTAGTAAAACTTGGCCATAAAGTAATCTACGTGACAGGAAGATCATCTATTGAGGCCTATGTCCTATCAGTATTTGGTGGTACGACAAGGATAGCAGTAGGAGAGAATGGCGGAATTATTACCTCTGGACCAGATGAACACAGGTTGATTGGAAACAAACAAGAGTGCCTGAAGGCGTTTCAATTCATTAAAACACAGATTCCTGAGGCAATTGAAAAACCTGTTTTTCCGCGTATTACTGAGGTGGTTCTTGAAAGAAATTTTGATGTCAATCTGGGAAAAAAGATTCTAACTGAAAATAATTTTAATGTGCAGTTATCTGATAGCATGTATGCTTATCATGTTAACTCAAAAGGGGTTAACAAGGCAAATGGATTTCTTGAAGTTATGAAGATGTTCTCAGCTACCAAGCAAGATGTTATCGCAATAGGTGACAGCGAAACAGATGTGCCTCTTTTTGGACTAGCTGACGTAAGCGTGGCATTAGGAAATGCCACTGATGATGTAAAATCTCATGCTACAATTACAGTTCAAGGTCATGCAGGAGACGGAATAATAGAAGCGCTTGAAAAGATTGAACTAAAACTTTTAGTGAAATGATATCATGACACTACGACTTCTTTTCGATGAAATTCGATCTAACATAAAAAAAATCTCAAACGATCTAGGTTATCCAATAGTAGAGTTTGATGTATCAGAGGCAGCTAAACCAGAATTTGGGGATGTAAGCTGTAATATTGGATTTCTACTGGCAAAACCCATCAAAAAAAGACCATCGGAAATAGCAGAGATTATCGCAAATGAATATCAAAAACGCAAGCGTGTATTCGTATCCGAAGTAAACGTGCATGCATCAGGATATCTTAACTTTGTTGCAAATCATTCCGCTTTCATTGAATCTGTCATGCAATCATCAGTAAGACAAGATTATGGAAAGTTTGATCTTGGACAGAATTCAAAGATTGTAGTAGAGCATACAAGTGTTAACCCAAACAAGGCATTGCATATTGGGCATGTGAGAAACATCGTAATTGGAGACACCATGGCAAGAATTCTACACAAAGCCTGTTATGATGTTAGGATTTTAAACTACGTAGACGATTCTGGGCTTCAGGTGGCAGATATAGTCATTGGATTCAAGTACGGTGGTTTTGATAGCAAGCCGCCTCAGAATCAGAAATTTGATCATTATTGTGGTGATACTGTATATGTGAACATTACTGAAAGATATGGGAAAGAACCCATTCTTGCAGAAAAAAGGACTATGGTTCTCAAAGAACTTGAAGAAGGAAACTCTGAGGTTGCAAAATTTGGTGATGAGATAACTCGAAGAGTTCTTGAAGAACAACTCAAGACTTGTTGGCGACTTGGAGTGACATATGACTGCCTAAATTTTGAATCACAGATAGTTCGCTCTAGGTTATGGAATGTAGTTCTTGAGAAAATGAAATCCATGGGATTGATATATCTTGAAAGCGAAGGAAAAAATGCTGGTTGCTGGGTAATAAAATCTGATTCAGAAACAGAAGAAGATAAGATTTTGATTAGAAGTAACGGTGTTGCTACGTATATTGCAAAAGATATTCCGTATGCTACGTGGAAGCTGGGAATCTTGGAAGATCCCTTCTACTATAAGCAGTACACTGTACAGAAAAACGGCAGAATACTTTGGGAGACCACTCTTGAAAATACTGAAACAAAACTGAATTTCACCGGCGATACCGTAATCACAGTTATTGATTCAAGACAATCAAGATTGCAAAAAATTATTACAAAAATAATAGAAGATTTCAAATCAAAGGGAAAGTCATACGTGCATCTTGGTTATGAGTCTGTAACTTTGAGTTCAGACACTGCAAAAAATCTTAATCTTGAAACTGAAGGTAAGTCTGTCCAGATGTCGGGCAGAAAGGGAATCTATGTTAACGCCGATTCTGTTTTGGACATACTTGGTAAAAAAACATATGATGAAGTAAAGAAACGAAATCCAGATCTTGATGATGCGCTTCTTATAAAAATTGCAGAACAGGTTGCAGTTGGTGCTCTACGTTATGCCATGATAAAACAAGATCTTGATAAAATAATCACCTTTGATATGACCGAATCGCTAAGTCTTGAAGGAGACACGGGGCCATACATACAATATGCATACGCAAGATCTGTAAGAATTCTTGAAAAATCTGACAAAACGCCTGCATTTGATGTCTCTTTTAATGATTTGAATACCTCATATGAGAAAAACTTGGTAAAAATAATTGGCAAATTTGACATACAGGTAGAAGACTCTGCAAAGAACCTATCTCCTAAACTAATTGCCAGATATTGTTATGACCTTGCAGTATATTTCAATTCATTTTATGAACACGTCAAAGTATTGACTGCAGAATCTCCTGAAATGATAAACGCAAGGCTTTGTCTTGTATGGTCGTTCAAAGAAACTCTAGTCAAAGCACTTTCTTTGTTGGGTATCGATGCTCCGTATAGGATGTAATTCTAGCCCAGAAGTTTGGAAATACTATTATCCATATGGAATAAGGTCTAGTTGTGAAGAAAATAAAACAGAACAACAATGTGTTGTTTTTTTATGATGATTCAAAGAAATGGCTGATGAAAGTGTCGCGTAAACAACAATTCCATACTCATGTTGGAATTATTGATCATAAAAAAGTGATAGGTAAAGAATACGGAAGTGCAATCAAGACCAATAAAGGAAAAATAATTTACCTTTTAGAGCCAACAGTATATGACTATGTCATGAAAAGTCAGCGCAGCACTCAGATAGTTTATCCAAAAGATCTAGGTTACATTGCTGCACGAACAGGATTGCAAAGCGGACAGTCAATTGTTGAAATTGGAACCGGGAGTGGTTCACTGACTACTTTTCTTGCCAGTATAGCAAAACCACGTGGTCATGTGTACACATATGATGTAGATGAAAACTTTATGGCAATAGCAAGGAAAAACATCGAAAAAGCCGGAATCTCAAAATATGTTACAATGGAAAAATTGGATGTCAAAAACATCAAGAAAGTACCACAAACAGATGTAGATATGGTTGTAGTGGACTTGGGGGATCCATGGACTGTAGTTCCACAAGCAAGAAAGATGCTCAAAGGCAGTGGATATTTTGTAGCAATATGCCCCACAATGAATCAACTTGAAAAACTTGCATCAGCATTGCGGGAAAATGACTTTTTTGATTTAGAGTTTACTGAACAGATTGTGCGAACAATAGAAGCCAGAGAAGGCAAGACACGACATTCTTTCAGAGGTATTGGACACACTACATACGTCGCATTTGCTCGTAAAGTCACTACTCCAAAAGATCTTAGAAGAGTAATACCTCGTATAGAATCTAACGATGCACCTGATGAAGAGTCTGTGGAAGAATCTGAAGACGAAGGTTTATCCGGCGTGAAAAAATAGGACATTTGTTGGCCAAAATTCTGCAGGCTACGATTGTCAAAAATTTTATTCCTCCAAGAAAATCTTTGTCAAGAAAGGGAGAAAACGGAAAAGTGTTAGTTATTGGAGGAAGTTATCTGTATCACGGTGCTCCAATTCTTTCATCACTGGCAGCACTTCGAGCAGGGACTGATCTAGTTTACACATGTGTGCCTAAAACACATGTGGCATCCACAAGAGCATATTCGCCAAATCTTATTGTGATTCCACTGGTTGACGTCAAGCTTACAAGAGGAGCAGCCAGAAAATTGGTTGGAATAATTCCAAAGGAACTTGATTCTGCAACTATTGGCATGGGACTTGGAATACAGGATAGAGAGGCATTAAAGATGCTGGTAAAAGATCTACTTGACAGAGCAGTTATGCTGTCTCTTGACGCAAGCGCACTTATGCCTGAAATTCTTCCTGAAATTAAAGACAAAAAAGTTGTAGTTACTCCGCATGCTGGAGAATTCAAAAGATTGTTTGGGGAGGCTCCTCCTGATAATGTAAAGCAGAGGACAACAATGGTGCAAAAACATGCAAAAGACAATGGTATAACCGTACTACTAAAGGGACCAACTGACATTGTTTCAGACGGGACACAAACATTCCTTAATCCAAAGAACTTGGCATCAATGACTGTGGGCGGTACGGGGGATGTTCTCTCTGGGATAGTAGCTGCAATGCTATCAAAGAATAGGAAACCTGTAGAGGCTGCATCTAGCGCTGTGTTCATAAATGGAAAAGCAGGTGCACTGGCACAAAAGAAAAATGGTTTCCACATTGTGGCAACAGACATCTTGGATTTTATTCCGATAGCAATGAAATCATTTGATAGGATAAAGTGATTTTGTGTGCAGGAACAATATGTAGACAAAAACATGCCGGCATTAATTTCTGATTTGCAGAAATTAATTCAACAACCAAGTATATCTGCAAAAAATCTTGGATTGGAAGAATGTGCAAGACTAGTGGTTAGAATAATGAATCGCTCTGGAATCAAAGCAGAAACACTAAGGCTGGGTAAAAACGTCCCGCCTGTAGTTTATGGAGAAGTCAGGTCGAAGAAAAACCCACACAAAACAATCCTGTTTTACAACCATTATGATGTTCAACCCGAAGAGCCTCTTGAATTATGGAACGATAAGCCGTTTAGCGGTAAGATGCGAGGAAACAAAATCTATGGTCGTGGCTCGACTGACGATAAGGGAGAACTAATCACTCGAATCAAAGCAGTTGAGGCGTTTATAAAAACAACAGGCGATGTACCATGCAACATAAAATTTCTAGTTGAAGGCGAAGAAGAGATTGGTAGCATGCATGTTGAAGAATATCTGAAAAGATACCAAAAGAAGTTGTCATGTGATGGCATAATCTGGGAATTTGGATATGTTGATGAAAAGAACAGACCTATAATCAGCCTCGGCATGAAAGGCTTGTTGTACGTCGAGCTCTCTGTGCAGGAATCTATTCGTGATGCTCATTCTAGCCTGGCGGTCTTAATTGAAAATCCGGCTTGGAGATTGATCGAAGCGCTAAAAACGCTGCGTGACAAAAATGGATTAATTCTCATTAAAGATTGGTATAGAGAAGTTGATAATTTTACAAAAGAAGAACTTGGTGTAATTGCCAGTGAACCGTTTGATGAAAAATCGTTCAAAAGAGAATATGGTATAAAAAGATTTGTGGGAAATAAAAAAGGAATAGACATACAAAAGGCAGTGGTAGGTAATCCTACTTGCAACATAGCAGGATTTTCATCTGGATGGGAAGGACCTGGAGCAAAAACAGTTTTACCATCAAAGGCTCTAGTAAAAATTGATTTTAGACTTGTTCCAAAAATGGATCCTCTAAGGCAACTATCTAGACTAAAACGACATCTCAAAGACAAAGGATTTGGGGATGTCAAAATACACATGATTCATGGGGAGGCAGCTTCTCGAACTACGATATCTGATCCATTTGTAAAGATAGTAAAAAAGTCAGCAGACGAATCTTTTGGAACGTCAATAATAAGCGTCTCATCTGCTGGGACTGGACCAATGCATTCGTTTTCCAAAGTGCTCAAGGCCCCGTGCATTTCAATTGGAAGTACGTATGTTTACGCAAGGATCCACTCCCCTAATGAATTTGCAAGAATTGACCTGCTAAAAAAGACAACAAAATGTATGTGTAAAATAATAAAAAAATTCAGTGCCTAGCAGTAAAAATCTTGGACAGGCAATTTTTTTGCATGTCGGCTAAAGGAATGCCTGATCCTGGCAGCAAGAGAATTTGGATCACAAGCGATTTAGAGAAAGGCCTTTATTGTGCTCATTTGGCAGTTCAATTATGGCCTTTATGTACATGCCAGGCGCTACGGCGGTTGGAATAACCTACGACGGAGGTATAGTGCTAGCAAGCGAGAGAAGGATATCCTATGGAAATTTTGTGGTAAGTAAAAACACAAAGAAGACTTTTAAAATAACAGATTTTGTAGGTGCATGCTGTGCGGGAATGGTGGCAGACATGCAGGTTTTGGCAATGCAGATGCGTGCACTGACAAAGATTAGAAAATTGGAACTCAAAAGGGAGATTCCGCCAAATTCTGTAGCTAAAATGATGTCATCTCTCATGTATGAAAGGAGATTCTATCCACTGCTTACTCAGGTAATTGTAGGCGGTGTTAATGGTGACGCTGCAATTTACACACTTGACCCACTAGGTTCCGTTCTTCCAGATGATTATGCAGCCGTAGGTACAGGTGCAGAGATGGCATTGGGAGTATTAGATCAGGAATTCAAAAAAGGGATGAAGGAAAAGGATGCAGTAACACTTGCAGTAAAATCAATCAAGTCTGCTATAATGCGAGATGCGGCAAGCGGCGATGGTATTGACGTACTAGTTATTGACAAGAATGGGGCAAGAGAGTCCACAGAAAACTAGTTACTTTTTTATCGTTTTTGCAGATTCCCAATATTTGTCTGAAATATAATGTAAATTCTTAACTACCTCTCCTTTTGTGATGTTTGGCATTTCATCGCTGGGTATGAGAGATTTTCCTATTGCAAGAAATTTGTTATGGGTTTCCTCTGCTACACATATGATTTGATCCTTTTGAAATTCAGTATATTTTTTGATTCCTGGGCGCATGATGTTTGCTCCATTGCATACAAACTTTATTGCTCCGGCGTCTACCATGATTTTTGGAAATTTTTCAAGCAAGGAGGTTTCAGAAAGAAATGGAAGATATGTTTCGCCAATTTTAACTGCCATGAAACCATCGCCTGTGATTATGGACGTTTCATTATCAATCTCGTATTTTACTAACGTCTTTAGTTTTGGTAATTCTATTTTCCACTGGGATGCAATTATTTCAAGAATATCATTACTGTCACTTTTAGATAATGGGTGTGATTTCAAACTCTAGACATTTCCTGTTTTATGTCCAGCAAGTCACGCAATATGGAACTTGCAGTCTCCATGCCGCCTGCACCGCGTCCAATTATGGTCTGCTGGCCCGAATGTTCTGAATTAAAGGTAATTGCATTTAATGTCCCATTGACGCAAAGCGGATCATCTACTGGTATTTCTCTTGGAGCTACCTCTAGGTCTTTATTACATGATGCGATCAGTTTGACTGCGGAATGACTAGTCGATGCTTTCTTGATGTCGGAAGTTGATACATCTCTAATCCCAATTCTCTTGATATCTTTGATGGTTACTTTCATGTCCATTATCCAATTTGCAAGTATTACAAGCTTGGCCGCTGCATCAAAACCATCAATATCTAATGACTCATCGGCCTCAACGTATCCTTTTTTCTTTGCATCCGCAAGTGCTGTCTTAAATGTCATACCGCCAGCCATATTTGTAAGAATGTAATTTGTTGTGCCGTTTAGGATGCCTTGAAAAGAAACTATTCTTTCCCCCCTAAGACTGTTTTTTGCATAATCTAGTATAGGAGTACCCCCGCCCACAGTTCCGCTAAATCTTAATTGTACCTGATTGTATGTGGCTAACTCTATCAATGATGGAAACGCAAGTGCCAGAGGGCCCTTATTCACTGTGATAACATGAAGACCTTTTTTCATTGCAGTCACTATATGTGACATGCCAGGTTCTGCATCCTTGTAGTTACTTGGCGTGGTCTCAATTAAAACTTCAGCCTCCATACCATTTATCATGTCTAATCCGTTTGCTTCCTTTTCCTTATTGTGATACTTTCGTATGTTTCCGTATTTTTTCTTGACTTCTAGCAATCTGTTCAGATCAATACCTGCAGAAGAAGCAGCAGAACCTTTACTATCGAACACGCCAACAATTCTGGGTTTGAGTCCATGTTTTGCGTAAAGATCCTCAGATCTTGAAAGGAGAAGCTTTGCAAAACTTTGTCCTACCACACCAAAGCCACACAATATTATGCGCAACATCCACAAGACGCATGTTGGGATTAATTAAGATTCATGAACTCTGAGATTCCTTTATTAAAGCTTGAAAAACTTTGGATATAGTGAAATCTAAAAAATATGCTTACGTCGGAATTGCAGCAGCGGCTAGCATTACAGCTGTAGTTGTATTTCTCACTCAATTCAATATGGCACCAACAGAACCAAGTGCGCCACCTGGACTTTCTGCATATACTTTGGATTTTACCTATGCAGAAGCGAATTCGGACTTGAAAAATATTCTAATGAGTCAGAACATAAACATGTCAAAACCTGTGAAGCTTAGCACCCCATCTGACATTAATCAATACTGCAATTTTCTCACCAATCAGACAAGACAAGCCATGATTGAATATTGCACTTCCACAGAAATAAAGGACGAACATGGTAATTTCCTTGGAAATCTTGACATGATAGGATCTCCGCTAACTCCTGTGATGGTGATTGCAGCAGCGCAAACCGATCCGATGTTTGGTAACTACAATGATATAAAAATTCTATTTGGAGATGTTGTTAATGAAACAATATGTCAATGCTGGGCAACGGAAACACCAGGTAACTATACTACATTGTCAAGCATGATGGACGCGCTTCGCGATTTTCATTTGAAAGGAAAAGAACCTGATAGCACTACTCACGGTGTACCATTAAACGACAAACACTTTGAAATAGAATTAACTACAAACAGCAAAGGCTATCTGTGGAAATTGCTTGTGGCCAAGTAATTGCTATATACTCAGGTCCATTAAGCTTGACGCGCTCACTTAATCCGTGGAAATTTCAACTTGGTGTTAGCATTGCTTGAATATCTATGGCTAGTGCCACTTGGTTTTGTTGCTGGTATAATAGGATCAATGATTGGCCTTGGAGGCGGGTTCGTTATTGTACCAGCATTGACTTTTGCTGGGTTTTCACCCACTCTTGCAGCAAGCGATAGCCTCTTTGCCGCCTTTTGTAATGCAGTAGCGTCTACACTATCTTATGCTAGGCAAAAGCGAATTGTGTATTCCTTAGGGATAAAACTGGCATTGTTTTCCCTTCCGGGAACAGTACTTGGAGCGTATATCTCAGATGAAATATCTGCTTCTGCATTTAAGATACTATTTGGTATAGTGCTGGTTGCTTCAAGTGTCTACATTTACTCTAGAAGAAAGATGGAGCCCAAAGAATACCATCTTTCAAAACAGATCATGATGCTTGCAATAGGTGCCAGCTTCTTTGCAGGTATAATCTCAAGCCTGTTTGGAATTGGTGGAGGTACAGTCTTTATTCCTCTCATGGTTGTAGCAATAGGGTTATCCATGAAATTGGCTGCCCCTACATCGCAATTCATATTGATGTTTGCAGCCGCATCGGGAATGATTGTTCATTCTCTGTTGGGACATCCTGATTATGCTCAGGCGGGTTTGTTGTCAATAGGTGCATTTGCTGGAGGAATTGTGGGAAGTAAAATATCATCAAGAGTAGACGAAAGAAAACTCAAGATATTTGTCACACTAATACTTGCTATAACATCAATCAAGCTTTTTGTGGACGCTTTTAACACTCCAGTTAAAACCCACTGATGGTAGCATGGAAAAATAAATGCCAAAATAATTTAGTTATTTTCTAGCCGGAGGTTCCTTTCTAATTTGGTAAAGATTTCTTTTAGACAAAAGAGCAAGCTCATCGTTCTCTTTTGTCCCCTCAAAATCAATTGATAGTAGGCCAAACTCATCATTAAGATCGCGCTTGTCAGATATCTTGAATTTGATTCTTAATTTTTCATCTGTGTTGACAGGCTTGAGAAATCTAGTTTGTCTGTTGTTCCAATCTGGATCTCCATCTATGCCGTAGAAAATCAAAAGATTGCCATACATTTCTTCAAGTCTTGTAAACTCGCCTTCTATTCTTGCTAGTATGGCTCTGCCTGAAACCATTTTGTCGTGTTGGTGTGACGGTCCTTCTTTTTCATAAATTATGTTCTTTATTCCTGAAAATGAAAGATATTTGTCAAGATCATCTGAAGAAATCCTGCACTCTGCAAAAAACTCGTCTCCAACTTTAAGCTCAGAGAACTTTTTCATCAAGATCTCGTTTCATCTGGATAGTAAATTACCTCTGAGTTTGTAATTGCCTTTCCAGATTTGAAGAAATTCACTGCATTTAGGATTTTTGAATTGTCTGATTCTGTACCATCCACGCTTCCAGGAAGAATCAAATGTATTCTGATTTTTGACTTGAGAACGTCACTTAGTTCTTGATTAACTGTTGTGACAAAAGGTCTTAGTGCACCTCTGAACACTTCTACTTTTGCTCTGTCTCTGCCTGTTACCTTGCTCCCTGAGGGCATATCTGGACCAATTATTATGATGTTGCCCTCTTTTTCCTTGAAAAGAGGCGGGTTTTTTGCTCCTCCTGGAACAAATCTGTTAAGAACTTGCTGAAGGACAAGGGCAGGCGTGTTTATGAATTTGTCTACTAGACCATCCCATTGTTGTCTTGATAGCTCTGTAATCTTTGGGACTTGAGGCAATTTACCAGTTACGTAAATCACTGCATTTATTGGCCCTATCTTTTCTGTGGCGGTATTTAGCATTCTTTTCATGTTTTCTTGACTGGTGATATCCATTACATGTGAATGGAACTTTGCCAACCGTTCCTCAGCTTGTTTAATACTAGTCTTTGAAATCAAAATTACAGTTTTTCCTCCATTGCTTTCAATATTTTGTGCAAGATGTTCTACTCTTGATACATCTGACTCTTCTGTGGCATCTACTACAAACAAAATTACTTTTGAGTTATAGTCTGGTTTGGTATCTGGTATTGAGCAAGCTATATGCGGTTTAACCGGATAGAAAACTCTGTCACCTGGAATTACTTTACCATTTAGAATCTTTGATATGTTTTCATCACATAGCATAAGAACAGTTTCAGCAACTTGTTGCTGTGACAAGAACTGTTCATCTGCAATCATCTTGCTAGTGTTATTTTGAATCTTTTCTGCAATCTGTTGTATCTTGGTCAAAAGCGAGGTAATGGTATTGTCAAGTTTTTGAATTTCTAATTCTGACGTTATTGACTTTGTCTTTGCTAGTTTGGATGTTGCTTGTCTTATTCCGTTTTTTACTGTGTTCTCATCTTCTCCTAATAGTGGAAGGATATCATTATTGACAGTCTCTACTTCCTCTGGAGTTATATTTTCAAAACCACTGACTCGCATAAACTCTGCTGCTGCTTTTGGATAGACTGTTTTGTATATTCTATCAGAATGAACTGGTCCAGGATTTGTAGCAATTGATACTATTCCTTTGTCTGTAATCTCCCACGACATTGCCTCTGCAAGTCTGTTCTTTGCTCCTTGAGAAGCTGTGTACGGACTTCTAAACCTGTATGGTCTTTGCTCAAACGGGCGTTCTTCTGTGAAGAAAGTAGATATTGTTATAATTCTGCATCCTGATTTCATGGATTTGATTGCCTGAGCTGAAGTCCAAAATGTACCGGTGAGGTGAATGCCGACAGTACTCTTGAAATCATTCATTGGGGAATTGGTAAAACATGTTACTGGACCTGAAACTCCTGCGTTATTTACTAAAATATCGACGGTTCCATGAGCTTTCTTCAAATCTTCAAACATTTGAGAAACCCCTGCTTCGTCGCTGACATCAACTCCTGGAAAAATTTTCACAAACGCACCGCTTTTGGCTTTATCAATTATTGGTTGCAACTCCTTGGCAGCTTCTTCAAGCGGTTCCTTCCTTCTTCCTAAAATGACTATATTTGCACCATTTTCGGCAAATTTGATCGCTATTGCTTTTCCAATTCCAGTGCCACTACCAGTGATAACCACGAGTTTATCTTGGAACTTTAACATTAACAGAATTTGGCATGTTTTGGACTATTTATTCGATTGTGCCTATGTGCTAGTGTTGGTACACTAATATTTATTTGAGGGTCGAATTCAACCTGACGCATGCATGATTCTGAACCTGATACTATTGTACGAAAAAACAAGCAAAAAGAATACTGTGATCTGTTAGAAAAGATTGGGATAAATGCGGAACCAAAACAATTTGAGACAGACGAAGTTGAAAAAAGTGATTATTATTCAAAGTATTTCTCACATTCACCAGCTATGGTTACAAACCATGGTTGTATAGATCTAAAAGGAAGTAACATCGACGTTATTCAAATCATCCAGAAGGGTTGAAATGTCACAAGATCTAAATCCGTCACCTTGGGGAGCACAAGACCGATTTCAAGCTCATTTTATTGTAAAAACTAAAAACCAACTAGTAGATACTGATGGTCTTCTTGCCAAAACAAAACTAAATACCGAAGGGCACTTTTCCACAAAGAAAGTGTCTGGAGTAGAATGGGTTGGAGGAGACCTTGCGGCATCTCTAAATTCTGATGGCGAACTCAAAAACATGATTTTGAAGCTTCCGCCCAACGACGCATTAATTTGGGTTGATCCGACCAAGAAAGGAATTCGAATTCATGGTAAATGGAAGAGTAGCCAAGAATTGGGTATTACAAAAGAACTATTCGATGTCTATGACAGGATAGCCTCTCATATCAAAAAACTTCTCTAGGCTCTCCACCAGTCAAGTGCTAGGCAATCAATTTTACTTCCTCTTGGAATTGCAAGGATGAATTGCTTTCGAACAGTTGTAGCCAATCTACCTGCTAAGACAACTCCTGTTGCAGATATTGTATCTGTGGAATTGTAAACCTGTAACAAATACGGTGCATGGTCAATGCCTGGACCTTTTTGGTAAACTGCAAAATCGCAACCAAACTTGATTCCAGGATTTACAATATATCCCTTATCTCTAAAATCTCTGTAAACAAGATATTTCTTGTCAAAGTTGTGATGTTCACGTCTACATATGTCCAACATTTCATTTGAAGTGACTTTCTTTTTAGCTCTATAGATCTTCAGTTTTGATTTTTCTAGAAGATAGTATCCTTCTATTAGATCTAAAATCAAAGGTACGTTAATCTCGTCAGGTTTTGGTTTTGTAATTCCTATTGGTTTTCCGTAATATCCATCGACAAATAATGATTTTGATTCTTCCAGATCCCATACTATTATCCTATTCTCAATTAGTTCTCCTTTCAAGTACATCTTTCACCAATAAGGCAATTGATTTTAGTGTTTACAAAATGTTGTAAAAAAAGAGAAAAGATAGTTTCACGATTTTATAGGCTAAGAGCTAGTAGAATGAATGAATCTGATACCTGAAGGCATTTATCGGACATTTCCTCTATGCCTTCCACCACATCTTTTAGAAGCATTAGTTCCTTTGTAGTTGTAACCTCGTCCAAGACCTTTATGGTTAACGCACGATATTTTTCATCTACCATTCTTTCCATCTTCTGGGCTTCATGGGCCAGATCAATTGCAACTGTGGCGTTACCACCCATTGCGCGAACAATCTCGTTTATCTTGTAGATCTGGTCTACTGCCTGCTCAATCAGTTCTGATAGGTCTTTTTCTATTTTTTCCTTCTTCAACGTGGCACCCTTTATGTTTGATAGCTTGAAAGCTATACCTGTAATGTAGCCTGCTATTTCATCCATCGTGTATGCTGTATTCAATAGGTTTTCTCTGTTCATCATGAGTCCACCTACATCTGCAATTTCGCGAGTTATTTTTCTGCGCAAAGCCTCCACTTCATCCTCTGTATTCTTTATTCTCTCAAGAACCTGTTTTACCTCAGACTTGTCAGCCTTGATTATCAACTCGGGAAGTGATGAGAGGTCTCTCACGGCGTTAAGGATCCTGTTTATTTCATCCTGCAAAACGGCAAGTGCCTTCCTCTTTGCCTGAACTTCAAGTTCTCCGCTGTACATCTAGACGTTTAATTCTATGCCAGCAGCTAATAATCCTTACGTAAAGAGCTTCTGATCAAGCTGTCTTTACTCAAAATTGTTTTTCGTCTTGTACAACTTTCTTTTGGCTGTTGTACATGGTGATAACCTCGTTCACTGAAGTCGCGTTTTCTGGAGTTTTTTCAAATCTAATTTTTCCAGTAAATTTGGGAAAACGCAAGGCAAGGCCGCTACCTTTTCTTATCTTGTCTAAAGCTACTTTGTGAATGGGACTCAGTGTAATTTCAGAAGCCACTACTTCAATTACAACTTCTGGTTCAAACCATACATCTGCTTCAAGGCCACTGTCAATTCTAGGATCTTTTTTGATTCTGATTTTGTCAGATAATATCTGATAGAATTGATCCAAACTTTCATCTGTAAATCCGGTTCCAACTTTACATACACTGGGATATCTATCTGCCTCTTCGTCATATGTTGACAAGAGCAATGCGCCATATCTGCCAGTTCTTCGACCACGACCATAAAATGCTCCTACTACAACCAAATCTAGAGAATCGCCTAATTCATTTCTATATTCGCGTTTTAGTTTGAGCCAATTGCTTGCCCTGGCGCCAGCTCTGTATGGAGAATCCAATTGTTTGAGCATCAGTCCCTCGCAACCCGAGTTAATGGCGTTTTCAAGAAAGTCCTCTACCTCGTCATCTGTTTTGACTAACATCATAGGCATGATTTTGACAAAAGAATCGTCATTTACGATATTTTCAAGTACATGTCGGCGTTCCTTATATGATATGTCTAAACAGCTTTTACTGTCAACGAATAATACATCAAAGAAATTGACCGTTATGGGATAGTCCTGCACGGCCTTTGCAATGTTGTATTTCCTTCTTCTATGCATGAGTTCTTGAAAAGGTAAGAATTCTCCAGTGTCTTCATTTATTGCTACTATTTCTGCCTCCAATATGACTTCGTTGGCCTTTATGGATTTTCCAATCTTCTCCACAATATCAGGATAATAATTGGTAATATTCTCAAGGCTTCTAGAATAAAGAATGATCTTGTCTTTTTGCATGTGGAGCTGAACACGTTCTCCATCAAGTTTGTATTCTGCAGCAAACTCTGTCTCTATTTTCTCGTGAGCTTCCTGTGCGCTCTTTACTCTCTCAGCAAGCATGGGACGAACCGGACTGAAAACTGATACCTGAAAACTTTTCAACGCACTGGCCCCATTTTTTGCAACAGCCTCTGCTACTCTACCCAAGTCACTGCAAACATTGTACGCATGTTCTAGCAGCGGCCTATTTTCTTTTGAACCCGTAAATGCAATTGACAGTGCGTCAAGAATAGTATAATCTGCCACTCCTAATCGTAGGTTGGCTGTAATTATTTTTGCAATGAATCTTCCTTCTGTGGGGCTAGCGTCATTTAATAGGCTAGAGATGTATTTCATCTTCATATCTTGGGACCTATTCCCCTTAAGTGACGCTATCTTGAATAAAGTGTCATAAACTCTCTCTACGGTGATATCTTCCTTGAGAAAAGTTGTTTGTGTTTTTTGTTCCAAGATGTTGGCAGTAGCCTGACCGAAATCCCCCACTTTTTTGTATTCGTGTTCTATTTTCAATACTGGAACTCCTGTCGATTTTGATAGTGCTCTAATTGCGATCTTCTCGGCAACTCCAATTTCCACCCCTTCATGTTCGGGTCTCAACTTGCCTTGAAGCAAATATGCTACCTTTGAAATTATCTCAGATGAAGTGATCTTAAATAAATCAACTAAATGTTGAGTCAACTCCAGTCGTTTGGTAGTGCCCTCCATGTACCCTAGAGTGTCAGCAACCAACGAGAATTTCATCTGACGATTTTTACAATCTGTAGCATAAAAGGTTGAGTTATTTTAGATGTAAGTGTGTCTTGATTTTTAATCGTATTTCAGGCGTTCTTTTCAAAATGGTGTTATGAAAGTCTGAGGATTCTTCCAAATCTAAGTATCTCTTATTTCTCTGTAAAAACCCATCAAAGAAAACTCCACAGATGTAGCCAATGTAAATTCCATATGCAAAGTCTTCAAGGCTAGATGTTACTGATACAGACTTGGACTCGGACAAAACCATTTTGGGATAATCTAGTGCATATGTTATGATGTCATCAAGATTTTTTTCCTCAATCACACCCAAACCCATAAGAGTGCCCAAATTTAGCTTGTATTTAGAACTTCTGAAATTCTCGTTCGTTTATAAATAGGAAGTAGAGAGCTCGGTTATGGGTGGAGCAAAGAAAAAATCTCCGGCACAAGCAGAAAAGTCCCAGACTGCAGAAGCCGCGAAGAAAGATGGTCCAAAGAAAGACAAGAAAGAACAGAAACAAAAGACAAACATTTCTGTAATAATAGATGAAGGTCAAGCCATGAATTTTATAAAAAACTCCAAGGTCTTCACCGTACAAGAATTGTCTAGACAAACAAATGTTAAAGTGTCGGCAGCAAATGCGTATCTGCTAAACTTGTTAAAACAAGGATCAATAAAGAGAATAGGTGGATATAGCGGACATCACATCTACGTGCCATCTTGAGATATAGAAAATATATCGCCTGGTTTGATTTCTCTTAGCGCTTCCAGGTTTGATGTTATTTTGCCAACAAGTGTCATAAGTTTGGCAGAGGGGACATCTTCTAAAAAGAAACAAATCGAACCATTTGATGCCATGAATCCCACTTCGCCCTTTTTGAATTGTGTTCTGAGTTTTTCACCTCCTGCAGTGAGTGTTGTATCCATGAATGCAATGGAATTGCTCATCATGTGTGAATTGCCTTCAAGTGGTAATGCTCTCAGTATGGAACCGACAGTTTTTGGTGCAAGATGACGTTTTAATTCCAGTTTCATCTCTGCTTTTCCTTTCAGCGATAGTGTTAGATCAATTTTGGACACCGATCCGGCACTCATTTTTGAACGAGAGTATTATGAAATATATAACGTTTCTTGCCGTTCCATCTTAATGTCTGATGAACCTGAGGAAGTTAGTGTAGATACTGAAGAGGTTCCAGCAGAAGAAGAACCAGTTGAATCAATTTTATCACGAGAGCCAGAACCTGTAGAAGTTGTCTCTGAGGATGGAGTAGAAGAAAAACCTGTAACTAAAAGAGGAAAGAAAGAGCTATCACCAGAAGAACTTGCAGAACAGGAAAGGCTACAAAAAATTATTGCTGCAAGAGAAATTATCGAAGTAGATCCAGTACATACTCCAGTAGAATTTGAAACTACCGGAAAGGGCAAGATCATGATAGGTCCTCCTACACTTACGCGCTTTGAAAAAGCTAGAATTCTTGGTGCAAGGGCATTACAACTTTCCCTTGGAGCACCACCATTCATTTCAGTACCTAAAGAAGTAGCAACCTCGCTTGATTTAGCTTACACTGAACTTGAAAAACGTGTCATCCCAATTACAATAAGACGCGTATTGCCAAATGGTGATTTTCAGAATATTCCAATTGATCTCTTCGATTAATGGATGATTTGTCGATAAGATTTTAATAGAATGTATAATTTGGTGTTTGATAGAGTTTGTTGAGTGGAATAGAGGAAAATGTACAACTAAATGATATGTCATCCAATTCAAAAGACGGAAAACTGATCGCAATTAATCAACAACCAATAATGGAATGCGCGCTGGATATTTTGACAGAATTGGTAAAACATAGGACTGTTACTCTCAAGGCTAAGGGGGATTCAATACCTACTGCAGTGGCAGTGGCAAATGTGATAACTGAAAACATGATGAGGGGCAATTCTAAGATATCTGATATTGTGGTAGATAGTGAGAGCCAAGGAAATCACGGCCCTCTTGTCTCAATAATTGAAATAACTATAACAAAAACAAATTAGAAAGTGCTTCTTGGACCTTTGAGGAGCATGTTTTCACATTCCTTGCATATTGCCTCATCTATGTTTGATTCTAACTGGTGATGTATGTCACAGATCAAAAGACTTGATTTTATGTAATTGCAAAGACCTATGAATTTTGAAAGGCTAGAAGGTGTGTATGCCATATTAGATGCTAAATTGTTACAAATATCGCTTATCATATCTGATACTTCCTTGATTGCAAGAAGCTTGTTGATTAGTTCCGGATCGCCTCTGGTTCCTCTTACATAGTTACTAATTGCAGCTTGAGTCACTCCTAGCATCTTTGAAACTTCCTCCTCTCGTATTTTGTGATCCTCGATGAGTTTTTTAGCCAAGATAGCTCTTAATGCCGGAATTAGCGTCTTTGTTTCAATTTCAGCAGGCAAAAGCATAACAATTTTTTCCTTTGTAAAATATTTAAAGCTAGTCTTTATCGCCATGATAACTTATTTGAGAGATTACTTCAGATCAACTGATTGCAAGATATTTGTTCAAGGCTACAGTCCATCGTATTTGACGCTGTTAAGAGATGTAAAGTTGAAAGTATTTCTCTGTCAGGAGGTCTTGACTCATCAATCATTGCATCTTGCCTTGATGCCAAAACGACTCAAGCATACGTCATGGTGACCGCAGATTTTCCATCGACAGACTTGGTACATGCTCAATTGGTTGCTAAGATGCGTGACCTGAAACTAACCGTGATTTCTGCATCTATTGATGAATTATTACAAGCAATTGAACAAACAATCAAAATCCTACATGTTTTCAATCCTATTGAAATCCGAAATAATGTTGTACTTTACCTTACAATGAAAAATGCAAAGAATGATGGTTTCAAGTCTATTGTGACAGGCGATGGGGCTGATGAGCTTTTTGCAGGCTATCGCTTCTTTCAAAGGATGTCGCAGTCTGAACTACAAAAAGATCTGGAACGAATATGGAAAATAATGCATTTTCCATCCATGTCAATATCGAAGGCTCTTGGAATCGCCTTGCAGACCCCATTTCTTGATGAAAAAATTGTAGAATATGCAAAATCAATACCCTCTGAACTCAAGGTTCATGAAGAAAATGACAAAAAGTATGGTAAATGGGTTCTGAGAAAAACATTTGAGAACATGTTGCCACAATCAATTGTGTGGAGAGATAAGGATGCAATGCAAGATGGCTCAGGCACAAACGGGCTAACGCATTTTTTTGATAGTCTAATACCTGACTCTGTCTTTTCTGAAAAGACTGCAAAATATCTAGAAAAAGAACAAGCCACATTATTATCAAAAGAAGCGCTTTATTATTATGAGATCTATAGGAGATATTACGATTATCCTGCTAGACTCGGATTGTCAAAAAACAAATGCCCTTATTGTAATTATTCTGTTGAGGAGGGATCACATTTTTGCCGAATGTGTGGGGCATTTCCTATCTAATCTTTTTTCCACTTGTTAGGTTTCCTTACAAAAATTCTCTTGCAGCCGTGACAACAAAAGTAATATTTTTTTCCTTTATACTCATGTTCTAGAGCAAGTTTCTCATCAAGCTCAATACCACAGACTGGATCTACTGGCATGTTTTGATTCGTCTGTCATTTGTATTTAAAACTTACAATTACGGTGATAATCTACTAACAATATCTGAAAATTCTTGTTCACTTAAAACAGGAATCTTTGTTAATTCTAAATTCTCGTCTACGTGAGAAGAGGATTTTTGTCCTACCAATGGTGCTATGACACCTGGAGTAGACCTGACAAATTGAATTGCTCTGTGAGATGCTCGTATTAATTCTCCAAACTCCGGTAACACATTTGGACTTAGAAGTTTTGCCTGCATAAGAGGAACACTTGTGAAAACTCCTATTCCAAGCTTGGTTGCAGCCTCAAAAATATTGAGTGTTGTACCATCTTGTGTTTGATTCTTCATGGTCAGAGCTTGATCAAGATACATATTGTATGGAAGTTGAATGAATTTGAATCCATTTTCAGAACCGCCTATGTCTCTTGCCATCTTGACAATATCAAAAATAGAAAGATACTGTGGGTGTTCTTGTGGTACTCTAAAGCAATCCCATGTGGCCATTCCATAGTATCTTATTGTTCCAGATTTTCTTTGTTTTTCATAAAACTCAAACACGTCTCCAAGTTTTTTCATGAATTCGTCTTTTGATATGTCTTGGAGCTGTCCTTCAGCGGCATTGTGCAGGTACATCAAGTCAACACATTCCAGTCCCAAGTTTTTGAGACTCCTGTTTAATTGATCTTGAAGATACGGTATTGTCATACAGTGATATCCAGAAGAGATATCGCCAGATTTGATTATGTCAGATTTTACAAGAGTATTTTGAATATTTTGCCAAAATTCTTCTTTTACATCTCCATCATTTGTTATGTAGCCATTTTTTGTACTTATGAATAATTGATCCCTTTTTGCCTTGTTCTTTTCGATTAGTTGAGCAATTGCTTTGCCTACTGATCTTTCAGCCTTTTGTGCTCTATAATTAATAGCGGTATCTATTACATTTACACCTAAAGTGGTTGATTTTATCACCGCATCCTTAACTAGTGTGTCAGTCACGTCGTCTGGATTACCAAGATAAGTGCCTATCCCAATAGATGATAACACTAACCCGTCGAATTGTTTGAAGTGATTTTTTGCAACATTTGGATGATTCTTTGCAAACTCGGATGTTCCCTCTGGTGTAGAATACCCAGTTATCACAAGATGACTTTAGACATGGTTGATTTAATTCTACTGAACAACTTTCATGAGATAGTCTACAACAAAGCTTAGAACAAGTAAAACACCGGTGATTCTGCTATATGATACAAAGTTTTTCATTATGGGGACAAATTCTTCTATCTGATCAAATTTTTGTTTCAAGGACATGCCGGATTTTATTACAATGGGTATGGTAACAAGTGTGATAAGAGACACAATTGGAAAGAGGTGTAATGCAACTGCAGTTATGATTGTCCCATACGATATGACTGGAAAAATCCATATGCTTGAAGCAGCCTTTGCTCTTCCAAGCAGTATAACAAGTGTCTTTCTCCCATGAGATTTGTCTGCATCATGATCTGGAAATGAATTTACAAAGAGAACAGTCGATGATAAAACTCCAGAAACTATGCCTGCAAGTATGGGCTCAGCGGTTATATGTGATGCCTGCACAAAGTACGTCCCAAGTACTATCATTGCACCTTTAATGGCAACAAAGACTTCGCCCAAACCTGAATCCACTATTCTTGTAGAATAAAAATAGATTGAAATAATTGCAAATCCCAAAATTATTGCAATTGTTACGCCTCTTTCAAATACAAAATATGCTCCAATTAGCGCGCCAACAATTAGTAGAATAACTCCTGCACGATAGACTTCTGATGGATTGAGCAATCCCTCTGGTAAAACTCCAGTACCTCCACTGAATTTGGTTCTCTTAGTTTCTGTATCTATTTTTCTTTTATAATCCCAATAATCATTGAGTAGATCCACACTTGCATGTAGTGCCACAACACCTGCTAATGTTAACACGGCAAATTCTGTGTTGATAGATGTATTTTGCCACCAATTTATGGCCAGGCCAAGAAAAACTGAGATTATTGATGCAAGTAAAAATTTGATTCGAACTATACGTATCCAAGATGACAGCATTATGTAATGTTCAGACATGATCTATTTCGGTATATTGCCTGCACTGAAAGCGGTGACAGTTGATTAGCGTAATTTTTCCAAGTCGACAGTTTCTACTGGCTTTCTGCCATTGAAGCCTTCATCCTTTCCATGCCAAAACTTGATCTCAGTTTCGCCTTCTTTCCAACAAAGCCATATTTCTTCATTAAACCGAAGTGATGGAAAATCCAGTAATCCCTCATCTATACTTTTTATGGTTATCCCAGAATTCTCTATATCTTCTATTGCTTTGTAAAAACCTGAAATTGTTGTATTGAGTTCTTGTTTCTTGAGTGCATATTCTTTGAAACTGGACATGTATTTGGGGTTTGTTTCAATCTCGGTCTGTATTCTTATAACTTCATTTTTCAAATTTACCAGATCTTTAAATTTCTTAATTATAGAAGGAAGCATCGTATTTGCCTCTTTTAGAGTAAAATGAGAAAACATTATCAAACTAGCACGATGGCCCAGTTAAAAGTATTAAGTCTCATTCAGGGACGATATTACTTCCGCAATCATTCTTGATGCTAGGTGAGATGTTCTGTCCTTGATGTCATAATTTGGACAAACTTCCATGATATCAAGTCCGACAATGCCTTTCTTTGCTATTGATTTGAGAAGATATAGCACCTCGAGATTTCCAAGTCCTAATGGAACGGGAACTGAGACTCCTGGGGCATAAGCAGGATCGATCGCGTCCATATCTACTGAGACATACGTGTTTTTTCCAATCTTGTCAAGTATGGTTCTGTCAATTTCTGTAATGCCGTTTTTAAGAATATCAAGAGGGGTTATTACAGATAAATTATATTTTTTGATATTGTCTATCTCTTCTTGTTCTGGAGTTCTTATCCCGATCTGAGCACTTGATTTTGTATCTATATCAGGCAAGACATCATGCAAGACAGAGCCATAATAGCCGCTAGAAGAACTAATAAAATCGGGATGGGCATCAAAATAGACAAGAGATATTGGACCGTATCTTTTAGATATTGATCTGATGATTTCTGTAGAAATAGAATGATCGCCACCTATAGTTATGGGGATTTTTGATTTTGAAACTATCTTGCTTATCACGTCATTCACTTCAGTCCTTAGTATATTTCCATAATCATACACCTTCTTGTTTATGCCGCCAAGCGGATATCCTGCAGAAGTCTCATTGCCTCTCTTGTAGGTGTCTCTTATGTTGGAGATTTCTCTTATTTTGTGAGGTGCCTCCGAAGTTCCTTTACGTAGTGAATGCGATTTTGATTCGTCAGGCACTCCTAAAATTACAACGTCTGATTCATCATAGTTTTCTGTATTTGCCCAACATATTCTCATTCTTATACTCACAATTTGTAATTATAAAAACTGACTAGTAAACATGCAAGTGTGATGGCACAACATGGTTAGATTTGATAAGTTACGTCTCCGATCAATAACCTTTGTGTCTTTCCCTTGCTGGAAATTAGCAATGCTCCGTCGTTATCTATTCCTACCGCCTTTCCTTTTATTTCCCCGCTAGGATGTGATATACTGACATTTCTTCCTATAGTTGAAGATCTTTTTTCCCACTCACTTTTGATTTCATGGAAATTGTTTGCAACTAGTTTGTTGTATAGTTGTTCAAGTTCATACAGGAATGATTGAAGCAGCAGTATAGGGTCTGCCTTTTCTTTTTTCCCCACCAGTGTTGTCACGCCATAAAAATTCTCAGAATTCTTAACAATCTTAGTTATCGCACTAGGTTGAATCTTGAAATTTATTCCAACGCCAATGACTAGATAATCTATCTGATTAGATTCAATGGATGCGTCAACTAGTATCCCAGCTACTTTCTTATCGTCTAGAGTAAGGTCATTTGGCCACTTTAACTTGGGCCTTAACCTCAATACTTTTTCTATTGACATGGCAAGAGCAAGTGAGGTCAACATAGGAAACAGAGAAGCTTGAGAGATTTCAAAATTTGGCTTGAGAAGGACTGATAACCATATACCACCTCTAGGAGATGCCCATTTCCTATTTTGTCTTCCTCTACCATGTGTCTGCTGTTCAGAGATTACAATAGAACCGTTCTCATGCGGCTTTAAAGCTATATTTAATGCAAAATTCTGCGTTGAATCAATTGTATTAAAATAATATATTTTTCTTCCAATAGTTTCTGTTTGCAATCCATCTGAAATTTCCCATGGCAGCATTAGATTTGTCTTGGCAACTAGTCTGTATCCAGATTTCTGCCTTGATTTTATTTTGTAACCTAGGGACTGGAGTTTTTTTATATTCTTCCAGATGGCCGCTCTGCTAAGTCCTAATGACTTGCTAAGTTCTTCTCCCGAAAGAAACTCTGATTGATGAGATTTTAGTAATCTGACTATCTTGTCAAGAGTGTCATCAAATGAAGTGTACATGTACTGTTTATTTGACAAATTAACATTACTTGGAGTTTTATTCTTTGAGTAGCTTTTTGATATTTTCTTCAAGAAAATCATTTTGACCAAATACAACATCTCTGAGTATTCCCTTCTTATCAATTAGAATAGAAGAGGGTGTGCCTCGCAGAGCATACTGTTCAAATGTTTGAGCAGAGTATTCTTTGTTTTTTAGATATTGCTTGACACGTTCAATGATATCTGATTTCTGATATTCATTATAAGAGTCAAATCCTGGTACATTGGCTTCTATGATCTCATTTATTTTCTCTTGATTAATCGGATCTTCATCTTTCTTTAAAAGATCCATGCCTACTGGGAACGGAATTTTGTATGGAAGTTTTTTTCCATCTACTAGTTGACCATATTGCCCTAACGCCCTGAGTGTCTCACCTACTGTCTCACCCTTTGTCAGAAGAAGTTCAAGGTTATCGATAGTATTTTTATCAAAATCCTCAAACGCAGTTGAGATCCCAAGTACTGTAACACCGTCTTTACGGTACTTGTTGTAAATATCAATTGCCTGTGGTATTGCATGTAGAAAACATCCTGGACAATTTACTTGGAATACTTCAATCAAAATAACATTGTCTTTTTCCTTATCTATGTTAGTAGGTAAACCTTGTACCCATTTTGAGACTCCAAGATTTGGTGCCTTTGAGCCTATTTTTGCGATCATGAATAACATCTAGAATTAATTTAGTATCTATTTCTTTGTAAGGTAAGAATAGAATGTGCGAAATTCTTTTATATTCGCAGTCTATAGCTAAAATCATGTCGTCCAAGTTACCGGTAGTACTGTTGTTAACAGCAGTTCTTATGGCATCTGTTGCAGTATCAACTATTCCTGCATCAAATGCATTGATCCAGAGGGACTTCTCCATCCTAAATGATCAACGAATAACAGTGAGATACGGAGACACCAAAGTTTGTGGAGATCACCTATGTGCACCTGGAGAATGGGATAAATTGCAAGCATCACTTGCAAATGCTCAGTTCGGCAATCAAACTGGTGGAAGTAACACAACAACCACAACCCCAACCACAACACATGTGGCATCTAATACATCAAGTCTTTGCACTATGGTAAAGGCAGCGCTTGCTAATGCAAATGCTAGTCCTACTATAACACAGACAGTACTTTCACAACTAGGCTGTTAAAAGAATCGATATCTCAAATCTCTTTTTTTAAAACCCGTCTCTGTAATTAAAATTCAAAAGCTTGCGTCAAAACCGTCATTTACACATTCCCTGTCACTGACAGAAATTTACACTGCCATAGTAATCTATATCATGTCAGCGTAACCCGTGTCTATCGAGCTACGTTTACATCTAATCGGTCTTGCATAAAATTTGTCATAGCAGGACCAATGAATGACATCGTTAATGAGAACATCCTAATGTCATGATTCTCATGGTGTGCAGGGTGGAATGATTATTGCCTATATGTTTTGCATCTTTTCTTTATCTCTATTCTTCAATAAAATAATGACATGACATTTGTGCTTGTGATTTGTTTCACGATAATCTATTAAGAGGAACAATCATTACAAAATCATGGAAAGAGATTTGCACTCTGATGAACAAATAAAGAAAATCTATGCATTAAAAAATATAGCAGTTGTAGGCATGTCCAAGAATCTAGAAAAGGCGGCACATTATGTGCCAAAATATCTAGCAGAACAAGGATACAACATAATACCAGTTAATCCTACAACTGATGAGATTCTAGGAAAAAAATGTTATCCAAGGTTACTTGATGTTCCAGTTCAGGTAGATATCGTTGATGTTTTCAGACCATCTGATCAAGTAAAACCTGTAGTTGAGGAAGCCATTAAGATAAAACCAGAGATACTTTGGCTACAAGAAGGAATTCATAATCCAGAAGCAGAATCACTAGCAAAAAAAGCAGGAATAGATGTTGTCTTCAACCGATGTATGCTTGCAGAACACCAGAGACTATTCTAGATATGGCAGAAGATTTTGCAAAATTTTGTGATGCTCTTTCAGATCTGATAAGATCATTTGAACAAAAAAATGTACTAATCAAGATGATACCAAATATTGATTCTAATGTTGTCAAGATATATGGCGAGAGATCCGATGCACTTGCACGCGCAAAAGCGGGACTTGAGGAAATTGCAGAGCTTGCATATGATACCGCAGAACACCATCCATACTGGAATTTGTTGTATAATGGTTCACAAATCCTAAAAGTAGTTCTAGACAAATGGAGCGACGCATTAACGGAAGAAGAACTTGGAGAAATCAAATGGTATGCAGACAAGATAAAAGATTCGCTTGGAAATGTCTCAAATGATCATCACCATGAATAATCTACAACAGAGATAAATAGCAAGCATTACGAGATGAGTTCATGCCAATAAAAATTGGCCTTATCGGTAAAACAAATACTGGAAAAACTACCTTTTTTAACGCTGCCACTCTGTCAGGTGGGGAGATCTCAACTTATCCATTTACAACAAAGAAACCAGAGAGCGGTATAGGAAATGCGATAACGCCATGCGTTCACACAGAATTTAATGTACAAGACAGCCCTCAAAACTCAAAATGTGTTGATGGATGGAGGTTCATACCAATTGAGCTCATCGATCTCCCGGGTCTCATAAAAGGAGCTTGGGCAGGAAAGGGACTGGGTAACAGATTTCTTTCTGTTGCAACTCAATCTGATGCTCTTTTGCATGTAGTGGATGTATCGGGGGGCGTGGATGCCGCTGGAAGAATAACAGAAATTGGTCAAGGAGACCCAATTGCTGACGTATCTGATATTGAAGAAGAATTGATAATGTGGTATCAAAAACTCTTGGAAGGTAATAGGGACAAGATATCGAAACTTGTCAACTCTGAAACAGAGCCGGTTGTAGCAATTACTGACGTCTTCAGGGGTATAGGTGTCAAGGAAATCCATGTAAAGGAAGCACTGCGGGTGGCTGGTCTTGAAGACAAGCACTTTGATAATTTTGATATGAATGATAGCAAAAAATTCTCTGCGCACTTGCGAAAGATCTCAAAACCTACGCTTATAGTGGCAAATAAAATTGATCTTGCGGGTGCAGACAAAAACTTTGATAGGCTGCGCGAAAAGTATGTAGATACTATAATTATACCTGCAGGCGCTGATAGCGAACTTTCTCTTAGGCGTGCCGAACAGAAGGGCTTGATAAAATATATTCCAGGCTCAGAACAGTTTGAAATACTTCACAAGGAAGCATTAAACAAAAAACAACTCGAAGCTCTTGAGTTTATTACAAAAGGTATACTTGGAGAATATATGAGAACAGGCGTACAATTTGCAATCAATGTTACCGTCTTCAAATTATTGAAGATGAATTCAGTTTATCCTGTTGCAGATCCTGAGAAACTATCAGACAAAAAAGGGCACATTCTTCCTAATCTTATTCTTATGAAAGATGGTTCAACAATAGAAGATTTGGCAAAAGAAATCCACTCCGATCTTACCAAAGGGCTACTCTATGCAAAGGATGTCAGATATGGAGTAAGATTGCCAACCAATTATCAATTACGCGATAGGGATATAGTGTCATTGGTAAGTGCACAGACGAAGAAATCTTAACTGTTCTCGGCGACAATTCTTTCCTGTTTCATCCATAATGTTTTTTTCTTGTGATCAATTAGGACAATTCCCAAGTTTGATATCTCTTTCCTAATGTTATCTGCACCCTGAAAGTTTTTTTGACTTCGTAATAGATTGCGTTTATTGATAAGTTCATTTATTTTTATTTTTTCCTCTGGAGAAACTTGTGATATCTTTAGGCCTAAAATGTCAAGCATTTGATCAAATACCGGCAAAATCATATTGGAAAGGGAAGACACCATGTGTTCAGATGAAGCAATCTGATTTACCGTCTTTACAAGTTTAAAAAACGCACTAGATGCAAGCGGCGTGTTAAAATCTGAGTTTAAAGCTTCAGCAAATTCTTTCTTGGTTTCTTTCACTGTCTCTTCTATGAGTTTTACGTCCTCTGTGGCGGCAGATCCATCATCTGACAAGACTAATTCATAATAACAATTCTCCACCTGACGCCACTTTGTTATGGCCTCTCTTAACAAGTCTTCAGAATAATCAATGGGTTTAGAATAGTGTCCTGAAAGGCAAAAAAGCCTAATTATATTTGCACCCCATTTTTTTAGAACATGGTCTACAGATTTTGTATTTCCTAGAGATTTTGACATTTTCTCGCCATTTATTGTGACCATTCCTACATGCATCCAAATCTTGGCAAAATTCTTGCCTGAATATGACTCTGATTGAGCAATTTCATTTTCATGATGGGGAAAGATAAGATCTCTTCCTCCTCCATGAATTTCAAAATTGGATCCCAAGTATTTTAGACTCATGGCAGAACACTCTATGTGCCATCCGGGCCTGCCAGGTCCCCATGGGCTTTCCCATTTTGGTTCCTCATTTGCAAACTTCCATAACGTAAAATCTAACGGATCATTTTTAGTCTCATCTATCTCTACGCGCGCGCCAGAGACTAACTCGTCAGTTTTCTTCTTTGAAAGCTTTCCATATTCATGAAATTTTGATACTGAAAAATAAACTCCGTTTGTTGACACATATGCAAAATTTTTCTCAATTAATACTTTGATCAAATTAATCATGTCTCCTATGTGCTCTGTAGCTTTTGGATACATGTCAGCGTGTCTTACGTTGAGATTATCAAACTCCTTGAAATAATTTACAATATATTTTGAACTTATCTTATCTGTAGATACATTTTCTGCTCTTGCTCGATTTATTATCTTGTCATCTACATCAGTGAAGTTTTGAATAAATTCCACCTTGATTCCCTGTGATTCTAGAAATCTACGTAGGGTATCAAAAACTATGATCGTTCTAGCATGTCCTATGTGGCTATCATCATATACTGTGACGCCACAGAGGTAGATTCTTACCTTGTCTGATATGTCTAATTCCTTTTCTGCTACTGATAATGTATCAAAAATTTTCAAACTTTATCATCTTATCAAAGAACACATGCTTTGGGTGTTATTCTTTTGTGCTCGCTTCTTTTGTGCATCTGGTAAATTTTATCCACATTTGAAATGGGTATTTCTGTTATCTTGGAAGTGTCTTCAATTGAGAGATTCTTGTCAATTACACAATGAAGAATGGAATCAATTTCTTCGTACGTCATGCCAATTTCTGTCTCAGCTGTATGTCCTTCCCACAATCGGGGGCCGCTTGGTTTTGATATTATGCTGGATGGAACGCCAAGAAATCTTGCAAATGCTCGAATCTGAGTTTTGTATAGAGAAACTATTGGCAAGAGGTCTGCAGCACCATCGCCATATTTTGTAAAATATCCTATCAAAAACTCGCTTCTATCTCCTGATCCAAGAACAAGATAATTTCTAGCATTGGCATAATAATACAAAATGTTTGACCTAATCCTGGCACCCAGGTTCCCAAATGCTAGTGGGCTTGGTTCAATGTACTTTGAGTACTCTTTGTGGATGAATCCAATATCTATTAACTTGTATTCTAGATGTGAACTGTCAACAATTTTGATTGCATCTTCTGTATCTATCTGTGGTGTAATTTTGGAATCTGGCATTATCAATGCAAGTGACTTTTCTCTGACAAATTTTGCACAAAGCATGGCAATAACTGCAGAGTCTATTCCTCCACTCAAACCCAATATTACTCCCTGTGATCTTCGTTCTCTAATCTCTTCTACAAGAAATGAGCCAATTTTTTCTTGTATGGCGTTGAAATCTTTTTCTGTGATCTCCTCTAGTATTTTTGAATTCAACGTTTGTTAAAATTATCCTAAAGAATTAAACTTTTTCAAGTATTTTTTACATGGATGTTTTTCATTATGACTTTTCAGTATTGACACATTTCTGAACTCGTCCTATTTTACCATTATCTAATTCTACTTTAATTCCGTGAGGATGAGAGTTATTTGAAGTAAGGATTCTCTTGACCACGCCTCTAGTCAAAACGCCTGTACGTTGGTCTTGCTTTTGTACTATTAGTACACTTGTTCCAATTTTTATTTCATCTCTTGAAGGAGAATTGGTCATGATAAATTGGTAAGAATTGCATCTCTTAAACTAAGCTAAAATTGTATGGTATTTTTTTATGTGTTATAGTTTTTTTACAAGTGTTCTGTAACCTCAACTATTGAATGATTTTATTGCAAGGTGTAGGTCATGCAATACCAGAGTCTTTATCCCTGATCAGGGACCTTGTACGGATTTAGAGTACATGGAATACATTAATGCATACAACAAACAATGTAAATGTGGCAAAAATGACTGGGAGCTTCTTTCCTAGTGGCTCCTGTCACATGCCTGATAATTATGTAGAGAGATTTCTGTGGTAAATTAATTGAACTTGTTATATGTCTAGATAAATGCCGTCGTTTTTTACTTCAACTTTGTATGTTTGAAGTTTTACTCCTTTGATGTAATCCAAGAGCTCCCCTGTTTTGATATTATAGTGCCATAAATGAAGTGGACACTCTACTATATCGCCTTCTAGCTTGCCAGGCGCAAGAGATCCGTCCTGGTGTACACAAACTGAATCAAGTGCATGAAAGCCATCTTGATTGAATATCGCAATTTTTTTACCATCTACAGAAAACTCTCTACCTTTACCTAGCGCAATTTCGTTCTTTTCTGCTACCTTCTTCCAGACCATATTTTTTTAAGCAAAACATATCCAATATTTAGATTGTTATTTCTGATACTATTTTATACCCCTGAAATTTCAGATGCAATATGAGTCAGGTAAAGGATCCAAGCCTTGCAGAAAAAGGAAAGATGTCATACGAATGGGCACGGGATCACATGCAAATTCTCACTAATACAATTGGAAGATTAAAGAAATCTCAGCCTCTCAAAGGACTACGCATAGGAATATGCCTGCATATTACAAAAGAAACATCCGTCTTGATAATGGGCGCAAAAGAGTTGGGTGCAGATGTAAGTGCCTGCGCTGCAAATCCTCTTTCGACACAGGATGACATAGCTGCATTTTTAGCTGAAAATGGAATTCACATTTATGCTTGGACAGGCCAAACCTCCGAAGAATATGACTGGTGTATTGAACAGATGCTAAGTCATAACCCGCAGATTCTAACAGATGATGGTTCTGACAGTCATAGCAAAATACATGGAAATAAAAAATTTGCGTCAATGAAAGTCATGGGTGGAACAGAAGAGACAACGACTGGTGTTATACGATTGAAGGCTCTTGCAAAAGAAAAGAAACTCAAGTATCCTGTAATTGCTGTCAATGATGCATATACAAAACACATGTTTGACAATAGATATGGAACAGGTCAGAGTACAATTGATGGATATCTCAGATCAATGAATTTGTTATTTGCAGGAAAACGTATTGTTGTAGCGGGATATGGGTGGGTAGGAAGAGGTGTTGCATCAAGATGTCGTGGAATGGGAGCAAAAGTCTGCGTTACTGAAGTCGATCCGGTACGAGCTTTGGAAGCTCATATGGATGGTTTTGAAGTTGCACCAATGGCTGAAGCCGCAAAAACAGGAGAGATATTCATTACAGCAACTGGCCAAACTGGAATCATTCGAAAAGAGCACATATTGACTATGAGAAACGGTGCCATTATGGGTAATGTAGGTCACTTTGATGTTGAAGTGGATGCCAAGTTTTTGCTCACTGAATCAAAATCAGTACGAGAAGTCCGTCCAAATCTTGATGAATGTTTATTAAAAAATGGAAAACGCGTTTATCTCGTTGGAAAAGGAAGAATTGCTAATCTTGTTGCAGCAGAAGGGCACCCTCCAGAAGTTATGGCACAGTCGTTTTCAAATCAATTGCTATCAATGATTTACATTGCAAAGAATCACAAAAAGATAGGAAAGAATGTAATCACAGTTCCACAAGAGATTGACATACAGATTGCAATCGATGCACTCAAGGCAATGAACGTGAATATGGACAAACCAACTGCAGCTCAGATAAAATACGGTCAAAGCTGGGCATAGCTTAAATCACGTACAAACTTTATCCAGATAATGAAAAAGGCAATTATAACAAGCGCGTTACCATATGCAAATGGCGAAATACACCTTGGTCATGTTGCCTCAACTTATTTACCTGCTGATATCACAACAAGATTTCTCAAGCTTTCTGGCACAGAAGCATATTACATATGTGCATCAGACGACTATGGCACACCCATTTTAATTCAAGCTGAAAAAGAAAAAAAGACGCCAGAAGAATACGTCAAAGTCTGGAATAAAAGAGACTATGATGATTTTACCGCATTTGGAATAGGATTTGATCTATTTTACAGAACAAGCTCTTCGGAAAATATTGCCTTTGTACAAGATGTATTTAAAAAATTAATGGAAAATGGTCATATTTACGAGCAAGAGATCATACAGTTCTATTGCAAGGTTGACAAAAAGTTTCTGCCAGATAGGTACGTGATAGGCAGATGTCCGTATTGTAAGGCTGAAGAACAATATTCTGATCTGTGTGAAAAATGTGGGAGGGTGCCGCAAGAGATAGAAGAACCCAAGTGTTCAATTTGCAAGAGTCCTCCAACAAAAGAGAAGACAAAACACTACTTTTTCAAACTGACAAACTTTGTAAACGAATTAAATGAATGGCTTGCAGGAGATTCTTATCTCCAAAAGGACGTAAAAAAATACGTACAAAATTGGATAAAAGACGGCTTGGTAGATTGGGATATCACAAGAGACATTACTTGGGGTGTGCCTATTCCACTTGAAGCGGCCAAGGGCCAAGTCTTCTATGGATGGTTTGACAATCACCTTGCATACATTTCTTCAGCACTAAAGTTTCTAAATGACAAGGGAATAGATGGCAAAGAATTTTGGAACTCGGCAGATATTTACCACTTTATTGGTAAAGATATAGTGTATCATCATTATCTGTTTTTACCCGCAATGAGACTTGGAATAAAAAAAGAGTACAAACTTCCTGACTATATACCAACTCGGGGACATCTCATGTTACAATCAAAAAAGATCTCAAAGAGCCGTAACTGGTATATTGGCCTGAAAGATTTTCTTCAAATTTATCCCTCTGACTATCTACGATTCTATTTGACACTGATTACCCCATATAGCCAAGATGATCTTAATTTTGATTGGGATGAGTTTGCAGCTAGGATAAACTCTGAACTCATAGGAAATATTGGTAACTTTGTCAATCGGGCGCTTGGCTTTACAAAAAAGAGTACTGGAGGTGTAGTTCCTTCCACTGATGGACTTGACTCTGCTGATACCGAAGCGCAAGACAAGATCAAAAACTTGGTAAATGAAATGACACCTCTAATGGAAGAAAATAATCTTGACAGGGCGCTTAAGAAGATCTTGGAGTTTTCTGCATACTTTAACCAATACTTTCAGAAAAAGGAACCGTGGAAAGGTGGAGTAGGTACAAACAATTGCATATTCATTTCAGTGCACGCAGTACGTTCTATCGCAATAGCGCTTTATCCATTTTTACCAGAATCATCGCAGAGAATATGGTCTCAACTCAACTTGGCAGGAAATGTATCCAAGCAACCATGGCATTCCATGTCTGAAATCGCGATAAAATCAGGTCATAATCTGGGTGAGGCCTCTCCGCTTTTCAAGAAAGTAGAGTCTACCGATATTCAGGTGCATAAATCAAAACTTGGACAGTAAATGACACTAGGCTGGGTCTCAAGAGATGGAAAACTAATACTTGGTGCAAGAGTTGTCAGAACATTCTCGTACGGCTTTCTGAGCGTAATTTTAGCAATTTACCTCAATTTACTTGGATTCAATGAAATCTTAATTGGAGTTGTTCTAACTGCCACGTTAGCAAATAGCGTAATCTTCAACCTGGTCTCAAGTGCGTATGCTGACAAGATAGGGCGCAGAAAGTTTTTGATCCTTTTTGCAGTTTTGATGGTTATTTCGGCAGTAGTCTTTTTCCTAACCAACAACTATGTGGCACTAATTATAGCCGCACTTATTGGAACAATTAATGTAACAGGGTCTGAGGTGGGGGCATTCTTATCACTTGAACAAGCCATTTTACCTAAAACAATAAATGATGAAAAAAAACGAACCTCTGTTTTTTCTATCTATAACATGGTAGGAACATTTGCCATGTCGGGAGGAGTGCTCCTTTCAGGATTACCGCACATTTTTTCACAACAATTTGGGCTTGATCAAATTAGTGCAATCAAAGTTCTCTTTCTTGCATATGCTGCATGTGCATTAGGTGCTCTGGCAATCTATCTTGCACTATCGTCCAAGGTTGAGATTAAATCTGAGAATCTAAAGGATTATTCATCATCTCGTACCATAACGCCAAAATCTCGCAGTGTTATTAAAAAAATGTCATCTCTATTTGCAGTTGATTCCTTTGCAGGAGGATTTGTGATACAGAGTATAGTTTCCTTTTGGTTCTATACAAAATTTGGCGCTGACTTGTCTACCCTGTCTTATGTATTTACAATAGCAGGCATACTTACCGCAGCGTCATATTTGCTAGCAAGCAAGATAGCGTCAAAGATTGGTCTTGTTAATACCATGGTCTATACCCACATACCATCCAACATTCTTCTAATATTGATTGCATTTGCACCAAGTTTCCCAATTGCTATTGGGTTGTACTTTGCAAGAATGAGTATATCGCAGATGGATGTTCCAACACGTCAGTCGTATCTGATGGCTGTAGTAAATGAAAATGAACGTGTTGCAGCAGCCGGGATTACTAATACATCAAGAAACATTGCCCAGTCAGTGGGCCCATCTCTTGCTGGTGCAATAATGGGCTCATTTTTATCAGCCCCTTTCATTATTGGTGGCGTACTAAAGTTAGCATATGACATAGGATTATTTCTAAATTTTAGAAAAATAAAACCGCCAGAAGAACTCTAGATATCTGATTTGCTGATTTTCTCAAGATGTGCAAGAATTCCTGTGTAGTCAATATTGCCAAAGCCGTCTTTGACTGCATTTTGGTACAATTCATTTGCAAGTCTGGCAACGGGTAAATTTGCCCCAAATTCTTTGGCGGTGTAATTTATCTCATCTAGGTCTTTTTGCATCACGTTTAGAAAGAAACTTGGCTCAAAGACTCCTTTTACCATCTTTGGTCCTTTGAGAACACTCATCCCTGTCTTGAAATAGGTGGAATTTAGCACCTCCAAGAAAAGGAGAGGGTCTAGACCAGATTTTTTTGCCAATATGATGCCTTCTGATATGGCCAATGCCAAAATTGAAATCTGCAAGTTCATAGCAAGTTTCATTGCATCCGCAGACCCATTGTCTCCTAGGTAAAACGTTCTTTCACCTATTGAATCAAAAACAGACTTACATTTTTCATAAACTTCTTTTTTGCCTCCTATCATGATTACAAGCTGACCTTTTTCTGCAAGCGACGGTCCGCCCATAACAGGGCTGTCAATCATTGGAATTCCATGCTGGGAATATTTTTCAGCTATTTCCCTTGATGAAATAGGACTAATTGTGCTCATATCAGATACAATCAATTTTTCATGTTTGCCGTGTATGATGCTGTCTTTTCCAAATGATATTGACTCGACAGCCTTTGCGTCCTTTACTATTGTGATTACAATATCCGATCTTTCAGCTACTTGTTTTGGTGACTTTGCAACTTGTGCGCCAATACTCTTAAGTGATTCCGTTTTTTCTTCTGTCCTGTTGTAAACAGTAACCTTATGCCCTGTACTAAGAAGGCGTGTTGCAACTGCTTTTCCAAGCAATCCTGTGCCAATAATTCCAACATTCATTGTATTATTATTTTTCATGACAGTATTTTTTCTATTGCATTATTTAGGTAACAAGTGCTTTGAATCTATCGTCATTTCGAAGAATATCCAAATCTTTGTCACCACTGGCTCTTATTCCGTACTTTGGATCAAGAACTACAACCCGTTCAAGCAACACAAGAGCTTCCTCTGTGTTTTTCTGGAGCGATTTACTGCAGGCTTTGTGGTACATGGCACTGGCGTGTTCTGGCTCTTGTGATAGAATCTTATCATAACAAGTTACAGCTTCATCATATCTTTGAAGATAATGCAGGGCAAGTCCCTTGTTTAAAAGACAAATTACATGCTTTGGTTCTAGTTTCAAAGCTTCATCATAGGAGGAAATTGCATTATTGTACCTGCCTATCTTTCCCAATGCATTTCCTTTGCTGATTAAAGCATTCAGGTGTACTGGGTTTACAGCTAGAACCTTATCAAAGTAAAATATGGCATCTCTAGGCTTGCCGCGCTTTGCATGTCCAAGACCGATGTCATAAAAGTACTCAAGGGCTGTCTTTTCCTCATCATCTGAGACAAAATGTATTCCCGTCACTCTGGTAAGTATGGTATCCTATTTGATAAACGCTATTGTATCTGATCAAATTGATAAAGTACCGCGATGATACAATAAAGGCATGGAAAAACTCAGGGCATGTCCAATCTGTCCTAATTGCGGTTCAAGAAAATTTGACAAGCTAAAGTCAAAAGATACCCTAGTTAGATGCGTAAAATGTGGAAAAGAAATGATAATTTGATTATTTTCAGATATTATAGTACTGTCATTATCTTCAAGTTTATTGTTTGAATAAAAATAAAGAACTCGCACTAGATTACACTGTATTTTTAGATTGGAGAAAATTATTCTAATGAACCGGACTTGAGAAACTCAAGACTTTCTTTTTCAAACATGTCTGACTTTTCCTTTACCTGCTTGATGGAAGAATATAGTCTAAACAGCAATTCATCACTAGGCTGGGTAGTTTCTAAAAGTTTACGATCTATGCCATATTCTTCTATTACTTGCCACATCTCATCAAGTGATAATTTTGAACTCAACTTACCCCCCGTTTGGATAAAAATTATTCCTGTATTTAAGAATTCTCAAGAGATGAACAAACTGTAAGATCTCAAATACCATACAAGCAAAACAAATCTTTTCCCAGATTTGGATAGTGATATCTGAAAAGATATTTTATATTTTTTATATGTTGGTTACTTGTAGATCCTATTTTAGATGCATTTCCAATCCGTTTTACATATATTGCAAATTTTTTATGTCAAAAAAGAGAATTAATTAAAAAATTTCATTTTGTTAGCATTAGTTTCTGATATGAGATCTTTAACAACATTCACTATATCATTGATATCAAATGGCTTGTGGATTATTGCTGAAGCACGTAACTGTTCTAATCGTTCAGCAGTTGTGGCAGCAAGATCTGACGTGACCATTACAACTATTGCAGCAGGATTGATCTCTCGGATCTTCTCTAAAGCGTATATGCCATCACCATTAGGCATGACAACATCCAAAAATGTGATATCTGGTTTAAGGGTGCGATACAACTCTACAGCTTCTTGACCATTCTGTCCTTTGCCGACCACTACAAAATTCTTTAATTGCAATAGCTCAACAAAAAGGGTTAGAATGTCAGGGTTGTCATCTACTGCCAGTGCCTTTATGATCTGTTCCTTCTCTCCCACAAATACCAAAACAATTAATTTCCTATTTAAGGTATCTTTTGATTATTGTTTCCCTTTAAAGGGAAATTATGTTGTTGGAGAAAACGTCGCCCCTGACAAGTCCAGATATAATTTAAAAGAAATTTGGGTATGGATACAAAGAATCTATTTTCTGGTGTGAAAAGTATCCATATGGCCATAACTCAACAAATCCTATCCTGTGCTATTTTGTCAACAGTGTAATGCATGCATCCTTCATTCATCATTCATGTTTTCTGACTGAGATACATCGAATTTGCCATCAAAACGTATCGTACGTTTTTATTTCGAGCATTTTTAAAGGTTCAATATGGCTAAAACTTGGAAAGATTCCGATGTAAGCTTAGATCCAATAAAGAACGAGACCATCGCAGTACTTGGCTATGGAATTCAGGGCAGCGCACAGGCAAACAACCTCAAGGATTCAGGTCTTAATGTTATAATGGGATTACAAGAATCTGGGGCAAGCTGGAAGAAAGCAAAAGAAGATGGCCACCAAGTAATGTCGGTCCAGAAGGCATGTGAAAAAGCCGATATCATTCATGTATTGATTCCAGATATGGTTCAAGCCCAAGTTTACAAGGAACAGATAGCCCCAAACTTGAAATCTAGTAAAGCACTTTCATTTTCTCACGCAGCAGCAATACACTGGGGCTGGATTGTACCTCCAAAAGATGTTGACGTAATAATGATAGCTCCAAAAGGTCCTGGTTCAAAGGTTCGCGAAACATACCAGCAGAACTTTGGGACTCCATCAATCGTTGCAGTTCATCAGGATTATACCAAAAAAGCTTGGGATAGGACACTTGCCATTGCAAAGGGAATAGGCAGTACAAGAGCTGGAGTAATTCAAACAACCTTTAAAGAAGAAGTCGAGACGGATTGGTTTGGAGAACAGGTAGATCTATGTGGTGGTTCAGCATCGATGGTAATGAATGCGTTTGAGACTCTAGTTGAAGCAGGGTATCAACCAGAAATAGCCTACTTTGAGGTGCTCCATGAACTCAAATTAATTGTAGATATGATTCAACGATATGGAATAGCTGGAATGTACCGACGAGTAAGCGAGACTGCAAGATATGGTGGTTTGACTAGAGGTCCTATGGTGATGGACAAAGAGGTTAAAGCGAAGATGAAAAAGGCATTGAAGATGATACAGGATGGCACGTTTAACCAAGAATGGACAAGTGATTACAGAAAGAATAGCAAAAACGCATTTGATAGATACATGAGAGAGATTGATGCACATCAGGTAGAACAGGTGGGAAAGAAGATGCGGCAGATGATGTGGCCTGATTCTACAGAATAAATTCTCTAACTTTTCTTGTCTTTTGTCAAGTTGGACTGGATGAACTCAATTATGGTTGGTAGTGGTGTACCTGGTCCAAAGTTTCCAAGCACGCCTGCTTTTTCAAGCTCTGGTTTATCGTCCTGCGGAATAACTCCGCCACCTATTACAAGTACATCATTGATTCCTTTTTCTTTGAGAGCTTTTACAACTCTTGGAAACAGAGTCAAGTGCGCACCATTTAGTAGACTCAATGCTATGACTTTGACATCTTCGTCTTCTGCAATCTGTGCAATTCTATCAGGTGTTGCAAACAAGCCAGAGTAAATGACCTCCATTCCTGCGTCTCTAAATGCCCTACACAATACTAGTGCGCCTCTATCGTGACCGTCTAACCCTAGCTTTGAGACCAGTATTCTGATTCGTTTTGTCTGGGCTTTTTGCGACATGATCTTGAAAGTATGAACTGGGTTTTAAAACCTTTATTGGAAAATTCTGAAGACCTGCGTTTATTTGATATTGCTGCAACAAGATTTTATTGTGCGCGTGGTACGTGATTGTTCTATATGGATTTAGTAAAAGAACTCAGGCAAGGTAATAGAAGGGCTATTGCAAGAGCGATATCTATAGTTGAAAATGACGAAAAAGAAGCAAGGACTCTGGTCAAAAAAATCTTCAAAAATTCTGGACGCGCCATCACTATTGGCATAACAGGTCCTGCTGGGTCAGGAAAGAGTACTCTAATCAATAAAACAAGCATTGAGCTCAACAAACTTGGTTACAAGGCTGCCGTTCTTGCAATAGATCCCACAAGTCACATAACAGGGGGGGCAATTCTTGGGGACCGGATCCGGATGACAGAATCTACAGATTCTGGTACATACATTCGCAGCATGGCATCAAGGGGTGCAACAGGTGCGGTATCTCTTGCATTGCGAAATAGCATAAGGGTGCTGGAATTTGCAGGATTTAATCCGATAATTATAGAAAGTGTTGGGGCAGGACAGACTGAAGTTGACATATCGCGAGTTGTTGATATGACAATAGTAGTCTTTAACCCAAACACTGGTGATAATATTCAAACAATAAAAGCAGGTCTAACTGAGATTGGTGACATTTATTTGATTAACAAGAGTGATCTGCCTGGGGCAAATCAGCTATTTGACTCTGTAAGGGATTTCATAGGCATGTCTGAAAAAAATCCAACAGTTATGATGACTTCAGCCAAATCAAACAAGGGAATGGTAGAATTTGCAAAGAAACTACGAGAACTGATGGAATCACAAAAAAAATCAAAGAAACAAAAGGAGGAATCTCGACTTGATGCGGAACTGAGGGATATTATTTTAAATAATGTCAAAAACAAAGTGAGCAACATGCTTGATTCAAGTAATGCCTATGCTAAATATCTAAAGAAAGTACAAAAAAAGGACATGGATCCATTCGAAGCTGCAGACAAGATGTCTAAATTATTAAAATGAGAAAATAAGATATGGCAAAAACTAATCCAGCAATTCCAAAGAAAAAGATAAAAACTGATTCTAACATTCCTGTAAAAAACTATTATGATTCAACAGTAAAACCAAAGAGCAAAAATGAAGAACCGGGGAAATACCCGTTCACAAGAGCAATTCATCCTGGAATGTACCGGGACAGACTTTGGACAATGAGGCAGTATACTGGTTTTGGTACTGCTGCCCAGACAAATCAGAGATTCAAGTATCTGCTTGAAAGAGGACAGACTGGTCTGAGTATGGCATTTGACTTGCCCACTCAGATAGGGTACGATGCAGATGATCCACATGCAGAAGGCGAGGTGGGAAAGGTGGGAGTATCAATCACATCGCTCAAAGACATGATGACCTGCTTTGACGGCATTCCACTTGACAAAGTAAGTACATCTATGACAATTAACGCAACAGCTTCAACTCTACTTTCATTGTATATTGCTGCAGGTGAATCGCAAGGAGTAAAAAGTGAACAATTACGGGGCACTACACAAAATGACGTTCTCAAAGAATACATTGCAAGAAACACCTACATCTATCCTCCAAGGCCGTCTATGAGGTTGATAGGTGACATGATTGAATACTGCTCCAAAAAGGTGCCGCAGTGGTACCCTGTATCAATATCTGGGTACCACATGAGGGAGGCAGGATGCAATGCGGTACAAGAAGTTGCGTTTACTCTTGCAAATGCCATTGAATACATTGAAACATGTGTTGACAGGGGTCTTAAGATTGACGACTTTGCTCCAAGATTGTCATTTTTCTTTTGTTGCACTAGTGAATTTCTCGAAGAGGTTGCCAAGTTTCGAGCTGCAAGAAGAATCTATGCAAGAATAGTAAAAGACAGATTCCATGCAAAGGACAAAAAATCAATGCAGCTTAAATTCCATGTTCAGACAAGCGGTGAATCCTTAACCGCGCAACAGCCAGACAACAACATTGTACGAGTTGCAGTGCAATCAATGGCTGCAGTATTGGGTGGTTGTCAATCCCTTCACACAAACTCTAAAGATGAAGCATTAGCACTGCCAACTGAGGCATCAGTAAAGATTGCCCTACGAACACAGCAAATAGTGGGGCATGAAAGCGGAATTACAAAAACAGTTGACCCACTTGCTGGCTCATACTATGTGGAATCATTGACTGATAAAATAGAGGAAGAGGCAAACAAATATCTCAAAAGAATTGACAGGATGGGTGGATCACTTGCTGGAATTGAGAAAGGCTTTTTCCAGTCTGAAATACGACAAAATGCATACAGACTAAAGAAAGAAATTGACAGCAACGAGCGCGTGATTGTTGGGGTTAACAAGTTTATGGATTCTGTTGAAGAAAAACAAGAGATCATGAAGATTGACGGCAGCATTCAGGTAAAACAGGTGCAGAATCTAAAGGAACTGCGCAGTACGCGTGATAACAAAAAGACTGAAGCAGCACTATCGAAGATGAAGAGCGCTGCAGAAAAAGAAGAAAATCTAATGCCTTTCATCTTGGAATCGGTGAGAAGTTATGCCACCTTGGGAGAGATAAGCAATACATTTCGAGAAGTATTTGGAATGTATCAACCAAAGGAGTCATTCTAAAATGAAGATAAATCATGTTGCAATAGCTGTCAACAACTTGGATGAGGCAGTAAAGGAATATCAAAATGTGCTTGGAGTAAAAGAAGTAGAGTTTGAGACAGTGGAGACCGAGGGAGTGCGAGTTGCAATTTTGCATCTTGAAAATTCAAGAATTGAACTCATGGAGCCAACAAAGGAGACAAGTCCCATCAAGAAATTCCTTGATACAAGGGGAGAAGGCTTGCATCATATTGCTCTTGAAACTGGAGAAATAGAGGGCGAAGTTAACAGGATGAAAGGTACAGGAACAAGATTTCTTGGAGAAGTAAGGCCTGGCTCTGGGGGAACAAAGATTACTTTTATTCATCCCAAGTCACTTCATGGAGTACTAACAGAGCTCTGTTCACATCCAAAAAAGTAAATTAACATACTGTCACATGCTGATATCCGATGAAAGCATCCCTTAACCCTGAATGCTGATTTTCAATTATGATATTTTGTAATTCACTTTTTATACACAAATTCTACATGTAAAATATGATAAAACACATAATGGTACCATATGATAAATCAGAATCTGCTATCCGTGCATTTGAGGTTGCAGTTGATCTTGCAAAAAAATACAATTCAAGTATTAGTATTGTTGCATGTGTTCATCTGCAGGTCCCAAGCGATCCATACTTTGGGACAGCATACGCAGAGACAGCAAAACTATTGGAAGAAGATGCTATCAACTCAATATCAAAGTTAGAACCAAGACTAAAAGAATCAAAGATACCATTCAAGACTGACGTATTGGAAGCAATTTCAATTACAGATACCCTAGTGTCATACGCAGAATCTCATCAAGTAGATCTTATTGTGATGGGTTCGCGCGGACTGGGTGGATTTAAGAAACTGTTACTTGGAAGCGTGGCAAGTGGTGTCTCTCAACACTCAAAATGTCCTGTTTTGATTATCAAGTAAAACAGTTGGGATAGTTGAGCAGGTAGATTGCGGAAAACAATCTATTTGACTATGAGAACTGGGATCTCCAAGTTGTTAAGGACTCCATTGGTGACGCTGCCTAGATACTTGGCATCCGGCGAGCTCTGACCCCTAGATCCAATTACTACCATGTCAAACCTCTTTGATTTTGCAAAACCAACTATCGTTTTGACAATGCCAGGCGAGGTAATGATCTTTCCATCAAATTCTATGCCATGCTTTGTTGCACTTGATCTAGCTTGAAGCATGATTTTTTCTGCACTTTTTATCAATTCCATTCTGTATTTTTTTAGCAGTGCGGGTGCTTTGGAAAAACCAGAGCTTGATATTACATAAAGTCCTGTTACTGTCCCACTACTTTGTTTTGCAAGCGAAATTGCTGCATTTAAACCTCTTATTGAATTTGGAGAACCATCCAATGGAACAAGAATTTTTTTTAGGATATTTTGCGACATGTTGTAAATCTACATTGTATACTTAAAAACCAGTTATATCAAGTTATCAAAAATGAAATTCTAAGGTCTCTTTAAATGGACTGATTGATAATCTTTCTTTATGTTTGAGCACATCATGGTTCCATATGACAAGTCAGAGCCTGCTAATAGAGCACTTGAATATGCAATGGATCTTGCCAAGAAATATAGCTCAAAAATAAGTATTGTAACATATGTGTCCATGAATGTTAGTTATTCTGCAGATGGTGGTGCTTCATACGTGGAGATGGTAAAATTACAAAAGAAATCAGCAGAATATGATCTCTCAAAATTAGAACCAAAGTTACAAGAACTCAAAATTCCTTACTGCATCAAAGCAATTGAAGGTACATCCATTACTGAAACTTTGATTTCCTATGCAGAAATGCACCGCGTAAATCTTATTGTGATGGGTTCACGTGGATTGGGTGGATTTAAGAAATTGTTACTTGGAAGTGTTGCAAGTGGAGTTTTACAGCATTCAAGGTGTCCAGTGTGGATAGTAAAATAAAGCATTTTTGTTCGCCTTACATGTCAATAGATGCAGTGCAGTTCACTGCATACCTAGTTGTTAAATTCTATTGAATCAATTCACTATCGATCAGAAAATGGTAGCAAGCCAGAAGATTGGACTCTTGAACTTCTTTGGGGTAAAAAACTCAAGAAAATACATTCTCATTTGCATAAGGTGCGGGTCTGATAATATCCAGCGGAAGCAAAACCTTATTGAATGCAGAGAATGCGGCAAAGTTCTTTCCACAAAATAGCGTCAAATTGTAATAACAAATGTCAGATAGAGCAAATGCATGTACCTAATGCATAAAGTCTTGTCGAGGAATTAGGATTTTTGCGTACTAAGTAATTTACGAATCGAGCGTAACTCCTGTCTGCGTTTTGCACCTGGTTTTGGATATGTCATCTTGAGTTCTTTTAGTGCATCTAGGATGATCTGTGAAATGATCAGTCTAGTGTTCTCTTTGTCATCTGCAGGAATAACATACCAAGGCGCATTAGTCGTGCTTGTGGCGCTCAGACAATCTTCATATGCTTTCATGTAATGTTTCCAAAATTTTCGCTCCTCAATATCGGCAAGGCTAAATTTCCAGTTCTTTTCGGGCGCGTCAATGCGCTTTAGAAAACGCTTTCGCTGTTCTTCTTTTGAAATGTGAAGGAAAAATTTGATTATGCGTGTTCCGTTACGATGTAGGTGACTTTCCAAGTTTCGTATAGAGTGATATCGTTGATGCCAAATTGCATGCTTACCCAACAATTCATTTGGAATACATTCGCTGTGAAGAATCTCTGGATGTACCCGAACAATCAACACCTCCTCATAATAGGAACGATTGAAGATGCCTATTTGTCCCCTTTCAGGCAGACATTGAACTGTGCGCCATAAAAAATCATGCTCAAGTTCCTCATTACTTGGATGTTTGAAGCTAAACACTTGACATCCTTGAGGATTGATGCCGGACATCACATGTTTGATGGCGCTGTCTTTTCCTGCCGCATCCATTGCCTGAAAAATCAATAGTAACGAATAGCGATTTGATGCATAGAGAAGATTTTGTAAGGAGCTTAGCTCTTCAACATGTTTTCTGAGGACTTGATTATACTGTTCTTTTGATTTGTAAATGGGGCTCACAGTTGTGGAATAGTTCTTGAGCTTGACCTTTTTTCCTTGAGGTACAAGAAAATCTTTGCAATTTATTTTTATCATGTTGCCTTTCATTTCCGTAGTTTATAAAATATGTAAATAAGTACAAATGGTATCATGCCAAGCAATAATGCAACAAGATGGTTTTGTACCAAGGATGTCATGGCAAGCTCCAAACCCAAGAACAATGTGATCATAGCTGGGATTAAGCCAAACAATGTGAAGCGACGACTTCTCTCTTTGAACTTTTTAAAATCTATGTATGGATATTCTAAATGATGATTATCTGCACACTCATCACTATCTTTGTTAGACAACCTGACCCTGTCTGAGTTTCTCCTATATTAAATAAACCTGAAAAATTTCATTTGTGATAACTATGTTCCCAATAATGATATAGTTTCACCATCGTTGTCAGAAATTAGAGCTTTACCTGATTCTTCCTTAGGATTCAGTGAATAGACTGCTTTTGGCTTGAACATTATCACGGCAGGACGTATGTTCTTACTTTGACGTTCAAATATTTTTGAGGATGTCTTACCAGTGGCAGAGCGTGATATTGTTTCAATGATCTTTTTTACCTTGTTTTCATCAGTTATGAAACTAACCTTGCCTTTCATTTGAAATCCTTGTAGTTTTTCCTTGTCAAAAACAGCCGCGCTGACCCAAGGTATTACACGAAAATTTTCTTGAGATTTGTGTTTAAAAAAATCTAACCAATATATGGAATCATCTGTAAAATAAAATGCAGTCCTAGGTGATATGTTGGCTAATCCGTTTGGGTCGACCGAAGCTACTACTATGAACTTTTGTCTTTTCATCATATATCGCACATCTTCTGGAATTGTAACCATGTAATTTCTTTCAATTTCTTTTAAATTAAAGTGGTATGTGATTATCTTGATTGATAATCTTCATTCTCGTTATATAATATAGACAAGACAAATAATGCATGAAAACTATTGTTATGGCAATAGTCTCAATACTTGTTTTAACTGGATTGTGTGATTTGGCATATGCCGAATCATCATATCAAATGGAAGGAAGTGGAGCCGCAGTAATGGATACCAATAATCCACAAATGTATCAATCCGTATTTAGAATGACACTGTCAAACCAATCAACCATCGCAAAAGGAACATTTCTGGTGTATGGGAGTGATACGTATATACATGCATACATGTTGCCCCAAAGCTGGTCATTTTTGTATGATGCGGACGGATCTTTTCATGGGCAAGGTCCAGTTCAGACCACTCAAGGCCAATTCTTTGACGTCGCATTAGATGGCAACCGAGTATTTGCAACAAACACCGGTTCACTATGGAAAGTTAGCGCCGATATGAAAAATAACAATACAGATATGATACTTGATTATTTAACTACTGGAATAGATCCGCTTCCCACCGTAAACGTATCTTCGAATGCAACTGTAATGATTCCAAACGGCAACTCTGCCATAACTGGTGCCAGTTTCTTCATACCGCTAAATCTAGAAGCAATGCGAGGAACCACAGTAACATGGCAAAACGAGGATAACATAGGTCATGTAATACAAAGCCAAGACGGACACGGTAACATCATACCTATGTTTAACAGTACCATATTGAAGACAGGTGACACATTTAGCTACAAATTTGACAAGCCAGGTGTGTATTATTATTTTTGTACAATACATCCATGGAGAACTGGCGTAGTAACCATATCCTAATGACATTTTTCCTCATTGTATTGAACAGAAAAAGTGATTCTCATGTTTGGTATTCGTGTACCGAAAATAAATTGCAAATGCTTGTCATAATTGCATGCTGGTTCAATATGCAGGCAGTTTAGAAGGAAGGTCCATCCCCAATAGTATAGTTGCATCTAAGGGACAAGAAAAAAACCAAAATGTACTGAGAGTAGAAAATTTATCAAAAATTTACAACTCGGAATCAGGAAAAGTAGTTGCATTATCAAATATCAATTTTACAGTAAAAAAAGGCGAGTTTGTCTCTATTCTAGGACCATCTGGAAGTGGCAAGTCAACCCTGTTATACATGATAGGAGCGTTAGACAGACCTAGTGCCGGCAAGGTCTACATTAATGAAGTTGACGTATTTTCACTTAATGATTCGGAAATCGCGATGGTCAGAAATAGGTTAATTGGATATATCTTCCAGTCGTATAATTTGATAAATAGATCAACAGTGCTAAAGAATGTCAAGATACCAGTAACAATAAGTGGAATGGCTCGTACTGAGGCTAATTTCAAGGCGATAGAGATTATGAAAGCACTGGGTATAGATGATAAAATTAATGAAAAAGCTGCGAATCTAAGCGGTGGTCAACAGCAGAGGGTTGCTATTGCAAGAGCACTTGTTAACAATCCGTCAATAATACTTGCTGATGAGCCAACTGGTAATTTGGATACAAAAACTGGCAGAGAAGTGTTTGAGATACTCAAAAAACTATCCCACCACTTTAACAGAACAATAATAATGGTTACTCATAACGCCGAGCTTGCAGAAGAGACAGATCGGTCTATATTTATAAAAGACGGAAGTATTGAAAGAGAAACATGGCATTAAACCTCTCCTCATTTGTTTCATATTATGTCAGTCTTTGATTTTTGTAATGTGTAACGTGATATGCTTTCAAGAAAGATCTCCTAAAGATATCTCTCTGGATTTTTATATTATGTCATAAAATTAAATTTTATCAATTGAAACTCATCTTTGGAAATTAAACAGATATAATATATGCAATGATTAGTTATGGACATCGTTGCATCTTAAAGCTGATATTTTGGGAATAGATTCGGGTGGAAAACCAATTGTATTTCTTAACAGGTTTGATGCAGACGATATTGGAATAAGAGCTTCTGGCAGAATCACTTTAAATTTTAAAAAAAAATTACTCACTGCAATAGTTAACACAACAACGTCAGTCAATCGAGGCCATATTGGAATAAACGACGAAGTTAAACGCATGCTTGACATAAAACAAAATTCTGTCGTAGATGTAGAAATTACTGCCTTTCCTAAATCTCTTCAATTTATTCATAATAGATTGACTGGAAGGAGGTTATTATATCATGAAATTTATGAAATTGTAAAAGATGTAGTGCAGGGAAACCTAAATGAAAATGAAATTTCTGCTTTTGTTACTGCGTTGAGCATACAGGGATTGGATTTGGATGAAGCAACAAGTCTTGCTCTGTCCATGGTTGAAACTGGTAAACAACTTGATCTTGGAAAAAAGACTATCGTGGATAAACACAGTATAGGCGGTGTGCCAGGAGACAAGACAACATTGCTAGTTGTTCCTATTGTGGCAGCTATGGGACTTACAATTCCAAAGGTCTCATCAAGGGCAATAACATCGGCTGGTGGTACTGCCGACAGGGCTGAAACCCTTATGCCCGTAGATCTAGAGATAAGCGAGATGAAACGTGTTATAAAAAAAAGTAACGGCTGTATGGTATGGGGCGGATCATTGGATCTTGCGCCAGCAGATGATATTTTTGTTAGAAGTGAATATTCACTGTACATTGATCCTCTGCTACTGCCCTCCATCATGAGTAAGAAAAAGGCCGTTAATGCAACTCATCTTGTCATTGACATCCCAACGGGACGGGGGTCAAAAATGCAGACTGTCAGCGAGTCTGACTTTTTGGCTAAAGAACTAATCGAGCTTGGGCGAAGGCTTGGAATCCGTACACATTGTGTTTTGACAAATGGTGAAAAACCAATAGGGTTTACCATGGGGCCATCACTTGAAGCCAGAGAAGCTCTTTCTATATTGATGAACAAGATAGCTGTTCCAGATCTTGCCGACAAAGTCTGTCATATAGCAGGAAGCATATTTGAGATGGTTGGAAAGAAAAGTGGCTATCAACTAGCAAAAGAGATTCTGCATAGTGGAAAAGCGGAGAAAAAAATGAGGGAAATTATAGGTCTACAGGGAGGGAACTCGAAAGTAAAGATTGAAGATTTGGCAATTGGTGGAGAAAAATATATGGTCAGAGCAAAAAAGCCCGGCCAGATTCTATGGATGGACAATATCGCACTCATAGAACTTGCTCGAGCGGCAGGAGCTCCAAAGGACAAGGGTGCTGGCATTGTTTTTAACAAGAAGACTGGAGACAAGGTGCGAATTGGTGATGTTTTGTATACAATCTACGCCGAAAAACCGCGAAAGCTCTCAAGAACAGTTGAGCTATTATCCGAAGCAGAACCATTTGGAATAGGTGACAATATAGAGATGCTCATACACAAAATAAAAGAATCTTCGTTTGTAAAAAGATCATTTATGATAGACAGGTAGTACATGAAGACACTCCCACAAGTAACGGATGACATAAGAGAATTCCGAATCCAAGGAGCAAACCAAATTGCACTGTACAGTTTATGCTTCTTAAAAAAAATTGCACTTTGTTATGGATTTGGACTCA
>JASHNR010000018.1 GCA_030041535.1 Nitrosopumilaceae archaeon | reverse complement strand
CAAGAGATTTACTACTTGTGGAGCTTCAGCTCATTTGGGAGAAGACAAAAAAGACAATTATTTTTGTGACACATAATATTTCAGAGTCGGTCATACTGGGAAATCGCGTAATAGTTTTTAAAAATAGGCCTTCTAAAATAAAGAAGGAGATTACGATTGATTACAGGAGGCCTAGGCTCATGGAAGATGAAAATCTGCAAAAATACTATCATCAGATAGTAGAAGAGCTCAAAAATGAAGTGATTGCGCAAATAAAAGATGAGAACCCATGAGTGAAAAAACAATCTCTGAAAAAAAACTGCAAAGCTTGCATGATGCCGGAAATGCAGCTCTATTTTTGGCAATCTTTGTTGGTGTGTGGCAGCTTGTATTTGTGTTAGGGATATTTCCAAAGATCTCTTTGCCATCTCCTCTTATGGTTGCAGACTCGTTTGCCAAGATAATACTGAATATGTCTTTACCAATAGGTATAGGAGTAACAATGGGAAGACTTGTTATAGGATTTTCAATCTCAATAATTCTTGGCACGTTGATAGGATTTGCGATGATACGATTCAAGGGATTTGGCAGAACGATGAATTCCTTTTCAGCAGGACTTTTGACGTTCCCAAGCATTGCGTGGGTGCCGTTCTCAATCCTGTTGATAGGCTTCAACGATTTTGGTATCGTGTTTGTAGTAATAATGAGCTCAATTTTTTCTGTGATGATATCGACCTATAGTAGCATAAGAAACATACCGCCAATCTACATTGATGCTGCAAAAAACATGGGCGCAAAAGGACTTGGTTTGTTTAGACATGTAACGATACCGGCAGCCACGCCCTCTCTGATAATTGGATTAAGACAAGGGTGGTCGTTTGCATGGCATGCCATAATAGGAGCAGAAATACTCATGTCGATTGTAGGGTTAGGACACATTCTCTCAGTAGGCAGAGACTTTTTGGATATGAGTGAAGTAATTGCCAGTATGATAACAATATTTACGATAGGTTTGATAGTTGATAGATTTTTGTTAAACAAGATAGAGGAAAAGATACGAAAAAAGTGGGGACTTGATCATCATCGTTGAAATGACTTGGGTGTGATGTGAATTGCTAGATGATCTTGTAAAAAATAGAGTGGACTCGAAAAAACCACGAAAGGAAGGATTGACATATGTAGTTGACAGGTTAGAAAGCTACAACAAGGAAAACTGGGATCTACTGTCCTCGTTTGTAGATGTTGTAAAGATAAACGGAGCACTACCATTACTTGCCTCAGAATCAAACCTTGCCAAGAAAATAAAATTTTATCATGATCTTGGAATTCTTGTCTCTACGGGACATATCAGTACAGAATATTCAATCGCTCAGAATTCATTTGAAAGATATGTCAAAGAAGCTGCCAGTCTTGGATTTGATGTAGTGGAAATTGGTGAAAACATTGTTGATTTGAGCGCTGAACGAAAAAAGAAGATAAATGAATTAATAACATCGCTGGAAATGGAACCCAAGTGGAAAGTGGGAAAAAGAGATCCGCGACATCAGCTTACGGCTGAAGACACATTATCTAAAGTAGAAGAACTAATAGGTCTGGGCTCAAAAAAAGTCATACTGGAAGCAAACCAAGGATTTGGCGTTGGAATTTATGATGAGAATGGAAATGTGAGATGGGGTACTGTGGCTACACTTACCAACAAGTTTCCGCCAAGCACTTTCATCTTTGAGGCGCCTCTTGAAACCCAACAGTTTGCATTGCTGGCTGAATTTGGAGAACGTGTTAACTTGTCTGAGATATATGTTGACTCGATCATATCTGTTGAATCAGAACGTCGAGGAATCCTGTCAAAATCTGCCTTTTCTGCTCTAAATCTGCGCGAAGAGCCTGAGGGAGGACCGGCGGCTAAATTCATCTATTATATCATCAAGACAAAGTTTCCAATAGAACAAAGTGACTTGATAACTTTGAGCTATCTTCCAAGGAGAACTGTACAAAGCGCAGTTGAGGATCTGAAAAATCAGGGCCTCATAATAGAGAGAACAAGTCTCAATGATGCCAGAAAGAGAGTATACTATCCTATCAAATCTGAATGGCTCTAAGTATAATTTTACTGAAATTATCTTATATGTGATATTTGAATTCGGTTATATTGGAATCGCTTTGAGGTTGTTTATCTAATGAATCCAATGATAAAGTTTGGAATCGCCGGTGCAATAATTGCAGCTGTAATAGCTGTGAACTTTATCTCAGTACCAGAAACTAATGAAATTCATCATATGGAAACAAATTCTTCAACTAATATTCTACGCATTGGATATTTTCCAAACATTAGTCATGCACAGGCCGTAATAGGGCTTGGCGATGGGGACTATCAAAAAGAACTTGCAGGAATACAGGTGGAGACACAGGTATTTAATTCAGGTCCTTCTGCAATAGAAGCGCTCTTTGCAAACAGGATTGATGTTGCGTATGTTGGACCAAATCCTGCCATAAATGGATACATCAAATCTGATGGGCAGGGGCTTCGAATAATCGCAGGTGCAGCAAGTGGAGGCGTCGTCTTTGTCGTAAGAAACGATGATGGAATAAACTCAACTGCTGATCTGGGAGGGAAAAAATTTGCGTCACCACAACTTGGAAACACACAAGATGTCGCACTAAGATCATTTTTGCTCAAAAATGGATACAAGACATCTGACAATGGAGGAAATGTACAGATCATAAATGCAGATAATGCTGATGTTTTCACCATGATGATAAAAAACAACATTGATGGTGCGTGGGTACCAGAACCATGGGGAACCAAATTAGAGCACGAAGCCAATGGTAAGATTCTTGTTGATGAGAGAGATTTGTGGCCAAACGGGAAATTTGCTACTGCTCTAATTGTTACAAGAACAGATTATCTACAAAATCATCCTGATATTATAAAAAAACTACTGGAAGCTCACGTGAATGAGACTTTGTGGATTAACAATAACAAAGATCAAGCAATTGCAATATTCAACGAACAGCTAGGAAACCTAACTGGAAAGACATTTCCTGTTGATGAGCTAGATGAGGCCTTCTCAAGGATGGATATTACATACGATCCGGTGGAAAGTTCGCTTTATCAGTCTGCCAACGCTGCCTATGACTTGGGATTTTTGGGCAACAAAAAACCAGACCTTAGCAACATTTTTGATCTTAGTATACTAAATCAGGTGCTTGAAGAAAAGAAATTGCCTACCATATCTGAGATTCCTATGCCCTCAACAGGTTGACCTCGTAAAAGCAATCGACATGTAACTGTTCGGCTGTTGTCTTCAGGCCACAGCTTGTGCATACATATTTTGTCACTTTTCTACAAACCGCACAAATGGAATATCTCATCAATGGGAGACCGCACTTTCTGCATGACTCGTCTGGCATTTCTGCTGTTTTTATTGTCTGTAAATAATATAAGCAAAGTCAAATGCGCAAAAAAATTCAAACATGTGCTGTTTTATAAGTTAAAAAAATTGTAACTGGGACGAAAATTAATTTAATTACAAATTACACTGAAATTTTTTACCGACGATATTTAGTTTTATAAATTACGATTCACTATGTGAGAAATAGTTTAGTGTAAGCAATGTGGAGAATTTGACATCTTTCTTGCTTCTTCTGCGCATTTGACTTTATTTAAATTTCTTTGAATGTATAAGTGATGTGTGTGCATTGCATTTGGGGAAAAACCTTTCCTTTGCATGTGTGCCTTGTCATACGAGGCAATTAGTGAGATCTAGGTCAGATCAGTTCTATCCTAAGATGGTTGTGCGCAGCCATACATGATGGGCTCTCACTAGTTGTCCTCTTTTTTTTGTTCACATTATTTTTCACGTGCTGAACAATTGTTTGGAGATTTGCAATATCACTAAAAGAGTCCCAAGGCCTCTCCCTTGATCTTCTCGGCAGAGTCAGTATCTTTTATTTTGTCGGAAAGATACAGGTATGTGCCATACTTGAGTGCTTTAAGAGAGAGCAGAGCGCATTTTATTCTGGCAGGTCCTAGATCTTGGAGGCCTAAATTCCCAAGAATATCCTCCTTTGTGAGTTTTTTTACATAATCAAAGTCCTTACCCTTGATAAGCTCTGTAAGCATTGAGGCACTGGCTTGGCTTATTGCACATCCCTTTCCTAAGAATTTTACATCAGAAACTTTATTCTCAGTTATTTTGATGTAAATCTCTATCTCATCTCCGCACAAGGGATTGCTATCATGTCTGAAGATATCCACATCCTCCAAGATTCCATAATTTCTTGGGTTTCTATAATAATCCAATATTATTTCTCTGTAAATGTCTTTACTACTCAATCATGTCACATTCTCTTTATTTTCACAAACAATGCGTCATTTTTCATCCTCAAATTAATTTCCATCGTCTGAGGTTGCAGGACTAGTGATATAATTTCAGTTAAATACGCATTTTATTGATCAAATGTGCCAAAATGGCGTATAGTTTGGTAGCCTTGTGTTGACACGTATATCGCCAACAATTGGATAAAAAATAAAAAAATATCTTGAATATGTCTCAAGTTTGAGATTATATTACAAGAGATCTATTGTGCTGGCTCTACAACAAATCCATCATATGCAAAGATCTGAGAACCTTTGAAGTCTATGTCCCCAAGTCCGCGTTCGCCAAGCTCAGTTACATTCTCAGGAAGCTGTGCAAGATATAATGGTGCAAGATATTTTTGGCCATCTGTGAGATCCCAATAAATCTGATGCACGATGACACCTGCGGTATTTTTGTCTACTCCCTTTATCTTGTCAAGATTCTGATACGTCAGTATGTAGTTGAATCCTACAATAGGATATGAGTTTGTGCCCGGTGAATTAATTATGGATACCTTACTCCAGTTGCCATTTGCTTCAGGAAGTTTTCCAGAAACAGCTGATGCAGCTGCCGTACTTGCTTCAAGTGATGGAACCACAAAACTATCGCCATCAGCATTTTGTATTGCAGCATACGTGTCCTTGTACTTTATTGCACTTCTCAAGTCTGAATAACCTATGGAATATGGTGTAATGGCCACATTGGATGCTATGACGGAATCACCTTTGAATGATTGGTCTTCCGATCCTGTTTTCCAAGAAACTGTTGTTCCCTTTCCGCTATTTTTCTTCCATGTATTGCTCTCAGAAGAGAGGTATTCTGTAAAAGTGTAGGTTGTTCCAGAAGCATCGAGTCTGTGCAGGGGAGTGATTATTGCATTTGGTAGATTGGTTCCTGGATTGAGAGATTGTATTTCTGGATCATTCCATTTTATTATCTTCCCAAGGTAGATGTCAGCTAGGACAGTTCCGTTGAGTCTCAATCCTGATTGTTTGAACTCAGGTATGTTGTAGACAATGGCCACGGTATGTATGGAGCTTGGTATTATCAGTGCATCAGATACTTTTTTTGCATTGCTAGAATCCAATGGTGTGTCTGAATTAACAATTGGCACTACCCTCTTTGTGTATTGGTATATTGCATTTTTACTGTCTACATAATCAGACTTTATCGTTACACCTTGATACAGTCCATCATACGTCTTAATCCATTTGCCAACTATTGATGAAAGAGACGATGAAGTGATCTCAAAAAATTTGTACTGTACTCCATCTTGTGGTGGACTGGGTGAAGTATCTGCATGTACACTAAATGAAGTCATTGTTGTTACCAGTATCAGCATAAGAGCTGAACCTAGTATGGTTTTATTTGTCATTGCAGCAACTCATGAAACAAAAATAATATAATCTGACTCAAAGACGCAAACAATGCATGATTGATGCCAATTATGCCAATGTGATGAAACTCAACATGTCGTAATTTTGCACATATCATGCATAAATCACACATTTGAATTTAATTATATTCTGCATAATTCAAAAAATACAAATCAATGAATCAAAAAATGAGAGTCAGAATAAGTGGCACAACTATTAAAATTACTATGAAAATTTCTCTACATTGACATTTGTGATCAGATATGAAAGAAAATTCTGTTCTGCTTATGTCTAGGGAAAGGACCAAGAACAATTCCGATTCTGTTTTATCCTATATACAAGAAAATCCAGGCAGTCATCTAAGAGGAATAGAGCGTGGATTAAGTATATCTCTTGGTACTCTGCGTTATCACCTGGATACTCTTGAAAAAACTGGTAAAATAATGTCAGAGCGTTACAATCTGCACAGGTATTACTTTCTTGCTGGATCTTTCAAGGAAGATGAAAGAAATACACTGAAAATGCTCAATAAAAAGACCTCAAGACGAATCATACTGTTCATAATGGAACGTAAGAATCCTACTCTAAAAGACATCGTAAAAAATATTGGAATATCATATGCGTCTGTTACATGGCATATCAGGCGATTCATCGATCTTGGTATAATACTAGAATTCGATGAGGGTAGATATAGGAAATACCATCTTGTAATAAGATCACAGGACATTGCAAATCTGTTCAAGAATTATCATAATGAAGAATGGAACAACTGGGCAGATAATTTAGTAGACAGATTTCTTTCCTTGTAAATAGATGTCATAAAAATCCTGTCAGCATACTCCACATTTTCATGATATATTTTTCTGCATATATCTTGCATAGATTGCACGTTTGAATTTGATTATATCATCTTTGATTCAGAAATGAAAACCATGAATCAAAAAATAGGATTCAGAATTCTTGGTGCAATTATTGCATCAGTGATCGTATTGTCTTTTCTTGCATACGATCACTCTGCTTATGCAAGCAGTCTGAGTACCATAAGGATTGGGTATTTTCCTAACCTGACCCATGCGCCGGCTGTAATAGGAATAGAAAATGGAGATTTTCAGAAGAGTCTGGGCAATGTAACAATAGAACCTCAGGTTTTCAATGCTGGACCTTCTGAGATTGAAGCACTTTTTGCCAATCAGATAGATGTGGCATATGTAGGTCCAGGACCGTCAATTAATGGATATGTTAAATCAGACGGAGACTTGCGCATCATCTCAGGTGTAGCTAGCGGAGGGGCATCTTTTGTAGTAAGAAACGATTCGGGAATTGAATCTGTACAAGATTTTGTAGGGAAAAAGTTTTCATCGCCTCAACTGGGAAATACACAAGACATAGCTCTGAGGACATATCTCCTCAACAACGGTTATCAGACAACCGATAACGGGGGTTCTGTAACGGTACAACCCGCAAGCAACTCTGATATCGTGACCCTCATGTTAAAGAAAAGCATCGATGGTGCATGGGTACCAGAACCATGGGTTACTGTACTATTACATCAAGCAGATGGAAGAATCTTTGTAGATGAAAGGGATCTGTGGCCAGGAGGGAAATTTGTAGTGACAGATATTGTAGTCAGACCAGAATTTCTAACTGCGCATCCTGATGTCATAAAGGAACTGCTTGAAGCAAACATTGATGAGATAAACTGGATAAACAACAATCCTGATCAAGCTCGTCAGGAATTCAATACTGCACTAAACCAGCTCACAGGAAAGACTATCCCTGATGATGAGCTAAAAGAGGCGTTTTCAAGACTCGCATTGACATACGATCCTATCGCATCGTCACTGTATCAAGAAGCCAATGATACCTACAGAGTTGGATTTTTGGATAGTCTGCCAGACCTGTCAGGAATATTTGATCTAACTCTGTTAAATCAAGTATTATCTGAGAAAGGACTAGCACAAGTTTCATCCAATCCAAACTCTCAACCACAATTTGATACAAACCAAACACAGTCTAGTGCGAATGTAACTTCTAATACGGAAAATCCTAGTGCAGCTCCAGAATTCGGTCCAATCGCTCCAATTGTTTTTGCGATTGCAGTTATGGGTATAGTATTTGCTGCAAGGACAAAAGTAATACAGAAACTCTAACTCTTCCTCTTTTTTTATTTTTGAATCTAATATTATTTTTGAATCTAATATTATTTCTCTGTAAATGCGATATTAACTATCTTTGTACATTTCTGCATATTTTCTGTGTTAATTGCGTGTTTCCTTTTTCTTATATTTCGTATGATCTATTATGGTAACAGGCGAACAAACATTACAGAAAATCCAATTGAACAATCAAATAATCCAAATGACAATATAAAATCTCCATCAACATGGATATCACTTTACAAAAAAGAAGATTGGTGGGCAGTATGGATTGGTCTGATAATATTTGGATTGTCTTTTCCTTCATATTTTGGTCTCTTCCCACTCGGATGGATTCCTGCAGCAAAATCTTGGACGGATATAGGTCATGCTCTGACTACAAAAATATTTGATCCATGGGTTGGACTTGTTGTAAGTTTTGTCTTTCTTGCAGTATTACTGATACCGGTGAATAAATTCAATGGAACAAGACCTAAAGACTGGTTCAAGGGTTTTGCAGTCATATTCTTTACGGCATGGGGAATTTGGATACTTTCCAATTATGCTCCAATTGTGAAGGTTATGGGCAGTTCAGAAGTTGGATACATAATAGCGCTTGTAGTTGGGATAATTGCCACAAATACGTTGAAACTGCCCTCTTGGTTATTAGGCTCAGCTCGAGGCGAGCTCTTCATCAAGACTGCTATAGTACTACTTGGTGCCAAGATTTTATTTACGACATTTCTGACCACTGCGCCGGGCATGCTTGGAGCCGCATTTCTCTCATTTCCTGTTGTATGGATAGTTGCATTTTTTATTTCAAGAAAGTTTGGTCTTGATCGTAATTTTGCTGCAACACTCTCTACGGGCGTTGGTGTCTGTGGTGTTTCTGCATCAATAGCAGCAGCTGCTGCCATAGAAGCGCCTGCTATCTATTCAACCGTGATTTCATCAATAATTGTAATCTTTTCAGCAATAGAAATTGTCATAATGCCATTTGTCGCAGCACATTTCTTTCCAACGCATGCTACTGCTGCCGGTGTATGGCTTGGATTAAGCGTTAAAACAGATGGAGCAGCCTCAGCCAGTGCATCGGTGGCTGATGGCCTCATAAAAGCAAATGGTTCCGTACTAAATGCAGCAGTTGTCACCAAGGTAATGATTGACATATGGATTGGTGTCATATCGTTTATACTTGCATCAGTATGGGCATACAAATTCAAGAAAGATTCAAGTATAAAACCCAGTCCAAAAGTTCTCTGGTTTAGATTTCCAAAGTTTGTTTTGGGATATCTAGCCCTTAGCATAATTTTATCAATAATAGTTCTTACGTATCATTCGACTGCAGACGGTGCCAAGGCAGTTGCACCGATAATATCGTTTGGTACAGATCCACTAAGAGTGGCGTTTTTTTCATTTACATTTCTTGCAATAGGACTAAATACAAAGTTCTCAAGATTCAAAGAAATAAAACTTAGGACTCCAGTTGTAGTTTATGCAATCTCACTTACGATTGCAATAGTGTGGGGAGGAATAGTATCTTGGCTTCTCTTTGCAAGATGAATTATATCATGACATGGTTTGCTCCTAACATTTTTTTCATCATTATTGCATAAATTGCATATTTGATTTGTATTATATTTGAGATACTTGTATGCGATTTCAGAGATAAAAAATGAGCTACCACAATACAAACGTTCTAACAGATACTGAATGGGTTTCAAAAAACGCTTCAAAAAAAGCAGTAAAGATTGTAGAAGTGGATTATGACCCAGAAAATGCATACAAACAAGGACATATTCTAGGTGCCAGTTTGATATGGTGGAAACGCGATATCAACGATCCAGTAACTCGTGATATAATAAGAAAGCCTCAGTTCGAGGAGCTGCTAGGTAGAATTGGAATTGTATGTGATGATCCTGTAGTACTTTATGGCGACTTTAACAACTGGTTTGCAGCCTTTGCATTTTGGGTATTCAAGTATTATGGACACAAAAATGTCAAACTCATGGACGGCGGCAGAAAAAAATGGGAACTGGAAAAAAGGCCATATGTCAAGGATGAACCGCAAATTGTACAAACAAAATATGTGGCACAGCCACCAGATGAGGGACTGCGAGCATATCTAAATGATGCTAGAAGATCTCTTTCTAATTATGATACTGTTCTAGTTGATGTTAGATCACCAAAAGAGTTTACGGGCGAAATAACTGCTCCTCCCGAATACCCGTCTGAACATGCTCAAAGAGGCGGACATATCCCACGAGCAAGAAATATTCCATGGGCAACTGTAATCAATGATGCTGATGGTACTTTCAAACCTGCCAACGAATTGAGACAGATTTACGAATCAAAAGGAGTGACACCTGATAAGGATGTCATATGTTACTGCAGAATAGGAGAAAGATCCTCTCATACCTGGTTTGTTCTGAAATATCTACTTGGATATTCTCAAGTAAGAAATTATGATGGCTCGTGGACTGAATGGGGAAACATGATAGGCAATCCTATCGAGAGATAGGTTACTTGACGATGTCAAAATTTGTTTTTATTACAAGTAGGATGTAAACGAAATCAAGATAATGATATTCTAGATGTACCTTCTACATTTTGTTTAATACTTGCATAGCTCCATTGAAATCATTTGGAGAGCTCAAAAGCACATCGCCTGCAATTCTATGAACCTCTTTTACAAACCCTATCATGTTTTTGCTGTACCCTGACCAGTCAAGATTGAGCATCTGTGCAGATTTTTGGTTAAGCTCTGACGCCAACAGCACACAGGGTATTATTCTAAATCCTTGTGGCTTTAGCTTGTCCACTATCTTTGTTACCTGATCAATGGAACTTACGACTTGGGTGACAAACCCCTTTGGCTGTGCCTCTATTTTTTTGTGAATCTTGTCAAAGTTTGGGTTGCCTGATATTGAGAGATAAAGGTCAATTTTTTCTCCAAAACCCTGCTCATTGAATTGCTTTACAACCTCACTTGGGACTAGCCTAGAATCTTTAGGGCCTGTGGGAGGCGGGTCTCCCTTTACCATCAGTACACCATTCAGGTTCAAGAGTATTGCATCGCAGACGGTTTGTGTAATGGAGGTATAGTTTCTGTCTCGTACTCTGATGCTTGCAGAGATCTTTATTTTGTTATTGGAATTTTTTATGAAAAATCCTGCTGTTATGGGGGATATCCTTGGAATGCCAAGGACAGAGTCTGTCACATGTATACTGTCGCAGACTTTTCCTATCTCGACTGATTTTGATTTGAACTTGTCAACAGATTCTTGTAACTCACTGTGAGAAAGTATCCTGTCATGTATTACCTTTGGTGGGTTTAACTCGTAAATTATCGTCATAAAAGAGTGTCGCGACTACTTGATTATAACCTTTGAAAGCAGTTAACAGGTGACAAAAAGAAAATTAATACATTGAAACCCCGCATCACTTACTGTTGGTACCAAAAATTCCTCTAGTTGAATTGATGGAGCAAAAGATAGTGCTCTTTGATGGAGCCATGGGAACTGAGATTCAAAAATTAAATCCTGTCCCAGGAGATTTTCCAGACGGCAAGGATGGCTTCAATGACGGCCTGTCTTTTACAAGACCTGAATGGATAAAAAATATACACAGAAATTATCTCAAGGCAGGTGCAGACTGTATAGAGACTAACACCTTTGGTTCAAACAAGCTCAAGCTTGAGGAATATGGTTATGGGGATAAAACATTAGAGTTTAACAAAAAAATTGCAGAGCTTGCAGTTGATGTCACAAAAGAGTTTTCTGATAAACCACGGTATGTAGCCGGTTCCATGGGTCCAACTGGATTTTTACCAAGCTCAAATGATCCTTCACTTGGGCAAATACCGCTTGAAAAGATAAGGGAAGCATTTGAGATCCAAGCAGAGGGACTCATCTTGGGTGGAGTGGACGCATTGTTAATTGAGACAAGCCAAGACATTTTGGAAGTAAAGATGGCAATAGAGGCATGTCATGATGCAATGAAAAAGACAGGAAAGAAAGTTCCAATCATTGCAAATGCAACACTAGACAAGTATGGTAAGATGTTGCTTGGGACAAATATTCAGGCAGCATATACTACAGTATCTGACATGGGAATCGATGCATTTGGGCTTAATTGTTCCACTGGACCTGTTGAGATGACCCCCAGCATACAATGGCTAAATGAACAAAACGATCTACCTCTACTTGTTGTGCCAAATGCCGGAATGCCTGAAAACCAGGGAGGAAGAGCAGTATACAAGATGACACCACAAGACATGGCCAAAGTAATGAAAGATTTCTTGTCTCAATATGACAGGGTCAGAATAATAGGTGGCTGCTGTGGCACCAATACTGAACATATAGCACTCTTAAGAAAAATAATTGATGAAAAGCAATCAGAAAATAAGCGCTAGGTATTTAGAAAAAGAAATTGAGAATGACTACAATGAAAGATCCTAGAGTAAGTTCTGCACTAAAAGCAGTAGATCTAAGGCAATCTCCCGCTCCTCTGATTATAGGTGAGAGACTCAACGCACAAGGATCAAAAAAGGCCAAAGAATGTGTCCTAAATGGCAATTTTGAAGAATTGGTAAAAATTGCAAGAGACCAAGTAGATGATGGAGCGCACTGTCTTGATGTATGCGTTGCCACAACAGAACGCTCAGACGAACTAGAGTTTATGAAAAAACTTGTAAAATCACTCAGCCTTGAAATCGAAGCTCCACTTGTGATAGATTCTACCGAGCCCAAGGTTGTAGCAGCTGCACTGGAACAAATTCCTGGAAAACCAATCATTAACTCAATTAACCTGGAAGGTGATGGAAGTAGGTTTCATTCACTAGCTCCTCTGATGGTACAATATGGTGTTCCGGCAATTGCCATGTGTATTGGACCTAAAGGGATGGCAAAGACTCCGCAGGAGAAACTTGAAACAGCGGAACTTCTTATTGAAACAGGAAAAAAATATGGACTGCAAGAGCAACACTTTATTTTTGACGTTCTTACTTTTACGCTAGCTACTGGTGAGGCAGAATTTCTTGATGCTGGAAAAAATACCCTTGAAGGAATTAGTCTAGTCAAGAAAAGATTCCCGAATTCGTTTACAACACTTGGGCTGAGCAACATAAGCTTTGGCCTGTCTCCAAGGGCAAGAAAGATACTAAATGCTGTATTTTTGTATCATGCCGTAAAAGCAGGCCTTGATACTGTAATAATAAACCCAAAAGATGTGATTCCATATGCGGAAATAGACGAAAAGGAAAGGTGCATTGCAGAGGACCTGATATTTAACAAGCATCCAAATGCTCTTGCAGAGTTTATTGCATATTTTGAGACAACAAAGGGCACGGTTCAGCTTGCCGCAAAGAAGGTTGAGGTAGATCCAACATGGCCTGCAGGTAAACGCTCCAACTTTAGGATAGTGAACAGGATTCGCGATGGCATAGAAAAGGATGTGGCAAATGCAATATACGAAAAGATTTCAGGCGAACATGGTATATCCGAGGAGGAGGGAGTGATGATCATTGATGCGCCAAAAGAGATCACGCATCCTGCTGCAATCAAGACACTAAACGATGATCTATTGCCTGCAATGAAGGAGGTGGGTGACAAGTTTGGGGCAGGAGAGCTCATCTTGCCATTTGTATTAAAATCTGCAGAATGCATGAAGGCTGCAGTTGCGGAACTTGAAAAATATCTTTTAAAGGAGAAGGGAAGCACCAAAGGAAAACTTGTTCTGGGTACAGTATACGGTGACGTTCATGATATTGGAAAAAATCTAGTCAAGACAATTTTTGAGAACAACGGATACACTGTATACGATCTAGGAAAACAGGTTCCAATGCAAAAGTTTCTTGAAAAGATTGAGGAGGTAAAGGCAGATGCGATAGGGTTGTCAGCACTCTTGGTATCAACATCAAAGCAGATGCAGTTTTTCGTCGAACATGCAAGAAAAAACAATATGCAGATTCCGGTACTGTGTGGAGGAGCTGCAATTAACAGCAATTACATAAATCGTGTTGCAAAAGACGGCGGCATATACAAGCCAGGAGTGTTTTACTGCAAAACAATGTTTGATGGTCTCAAGACAATGGATAGTCTTGTATCGCAAGAAAAATTAAAGTTTGTAGAGCAATGGCAGCAAAGAATTGAGAAATGGACAGAGACAGTAGTTGAAAAACCACAAGGACAGGCATTAGAGCACAGCGAGATAAAACCCGTCACTCCTCCGATCCCACCTCATATCAATAAAACAATAAGATTTGAGCCAAAAGACATCGACCTAAATGAAGTGTGGAGGTATCTTGACAAGAAATCACTCTTTGTGTTATCGTGGGGTCTGAGAGGTAAGTCTGCCAAAGAGTCAGAGGCAGAACATGAAGTACTTTTTGAAGAATGGAAGAAAAAAATTCTTACAGAAAAATTGTTTGAACCAAGAGCTGTATATGGATATTTCAGATGTCATGGAAAAGATGGAAACCTGACTGTGGAGCATCCAAACGGAGAAAAACTCGTGTTTGAATTTCCCCGCTCGTCTCGGGCAAAACATCTGTGTCTTGCTGATTATTTTGGACAGGAAGATGTTGTGGCTTTTCAAGCAGTAACCGTGGGAACCAAGGTCTCTGATATAATAGAACAATGGAACAAAGAAGACCTATACACTGACGCGTATTATTTGCACGGTCTTGCTGTTGAAACAGCAGAAGCGATGGCTGCATGGATAAACCAAAAAATAAAAGATGAGTTAAAGATTGGAGGAAAATGTGGATTGCGATATAGCTGGGGCTATCCAAGCTGTCCAGATGTGTCGCAACACTATATTGTTTGGAAACTGCTAGAGCCTGAAAAATCAGGTATGACACTAACAGAATCAGGACAGATAATCCCAGAACAATCAACTGCTGCCATAGTTGTACACCATCCAGAAGCTGAATACTTTGCACTTTGATCACAACAGAAAATAACAAACTGTGACATTACCCTAATGTTGGAACTAGAAAAAATAAAGAACGCACTGTCAAGCTCAATGTCGCCACAAGTTCAAGGTAGCCAGAATACCAAACTTGCCGCAGTACTAATTATGATTTATGGCCCAGAACCATCTGTAATCATGACTGAGCGGCCAAAAACCATGGACTATCATGCAGGTGAAATATCGTTTCCTGGAGGAAGGTGGGAAAAGAGTGATGCAGACCTACTTGCTACTGCTATACGGGAGACTGGGGAGGAAATAGGAGTTCAAATACACAATAATCAAGTCATAGGACAGCTCAGGCCAGTTACGACACTAAATTCAGGCTTTACAATTACTCCATTTATCACAATTTTGGAAAAAATCCCGCTGATAAGGACCACCTCTGAAATAGAATCCATCTTGCAAATACCCATGGTTCCACTTTTGAAAACTATGGACGAAGATAAAGATCCAGTGCACAAATCTATCCAAGAGATGTACACCTTCAAATTTCAAAATCATCTGATCTGGGGGGCCTCTGCTAGGATGCTAAATCAGATTGCCAATGCATTGTCGGCAAATGGTTTGTTGTAATATTTTCGAGATTCATTTAAAAAGAGGTCAGATTTTCAAACGTTCATGGGCGCTAACAAGTCAACTCCAAGGAAGATAAGGTTGATGAGCAAACTGAAGCAAAATGCAGCTGTTCCAGCTTGGATAATAGTTAAGACAAAACGTAAAGTGAGAACAAATCCACAGAGAAGACAGTGGCGCAAAACTGACGTGGGGGTAGGTTAGCCTTGTCAGAAGAAACATTAGAGAGGATTTATACTATTAATTTAGGAAAGGTAGTACTTTCTTCAAACAATCATAGAGCAAAGCGAGCAATAAACATGATACGAGAATTTGCCATAAAGCACATGAAATCAGAAAATGTGAAAATTGAGGAAGACGTCAGTCACTTGGTGTGGGAGCGAGGAATTAGACATCCGCCAAGAAAAATAAGAGTCAAGATGTCAAAAGATGATGATGGAAATATCATAGTTTCAAAATATCAAGAAGAAAAGAAAGTAGGCGAAGAAAAATCAAAGAAAGATGAAAAGAAGGAAGAGAAGAAGGTAGAGGAAAAATCAAAAGAAAAGAAAGAAGAGAAAAAAATAGTAGAAGAAAAACCGAAATCTGAAGAAAAAATAGTAGAAGAAAAACCTCAGAAAGAGGAATCAAAGGACGAAAAGAAAATTGAGGAAAAACCAAAGGCGAAGAAAGAAGAAAAGAAGGTAGAGAAAAAAGCAGAAGAAAAACCAAAGAAAGAAGAAAAGAAACCCTCAGAAACTAAATCAGAAAAGAAATCAAAAGAGTAAAAATCTATTCTATTTGTTCTAGATCCAGGTCAATTTTTACGCTGGCATCTGGCTCATCCCAATCAAGAGCATTCTCTTTTGGAATTATTCCAAGTGGATCGTATTTGTCAAAACGAGTCTCACCCTCTATCGAAGTCAGCAAAACAACCTTGGATTTTTCTCCGTTTGAGACAGACAAGCTGACTCGTGTACTGTCATTACTGAATATACCACTAACAGTGCTCACCATTGAATTTAGAACACCTATTGGCACTTTGTTACCGCCTACTACATAGAGTAATGCACTCTTGATGTTGTTTGGGGGTGCATCTTCATAAAGCATCTTGATTGAATCTCTAAGTGATGTTTCAATATCTGATATGTCCTTGCTTGTTGATAAGATATTTGTCTTAAGGGGCAAAGATGAATCTTTCAGGGTGGAGACAACATGCATCAATGCTCCATTTGTGATGACATTGCAAGAATCAGGCGTCAGGTCAGGATTGCTGTCAAGCAAAGCATCGTTATCGATAATTATTGTACAATCCGAATTTGCCTTTAGTCTCTTCAATGAAACCCCTGAGAAGAAGATTCTGTCTTTTTCAAACTTGAAGGGCATTATTCCAAAGGAAAGTACGCTTTTGCCTAATTCTTTGCCAATCTGAGATACCACTGGAGCCAAAGCAGCACCAGATTTTCCTGCCAAGTTGGCTACAATCATGATAGTGGAATAGGATTCTAGTCTCTGCGCAATTGAGCCTCTTGCTCCAAATGATATTCCTCTGATAAGATATGCTGAAGGGTTGAGAACGGGATTGGTATTTATCAAAATCTTGGAAGAGTCGTGGTTTAGGTCTTTTGGATCATGGCTTATTAGGAGAGAATCGCAACCAAGTCCTTCCTTTATGCTTGTAGCCAATCTGCAACCTGCCCCGCCCAATCCAACAACTAAGATTGGATCTCGTATTTGAAATTCCATGACTCTATCTTGCTTGCAAAAATGATTAAAAAACTTTGTTGCTTAGTTTTGATCCAAAGTTCAATCTAAAAAATTTAACTTGCAATATGGCCATAAAGACCATGTTTTGTGGCTCTTGTTATTTCAACTTTCATTCTCTGGCCAATCTTGATCTTCTCTTGTACAAAAACAGGCTTGTACGCATAATTGCGGCCCTTTATGGTGTCATCTGAGATCTCATCGAACAAGACTTCGCCTTTCCAACCTATCCATTCCTGGTTTCTCTCTTGAGATATCTTGCTTACTATCTCGGAAAGTTTCTTGCTTCGTTCCACCATGTTTGAGACATTTACTTGGTCCATCAAGGCGGCCTTTGTCCCAGGTCTTGCGCTATATCTTGAGAGGTTGACGATATCAGGCCTTGTCTCACGTATCATGTCAAGTGTCTGTTCAAAGTCTTTCTCAGTCTCTGTTGGAAATCCCACTATCACGTCTGTGGAAACTGTAAATTTCTCAAATTTCTTCCTAAATATCTCACTTGACTTTCTAAAGACCTCTGCAGTATGACCACGTTTCATGTCTTTTAAGACTTGGTTGCTTCCACTCTGAACGGGAATGTGAAGAAACTTGAAGAGCTTGGGGTTTTCAAATGATTCTAGCAGGTCTTCACGTATTCTTGGCATGTACATTGGATTCATCATGCCCACACGAATCATGAAATCGCGCTCTATCTCTGATACGGCATTTACTAGACTTGGAAGGTCTGTCTCAATGTCAAAACCATAGCAACCATTGTCAGTCGATGTTAGCCATACCTCTCTGCATCCGTCATCGATCTCTTGTCTTACCTGCCTTACGATGTCTCCTATCCTAAAACTGTGAATCTCTCCTTTTGCTAATTTCGTCTGGCAAAAAGTACACTCGCTCATGCACCCGCTAGCAATCTCCACTATTCCAACAGCTGGGTTTAGGCGTACCTTTGGCAGTCCGATCTTCGTTGTGTCTGAATCTTCCAGTTCAATTCTTTTGTGGCCCTTGAGCGTGGAATCAATTACCTCAAGTGTCTTTCCAAGAGAGTTTGGTCCTAGGAGGCTTGCCTTTGGACTGAATTTTTCTACAGTTACTGTCTCTGCCTTGGGAAGGCAACCGGCCACAACTAGCGGCTTGCTCTTTAATCGTTTTATTCTGTGTACCATCCTTTGTGCAGTTACGTCCTTGACTGAGCATGTAACTATGACATTGAGGTCTGCATCTGAAGGATCTTCTGCCAGCGTGTGGCCGCCATTTACTACAAGGCCGGTAATCATTTCAGAGTCTGCAAAGCTTGCAGAACATCCGTATGCTTCAACCCAGATCTTTGCCATGCTATCCTAATAGAGTGTCGACTTCTTTTTCACTCATTAGTCTCTTTGAGACTACGAGTTGTCGTATGGTCTTTCCAGTCTTGAGAGATTCCTTGTACAGGTCAGCAGAGACTAGATAGCCAAGCTTTGGCGCAAGTAATGTGACTATCACAGGACTGTTTTCGATATAATGCTTAAGCTTCTGTTTGTTCGCGCTAAGCCCTGCAACTAGGTTGCGTGAAAATATTGGTACAAAATTTTTTAGCATATCTGTTGATTCCAAAACCGCCTTTAACATTACAGGCAGCATCACATTTAGCTCAAACTGACCTGATTGTACTGCAAGAGCTACAGTTGTATCATTGCCTATGATGTCAAAACATATCATGTTCATGCATTCTGCAAGAGAGGGATTGACCTTTCCTGGCATGATAGAAGAACCTGCATGAACCGCAGGTATTCCAAGTTCTGATAGACCAGCAACAGGGCCAGAAGCCATCAATCTGAGATCATTTGAAAACCTTCCCATCTCAAGAGCCAAATTTCTCAGGGTGGATGAAATATTTGCTACTGCAAATCTGCTCTGTAAACCATATTGCATATCTGACTGCGGTTTGAGATGTAACATTGAAATCTTTGCAAGCTCTGATATCGCAATAGTTCTGTATCCTTTTGGAGTGTTCGCACCTGTACCAACCGCAGTTCCGCCTAATGCGATGTGTTCTAATTCTTTTTTTGCGGCAAAAATCTCATCACGAGCTTTTGCAATAGCAGTTCCATATGCTGCAAATTCTCCTCCGAGAGTTACAGGAAGGGCATCCATTAGATGCGTTCTACCTATTTTTTGATATCCTGAAAACTCTCTTGCTTTTTTTGTTATTATTTTTATAAGATCATCCAGTGCAGGGATGACTTGTTTTACGTTGAAAAGTATTGCCATATGCATGGCAGTTGGAAATGTGTCATTGCTTGACTGGGACATGTTTACATGATCATTGGGATGTAAGACTTTGTCATTTCCTTTCTTTTCTCCAAGAATTTCTAAAGCTACGTTTGAAATGACCTCGTTTGTGTTCATGTTAAAGGCTGTGCCAGCACCAGAGTTAATTGGCTCTATGAGAAACTGCTCAAGAAATTTTCCTGCCAATATTTTGTCACATGCCTTGACAATAGCATTACCACGTTTTGCATCTATTGACCTAGTCTTCATGTTGGCAACTGCAGCTGATCTTTTGATCATCACAAAGGCCATTATCAAATTGATATGTGGCTTGAGACCAGTTACGTGGTACTGGTTGATTGCCCTTGATGTAAAGGCGCCATAATATGCATCTGCTGGAATCTTTACTTCTCCTAGAGAATCGCGCTCTGTTCTATATTCCACGTGCATCATACAATCAAAATTCCTAATATTCATTCGCATTTGAAAAATTGCAAAAATATCTCCAGTAAAGATCGTAAGTTTCACTTGTTTTGGGGCAAAAACCCAATAGGTTAATATACTTATAAACAAAATTCGAGATGATGAATAAACGATACAGTACACTGTCCATTGTTGCAGTAGTAGCAGTGGCCAGCTTTCTGTTCGGTAGCACATATTCAAACACGCAGGTAGGATCTGGTAACGCACAAAGCGTATCACCAGCTACAATTGACAAAGTCACACCACAGACAATTGATTCTGTCACTGCAAAAGATGTACAGAGCGTCGGTGGTCTGGTATTCAATATGGTCGGAGCGGATGCGATTCCTCTAGATCAAGTTGCTATTGAAAAAGCAAATGGTCGAACCGTACATGAGATTACCCTGACCGCGCAAAGCGTCAAGCTGCCAATTCCTGGCGGACAAATGTATGATGCAATGACTTTTGACGGCCAAGTTCCTGGTCCAACAATTAGAGTAACACAAGGCGATGTAGTCGAGGTTACACTAAATGTACCATCAACTGAGCTGACAGGTCATAGCCTTGACATGCACGCTGCTCAAATCTCCGCAGTGCCAAACTTTGGTCCTGTGATGCCAGGCAAGTCGAACACATACGCATACATTGCAAACTATCCTGGTGCCTTCAAGTATCACTGTGAAGGTGTAGGTGTTATTGGAATGGACCAGCATGTTCTTTCCGGCATGTACGGAATGATAATTGTTGATCCACTCAATGGATATCACAAACTCCTAATCACGAGAACCGCGACACAAAACGGTCAGGTAGTACTAAACAATACCTTGATTGACCCAGCAGCATACGAGTTCACTTTGCAATTCAACCAACTATACCTTAATGCAGACGGATCTTACAACCAAGCTGCAATGTTCTTACACAATACAACTTGGACTGTAATCAACGGCAAGCCATTTGGCTATGATCCAGTTGTAACAAAGGTATGGAACAATGCTCCAGCAGCTAATGATAAAGCTGCCCCGTTGATTCTACCAGTTGGTCAACACATACGATACTTCGTATTGAACCAAGGTAACATGCCAGTATTCTTCCACATTGTGGGAGGACAGATGGACAGAGTTACACAAGGTAATATGGTACAAGCAATGGGCACTCAGACATGGGACATTGGTGGTTCACAAGATGCAATCATCGATGTAGTCTATGACCAACCGGGCGCATATGTGATAGTCAATCATGACTATGCTGCAATCTTCAGTGGTGCAGCTGCAGTCCAGCTAGCTCAGGCAAATCCAGCTCCAAATCCATCGGATGCTGTACCTCCAGTCTCGAGCGTACCTGATACAAGCATACCACAGCAGACTTTTGTCCACTGTGAATGCTCAAGCGATCGTGCTGCCCAACTAAACATGACCGAGTCAGGAAACATGACCGGAATGTCTGGACAATAAGTCCATTAATTCCAACTTTTTCCTTTTTTATCTTTAGTATCACACAATGATTATATTCTGTACATAGCGGGATTCTTGCATGAGCAGGAACCAAACAGTTCTCATCTGTGATCAAGTTGATAAAATATTACATGAAATTTTGCAAAAAAATGGTTTGAATATTACATACGAGCCAGAGATTACGCCAGAACAGATAAAGGAAAAAATTGGCAACTATGAAATTGTCATAGTGCGAAGCAGGACCAAGCTGACACGAGACTTGATTGAAAAAGCTGACAAGTGTAAAATAATTGCGCGGGTCGGAGTGGGCCTTGATAATATTGATACTGATGCTGCAAAGGCAAAAGGCATACGTGTAATCAATGCGGTCGAAGGTGCGATGAATGCAGTTGCCGAACTTGTATTGGGATTGATGTTATCGCTTGCAAGAGAAATACCAAGAGCAGATCGAGAAATACGAAATGGCAAGTGGCTAAAGAAGGAATTGATGGGCAGCGAACTTTCTGGCAAATATCTTGGAATAGTTGGGCTGGGAAACATTGGAAAGAAACTTGCAAGACACGCAAAGGCTCTGAACATGAATATCATAGGTTTTGATGTAATTCCCATACCAGACGAGTTCTCAAGGGAAGTGGGACTAATCAAGGCAGATCTTGATACATTGCTGTCAAGTGCAGATTACATCTCATTTCATGTACCATTTACTCCGGAAACACATCACCTTGTAAATGCACAGAGGTTGTCCCATATGAAAAAGACAACTTGTATTATCAATACATCTCGAGGTGAGATAATTGATGAAGATGCACTTTATAATGCACTAAAGGAAGGAAAGATTGCGGGAGCAGCATTAGATGTATTTGAGAAAGAGCCTGCTGTTGGAAACAAGCTTGCCACCCTGCCAAACGTAATCTGTACACCTCACATAGGAGCTCAGACAAGAGAAGCTCAGGCTTTAGCTGCAAATGTTATAGCAGAAAAGATAATAATGATTCTTCGTGGCGTAATCTAGACTTGGTACGTCTAGCACTAGTAGCGTCTGCATTATTTTTGGTATTTCTTCCACTGTCTCCTGTCTTTGCTGACACGGGTTCGTTTCCGGTTGTTTTTGGAAATACATATCAGATAAACTATAACGCAAATGGAGTCAAGATACAAGACATTGAACCAAATCCAACATACGATGAGCTTACAATAACAGTACAAGTATCAAGTCAAAGTGCATCTCTTGATCTGACAATACCTCGTGCGCTACTTGACTCTAAAGACCAACACAACAATGACACTCCATTCCTTGCAGTAGTTGATGGAACACCGGCAAATGTAGAAGAAAAGGCTCCAACTGCAACCACGAGAACCATATCACTACAACTCACTCCTGACAATAAACAAATTGAGATAATTGGAACTTATATCGTGACGCCTGGGCCAAACGGAGGCGTGACTCAATCGCCACCTTCTAACAGTGCACCGCAAACTCCTCCCTTGTCACAGATGCATAATCATACTGTATCGCAGACATCTCCATATACTAAAAATTCAACAACACAATCCCATCCATCTAAAGTTACAACAAAAACACCGCCAAGCATAACGCAGGGAAATACTCAATCTAAAACAAATACGGGAGGAAACATTGTTTTCACAATACCATATATTCCAAACGCGACCATCCACCTGAGCCCGATTGACTGCGCGGTAATTGGAGCCATTTCTATTGTTATAGTAATTGTAATTGCAAGTACTGCAAGAAAAAGGCCAAAACTGTAAAGAATACTAAACTATCATTATTTTGGATTCTAAAAGATACTGCACTGCATGTCCGAAATCATTGTCTGAAATAGAGCCGTTTGACCACCAAAGTGCATCATTTTTGAACCACGATGGAATTGCTGTCATGTTTTGGTCGTGGTAACCGTCTATCTTGATTGTACCTGAATCTACAAGATAGAAAATATTTTCTCCAAATAATTTGTTAGATGTCTGGTTCTGAACCCAGGAACTTGCTACCTCCTTGAATTGTGGGGGAATTACAATATCTCCCGTATCCACAAGTTGAAAACTTGCCGTTGCATTGGAGCCTGAATACTGAATCTTGACAAAATAAGTGCCAGGGGCAAAAATTGTTTTATAAAATGGAACTGGAGCAGTGATATTTGATACGGGTTTTGTAATTATCATATCAATTGGCGATGATGATTTGTTTGACTGATCTACAATCTCTAAAACTGCCATGTCCCCTGTAACGTTGGAGACTGTGACTGAAAAAGAAAGGCTGTCGCCATATTGGTAGACTGGCCTGCTTGTAACAACTGATATCTCAGGCAAAGCATATGCTACTACAATCAAACCCAGAAATGCTATTGCCATTACGATTACTAACATTGCTACAAACTTCATAGAATTTGCAACAATTCAATTTCATAATAGGGTTTTGAAACTTGACATGTATGGGTTGTTCTAACAGAATATTAAGGGGGAATTTAGTAGTGCGGGGTATATGGTAGGTCATCAGGAACAGGTATGGCTTAAGATGTGGAAAGAAAATTCCCCTGAGCTTAGAGCAAAGGCTGTGGAATGGAGAAAGCAACATGCCTTGGAAAGAATTGACAGGCCAAGCAGGTTACAAAAAGCAAGACAACTTGGATACAAGGCAAAGCAGGGTATCGCAGTAGTAAGAATGCGCGTGGGCAGAGGAAATATGCGCAAAAAGAGACCTGTCGCAGGAAGAAGGCCAAAACATCTTGGTGTACTACGAATAAAGCCAGCACTTAGCATGCAAAGAGTAGCAGAACGCAGAGTTCTGGAAAGATTTCCAAACATGAAACTTCTCGGTTCATACTATCTTTACCAAGACGGTGTATATCTATGGTATGAAATTATATTGGCTGATCCATCACATCCAAGAATATCTGCAGACAGAGAAATGCGCGGCAAAATCGCTGGTTTGAAGAATTGAAGAAGGTTATTTTCTTAATGCTTGTACTTGGTCTAGGGATATCATCCGTATTATTCTCAACACAGGCCTTCGGTCAGGCAAATATACAACATCTCAAACTTTACCACCCTGGAATAAAATGGGAATGGCCAATCAAGGCAAGTCAGTATACCTTTACAGTAACCACTACTACAAACTATGATATGCAAAATGTAACATTTAACAACAATACCAAGACATTGGCATTTATTGGCAATAGTTCACACACTGGAAACATTGCAGAAATAGATATACCAACTAACCTCATTGGCGGAAACTATACCACTTTTCAGAACGGGACACAACTTCATCCTATCGTACTGAGGAACGCTAATCTTACTACTGTAATCTTAAAGTTTAACCAAAGTGGCAAGGTGGAAACGGACATAACAGGAACAACATATCTGCCAGAGTTTTCCGGAATTGTTCCGATGGTAATGGCCGCATCTTTTGGAATCTTGTTTCTGACTATGCGATACCAAAAGATCTAGCAGAATCCATTGTTATAGTCTTCCCACATGTTTGAGCGCGTGGTAAACTTGTTAACTTGGTAAAATATTCCACCAACTATTCCTGCTTGATAGCACGCATACAAGTACACTTGGGAATGTGTAGGGTCGCTATGTGTTAGACTCAAGGCAATCATTGTAAAGAAGATGTATGTTCCAACAAATGTGAAAATCTTACTTATAAAACCGTCCATTCCAACTATGCGCTTAGTTGCAGCAGCCATCATGGTGATACTTGATACTATTAGAAATGTTAGCCCTCCATTTGCTTGGACAAACTCGTTTATCCACTTTATCACTCCTTCTTTTAAAATGGAATTCTGAGGAGGATGAGCTCCTCCATGAAGCGCAAATGAGACTGATGTGAATATTGAACCCATCATGAATATGAACAAAAATATCTTGATTATTCCTCTCCTGACAGGACTTCGAGGCGCTGCAGGAGACATTACGCGTTCTGCCATCTTTACTCCATAAAGAAGGCCGATGAGAAAAGACGGAATGAACATCAAGTCTATAATGATTGGTGACTGTACGACGACCTGGTTAATGTCAGTGCCATATACCACGGAAACTAGCATTGAGAGCGCTGCTGCTCCAGCAAATATGCTGATATCAAACCAGCTTCTTTTGTGTCGAAGCTCCATTAGGTCAGGTCCCCATTCGTCCAATCTTAGATTTGTTTTATGAAAGCTCATTAAAGAAAGAAATCCAAATGATTTTGCCTATTTTATCAACTCCTTTTACCTTTTATCAATAGCATACTATATCATACCATGAGAACAAGTGCTACTGTAGGGATGGCACAATCATTATTGCCTCTTCGTTCTTAAATTTGGATTTGCTACGATTATCACCACTTAATAGTAATAAATCCGTGAATAAGTAATGCCGGCAAGCACAATCATAGTTGGTGTCGCAATTGCGGCAGTTGTTATAGCATATTTTTACATGAGGAGTAGGGGAAAACTTTCTAAAGCACGTAGTGTAGGGATTCCACTGATAGGAATAGGCGCAATCATTGCAGCTTTTGGAATACTCTTCTTTTTACAGGGAAATTCGATTGTAGGACCTCACTCGTCTTTTATGTACTCTAATCCAAGATGGATTGTAAACGGTGGAGTGATAGCTGCTGTAGGTGCAGGAATTATTGCATTTGGAATTGGAATTAGCTTACGACGCCCAAGGTCATAGTAGACCTGACCTTTTCCATCTTTCTTATCTTCTTTGTAATTAGGTTATCCAACTGGACGTCGGTACTTGCTTCTGCCTCAACGACAATGTCATAATCTCCATAGACAACTCTTGCATCCTTGACCTTCTCCATGTGTTTTATCTTCTCCACTATCTCGCCTTCTGCGCCAAGTTCGCAGCCAATCAATATGTATGCTTTTTCCATGGTAGTGTAACAAAATACAGCTTTAAAATCTTACTTGAAAGGTAGGGATCTTTTGTTCTTGATGGAAATTTGGAAGACTGGATTCATTTGTTATATTTCATTGTATATTGGGAATTAATTCTAGAGTTTTTAAATGACCATATATCTAACAAGCCGTATGGGACTTTTTGGAAAAGCAAAACCAAAAGACGAGAATGTGGAAAAACTGAGTGCCATATTTGACAAGTTCGAATACCCACATCTTGAGAAACTGTGTATCGATGTCATAAAAAAATCGCCAAAATCTCCAGACGGAGAACATCCAGAAAGGATACAGTATCTAGAGTTTATCTGGGAGCAATACAAAAAAGGTATAGTAACTTTTCAACAAGTCGAGGATTTTGCAATAAATCAACAAATCATACCAAAAGATTTCTTTGATTAGTTTTGTCTTTTGGTCTAATTGATAATTTCCAAAGTTTTAAGAACATTTGTTTTGAGATCATAGACTCGTATCAAATGATTGTTTGTGTCTGAAATGTATAGTCTGTCTTGGTAAAACTTGACATCGCTTGGCTCGTAGAGTCCAAGAGAATCACAACTTGGATCATCTAGTCTGCAAATTCCAGACATGCCTTGCTTTCCAATTATTGTTGACACATTCTCATTTTTCAAATCTATGACTCTTAGTGCAGAGTTGTAGGTATCTGCAACAAAAATTTGGTTTGGTGTTGCACACAATCCCAATGGATGCTGGAAGAGTGCCTCACCATTACGTCCGTCTCTGCATCCAAAGGAAAAAAGCCCTTGTCCTACAATTGTTCTAACATAACCTGACTGGAGGTCTATTTCGCGAATTGATGAAGTTTCACTATCTGCAAAATATAGTCTGTCATTCCACATTGAAAGGCCGCTTGGCTGGGCTAGCTGCGCCCTCATCCTGCCGCCATCTATGATATTTTCATAACCATTTCCTGCAAAAGGATATACCGTGTCTGTCTTGGTATCATATGCCCATATCTGATGGTTTCCTGCCATGGCGATGAAAATGAGATTGTCTTTTGCAGCTACATCCCAAGGTGAAGAAAGCGATGTCTCTTTTCCTTTTCCACCACTTGACATCCAAGGTCCCTGTTTTCCGGTGCCTGCAACCGTGGTTACTTTACTTGTAGTCATGTCTATCTTTCGTATGGCATGGTTTTCCGTATCGGCAACAAATATTGTATTGTCTTTGAAAACCACTCCCTGCGGCCTGAAAAACATGGCATCTACAAAATTTCCATCGACTAGTCCTGCCTTTCCATTTCCTACAATGTGTTCAATCTTGCCTGTCATGTCCATCACAACAATTCGGTTGTGATTTGAATCAGAGATTGCTATCTTGCCATTTGATATGGATAATTTGCCGGGATAAGAAAGAGTTGTCTTGTCTTGGGGAATATGACGAGTAATTTTGATTGGCACCTTGGCAAAATCTCCATTTTTTCCATCTTTTTCCAGTAAGACATCGATTATATCCTCTATCACTTCTTTCTGGCCCTCGCCTGATTGCTTGTGCACTATGGTACCGTTTGGGTCGATGATTACAATTGTAGGCCAACCGCTGACGCCGTACTTTTGCCAGACTGTCATCTGATTATCTACTAAAATGGGATGTGAGATCTCGTACCTTCTCACGGCTTGTTCTATGTTATTTCTATCTTGTTCGTTGAAAAATTTTGCAGAATGAATCCCAATGAATACTACTGGTTTTCCATCATATTTTCTTTCAAGTTGAGCCAAGACAGGCAGCGTATGCATGCAGTTTATGCAACAATATGTCCAAAAATCTAGGACAATTACATGTCCCCTAAGTTTCTCAAGTGAGAGAGGTTCGTTTGAGTTAATCCAGTCAAAGTTGGACGGAAATTCTGGAGCCTTTGTTACTTTGGTGTAAAACTTGTCAAACATATTTGCATGTCGGAGAGATGACAATAAAAATTATGGCGCTGATAAATTAACAGTTGATTTCACATTTTCTCAGAAACCAGCTGCAACAGGATCAGATGGTTTGATTATCTCTCTTAGCAACATGGTTGCATACGAACCTCTTGAAAGTGTGAAACTTACATGTGGTGGGCTTGATTCAAAATCTCTGCAGAGCATGACGGCATGCCTGAATCCGCCCTCTCCACTTATTTCTTGCATCTCTTTTACAAAGAAATCTTTTGGGCTAATCTGTTCTTCACCAAGTATCTTTGATATCTGATAGTCAAACCTGTTTCTCTTTGAATATGAGTACCCCACAAGAGGTATGGCCAGTTTTTGCTCTGGATCGTTTTGATATCTACCAAGATTATCGTCCTTGTCATAACACACATCATCTGCTTGTGGCGCGAACATATTCTCGCCCATTTCATATGCCATGCTGACAGTGCGATTAAAGATAAATGATTGATATGCCTCAACAAAAAATCTTCTCAGAGATATTGGCATGGCACGCAATGCCTTTAATGCATCACCGTGCTCTATCATTTCTTTTAGGACCAGCCTCTCGGTATCCATCTGAGGAGGTACATCATCGAAAGCCTTTGAATAGTTTGACTTGTCCTTGAGCGTCTCCCTGATCTTATTGTTTTCAGGAAAATCGTACTCTGAAGTTGATGCAAGCAGGACTTCAACGGCCAAGTCAAAATTTCTCTGCAACATTGCCTTTCCTATGAGGTGTGATATTGCTCTTCTGCTCCCAAATCTCTGGTATCCGTAAAAGTTTAGAATCTTATCATACTGGTCAAAACTTGAAATCTTTGAAAAATCTGCTTCCTCTATCTTGATCTTGAAATGATTTCCGACCATATCCTTTTTTGTAAGAGGTTTTTGAACAAAACCAATTCTTTCAAGTGTATACCTGTTTGTTGTTATATTTTCATGCATACATGAGGTATTCATGTCACAAACAAACTGCTCAGTTGTGGCGTTTGCGTCCTTTAGGCCAAGTGCCTTCAATCGCAAACCCTGTTTTTTTAATATGTCTGATAGGGCATGGTTTGTATCAATTCCAGATTTTTTTAATCTAAAGACTGCATAGTTTCCAGACTGTGAAATCTTTGCAAGTGTCTTGTTGCGCAAGACTTCGGACACAAAGAATTGGTCTTGGCTTGTTCGTATCTTTCCTCCAGTACCCTGTGTATTGGTACAGTAGGTGGAAATTCCAATTAAACCATCTATCTTTGGAACCACTTCTTTACTGTATGGTAACTGTAATGAATTGTGACATTGTTACATCTTGGTATCTTGCTGCAACCACAACCTTGTAGGTACCTGAAAGCGCAAAGTCATCAGCAGCCAGATTTACTGGTATGGTTTTTTGTTTGTCCAATGTAATTGTCTGATTGGTTGGTGTAACGCTAAGGTCTTGTACATTTGCTGTTTGCTGTGTAAGTATATCCACTGTACCAGTTAGCTGCTCATTTGGACTGAGTGTAACATTCACGGTTTCGTTCTGACCTCTGTGCAGGGTGATCACTGTAGTAGATGCATTCAGAGCAAGTGGTAGCGGAACAGTTGGGTCTAGTACACCAATATTGTTTTCAACCCACTCTGGAAACCATACCTTGTTGTTTGCAACTGTAAGAGCAAGCACTTGGGCTACTCCGCAATCGGTCTGGTTGCCGCAATCTGACCAGTTGGGATTCTTTGACGGCACCAAGTATTCTACAAGAGATTCTTTTATTGGGTCAAATACTGCTAGTGAATTTGCGACCTGTTCGTTGAACCAAAGCCTTCCTTGATTATCGAATTGATTCCAATATGGCCTTGTAATTGGAGTCTTTATCAATCCTGAGTTGTTGCCATACGTCGAGACCGGTGGTGGTGCAGTGATATACTTTGTAAATTGTTGAGACTGTGGGTCGAAACTAACAAACATACTACTTGCAGTATCTGTAAGCCATATCTTGCCATTGGGTCCAACTGAGAGTCCATTTGGTGCAAGTATTCCAGTAGGAAGCGTATAGTTTGAGAACTGTGAAGTTTGTGGGTTATAGTTTACAAGAAGACCTCCAAGCTGATAATTCCACACTGTATACCAAATTTTGTTTGTAGAGTCAACTGCCATATCGCTTGTAAAATTATAATTTCCGGGTGAGATGATATTGGTCGTAGTCAAGTCATTGCCAGTTTGGTCTGTACTGAAAACAGCAACTTTTCTTCCAGTAAAGTCATTTACCATGATATCAGGACCGTCAGGTTTTAGCATCTGGGGAAATGACTCTGATTGATTTGAAGTCTTTGGAAATATGAAACTTGAATAATTCTTTGACTGTGTGTTAAATTCCCATATCAAGCTATGCTGTGAGTCGCTAAACCAAATGTTTCCATCCGAGGCATAGTAAATTCCCCACATCATTGATTTTTCTCCTTTCTGCCATAATGGGTTATCAAATTCATGAAATGAATCTGTGGCAGGAATAAACTCTCCAATATTTCCAGTATTAGTTTCGGTAAACCAAACATTTCCAGAGGGATCAGTGGTGACTGCAAGAGGCTGTGTGCAAAGCGTTGGAATCTTAAACTCGGTGATGTATTTTGTTGACTCTGTATTATTTTGACTTTGGCAAAAAGTTGTTCTCTTGTCAGGAGAATAATTATCCTCGGGGGTTCCAGTCAATGCAGCTGGGGGAGTTGTCTGTTGTGGATTGCCGTGAAAGTAGCCTGCTCCAACTACAGTAATAGTTGAAATTATGAAAATTGCCATAAAACTAAAAGCAAAAAGCTTTTTTGTGTTCTTCTTCACAGGAAGAGGGCAGTTTTTACCTCGTTATATTTTATACGTAGTAGGTTTTTTGGTCAATCTGCCTGTCTTGTCACTTCGATGATCTTGTTTCTTGATTTTTCTCCTGAAACAGCCTGACATTGGAACGAGGGGTCAACAAATGTTTGGCATTTTTAATAATCTCAGAATTGGTTGCCCTTTTGCTGCCCTGACATCACCCTGTCTCAATTTTGTCGTCTTTTACTTCGATATAGTCCGTGTGGAAAAAGACTGTATCTTGTATAACAATTGTGAACTTTGTTCTGTAAGACAAATATTAAACAAAGGGGCAGTTACTCTACATGTCAAACGACGATCTTGAGAGAGTAACGCTTTTGGAAGTGATAATGAGCAGGGGAGTTCAAGCGCTCTCAAGAGTTGAGCTTGAGCGCCTACATACTCTTTTAGAACAAAAAGATTACGGCAATGATGCCAAAGCACAAAAATCAAAGAAAAAACTTCTCAAAAAAATCTCAATTGCAATTTATGATAAAGACGAAAAATATGGCAATTCATTTAAAATGAGCTAAGGAAAAGGTCAGGCGATGGTTCTATGGGATTTCATACATGCAATATTTCATAATACTGTATTCATAAAATATGGTCTTGTCGGTCTTTTCTTCAATGGGATGTTTTCTTCATTTATTCCAATTCCAACTGAAATCACCACCTCGACTCTGCTTTTGGGAGGTGCAAAACCATTTCATGTCTTTGCAGTTTTGACAATTGGATCTATACTTGGTGGTTACATTGCATATTATCTTGGATATAACGGAAGACTGATAGGAAAATTTCGAAAATCTACTCCAAAGTATGAACAAAAAAGTGTAAACATAATGACAAAGTATGGATGGAGTACGGTAATTTTTATCTCTCCATGGATTCCAATAATTGGGGATATCGTATCTATAATAGCTGGGACCAAAAAATACAACATTATAAAATATTCTATTGCTATGACAACCGGAAAGACAGTAAAATCAATTGCAATAGTATTCTTTAGCGTGCATTTCTTACACTGGTTATTTCACATTCTACATTAGAAGGTATATTACTTGTATCTTGGAACCAAATATTGTGAAATCTGTTTTACCAATTAACTACGATCTGGAATTTGAGCCAGACTTTGACAGATTCAAGTTTAGGGGAAAAGAGAAAATTCTCATAAAGGCATCAAGACCAACACGACAGATAATTCTACACTCGGCAGAACTTGATATTCAAGACTGCACTGTACTCTGGAATGAAAAAAAGATAAAGGCAAAAGTAAGACTTGACGAGAAAAAGGAAGAACTTGTCCTAGATGTACCTGAAAAAATATCTGGCAGGGCTGTACTTTTGATTAATTTTGTAGGCACACTAAATGACAAACTAGTCGGTTTTTACAGGAGCAAATACGACTACAAAGGAAAAGAAAAACACCTTGCAACTACCCAATTTGAGGCAGCAGATGCAAGGCGCGCGTTTCCGTGCTGGGATGAGCCAGAAGCCAAGGCAACATTTGATGTATCACTTATTGTGGACAATAATCTGACTGCCCTCTCAAACATGCCTGTTGTATCAAAGAAGAAACTTGGCAAGAAAACATCATTTAGATTTGACACAACCCCTGTAATGTCTACGTATCTTCTGTATCTTGCAGTGGGAGAGTTTGAGTTCTTGCAAGGCAAGCTGGGCAAGACCCTTGTTAGAATTGTCACAACCAAGGGAAAGAAAGAACAAGGCAAGATGGCACTTGTATTTACAAAACAATTTCTGTCATACTTTCAAAAATATTTCAAGATTTCATATCCATTACCAAAGCTTGACATGATAGCAATTCCTGACTTTGCATCTGGCGCAATGGAGAATTGGGGCGCAATTACATTTAGAGAAACCGTACTATTGTATGATCCAAAGACATCATCCACTGATACACTGCAACACATTGCTGAAGTAATAGCACATGAGATTGCGCACCAGTGGTTTGGCAATCTTGTTACCATGAAGTGGTGGAACGATCTCTGGCTTAACGAAAGCTTTGCTACTTTTATGGCAACAAAAGCAGTAGACAAGATTTATCCTGAGTGGGATTTCTGGGACCAGTTCCTAATATCTGAGATGACAGGAGGGCTAAGTCTTGACTCACTAAAATCTTCTCATCCAATAGATGTTGATGTGAAAAGTCCTGCAGAAGTTCGGCAGATATTTGACGAGATTAGCTACAATAAGGGAGGAAGTGTTCTCATGATGCTGGAGAATTTTATTGGACCTGAAAATTTCCAAAAGGGAATGCATAGCTATCTCAAAAAACATGCATACTCTAATGCCACCACCGAAGATCTCTGGAATTCTCTGGGTGCTGCATCAAGAAAACCTGTGCGCCAGTTGATGAACACCTGGGTGAGGCAGATTGGATATCCTATAATTGAGGCAACGGCAATTGATTCAAAAATAAAATTATCGCAAAAGAGGTTTTTGCTTGAAAATGACGGCAAGTCACGCCCGGAAAACTGGATGATTCCAATCTCAATTAGAACGGAAGATAAAGTAGTAACAAAGATGATGCGTGGACCTGTTACAATACCCTATACTGGCAGATGGTTCAAGGTAAATGATGGCCAGAAGGGATTCTACAGGGTAAGATACAATGAGGCAGCGCTAGATGAACTAGGAAGGCTAGTAGAAGAAAAGAAGATATCAAATCTTGACCGCTGGAGTATCCACCATGACTTGACTGCACTGGTGCTATCAAACCAGTACCCACTCAAGTACTATCTGGACTTTGTAAGACATTACGAAGAAGAAGATGACTATGTTGTATTATCTGATATCATCGGGTTTCTGAACTTTTTGTATGTTTTACTCTCCGGGGAAACGTTTTGGGATGAGATAAAAGAATTCAATCGATATTTCATGAATGTTGTATTCCAAAGGATAGGATGGGATAAAATCAAGGACGAAAAACCTACATATGCATTATTGAGAAGCGGTCTGATAAACTCCCTTGCAAAACTAGATGATAAAGAAATAACAGAAGAGGCCAAGTCTAGATTTTCAAATACTCTCAGATCCGGCTTGTTGAATCCAGACCTACGAAGCGCGGTATACTCTGCTGTTGCTTGGGATGGAAATCCTGGTACGTATAAACAAATGATTGGTCTATATCGCAAGGCACCAACACAGGAAGAGAAGATAAGATTTCTTGGTTCGCTTTCAAACTTTAAGGAAGAACGATTGCTTGCCAAGACTCTGGCCTTTACATTATCAAAGGATGTAAGGACACAGAATCTCTTTATGCCAGTTGCAAGGATGGTCGCAAATCCATATGGAAAAGAGTTGGTATGGCCATGGATTAGAAAGAACTGGAAAAGTCTTGTCAAGAAATTTGGTGTAGGTAATCCATTACTTAACAGGATAATCGGAAGCGTATCTGTTATGGCAGATATGGAACATGAAAAAGAAGTTCGTAGCTTTTTTGCAAAACATCACATTCCGGGAACTGAAATGAAACTTGCTCAGAGTCTTGAAAGGATCAGAATACATGCAAAGTTTCTCAAGAATGTAAGAAAAGAATTTGGGCAATAGCTTTTCTTTTCTGAAATAAAATTCTCAATGTTTTAATAGTGTTACAAAGTCAGCAAAAGCTAATGGCAAACCCCTCTCCAAAAAAGCTCAGGGCAATATCGCTAATGTTTCTTGTAGCGGGTGCTTGGGGGCTCTCAATGGGAATATTTTATTTCAAAAATCCGAGTTTTCCTCTTACTGCACTTGGAGTGATAAATCTCGTACTTGGAATCTTCTTGGGATTCAGACAGCTAAGAAAAGACGATAACACCAAAATTCGAAAAAAAGAAAAATAAAAAACAGATTATACAAAATTTTGGAGATCTCTTTTTATAATTTGATACCATGAAGGTAAGAATGGCTGACGTAAGCATAGGCACATTGCTTAGAACCGAATGGGTCATTCCAATATTTCTTGGTATGATCTTCCTTGCCTCATTACTTGCCAAAAAGATTAGACTGCCGTATACCATGATTCTAGTAGGAATAGGAATAACAGTATCACTTATACACACATCAGGATTTGGTATTTTTGATACTTCCAAGTTTCACGTAGATCCAAAATTAATCCTGTATTTTATCGTGCCACCTCTAATTTACGAAGCTATGATGAAAATAGATCGTGAGCAATTCAAGACAGTGCGAATTTCATCCTTACTGCTTGCAACTCTTGGTGTAGTTCTTGCTACTATTGTAGGCGGGTTCTTACTCTCATATGTTGCAGGCTTACCAATTATTGTTGCGTTTGCATTTGCAGCACTGATTGCGCCTACAGATGCTGCTATCGTAATTCAAGTATTCAAACAAGTCAAGGTACCAAAGGCGCTTACAATGGTTATGGAATCAGAAGCTAGCTTTAACGATGCTGCTGGTATTATCCTCTTTTCTTCCATTATTGCAATAGCTACAGCTCAAGGTTCTGCACTAACATCGCCGGAGACTATTGGGCAAATAAATGTCAGTATTTTAGAACAGATGGGACACTTTGCCATTGTATTTTTTGGTGGAATAGCTGTAGGTCTTGGATTTGCACTGGGTGCCAGATTCCTCTTCAAACTCATGGATGAACCGCTTGCAGAGACTGCTCTCTCCGTTGCCGTCTTGTTTGGTTCTGTAGTTGTTGCAAATGCATTGCAACTTTCTGGTCTAGTTGCAGCAGCTGCAGCTGGATTGTATTTTGGTAATTTGATTATGAAGGGAAAGGGAATAATGAGCGAAAAAACACTAATGTACAGTTCGCACTTTTGGGAGATGATTGCCTTTTTTGCAAACTCTGTAGCCTTCTTGTATCTTGGACTAAGTATGGATGTTCATAACATGGGCAAGAACCTACCATTGATTGCAATGGCATTTGGAGTGGTATTGGCAGCACGAGCTGCATCCACCTATCCAATACTTGCTGCAACCCATAGATTTACGCATGAAAAATGGCCAAATGCATGGAGACATGTAATAATGCTGGGTGGAATGAGGGGTGCTCTGTCTGTTGCACTTGTAGCAACTCTTCCAGACAGCAATTTCAAAGACATATTGGAGCCTATAACATTCGGAGTAGTTCTCTCATCTTTGATAGTCCAATATCCATTGCTATCAAGATATATCAAGAAGGCATTTCCTCAAACCACTGTACCTCAATAAATCATTGTACCATCATGAAAAATTTACTATAATTGTAAGATTGTCAAAATTATGCTTGGCACCTAATTTAATTTAGTTTGTTGAATCTGTCTTGGTGTAACCTTAAATCATCAAATAATCTATCGATATTAATCAGTATCAAATTGACACAAAATCAAAATGAATCTACTGGAATGATATCGGAAGGCAAGAGTTATGCTAAACTAGGCAAGCACAAAAATGCTATATCTTTTTTTGACAAGGCTCTAAAGAGCGATCCACAAAATGCAGATGCGTTATATAACAAAGGAATGTCTCTTATTCAGTTAAAGAAAAGCAAAGATGCAGTTGCATGTTTCGAAAAAATACTTGAGAAAGACCCAAATCATGTATTGGCTTTGAACAATTTGGGAAATTCATATGCTGAACAACAGCAATTTGAACGAGCGATAAACCTCTATGAAAAGGCATTGAAAGTGGATCCAACTTATGTGCCAGTTCTCTACAACAAGGGCATCGCAGAAATAGGAGTTGGAAAGTATGACGAAGCTCTTCTATGTTTCAACAGGTCTTTGTCTATTGAACCTGAGAATGTTTCTGCCACTTATTTTAAGGGTCTTGTACTTGGAAAACAGAAGAAACACAATGATGCATTATTGTGTTTTGATAAGGTGATAGAAAAAGAACCCGAAAATTTTGAAGCCTTGTTTTACAAGGCAACGAGTCTTGCAGAGCTTGGTAAACATCAAGACGCAGTTATACTGTTTGACAAAGTTCTAAAAGTCAATCCAAAAAATGGTACAGTAATCTATTCTAAGGCAAGAAGCAAGGCAGAACTTGGAGAGGACCGTGAGGCACTAGAATTGCTTGCACAGGCAATACTGTACTATGGAAAGACAATAAAGGGATGGGCAATCAAGGACTCGGTATTTAATAGACTAAAAGATGATTTACGATTCAAGGCAGTTGTGAAATAATACATGTCAGAAGACTTGCTAAAAGACATGGAAATACTTCTAGCTTCTGGTAAGAGTCATGTTTTCTCTTACTGAGATTTTAATCAAGGTAACAGACTAGTATGAGGCAAAGCAAAAGTTCCTGAGTAGTGTTAATGAAGTACAGGAAACACTCTCAATCAAATGAAGGAAGAACTAGTCACGATAACAAACGCTAAAAAATGGGACTAGACAAAAGTAATTAGATGAAAAGATGGCTTGCCTTCTCAGTCATGATGATATTTGCCCTATCCTCGACAATCCCATTAGCACATTCACAGCTTTCTGAAGTGTCAACCAGTCTACAAAATGGAGTCTGGACAGTTCCAACAAATAAACAAGTGCAAATTACAGCCGATCTGACAAGTGGTCTTAACACAGACCAGCCATTTGCATATATCGTTCAAGTGCTAGATGAAAATGGAGTTGCGGTTCAGCTTTCATGGATTACTGGAACACTAAGTGCTGGACAGTCACTCAACCCATCACAATCTTGGACACCCGCAGTACCTGGAAATTATACTGCGCAGATCTATGTTTGGTCAGGAATAAGCAATCCTGACGCCTTGTCATCGCCTCTTACAATGAAGATAACAGTAACCTAGTTCCACATTGGTTATAATTTGGAGAAGATAAAACAAACTTGATGAACAAAAAAGGAGGAATCATTACTGGAATCATACTTGCTATTTCGTCAGCTTTCTTCTTCATCTTTATTGGGTTTCCACTTTTCAATCAACCATCAAGCGATCAGGGAAACTCGCAGTTTTCTTCTAGTATGCAATCTCCTGATACGATAAGCACAATTGCAAGCGATATAGACTCATGTGTATCTAATCCTACCTCGGATTGTGACCAAGAAATGTTGCAGGTATCAGAATTCTGTCAACAAAACAAGGGTCAGGAACAAACCTATCCGTTTTGTTCAGATACTAGGGTACAAATGTATGTAGAGCAGCGCGACATGGCTCAGATTAAAGTCAATGGCGGCGGCAATTAATCTTCTAGGATTTTGTCCTATGTCTTACTATGGTGAAATTGCCTTGCAAAACCATACTGTTTGCCAAGATGTATTCTTTGGTTCGCTCGTCATTTAGGATTGTAGTAAATTTTGATGTAATTTTGATTACGGTTCCAATATATTTTTCAAGCGAGCTTGTTATTTCTACCACATCGCCTTCAGAATAGGGCAACTGTTTTGCAATTGGAATATCTTTTAGTATTCTGACATTGCCTTGTATTATTGCGTTGTTTGGTATGATGTATTCCTTGCCTTCCTCAGTTTGTATTTTTGTGTAAAACATGTTGATTTCGTCAATCTTTCCTCGAATGTTGTCACCTACAACATGAATAGGATCTCCAATCTTGGCCGGATAAGTTGTAAGCATCAATCCACCTGAAAGAATATTTCCTACAATGGTGGACAATCCTATGCCTAAAATTATTGCAGCTACGCCGCCGCTGATTAGGATCTCTTGCGGGTTGACGTTTAATTGATACAAAATGGCAAGACTTGCAATAAGGGAGACAAATATTATTATAAAAAATGTCAAGCTGGCAGAAAATTGTGGGTGTGTTTTACTTGTAAATCCTTTAAGCAGACGTCTTGTCGCTGTAATTACGGCAAATGATATGATTGCTATGGCTATGACACTTACAATTTGAATGTGAGTATGTGTGACACCAAGTGATGGTGCCACAAATAATTCAAACAGGTGGAGGGAAATCCACGAACCTATTGATACTACAATAAATTTTATCGCAAGAGTATAGAACTCCTTACGTAGAGTTTTACCGTGTGGCTTGGAAAACTGCTGTTCTGCTTTTTGTATGTCTTCAGGACTACTATCTGCTGCAGGCATAATTTACTATAAAATATTTGGTAATTATCGGTTTTGTTATTTTTCTGTAGCCTTGAGAAACTTACCCATATTTTTTGCGACTAGGGGGATGATTTTCTTTGTGATTATCTGGTGAAAATTGTCTGCATCGGCATCAAATGAGAGCAATAATACGTGTGCCAGTCTACTGTTCTCGTCTGCAATGGGAATAGTAGCTCTAATCAATTTTGTATAATGTGAACTTGCATAAGATATCTTTCCAAGCCTATATTCCCATCTCAATCTAGTATACTGTCTTGTTGCAGCGGTGATTGCATACTGGGCTCTTTCTTCAGCACTTAGCAACGGCACAAGTCCTTTTCTATCTGCGGTGGATTCTAGCTTTCCATCAACATCTGCAATTCCTGCAAATCTTATTTTGGGATCTAGTTCAACTACATCCCTGCAAAATTCTTCAAATATGTTCATTTACTAGGAATATTACCAGTAGCTATATTTGTTTTCTGGCAAGTCACTTGAGTCTTTGGTATAGTATCTTGAAGTCTTCTGCAATTCTATATGCAGCATTTTGAAGCTTGGTAACCTCAGTCATGTTTTGCTTTCCAACTGAAATCTGCCTCATCATTGTCATACACTTGTGTACCTTGTTGTGATTAGCGCGGTCTTCCTTATCTGACCACATCTTGAAACAGTCATCAAACTCAAGACAGAACCTTAGTATGAATTCTTCCCAGCACTGTTGTGTTATGGGATATCCAATTGCAGTAGCAATCTCGTGAAACTCGTTACTCCTGTTTATCAAGAGTCTGTCTAGTGAATATCTTACCTTGAATGGATCATACTCATTTGTAACTAATTTTGCTTGCATGATTCTTGTATGGTGTCTATAAATGATAAAGACTGGGAATATAGTGCAATACACTGCAAACGTTAGTTATCCTTTGGCGTACTTTGTGGCTTTGCTCTCTGAAATACAAAATTCACTAAAAGCATAAAACCAATCCATATTGCAAGAAACAAAATAGTGGTATATGACCCAAGACATTTGTGGCAAACAAACTTGGAAATGAGAAATACAATTCCCCCGCCTACAAAGACTCCGGTTGCATAATCTAAGAGTCTCCACCAAAAATATTTCATCAGGTCATGATTGTTTTATGCGCAATAAAGACATTTTTAGATGCTGTTACAGTTTAAGTATGATCCTACGCTAAGATGAAACAGGGCCACGACATTGATATTAGAGTTTGATGTGAGTTGACACATGTTCATTGATTGGACTATTCCTTTGTTCATTGGACTTGTTGGAGGTCCTCTTGCACTGATTTTCAAGTTCTGGTACAAAAAGAAGGGAGATAATCCAAGCAAGTTTGCAGACAACGGAACTTATGTGAGGGATGACTCTTTGTACTCGTACGATGAGTCTGGTACTAGCTCATCAGAAGACAATGAGAACAACAAGAAAAACAACTCATAAATGCATGTTTTGATTTTTGACAACAATATGGTTCTTCCACCAAAGAGTCCAAATGAGTCAAAAGCAGAAATGACTGTCAGGATGTTTCCATCAGATGCCAATCCTGCAGGGAACGTTTTTGGTGGCGAGATCCTAAAACAGATTGATCTGATTGCAGGACTTGTATCACAGAGGCATTCGCGAACCAACACTGTGACAGCAAGCATAGATCGGGTAAATTTCCTCAAGCCTGTCTATGTTGGAAACGCACTAATTCTTAATGCAAAGCTAAACTATGTTCATCGTTCCTCGATGGAAATAGAGATCAAGGTAGAGGCAGAAGACTTGATTACTGGAACTAGAACCCTGACAAATACCGCATATGTTACAGCTGTTGCACTGGGATCTAATGGCAAGACGGTTGAAGTGCCACCACTTTTACTTGAAACCGAGGAAGACAGGCAAAGATTTGCTGATGGTGAGAAGAGAATGTTGCAAAGACTCAAGGAACGAGGAAAAATCTAACTAGTCGCAACTAAAAGAACTAGGAAGGCCATTTTTGAGCATATCGTGGAATTGCTGTGCAGAATATTGTTTTACTACCGAAAACGGAATTATTCCAAATATTGGGGCGTCGACACTGGTGGTAATCTTTGCCAGTGTTGGATCAAATGTGGCATTCTCTTGTTTTAGTTCGAGTATAGCATCTGCATTTAATGAAAAGACGCCATCAACAGTAGATATGGTCTTGGAAGATAATGTGGCTCCACCCATTTCGGCCGTTTCTAGGACGCTTGAATTGTAAAATGCGGTTATCTCATACTTGTTAAAACTTGTGGGAAAGAAGGAAGGATTACACACATCTGCCTGTATGTGGATCTGCGTGGGTGATATTTGATATTGATTTTCTGCATCAGGGCGGAACTGGAGTGTACTTACTGCATAGGAATCAAGTCCTACATATGCCACAACTATTGCAACAATCACCGCTGCCACCACTGCAATCTTTTTTCTTGAAGGTGCATTTCTGGCATCTTGTATTACTGCATCATCATCGAAGGCGTCGTGGGTCTCTTCCTCTTTGGGAGCAGATTCTTGAGAATCAAAAGACTCTTGCTTGTCAGAAGTTTCATCTTCGGGAATATTGGAAACCATTGCAGGACCTTCATCTGGCTGTTTTGGTGGTTCTGCGGAAATTTCTTGCAAGTAATTTTGATCAGAAACATCAAGAGACTTGCCTTGGTGTAATGCATCTAAAATTTGTTGTAACCTGCCTGCATCTCCTTTTTTAGAATCAATAAGTGACTGAACTAGTCTAATTGTATCGTCTGACATCTAATTCAAATCAAATCTACTCCATTTAAAGGGTGACACTGCAGTCTGTCAAAGATCAAAACAGATGTAAAAGATCGTTTGTCAAGAAATATACCTTGTAAATTTCACCAACCAATATTTAACAGGAGAAAAGCTATCAAATGTATGGTATCTCTAAAATCGATTGTAAGAGTAATCATTCTGGTAATCAGCGGAATTGCAATAGTTGTTGTTGGTGGGTTTATGATGGGTGCTGTTGCAAGGTTATGGTTGCCCAAGCACAAGAAAAAACCCGATCCAAACGCAGACACTCATGAACATAACAAATCAATAATATCTCAATTTACAAAGCAAGCAATTCCTTTTACAAATAAGGTGGGGCATTCTAATGAAAAAGCATTTGAGCTAATGTTTGAGCTTACGGGTGTATGTCCAAGTGATACTGTACTGGATATTGCATGTGGATCAGGACTTGTATCATGTGCATTTGCAAGAATTGCAAATCATGTTACAGGAATTGATATCACGCCTGCAATGATTGAGCGTGCAAAATTACTCCAAAATGAAAAGCAACTGCATAACATAACGTGGAAAATAGGAGATGTATTGCCATTGCCTTTTGAAGATGAATCATTCTCGCTTGTTATAACTCGGTATAGTTTTCATCACTTTGTCAATCCTAAAGCAGTACTAGATGAAATGAAACGGGTTTGTAAAGTTGGTGGAAGAATTATGATAGTTGATGTAACCCCAGACGCTGATAAGGTGGACGCATACAACTATATGGAAAAATTACGTGATACGTCACACACAAAGGCATTGACCACAGAACAACTCCAAAAAATGATTAATGATATAGAACTGATTAATCAAAAAAAGGGCTTTTATGGACTTGAAATGGAACTTGAAGACCAATTGAGCGCGTCATTTCCAAACCCTGGTGACGATGAAAAACTTAGGCAATTGTTTACCGAAGATTTGACTGTAAACAAATTGGGAGTTAACAGTCATCTAGTAGGAAATAAAATTTACTTTATCTATCCCACGTCAATTATTGTAGGCCAAAGGCAATGAAAGATACACTTCGCATATTCTTAGGGTATTTAATACATATTCAATACTCATAACTTGATATGCATCTGGAAGGACTAGCACACAAATTTACAATAGGTGGTACTATAATTGCAATTCTTTTATTTGTAATTGCTCTCGTTGAAGTATATCATTTTAACGAGATTGATACTGATACGCAAAAGACGACGGCAAGTCTGACCCTGTTACTCAACAAAACTGATAACTTGTTAACAGAAATGCAAAAGTCTACGGCAGGTTTGGATACATTGGTCAACAGAACTGATCAATTGATACAAGTTCAAAACAGCACCTCTTCCAACATTTCACAACAAACCATCATGAAAGAATATAGTGATGAGACTCCTTTCCAAACTGATCTTTCCTATTGCAATTATGAAGCAGATGATAATGATATTGCATATTCTACAATTATTTTAAATAAAAATGGCGATCCTGTAACACTGAAATTCATGCTAACCACTCTTTTTAGATATTACACTCTTCCAACTGATAATGAAATTCAAACCACTGGAGACGAAATGGGAACTTTGGGAAATCAATCAAATCCGGAACTGGTTGATCCTATTGAAGAAAAATTACATGTATTACAACTTTTGCCTACGCTAAACAAAACTCAAAACTCAAACAACACATATCTTTTCATACGTTCCGAATATTATTTTGCGCCATATTCAGAAGTGACTGGTAAGATAATTACTAAATACACTCATGATGCCATTGGTAAACAAATGATAGAATTTAAGAAAAATGCCGGAGGAAATTGGGAATTGTACCCAGGACAAAATTCTGTCTGCAAATAGACGGTGCCTTAATATAAAACTCAAAAAGTTCTGATATTGAATTGTCTCAATCAAATGAAACGCTTTCAATAAACGATCATATATCCAAGCTAAAGTCGATAAAATATTTTGTTCCTGCAAGAACTATCGATGAGGCAAACTCGATTATTCCAAAGGTTAACGAAACCATCGATAACTATGTCAAGGCACTTGCGCCGTGGAAGAGAGACGGCGCTACCATCCAACATGCAAGCGATTCCTTGTGGGATCTTGCAAGAATTGCAGCAGTAAAAGCTGGCAGTCCCAATACTTGGGACGCCGCATGGGATTATGCATGGAAAGAAGCAAGCTACAGTGCACGCAACAACTATGGGTGGTATGGTGGCGGGTATGTTTTAGGTGAATCCGCACGAGATGCAGCACGTGATGCTGCAAAATATGCCGCAAGATACATTGCATATGAATCTGCAAAAGACAAGATGCAATCCACAAACCCATTTAGCTTTGTCATTGATCTTTATTCAATGGGACTACGACCTACGTATTTTAGAAAAGTCGACGAACAGGAAAAGTTTGTTGTAGATTTTTCATTAAAGGACGGAAACAAATTTCTCACTGGGTGTCATGTCCATGGAGACAAGGAAATTCTTTTCACACACCAGTGGAAGGAATACTGCACAAACCTTGTTTCGCTAAAAGAGGAAACATCTTCTAGACTTCTTGCATAAATTTTCACAGGACTTAAGTATTAGGTCTTGGTATTTGCATTCATGTGCGAAATGATTGATGAGATAGAAATTGAGCATCTCCGGATGGTACTGGCAAGAGCACGAAAAGAATTGCATGAGGAACCGGTAGAAGAAGAACCACTGGTTGCTGTTGCTTAACTAGTTAAAACTTGCCTCTTCTCTTAACGATATTTCTTGCGTGACTATAATTTTTCTTTTCATTGGCAAAATTCAGTACACTGAATGAGTATGCAAAATATTCTGCAGACAATTTTCTCCTCAAGTCTAAGTGTTGAATTTGATATTTAGAAGATGATTAACATTGTTAATCTAGATATAAAAAAAATGAATCGAAACTAAATTTAGAGAAATATGTTTGGTCAAGCAATGGGTGAATCTGTAGTCAGTGTCTTTGTTTATATAGGAATAGGATCAGCCGTGCTTACCTCTGTGGTCATTGGAATAATATTGCTGGACCCAGTCATTGAAAACATTAGATTGAAAATAAATAAAAAATCGCGTTATGAAAGATCATGAGTATATCAATGATGTCAGAATCAGTGACACTAGGCATTTTATTGATAGTTTGTGCCATGATAAATTGTGTCAAATCTCAGAGAGCAATTGAATCTGGATATTATGTGCCAAGGAATTTCATCTAGTCCAAGAGATTTTATGGAGTAAATTTAATAAAAGATTTTTAGGCAAGACGTTTTAGGCGCGTAAATACAACCAATGAGGAAATACCTATTACAAGAATGGGTATCGCCAATGGAAATTCAGGTACGACAGGTGCGGCTATTGCCTTTGGAATCCAAAGGGTATCAAGGGAGCTCTTATACGTAGCAAGTTGGGATTCGTAGTTTGCTGAATTTGCAACATATGACACTATGATATATGAGGTGTTTGTCTGAGCTACATCATACTTTGCCTCTAATGATAAAGAGCCAGAGCAGTTTACTACAACTTCGCTAAGCTTGACATAATCAGCATTAGTGTAATTTCCTATAGATTCTCTGGTACATGTCTCATTTTTTGGCACGTGTGGAGGATGCAGTTGGGGAAAGTATTTTGTACCTTTAGGCGCCATTGTTATCGTCATCATTGATGACGGATATTCGCCTTTCAGGCTCTGAATTCCACCAGGTGCTACTACTACCGAAGTCGAAATGGGGTTACCTGTTACACTGGAATAATGTGTCGTTTCATAGCCACTCCAACCGTTTGGAAGTGTTATTTGTACGCCATAAGCCGAATTGGTATACGTGCCATTTACCTGAGTGTATTGTCTTGGAATTGAGGGTGAGACTGCTGGAGGTTGATTTTGTGCATTTGCTTGACTTAGAAACATAATGCTAAACATTACTACTCCCAACCATATGGGTAATGTTTGTATCATTGTCACTTGCTACTCTCCTTATTTAGATAAACATCAATTTTGATATTATATTTGTGATGCAAGCATCAAAGTGATAAAACAGTTGTATGAAAGATACGACCAGATAATTGAATATGCACCGCATCATTTAATTGCATAAACTAATTTCACAGAACAGTTAGATGCTTGTATAGATGTAATTTGACCACATGATTCATATAAAATCTCACGATCATGCAGAATATTTCATCCCGTTATCACAACTTTCAAAGCAAGAGCAGTTTATCTTATCTAAGTGTTAATTAGTAATTTATCATGCTGAAAAACGGCCAATCTCTAGTTATCCTCCTTTTAGTTTTTATTATTACTACGTCATCATGGAGCGAAAATTTTGCCTCTGGTGACACATCACTTCCAATCCAGATAAAAAATGATGCAAGGTATTGGGTACAAGGATTCTTGCAAGATGTCGATTTTGAAAAAGACATTCAGTATCTTGGTATTCATGGATTGATCTACATACCGCCGACTAGCTATTCACAAATGGCACACATACCATTTTGGTTCAAACAAATAGTTGGATGGTGGACAGAGGGAAAGATTAGCAACGATGAATTATTGTATACCGTTCAGTGGCTGATAGATAATGGCATAATATCCCTTGGCATGTCTGAAAATAATGCTCCAGTCTCTACATCAACAAATGCCATTGGGCAAATCTCTCCACAATTGGAACAATTGTATGTCTATGCTCTAGAATTGATTAATGATGATCGAGTAAACTATGGACTGGGTCCAGTATCGCTTAGCAATAATCAAGCTGCTCAAGTTCATGCTGATGACATGTTGAAAATGGGAACTTTGTCTCATTATCTAAGTGATGGTGAAAAACCATACATGATTTACACTAGATTTGGGGGACTTGGGTATGTGGCACAAAATGCAGCTTTTGACGGCTATTCGAATATACAACAATGTGATAGTCTGAATGTTATTTGTACGCAAATCGATCCCAAACAATCTATGAACTCATCAGAATATGATATGATGTACAATGATCAAGCTTCCAACTGGGATCATAGAGATAACATATTGGATAAGCATCATACAGATGTAAGCATCGGGATTGCCTATGATAAATATTCATTTTACATGACACAAAACTTTGAAAATAATTACATAAATTATACTTCACCAATTACAGAAAACAACGGAACTGTTAGTTTTTCAGGTAATTTAACGTCTGGTTCTTTTCAAAGCATTGGAGTATATTATGATCCCTTGCCAACACCTGAAACTTATCAAGAGCATAAAAATGATAGATCTTACGAAATGGGAAATCAACTTGCAATCATACAGCCACCTATACAAGCTGGTGAATATTATGCTCCAAGTAACGAAACTTTTGAGATTGCTGACAAATGGATACAACAGGGAAATTATGTATCTGTTTCCTTTGACCTTTCTCCATTAGTTACACAGCCAGGTGTTTACACTGTTGTAGTGTTTTTAGAGGATAGCGGGGGACAATTTCCAGTAACGTCATATTCTATAACAAAATCTTCCCCAATGGTCCAAGAAGGATTCGAGTCAAACAAGGTATACTATGCATGTACCTCGGCGCAGCTTACTCAATATAATCAATTGCAACAACAACATGACACATTAAAGACTCAATATGATGGCAGACCAAGTGTTGCCGCCTCTGACCAGGAATACCAACAAGATACGCAAATGTATAATCAATTAAACTCATTACAAAACCAATTAGAAAATTTTAGATGCTGAGATAAAATATCACGAGATGTATCTATCGTATCTTGTCTTTCTGAAATAATTCGATATGCATTCTTCATGAGTGTATCTGATTATCTCACATGATGTCTGGCAAAACCAACAAGTTCCCTTACGCAATACTGGAAGCCAAGCATAGTTCTGCCTGGCAACAGGTGACTGCATCTTCTATTTCGATCCTCCTATGGCATCGTCACTTTTGGAAAGAAACAGAAATGTGCGCCCTTATGGTAGCATATTTGATTGACTAGGGAATTACCTTCTGTGTAGTGGATGCTTACTATGCCTATGGCTGCAAGTATTGCAACCACGATTATGACAATTCCTATCCATCTGTACAGTTTACGGAATTCCCCGCGGTTCTCTCTGTCAAGTCTTCCTGAATGAACTTGCATATGTTACAATACGTTGAGGATGAATATACAAGTAGCTAATATATTACTATATAAATATCCCTAAAAATGCTTAATTATTGAATAATTATGCATATTAATATGACATTTGATGATCTCGATGAGCAAATACTTGGCGAACTTTCGAAGAATTCAAGACGTTCATACAATCAGCTAGCCAGCGTTCTTGGAATTTCACCGAACACCGTGCTCAAACGAGTAAAAGACATGGAATCTCGGGGAATAATAAAGAACTACTCACTAGTTGTTGACCACAAGAAATTGGGTTATGATATAACTGCCATAATAGAGATAACAGTAACCCAGAATCTGGCAGAACTTGAAAAAAAAATGGCGCAAATTTCCAATATATATGAGGTATACGACACTACTGGAACTTCGGATTGTATAGTAGTTGGAAGCTTCAAAAATACAAGCGAACTGGGCAGATTTACAAAAGAATTATTGGACAATCCTTCAGTCTACCGGACAAACACTCACATTGTTTTAGAAAAGATTAAGGAAGATTTCAGATTCCCGTTGGCGTAAAATTTTGATTTGCAAGTTTTACAGGATTCAATCAAGGATTCAGATCTTTTACAGAATTCTGCACAGCCTATAGAGTAACATAAACTATGTCATCTTCTTCTGAAATGGAGTACAAAACCAAGTCTCCTGATTTTCTCCATTCTGGATCCTGTTCAACCCAAGTATCTTCCTTTTTCCATGAACTCATTTTTTCTAACTTTCCGGTAAAAAGATTGTATTCGTATCCATGCATGTAGCACACTATATTGTCTCCATTAAAATGCCCCTTTGAAAGAGAGGCCGCCTTGTGGGGACAAGAATTGTTACACGCAAATAATTTTCCGTTTTTTCTTCCTATCAGAACATCTATAGTATTGATGGTAACTTTTTGCATTGTATTGTCAGTTAATTCTGCACTTTTACAGACAGGATATCTGGTTATCTTGGTAGAATCTGCCATGATTATAAAAAAATAAAAAATTGAAAATATTTAAGTCAATTCTTAGAGGTGTATCAGGCCGCCTTGCGATCCAGTGTGAGGTGATTGCCCGGCAAATTTCCTTCTAAAGTGTCCTGATGGCCTCTTGGACAACAATTCTATGAACCATGCCTCATGCTCCACTTCTTCCTGCATTATTCTCTGTGCAATGTCATAAGTTCGAGGATCCTTTCCTGTGGTCATGTCGCAGACCTCCCCCCACGAGCGTATTGCACACTGTTCTGCCTCAAGCAGTACTTTTAGGATGGAATTGATATCCTCCCAATTGTCTGGCAGGTAAGCATCTGGACAGCCCGCCTGGTCTGCAAACTTTCTAATGTCTCTTGGCAGGCTTCCACCCAACTCATATAATCTGGGCACCATCGCTTCAAAGTGGTTTCTGTCCTCTATTCTGGCATCTTCTACGATTTCCTTTATGCCTTCTCCTTCAAGTCCTGTACAGTGCATACGAAGTATGGTATAGTAGTAGTATGTAGTAAACTCTGCACCTACTCCTTTAGTGATCAGTTCTTTCAACTTCTCTACGTTTACACCGTTCTTTTTTAGGACTTCGAGGGCGACAATATTTGGTACTTCTCCTTTAACCATGTTGTTACGGGTGTCTTTCTAATTATTAAAGAATACCAAATTATCATCAGGTGGTTATCTAAAACCACAGTTAAATAATAGGTGCCATAAAGAAGTACGGCACACCCGAATACGAGATATTCTAATAGACAAGTCCAAGGAACTTCAATCGGTTTGAGTCAAATTACCACTACGTGGAATCAAAGACTATCAAAATTACCTGTGTACCATTTCTGACTAAAGGTTGTTTTTAGACATTCACAATCAAGATACATGCGTTGGGGGGGGGGAAGCCTATGGCTTTACTTCTCATTATGCTTGTGATTGTGACAAGTGTAACAAGTTTAGCCTTGATTTTGAATCATACTTTGTCAAAAACCAATCCCGAGAACTAGAAAACACAAAAAAAGAGTTTGTACAACACTGGAATGAATACCACAAGGGTTCACATACTCACTAGCAAGACACCGGAAAAAACTAAAATGGTACGATAGATTCCTCTGGTCTGACGATTACATTTGGACAGTAAAGTAAAGGTTTGAGGAAACCTTAACTTTTGCAAGATGGTTTAATTTTTTATGATAAAGCGTAAACCCGTTCTATTGATAGACGGTTCAGAGAAATCACAGGAGGCCATAATACTTTTGAAAACTAGCGGAATTGAATATGTAGAGTATGACATGAGAAAATTTGCTGAAAGCTGCTGTGGCGACCTTCCAACTACAAAAGCTCCTTCTGTTTTTGCTCCTGAAGGTATATTCAAGGATCTTGAAGGCGTCAGAGAATACGTCAGTATGGACAGAAAAGGCCCTTCTTCTACACTTAGCGAAAGTGCTTATTGGTAAAAAATTGAATTCAGATCCATGAGAGTCTAAATCTTCAGCCCTTGCCAAGTCTAACTTGCAACAAATGTGAAAAGTAAAAAAATTAAAGACCAGAACAAATTTCCACCATGATGGGTTCGTAGCCCACCAAATGTGGTTTATTCTCCATGTCTTATCTGTAATATGGATAAACTAGCACAAAAAGATACTGATCATACTATAAACAGGATCAACAATATTAGCTACAACCACGTATCAATCCAATGTTCTCAAACATACTGGTAGCAGTGGACGGTTCTGAATCTGCAAATAAGGCATTTCAGAGAGCAATCTATCTTGCTCAAAAATGCAATTCAAAACTAGATCTAGTTCATGTGGTACAGTGCGAGGTAGGAGGTGATAGCGCCAATACATTTGAGATAATTGAGGATCTCAAAGACAAGGCCATGAAAATGCTCGAAGAATACAGGATTGAAGCTGCAAAAAGTAACACATCTATGCAAATAACGATAATGCAAGGCGATCCTGCCAAGGTCATAATTGAACTAGCAAAAGCAAAAAGTTACGATCTTATCATTATGGGGACAAGAGGCAGGTCATCTTTTCAAGAATTGTTGATTGGCAGTGTCTCACAAAAGGTGATGCATCATGCTAGCTGTCCAGTAATGGTTGTAAGGTAGAATACTGATTTTAGAAGCAAAGAAGTCTTACAGGATTCAAACTGGCTCAGATCTGTAAGAGTTTGAATCTACTTGATTTTGAACCAGAATTAAAATCGAATATGATCTAGTCTGTTAGAACTGTAGTAAGCACTTTTGGAGCTCTCAACAAGTTTTTATCATTGTGGTTGAACCCCCACAGATACGTCAGTATATGCATTGGTCCATACAAAACTTGTAAACGGAATTACTGAAACACTGCCACAGACCATGTTGTTACCAACAGAGATATTTGAGAATTTTGACCAATTATTATCAAACCAATATTGCATTGTAACATTAGGATTAGAATTAACATATGGAGTACATATATTGGCATTACCAGTTGTAACCCCCAGCAGGGCCACCCCATAATATTCTGGATTGATTAGATTTACGGTTCTTTCTCCATTGCTTGGACTAGTTAATTTCTGATCTATAATTCCAAAACTGGCGCTGCTATCTGCGTTTGATAAAGTCACACTTATGCCTGTTGATGGATCTTTTAAAAAAGCATACCCTGTACTGTTAGTTTCAGTGACAGGATAGTTACTGTTATAGTTAATAGCAAAGGCTGAATTTGCAATACTTGGGCTTGCAACGATTACAAATGCTACAATTGGTAACAATAGTATCGTGTAGTTTGATATCTTAGTCATGTGTCCTCCCAAGACTGTACTACACTTGTTTTTTCATTCTGCCATTGCATGATGTATTATGGTGATTTTTGTATATTATATTTGAGGGACAATTATAGAAATTGAAATGCTAGATCATATTATATCATGGCACTTTCATTTCGAGAAATGCACTACATAGCCTCGTGTTTTTAGACTAGAAATTTAGGTTTTTCAAATAATGTTTTTTATTTAAATCATTCAAAACCACATATACTATATCTGGAATTATCTCTGTAACATATCTAAAAAATAGAGGGAACATAGGATTGTTTGACCGATCCTATGATCTTGGGTTCTTTTGACACCTCTACTGAATCTCCTTGACCGATGTTATTATCGAAGGACCTTGCATTTCGTCCCGGTACACACGTGGTCTTCGCATGCTGTTCCAGGATTTGTTAGACCAGTAGTATGTTGTATTGGTCATCGGCAGCAGTTAATGCAAAGGCTGAACCAAGAGGGATTTGGCTAGTTGCCAGTGCAAACATTGCTATGGCAAAAAACAACATAGCATAGTTTACTATTCTAACCATACGTCCTACCGCAGATCGCACACTGCCAGTGGGATGTCAAAACGATCCATCTATGTTGATGTATTTCTTGATCTGGCTTGTTTTCGATAATTTTGTTTGTTTGTTTTGGGGAGCAAGTGGCAGATGAGTGATGAATAACAATGTCCATTCTTACAGGAAGTTCAGACAAGATCGTTTTCTCATTCTGCCACTTCATTATGTGTAATATGACGATCTTTGTATATTATATTTGAGGAACAATTCTCAAAATGAAAAACTTGACTCTCCTCATATGGCAATACGTTCAGATCTAGAGATGCACTAGATGATCTTTTATTTCCTAAATAGAAATTAATTTTTTAAAAGTAATATTTTGTACTGTTTTTTAATTTTTGTATTTTTAGTGTTAACTTATGCCATTACAAGTTCAAAATTCATCATTGGCATGAGGGCTTGTCTGGTTTCTTTGATTGATTCCACACCGTAAAAACAATTTGTGTGTAAAGTATCCATGGTCAATGAACCACACTTTACACAAATGTGTTGTGTTACCTGTCTACATTCTGCACACAGGGAACACCTCTTCAGCATTCCACCGCATCTTCTGCATGATTCATCTGGCATGTATATCTCATATACAATTCCAACAATGATATATTATGATTCAGGTGCATCAGACGAAATGAAAAGTAAAAACGATGTGGTGATTTCCACCCAATGAAACGAATAATTTGAAAGATGCACTAGAGTAAAATGTCATATTATTGGATGCAATATTATATCGCAATTGTAACATTTTAAATGATAAAAAATAATGGCACTTTTATTTTTTTAATATGGCCAAAACGAACATTAGCATAATAGTTATTTCTGTTGTAGAAAACATGGCATACATAACATCATCAGACATAATATTTACCAAAGATTGATCTACATAACCGAGAAGGTGCGTGATAGCAAACAAACCAAATGCAATAATGAGAAATATCATTTTCTTCAGATGGGTGTTTTTCCAAGCCTTGACAGATAGCCCTGTCAAGAAAAGCGCAATTGCTACTATTGCTATTTGGCCAATGACAAATACATTACTATTGATAAGATTTAAGATGAACTCATGCATTATGCGTTAGCCTCCTGAGGCGTCGCATCTAGGAACAACTCAGCTAGTTTGTTACTCCAGCTGTTCCATCTTGATGCATGGTAATTTTGCAAAAGTTTTATCACGACATCAGGTTTTCCTTTTAAATGATATCTCTTGAACTTTCCTTCTCTTTCTTCAGTTATTATGCCATATTCTAGTAATCGTATGAGATGCCAGTTGGCTGTTCCAGATGAAATTTTGATATTTTCTACAATGTCAGTCTGGGTGGGATTTTTTCTCTCTATTATAAATAACAATATCTCTCTTGCTGAATCCTGATTTAGAATTTTTAGTATACTTTTTTCAAAATCTCCAAAAGATCCTATTGGAAAATAGAATCTATGCGAATCGGCTCTCTCAGATATGATTTTTCCCATTTCTTCTAACGAGCTCAAATGGTATTGTATGGTTCCCATTGCCATATCCAAATCTCTTTGGATCTGTCGCATGTGACATCCTGGGTTTTTTTGTATAAACTGTAATACCAACTGCATGTTTTCATTTAGATCCGCCTCTATCAACACCACACCACTAAAAGATGGCGTTATTGAGATAAAACCATTGTACAACCTTGTTAATGAACAAGGGTACTGACTAGCATTGTAATCCATTTTGGGGATATCGATGTATTTCTCTACTGATGCCAATGGACAAATCAAGATTAGCGTTTTTGAGTTCAAGCATATTCGTAGATAAAGAATTGTGCATTTGTCAACTCTGCTTTCTGTCCCCTGATAATTCGTGTCACTTTCTCCTGTATTTCTCGTGTTTTGGCATAAAATATAATAATTCTAGTGCAATCGTCGAAACATCATTTTTTTATCAGTAAATGAGATGATCATTTTTGATGATTGTTTTTGAGATTTGTATCACAGACGTTATTAGTTAATTTGTGATGATACTTGTCATGATGTCAACTCAAGAACAAACTATGAAAAAATCGCAGGATCAAAAATCAAAAATCAAAGAAATATTAGAAAAGCTGAGACAAAAAGACGCAGAATTTTTCATGCAAGTAGTAGATGCGATTCATAACCAAGATTATCGTGCCAGTAGAGTTTTAGTAAACGAAGTAGCTGAGATAAGAAAAGCCATAGTCATAATAGAAGATGCAAGTGAAAATATTTCAAGCAAACCACAATATCCTGATTTGTTACTCTGCCCAAGTTGTTGCTCCCCTGAGATTTCCATCTCTCAAGGTAACGTATTACCAAAATGTCACTGCCTTGACTGCGGTAAAATTTGGATTGCTGGAATGGATTATACCTCGTCAAAAGGGATTGAGAAAGTATGGAGTCTAGCATAGTTATGGCTCAATATATGACATCAAAAGATGTATTTTCACATGATAAATTCGTGTTGCCTAAAGGTATGGAATTTGCTTGCATCATTAACAAACAAGGAAGAATAGAGCAGTCAATCTTCAAAAATGGGATTGACATTACAGAAGACAAAAAAGAGATGTTTATGATGTGTGTACAGTTGCAAAACTCTATGCAGAGTGACTTTGATGACGAATTTGGTTCAGTGCATTATACCATCACAGAAAGAGAAAATACCAGATTTGTTTCAATACCTACACATGTAGGAGTTTTATTGGCAAAACTGGACAAATCGGCAGATCCGCTTGCCTTTGTAAATAAAATCACCAAAATGAATCCATCTAAAATTAGGGTCTTGTCTATGGGTTTAGGCCTGTAAAAGTTTGGTATTTCTTTTGCCAATAAGAAATTTGCAGGATCTGTAGTTTATGTGGTCAATTCATGCGATAGGGTTTATGTCCTACGCCTTGACAGTACATATCAATAGATTATATCATGACGCCAAAACCCAAAATACTTGCATTTGCAGGAAGTACACGTACTGATTCATTTAACAAAAAATTAGTCAGGATAGCCGCAACTGGTGCGACAGAAGCAGGTGTGGATGTAACTGTGACTGATCTTAGAGATTTTCCAATGCCACTTTATGATGGTGATTTGGAACAACAAGAAGGGCTACCTCCTAATGCGCGCAAGCTAAAGGACCTGATGTTAGCACATCAGGGTTTTCTCATCTCTTCGCCAGAATACAACAGCTCTATCTCAGCTGTTTTCAAAAATGTAATTGACTGGACATCGCGCCAGTCTGAAGGTGAGACTAGTTTAGCTTGTTTTAAAGGAAAAGTTGCAGGTATCATGAGTGCTTCTCCAGGGGGACTAGGCGGTCTTAGAGGGTTAGTTCATGTTAGATCCATACTTGGAAATATAGGAGTACTTGTCATGCCGGATCAGGTTGCTATTGGAAAAGCTCACGAAGCTTTCAATGCGGATGGAACGCTAAAGGACAAAAAACAAGAAGGGCAAGTCAAAATGATTGGCTCCAGCGTTGCAAAGATATTGTTGAAATTAAATAATTAAAGTCAAAATTGTTAAATATGTGATTGCAGGATCTTTAAAGATCTTTTTAAATATTGATCTAGAAATCATGAATCTTTATAGGACGCTTATCCTAAATTATCGCATAACATGAAAAAAATTCTTGCTCTTCCAATGTTTGCTATTTTAGTGCTTGTTGTTATTGCAAGCTCATTGTACAACGCAAACGCACAAACCATTACGTGTGGCCAGACAATTACTCAATCGGTAACTCTTGAGGCCGACCTTAATTGTATAGATAGCGGCACTGATGGCATATCAATTGGCGCCAACAATGTAGTTTTGGACTGTGCTGGACATACAATAACAGGACCAGTTTCTTCTCCTAATGGTCTGACTGGCCTTAACGGCATAACACTCGTTAATGCAAATGGGGTGACAGTAAAGAACTGTCATGTCATGTACTTTAACAACGGCTTTGTGATACGATCAGGTTCCTCAAATAATAATCTGATCTCTGACAAGGCAGACAATAACGGTAACTATGGCTTTGATGTAATGTCAAATTCAAATAACAACCAACTAGTCAATGGAGAAGCTGCTCACAATGGAGGCTATGGATTTGTCATAGAGTCAAGCTCCAACAAAAATCAACTTGATAATAATCTATCAAGTGGAAATACAAAAGCTGGTTTTGTTGCCCTGACTGGATCCAATGATACCACATTTGAAAATGACAAGTCATATGAAAATTTACAGGACGGTTTTATAATTAGCTCAAGCTCTGGCGATGTGTTGGAAAATAGCCGAGCCATAGGGAATAATTATAGTGGCTTTGCACTTTTTGGAAGCACTGGTGTAAATATTGAAAATAACACCTCTGTTGACAATGGCATGGTGGGGTATCTGCTACTTGTAAGCACAAACAATAGTCTTGCCAACAATGATGCCGAAACAAATAGCCACCTTGGATTTTTAGCTGATTCTAATAGTGTTGGCAATACGTATGATAACAACATGTGCGAAAATAACCAGGCAGGCCTATCGAATCCTGCAGGGTTGTGCAGCCAAAACTAATTGAACCGATTATTGTATCGTGCGTGTTTTGCACTTGATGTATGCTCGATCCGCAAGGACCAATCAACGCCAATCTGTTGTCATTCATTTGCAGCTAGTCTATAATGACAAGCATCTATTATCCTCATTAGCCACTCGGATTATTATCTAAACCAAGGAAAGTCTTCCTTTGTTGCTTCCTTTGGAAAATCCTTGACTATTGCCTGTGCTATCTCGCTGTGGTTGTATGTTATGTGTCGCAAAAATTTCTTAGAACCTTCATCTGTTTGGGTTTCATCCATATTCTCTGATATTTCCCTAACAATTGCCTTGCATTCTTTGCATGGTTCAAATTCAATATAGAATTTCAATTTTCTTATGCCTCCTATCAATGATATGAAATACACACTATTATTTGACTGTGATTAGTTCAAGTCGGTCACATTAATTTGATTATGTGATTTTGTAAACTATGTGATAGTTTTTCATTAGTCAAAATATCTGAAATCTTCCTTCGTAAAACCGATGAACTTGTATAAAAAAGAGTTGTTAATGGTGTCAAATAGCTGATCTAGTACTTCCATTCGTCTGTGATATCATTCCACAATGAGCGATAGGGCTTGGCATCTTTCTGAATTTCTTCTTTTATCCTGTTTTGTATTGCAAAATACATGTTCTCCATCGCATCTGCTCCTCCGTCGCTATGGATCTCCTTGCCTATTTCGTGAATCCTTTCTTTCTTGGAATCATAATTAGGAACCGTTGATGCATTTTGAATGCAAAAAGTCATCAGGTCATACAACTCTTCTTCAAGATATGCGTCCATTGTACATTAGAAAAATTAAGTGTATAAAAAATATTTGGAGCCAATTATGCTGTAATTTGTTGTGCAATCTGCATCTTGTTGTCTAGAAACTTTAGCATAATCTCGGAAAACTTTTCAGGGTCCTCCACATGTGGCCTGTGTCCACATCCTTCCATTACGACAAACTTGCAGTCCTTGAGATTTGATACATAATCATTTGCATGATTGATTGGAATCATCGTATCATCTCTTCCCCAAATAACAAGAGTTGGTATGGAGATCAATTGCAGTCTATCAGTTATTGCAGGCCAGTGTTTGAAGCTAATGACTGAAGACAAAAAAGACATTTTTGCATTTGGTTGCGACATTCCACTATGAAATCTCTTAATGGTTGATTCTTCCACATCTTTTTTACTGCCTGCCATCATCTGGTATGCTGTCTTGATCAAGTCGTGCTGTGGATACAGAGCCGCCATGATATATGCATCAAGCGTAGGATTTGTTGTACGCATGGTACCAGTCGGGGAAACAAGAATTATTTTTTGGATTGTATCATTTTCTGATGCTGCTGCAGATTCTGCTACAATCTGGCCCCCAAGGGAAGATCCTATCATGATGGTCTTGCTAATGCCAAGCTCTTCCAAAAAATCAAATACAAACTTTACAAAATATTTTGGCGTATAGTCAACCTGTGGCTTGTCACTGCGACCAAATCCTATCAAGTCTGGAGCTATGACTCTGTGATTCCGGCTTAGGTGTGGGATGACTTGCTGCCATCTCTCAGCTTGGCTGCCAAGACCATGTATTAGAACAACATGCGTCCCATCATCGCCTTCCTCAAGATATCTTATCTTGTTGCCATCAACTATAACATAGTGTTCCTTCACTGCCATAGTTTTAGCTAAACCAATTAAGATAAGACCTAGCTCTTCTGAGAAGCTCAAACAGGCAGATTAAAAACTGCTCTAAAAAATGGTAATTGGACAGCAAGGACAAGTATTGACATAACTCTGACTGGAAAGTTTTGAATTATTTTTGATATGGTCATTTTCAATCTTCGTTATTGACTCTAGGAATTATCAGAATTGTTAAAAGAAGTTAGCGTTTGAGCATAAGCGTGATCTAATGTCGTACTATGTATTCCTTGAACCATTATATGACTCCATTCTCAGTTTGAACAAAAACAATAATCTTTTGTCAATGGCAAGAAATACTGTAGATATAGTGGGAGATGCAGTTGTAATCAAGGACCACAGTAGGCGTATACATTGTTACCACAGACCCCACGTTTGGATGGGCAAGAACAATATCGAGTACATTTTTGAAGCGTTCGTGGTCTGACTTGCCGAGGTAATTGCTGCAATGTCAAAAATATGGCAAGACAGTGCTTACAAGTCTGATGGGTCAAGACGAAGGCATCAGAAATAAAGAGATTCTAGCAGAGGGAAGCGTACTATACTACAATTATACCGAGGAAGCAATAAGATCACTCAAGGCCATGTTGCAATTTGCAGAATGGGTGAAACTCCCTGAGGAAGTATTACAAAATTCGACGTGAACAAAGATGAGGTTGAGGAGTTGCTAAGAAGGGCAAAAGCCGAGGGAAAGTCTGTCCTACTTCAAGAGGAAGGGATGAAAGTTTTGAAGGCTTATGGTATTCCAGTTCCAATAGACAAAATTGCCAAGACCGAAGATGAGGCTGCAATAATGGCAAAAGATGTGGGGGTTCCAGTAGCGATGAAAATATCATCGCCTCAAATATTGCACAAATCTGATGCAGGTGGAGTAAGGGTAAATATCAAAACCGAGAAAGAAGCAAGGGATGCCTTTGTGCAGATAATAAAAAATGCCAAGCAATACAACCCAAACGCTGAGATCAAGGGTTGTTGTGCAGGAAATGGTAACTGGCGGCAAGGAGACAATAATTGGTTCAAAGCAAGAGCCTGGATTTGGTCCTGTAGTGATGTTTGGGATGGGCGGCATTTATGTCCAGTTCCTAAAAGATGTGGTGTTCAAAGTTGCACCAATCACAGATTTGGAATCTTCTGACATGATATCCTCAATTAGGACAAGTCAGATTCTCCATGGTGTACGTGGTGAAAAACCGTCTGATATTAAAAAATTGGCAGAATGCATACAGAGAATATCGCAGCTTGTTGTAGACTTTCCTCAAATAAAGGAACTTGATTTGAATCCTATCGTAGTTTTTGAGGTGGGTAAGGGATGCAAGGTAGTAGATGTCAGGATTGGTCTTTCTAGTTAGGCAATTAATTACGATCTTTTGTACCAAATTTTAGTCCCTGTAACACCGATAACACACATGGAGATAACTAGAATTCCAAATCCTACATAAAAAAGAGCCGTGTAAGACCACATATGGGGAGGATTTGTTGCGTAGCCATCTTCGTATAACATAAGCCCGCTCACAGGTAGCAGACAGATTCCTATTATTATCCACATTTTCTGTTCTGACTTGAGGCGCATAGTACTATCATTGTCTTCTAAATTTCAAGAATTTCACAAGCCAACGGTATCCAATTCTTATTGTAATAGTATGCACACCGCAGGCTCTTGAAATATCAGTTTGTGATTTGTTCTCGCAATTTATGACGCATGACCAATAGAGGGCGGAAGCAGCAACCCCCCTGGGGTCTCTTCCTGCAAGAATTCCCTTTTCGGTTGCCTCATCTATTATCTGCAATGCTGTTCTCTTTACCTTCTCACCTAGTCCTGCCATGCTTGCGATTCTTGAGACATATTTTATGGGATCTACCACAGGCATCTTCAAGTCAAATTCTTTTATAATCACCCTGTAGGATCTCGCAAGTTCGTTTTTGGAAATGTTAGCAGCCTTTGCTACCTCGTGAATTGTTCTTGGGACCTCGTTTTTTCTGCAAACAGCATAAAGCGAGCTTGCTACCATTCCATTTAATGTTCTTCCTCTGAGAAGATCAGTCTCCTTTGATTTTCTGCAGATATATGCAGCTTCTTCAAGCAGACTGTCCGATAGGGCAAGATTATCTTTTAATTTACTAAGAAAATCTAGTGCTCTTTTCAATGTATTGCCAGAGATATCGGTGCGACTTCTGCTGTCCCATGTTCGCAGGCGCTCTACCGTTTCTCTCATGTATGGAGAAAGTGGCTTTCCAAATGCATCTCTATCCTTTTGTCCTATTACGGTCGAGAGGCCCATGTCAAACATGACAAGAGAGGTAGGATTTCCAACTTCGGTTATTTTTTTCTTCTTGATCTACAAACGATCTTCGTTCCTGCCTATGATCCTCAATTCTTTCAGAAACCACAAAACCGCAGTTATTGCAAGTCATCTCACCAGCTGATACATCATGGATTATAGAGCCTGCTCCACATCTTGGACACTTTTCCTGAATAGTCGTCATTTTTCTTTTCATTGACAGAACTCCCTACAATGAACGGATGTAACAGGATGTTTTTCAAACAATTTCGTCTTCAAACCTAAGTGTTAGACTTGATATTTAGAAGATGACGAACATTGTTAATCTAGATATAAAAAAAATGAATCAAAATTAAATTTAGAGAAATATGTTTGGCCAGGCAATGGGTGAATCTGTAGTCAGTGTCTTTGTTTATATAGGAATAGGATCGGCCGTGCTCACGTCTGTTGTTATTGGAATAATATTGTTAGAGCCAATCATTGAAAACATTAGATTGAAAATAAATAAAAAATCACATTATGAAAGCTCATGAGTACACAGATGATGACAGAATCAGAGATGCCTTAGGATGTATGACATCGTTAGTAAAATTGAAACCAGAACCTTATATGCATATGATATTAGTTTTAGATGATTGTCTGCAGAAGATAAAAAACCTGACCGCTCAACCCAACATCTTGCCAACGAACGTACCTTTCTTGCATGGCTACGTACTTGTATTGCCCTCATGGGTTTGGGTTTCATAGTTGCAAGATTCAGCCTCTTTCTCAAAGAGTTTAGCATCATAACAAAAAATCAGCCAATCTCACAAAACCTTCCTACCCAACACTCATCAACTATTCTTGGCATGAGCATGATAGGCCTTGGTATTTTATTGATAGTTTATGCGCTGATAAATTATGTCAAAGCTCAGAGAGCAATAGAAGCTGGGTCTTATGTGCCAAGCCATTCCATCATGTATCTGGCAAGCATTGGTCTTGTTGTCTTTGGTGTAATTGTACTTGTATATCTAATTTTGATCTCTGTTTGATGATTTGATACGTCTACTTTTGATATCTCATCTTCCACAAGATTTGTAATTGCACTTGAAATTAGAGATTGAAGAAATTCTTGCCATTTTCTGTATCTCTTCTGCAGAAAGCCTGTTGTAGTATATATAATCTAAAAACTCATCCTTCCACATTACTTCCTCTGATGACTCATTTTGTTCAATGCCCAAGAATGTATTGTATATTGCTTCTTTGGTATCACCATACCCTTCCATCTTTACTTCATTGAGAATTACATGGTGTAACGTGACACCTTCTATCACGGTAAGGGGTGATCCTATACGATTAAGGGATACCCAATGGACATCACTTATGATTATTGTTAGCTAACATATTCCTAACAAGTGGAAAAACCATTCTAGTCACGCCGCCTGGCGTGAATTGATACTCATGTCCTTCATGCAATCTTTTTAGATCCAACGGTTCATTGAACTGACCTATTCTTTTCACTATCTCATCTTGAGTTATTTTGAATCTAACTAGAGGAGTTTGTGTATTGACGCAGATCTTCCTTTCCATGATATATTACTCACCGCCTCTTTCTACCGACTTGTAAATCCTTTGAGAAAACGTTCTATTGCAGTCCCATCATAACCATTGCTTGTGATATCATCTCTTTTTTTTACTTCAGGCACAGAATTTGAGGGTGTGACGCTAAGATCCACAATCTCAAAAAGTGGTAGATCGTTTTCTGCATCTCCCGTGCATATAATTTTAGTATTGCTATCTAATTTGCCAATGATTCTCATCACTGCAGTTGCTTTCGTAATTCCTAGGGGCAGAACCATCTAAGAATCTTTATTGTACTGGATCTCTGCCGGAAGGTTATTCTTTAGTATGGTCTTCTCTACCTCATCCTTGAAGATCTTTTTAGTGGATGTCACCACTTCTCCCTTCTGATCTTGAGGAATTGAGTCGCCAAACACATCTTTGATCTTGTTTGAATTTTTTTACCATATATCATAGCGAGTGAAGATTCAGAAAGGTGTATTACTGCACCATTTTCTGCCACAAACGCATCAACCAAATCATAGATTCTGTCATCGGTTACCTTTTCAAGGAAGAAATCCATGTTCCTGCCTGAGGCTATGATGAATTTTGTATCAAACTCCATCTTAATCTGTTCTATGGCATCAATAACACCTTTGTGCAGTCTTGTTGATTTATCAGTGTGTGTCATCGTAATCAGATACGATAACTAGATGAGAATTTCTTTTTGGGCAAAATGGTTTCATATTTTTTTAATGCATTAATCCCCGAGTTTAATTTTTTGGATCTAATTTATAAAAAAGAAAAATTGTAGAGTTTACCGATTGAGTTTGCGCGTGGTATGTTATATGTGTGGTTAGATCAACCCAACCGGAATTTTTCGAAATAAAAAATTTGGAAAAAGAATTTTGTAGCTACTTCAATAACTTGATAAATTAAAGTATTATGGTCTTGCAGACATTTATGTGAAATTTTTTCCTTGTAACATACCGATGTATTACTATGATCTGAAGGTCAATTCACATCCACTAATAGAAATTAATTCAGATCATGCGATGTGATTAAGGTTTAAATCATTTGGAACAATAATGAAGATATGACAGATACATCATGCGGATGTGAAGCGACATCAGGCACTGATAGTCTATGCGATTGTGAGATGCAGGGAGAGTGTATTTGCAATGTTTCTTGTATGTGCAAATCCAAAGTTTGCAAGACTCAGACAAAAAATTTCAGGTAAATGTTTTACTGTATGAGCCCAAGAAATTTCTGGTTCTTTTCCAAGCTTGCAAAAGATTTATCCTGTGTAGCCATTACCTTCAACCTCGGATCAATTCCTATTGCTTTCTCAAGTGTAGCAAGCGCCTCTTGATTCATACCCTTTAACGAACAGACGCGCGCTTTGTTGTATAACAGTTCAGCATTGTCAGGATCTGAAAGTAGAGCCCTGTTGTAAAACTCGAATGCTTCATTCTTTCTACCTAACCTTGAGAGGGCATGAGCTTTAAAAGCAACAGCGCTGGAATATAGTGGTTCTATCCTGAGCGTCATGCCAAACGATTCCAATGCCTCGTCGTATCTACCCTCCTTGTAAAGCGACATTCCCCTATTGAACCAAATGTGTGCATTTTCCGAATGCATTTTCAAGGCTTTATCATAGCATTCAAGTGCTGTTGTATTCATACTCAAGTTATCAAGTATCACACCTTTATTGTTTAATGCGGAGATCTTGTCTGGATTTCTCTCTAATATGTGATCATAAAATTCAAGTGAGTTGTGTGGCACGCCTCTAAAGTAATGAAAGTTTCCGACTGCAAGTAGATATTCGTCACTTTCTGTCCAGCCCTTGTTTTGCAGCAATTGTTTTAGTTTCCTATTTTCCTCGATGGTGGTGGCAATATCGTTTCTTACTTCCTCCAACAACTTGACTGACTGTCCTGCCTTGAGCATGAGCGTTCCGCCTGCCCTTGTCAATCCTATCACCACATACTTTTGATTTTCTTCAAGTTTGATCAATAACGATTTCTCGTCTTGTGGGGGTTGCACATCAAGTACTTTTGTCTCTTCTGATTCCAGTCCATGTGATATAGATTCCTTTTTCTGATTCTCTCCAGAACCTAATTCTATTCTCTTTCTGTCTTTTTTGTCTGATATCTGTTTTTTCCAGAATCCAAACCTCAAGCCTATAACATTTTTGTGGTATCTATCTAATAACATGTAACGATAATTCTCATTTTTACTAAATTAATGAATGCAAATGATTGTAATGTATTGCTGTTGTAGAAACAGAATAGAGATACTACGTTTACTAAATCACGAAATGCTGAACACGGTGACTAGAACTATATTTTCACTTCCTACGTGTTCAGCCATGGAAGGAAGATTGTAGTTCATTTCAGTATGATACACCATTTCTTAAAAACACTCGACATGAAACGGCAGCCAGTTTTGTGAAACATAAATCAAGATTGCACATCTAAGATTGGATAGTCATAATATAATACAAACCTTACATCCATGTATAATATGAGCAAATTTCTCTTTGTTTGCGCAATAAGCAGCATGTTGATATCTGGAATGATTTTGCCCGTTTGGGCCACTACTGATCTTACTGCGTATTTGCCAATATCTGGCAATGCCATCACTCCGAATTTCAAATTCACAAAGATAATATTCATAGATTACAAGAACGGCGGCAAATTAGAGAGTGCACTAAATGGCAAGAATACGACAATATCATTTAGCACAGACTCTTCGGATAATCCAAGTACTGCTAACTTTATGCAGATTCTAGATAATGCCATAAAAGCTCAAAAGAGTTCTGCTACAGTAACAAATCTCAAAGTCAATTATATCGTACAGATTAACGGAGGTTCAGACGAGGCCTCAATTACTTATCTGGTTCAGGTGATTCCAACAATAATTGGATATGTCATGTATCAAGGCACCAATACGGTAAATGCAGGTATTGGAGGAGGGGGCACTCCATTCATTCTTGATGCCTCCTGGGCAGGTTTTGACATAAATCAAGACGTTACTCTATCTACTCCAACTTATGGCAACTTGGAGATCAACTACCCAATTAGTTTTATTCAAAAAGAATTACCTGTTGTATATGGTGCCATAAAGGGAAGCAATGCGGAGAAGTTACTTGAAGAAAATCTTCTTGATGCAAGCACACTTTTCAAACAGCAGCCATTGAGCAGCTGGGACCATTTATTTGATCCATCTTATATTGTTAGCGGGGCAACCACATTACAATACACCGGAACAAAGATTGCAGTAACTACTTTTTCATCAGGAGTCAGTACGATACAAGCGGGAGTGATGAATGCTAAACAGGAGGATGCAGACTTTACTAGCGACGCCGTCTATCACCTTCGTACTATAGAGCAACCAGCTTCTGGGACATTTGATGTAGAGGGTCAGGCGCAGGCGTATAATGTGGGAGGTGCACCTGCTTTTACCACCACTCCTACCGCAGCTGCTAATGTATCCAATACAACAGCGGGAGGCATATCAGGTATGGTCATGTATGGTATGGCAGCATTTGGAGGCGGTATTGCAGTATTCGTATTCATCTGGAGCAATAAAAAGCTGAAAAGTGATAAGAATAGAAAACCTGATGCGCCATGGGGTCCTGTGCAATACGAGCAAAGACAACAGTGGGCTGACAAGTTTGATGGAGCTGTAAAATCAAATACTATTGTTGTGATGGAAAAAGAAGAAAAAGATTGGCTATGCTTCAAATGCGGATACTATACGCTCACAAGTCAAAACCACTGCTCAAACTGTGGAGCGGCGCGACCTACTTAGACATACAATTCAATTTCATTGAATTTGCGAACAGATCGTAGAATGTTAGCGGAATATTTGACACAAACTCAAAAGCGTACTTTATGCATTGAAATGGCATGGCTATAAAATAACATAACTCTATTCAGAGATATTTTGTCATACTGCAGTATGTGAGTATGCAATAAACAGAAATTATATTTTGATTAACAAAGTTATGTCTCACTAATATGGTATGATGATGTATACCGCACATGGAATCTGAAATATTCAGCAAAAGTAAAGATGTGTGCAATTTTTACGGCGGTGTGCATGGCTGGGCGGTTGTTATGGCGGTAGTGGATAATTGATTCGACATGAAATTCTCAGTGACTTTTTCAAGTCCGGATTAAAACAGTTATGAAAGGCATGAGATGCTTACTGGTCATTGCTGTACTCGCAGTTCTTTTTGAACCCATGGCATATGGCCAATTATATTCCGTGCAAACAAATACAGTTGATGCAAGCTCTAAGAATCTGACATTTCCTGAAATAGCATATACACAAGACGGTAAGTATGAAGCGGACCTGACATGGGAACCGCATAATATCTTAACTGATGAAAAAATCATATTCATTTTTCAATTCTATGATCATGAAACGGGTATCATCGTACCAAACGTAGATTACCAATTTGTTATATCACAAGGCGGTAAGGAGCTTGTAAGAATTCCAGGAACAACTCTGGAAAGTGGCGATTACAAATATTTTGCTTTTGACAATCCAGGGCCTGTAACCATAAGCCTTGAAAAAATAGCAGATAACAACTTGTCTGTGTCATATTCCACCACTGTTTACCAAAATCCACATCCGGCAGGGCCAGTCGTTATAGTACAACCTCCTCCAAACATGTCAGATAATGAGAGAGAGATGTTTCCAATATTGGAAGATGCGTTTGTAGGCGTAATCATGGTGTCTGTAATATGGATAGCTAGAGATAGGATGAAGAGCATGTTAGCAAAGATTGATCTTTAAAAATAACAGGTTTTTCATGCATGTCCTAAAACTAGTCAAATGTACTTGAGGTTTGCAAACTATGAAGCCGTGGTTGATCATTATTTTGCTAGTTGCAATGGCAATAGCAACTGGACCGTTTGGGGTAAAACATGCATCTGCTCATCTTCATGGATTGAACTTCCAAGAGGTACAAAACGATATGCACGGTATCAAGATGGAGTTTGGCCAAACTCCGATCACTGTACAAACCGGAAAGAACGTTACGTTAGCATTTAGTGTACAGAATCTTACTGGCAGTCATATAAGAAATTTTCTTGCAATGGTCACTATTACATCGACAGATCCAAATCAACACATTCCAATTTACAGCTTTAAAAACAAGATAAGTGGCGGAGATTTTTCGTTTGTTTATAAATTTCCAAAAGGCGGGCACTATCTGGTCGCATTAAGAGTAGATACAACAAGATACATTACGGTAGCGCCTTTCAATCTATTTGTCTGGTCACCCAGATATGACATATTGGAAATACTATCAAGTGTAGTATCATTTTTAGAATATGTTGCTCCACTTGGTGTAGGATGCGGAATATTTGGTTATCTTATATTCAAAAAGGGACGGAAAAATAACCATAATTGATCATAGTCTTATTATGTTTTTATCAAATATTGGACCAATCATTAATTCAAATTATGCGACAATACCTCAAGGCTAACTCAGAAACTGATATTGCAATTTCTGTATATAGAGTTCAATGAATCAAGATCATATAAAAATCTGGATTTTTTATTTTTTCTATCTCAATCATACACTCATGTAAAAAATTTTTCAAGCTTGGAGAAGAACCAGAAATTTCTTGGGCTCATACAGTAAAACATTTACCTGAATTTTTTGTCTGAGCCTTGCAAACTTTGGATTTGCACATACAAGAAACATTACAAAGGCACTCTCCTTGCATCTCACAATCGCATAGACTATCAGTGCCTGATGTCGCTTCACATCCGCATGATGCATCTGTCATATCTTCATTATTGTTCCAATGATTTAAAGCTTAATCACATAGATCATCATATGGAATAATTGCAAGATATTCAATCTGATTTTTAGTTCGCTGAGTATTAGTTGTAGTTTTATATTGTAATTTGACCATACATGTCATGTATGAAATTCAGATGGTGGTATGTTTCAATGGGCGCATCCACTGTTTTAGTGCTTGCAAGCATGATGTATCTTGGACATATGTTGTGCATACCGGTAGAAAATCTTTCATGTATGCCATTTTGAGATACCATCTTAAAATTTTCAAAGATTGTAAAAAGAAAGAGAAACTAATTCCAGATACGATACTACTTGACAGCTTCTAAAAGGATTTTTTTAAGATTGTATGGGATTTTTGTTTTAAATATTAAAAGACGATGATGTTTGAGAAAAAGGAAGAAAGGAGGCTAGTCCCATTTAGACCAAGCTGCCATCCATCTGTAAGTCCAGGTTGTTAATTTGCATCCCAATGCCGCCATTGTTGGGGCCAAAACGGCGGCGGCACCTGCACCTAACGCTACAGGACTATCATAGAACTTGCCTACTTGGGGTTCTATAGGAGTCATGTATGGAGGCAATGTAGTCCTTGGATACTTGAATGCAGTCTCTAATGGATCATCTATTGTCAATAGATTAACCATGTTAAACATCGACATTGACATTCCAGCCAGCACACCTCCAACCAAGATAAGCATGTGCTTGTTTCTCTTGGTTGCCCAATACGCCAGATCCATCAGTATTGCCGATGGTATCCATATTGGTGGAACGATGAAGCTGTACGGATATCCTAACGAGAACCACGCACCTTTTGCAATCCATGTATACACTGTCATTATCAGCGCATAGTAGGTTGCCGTTCCTGGTACACCAGTGAACGTAAGATAATATGACGCGCCCACTATGAGCATCATCGATTGTCCTATGGTAAATATGACAAACGATGTCCATGCCCAGTCGGTGTAGAACTCATAGTCTCCAGTGTTGATTGTCAACAAGGTCGAGTTTACTGCTACCACTACTATGAATAAGTAGTGAGTACATCGTCTAATCCAGACCATTTGATTTCACATGTGTCAAGATTTTATTTAAAACCTGATGATCAATCATTAAATATTTTCATGACACAACAAAAATAATCTGCGGAGTTTACTGTACATTCATTTTGAATGTGACAGGTCTTAGCCAGACCAAAACTCCGTAGAGATAAAATATTTACAACAACTGCCAACAACCAATTGCAATTCCTAACTGATGATTGCAACTCAAATCATATAATTACAAAAAATATTTAATCATGTATTAGTATAATAATTAAAATGCAAATGATAATGAGACAATTCCTGTTTGTTTAATGTTTGTACTAGAGCAATCACAAAAAGAAGATTGATAGTATTTTGATTTTTATGCATGATGAGTCAAAATAATACCATGTCATTAAAAGAAATGATTCAACGTGAATTGAACTCGAATGAAACAAAGTTCAGGAGAAGGGCCGGCAGAATAGATTTGATGAATAAACGATACATCTACCTCCCGTTTCTCCAATATTCAATACTCTGCATTCAATTTAAAATATCAAATGATTCTCATTATCAAAAAAAAATTTTGCAATTAACAACAATGCAATTTACTAGATATCTGAGAAACTGGTCTAGAAGATAAATATGATTGCAAAAGGAGGGTTTGGTGCAAGTAAAGCGAAGCAAACGAAAAACTTGGTATTTTATTCTAGATGTCTATGAAGAAGAGATGAGACTTGCAGTTCATCTCAGAAACAAAACATCATACGAGATTGTTTCAAGACTACTTGAGAACCAGTACCTGACTTTCAATGCTCTTACAAAAAAGATCAATAAGTGTCCTGCATCAATATCCTTTGGCCTCTCAAGACTGGTGGAAGAAGGAATTGTGAAAAGGGCGGGGGTATTCACTCCGTATATTTTCTCAAAGATCCGAGATTTATATCAAAAATGATGACTAACATACATGCAACAATTTATCAGCCATTGAAAAAGACCTCCATTAATTCTTGAAACATCGTTTGTTAATACTACACAGTTTTAGAATGTATCTTTTTTGAGAATGTATGTAGACTCCATGACTTTGTGGCAAGAAGCATTACGCTACTACGGATCTTTTTGTCAAAATTCCACGAAAACAGTCTCTCCCTACGTTTTAGGGAACCTGCCATATCCCACAATTCCATTTTCGTTTACGTCCCAGACTGCTGGCTTTATCCACAAATTTCCATCATCGTCTGTCTCAAGCCAAAGCTCAGGTAATACGTTTGAAGGTGGAGCCTGGAGAGAGGCAGGACCTGCAAACGCCTTTCCGTTTAGCATGTTGTACATGCTGCCATGGCAGGGACACTCACCTCTTTTTCTTCCCGTCTGTGGCCAGCATTTCCATAGACACCAAAGATGCAAACAGACCATGCTATAAACGCGAAAAGCGTTAATGTCATCTACTCCTCCGCCTAGTTCCTCGGGCAACCGTACAAACTGCCATTTTTTAAATGCCTCCTGGTCGAGAACTGGATCTCCACTTGATGGATAAGTTATGACTTCAGAACTATTCTTTGGAAACGTCTTGACATTTGCCACTGTTCCATCAGGTAAGGTTACCTGAACTCTGGACGGTATTATGTTTGAGGGGTTTGGCATGAACTTTCCCCACGGAACAAGCGGCGCAAACGTTAGTGCAACGCTTCCAGCTGCAAGCAGTTTGAGAAAGTCTCGTCTTGTCACACCTTCTTGTTGCTTGTGTGTTTCAGTCGTATTGATCATTTCCTCTTTATCGCCAAGACTTGGAGTGCAATTAGGGGACAGGCTGGTCAAGATAAGCACCGCTGGTATAGTAGGAGCTTGGATGCTTTACTGTGTAATGGCAATTGTATTCAAAACTCAAGCAGGGTCCTTTTACAGGCGCCGTCACACCAGGTGGAATATATCCTGGCGTTGCAAAGTGCACACTGGACTCAAGGTCTAGCGCGATTCCAACTACTGAGGATACACAAACCACTGCAATGATTGCATAGAATTTTCCTCCTGTAAACAATGATTGGATTGCTGTATTCATGACCAGATTTGGGCTTCAATCTATATACAAAATGGTTAACCTTGTTACTCAAAATTTATTTTTGAAGAAAACTCATGATGCGTCATTGTGTCAACTTCAACCATGTACATAACATATGAAAAAATATGGAATATGCTTAGATAGTGAAAAACAAACACAATCATCCGGTCGACACTTCATCTTGCATTAAAACTGACAAGACATTTGGTCATATACATCCGTGATTGACAATTTCGTTAATTTTACTATCGATCATATTTTTAGGATCTTCACTTAGGATTTCATTTTTTTAGTATGAAAGTATAAAGTTCTAATTTAATTTAGTTACTCCAGTCTTAATAGTTATCATGCATATTATTATCGTGATATCATGTGAATAAAACCGTATACTATATAGGAATTGCAATAACCGCTGCAGGTTTTCTTTTTCTCGTATTCAGAGAGATGACAAATCACTCCATATCAGTTGGTGCCGTCGGAGGAGTGATTGCAGCTGTTGTGGTTGTAGGCTGCATTTTCATTGGGTTTTCAGACAAGGAAAATGAACAAGATAATTCACCGCGATCTTTGAAGGTGAAAGAGCATTTATGACGTAGATACAAAATGGTTTGTTGACATCTCTAAAATTATCATCAAACATTGTTAATCTGGTTTTTTTATAAAAATTTGGCACATCTTGAATCTAAAATGAATGCAACTACAAGTCATGCATATGGAATCGGACTGCTTGCAATTATTGTTGGATCTGCATTGGGATAGGATACTATCAACTGTACTATATACCAGAATACAACGCAAAACCAATCATACCAGAGAAGATTCTAAAGCCAGGACAGACTGTCCAGATTGCAATTGTTGAGGGCTCTGTAAACCAGGACCAGCAACAAAACTTTGTTCCAAAGAAGATTGAGGCGCAACTTGGCGTAGACAATCTAGTCGTATGGACAAACCATGATACTTCTGCACATTATGTTACCCCTGACAAGGCATACAAGATGCTTACAGTGGGGACTGGTTCTGATGCAATACAGCCCGGAAAACAGTATGCCTTCTTGTTTACTCAAGAGGCTGGAATTCCATATTACTGCGAAGTACACCCATGGATGAAAGGGGAGGTAGATATCGTCCATGGGGCCCTAACATCATAATTATTGTACGGTATAGGTCGCGTGGCTCCGCAGTTTAAACAGTGATCTTGGTTCTTGAGTGTATAGTAATCACTATATTGTGACCTTGTCGGTTGATTAATTGGGATTTCTGAACGTCAGCAACCAAAGACGTAACAAGACCTTGGCGCCGGTAAAGATTAAGAATTGATCTTGATTATGCCGTTTGTTATCATATACTGAAGACCCTGAACAAACTGGTCATCTCCAAGCTGTCCGCTGGCCCACCAACCAGCATTCGTTTTTACCCAAGCTGGAATCTGTTGAGTTCCAGATGTTGTGTTTGCGCTGCCCGACTGTGTTGGTATCTGTATTATTCCCTGTTGTATCATATACTGAAGACCCTGAACAAACTGGTCATCTCCAAGCTGTCCCTGCGACCACCATTTTGCATTGTTTTTGATCCATGCTGGAATTACAGTAGTCGGGGTTGTGTTGGTGGAACTAGTAGTGTTCATGGCCATACTGGGTAGTGTTATGCTAGCTGTAGTGCCAGAAGAATTGGCGGAGCTAGACCCTCCAAAGGGTGGTAATGTATTGACATCAACCTGTATCAGCCCTGCCGCACTTACATCTGCCACTCCCGATTCAGGACCAGTTCCGGCAAAATATATAACAAAATGAGTGACGGGCGGGGGTTGATTATCTATGAAGGTTATGTCATCAGATCCAACTGGTGCAAACATGTCTACTCTTCCAAGGCTTTGTGCGTACGAGCTTGTCCTTTGACCTTGATCATCGACAGTAAATATGTCATAGTGTGCGTTGGAGAATTTTTGAGTTGCGTCATATGGCTCTTCAAACCAGACTCTCCATTCCATTGGGCACCCTTGATGTGGAACTGACGGGCTGTAGAGATACTCTATGGCAGCTGAGCCAGAACTAGTGCTGTTTGTTCCATGAACAGAATCTTGCTGCAAGTCTGGCGCAGGGCAGTTTATGTTTCCTCCAGCTGCACTAGTTGATTGAACATTTAGAAATGATGGGGGCGTGTTACTGTTTCCATACGCAAGTAAATCAACACTGTAGCTAAGAGGCGGCATTCCGCTTGTTACAATGGCGTACACTCTTGCCTTGACCGGAAATGCAAGGCTGGGATATACCCAAACATTGCTGTTAGCTCCGCTATCGTGCCAACCAATAGTCCAGGCATTGAACGAACCGGCTGGCTCTATTACCTGTTGCTGTCCCAAAGATCCTACTGTTGTTTCGCCAAATATTCCGGTATTACCCCATGCTGGAGATCCTAAATCCTTGGCAGTTATCTTTGTAGAAAAGGCATCAAGCCACGCAAGGGAGTTTTTGAATATGCCTGCATAGTTTTCCAGATTAGGGTCAGCATATGTTGGATCAGGAGAGTTTGTCCCTATTGTTACTATGCCTTTCTGCACTATGGCCCCATCAATCACAACCATAACCAAGTTAGACCCCGAACTTGTCTGGTTCTCTACCCAAAAATTTATCTCTATTGGCTCGCAGTTGTGCCAGTCCGCCGTGCAGACCTTGTATTGATAATAATCTCCCTGTTTTAGTCCCTCTCCAGGATACCAAGTAGTTGCAAATGCGTTAGGAATCACAAAAGCTGTGCCAGACAATACAATTATGGATACGATAGAAATTGCGGATTGAGCTTTAAACCTCATGCTATCTTAAATGTGTCAAGATATCAAATAAATCACTCCCACATTACCACATATTTTTCATATGTACTGCTTGTAACTCAAATGCTTTGTTAATTTACAATTTTAACTAGTAACCTTGATGAATAATGTATGATTTTAAATATTTTCAAGCACCATTAACATTACAGGTCATCTCTATTATGGAGATCTAAACTTTATGCCAGCCTTCCAGGTAGGCCTGACTTGGAAGGTTAGACTATACACTTCACTAGATTCCCATTCCGATTTTTTCTTGTATCTATCTACTAGTGATGCAACACATCCTATTGCAGTGTAACCAGATTTTTTAAATGAAATCATGACGTAATTGTACCATGACAAAGATAAACACTAGTCTTTTTGTTGGTGTGCTTGTCTTATTTGCCATTGCGTCTGTAGCACCAAGTGCCTTTGCAATAACATATACAAATGCCGACAATCCTACTGGGCCACTTCAAGGCATAACATGGGGAGTTGGGCTGGGCGTTGCTGGGTTGCTGGCAGGCGTTGGAATCTTTACAACAAGAAGACACCGCCATTAATTTTTCCTTTTTTGATTACAAATCACTTCCTTAACACGTTTGTTTTCTTATTTGTGATTTTGTAATGTAAACTCGGACTGATATTGTTAACTCAAACCGTTACATTCACACTAAAATTCGACTCACTCCCATCACGCATGCTCCGATAAACATAAACCATAATGCCAAAACCAAAACTGTTAGAGAAGAAATGAATAGCTCTGGATCGTGTGTTGCGCCTCCTTCGTATGTTACAGCTAACAGTATGGCAAGTGCTGCAAATACCAGAGTCCAATTATTTATTTTTTCCATTAGGATTTCACATGTCCTCTTGGCATTGTAAATATCTGTTGAGTAGATTGGTTCAAGTTTTTATTTTGATATTTGACGATTTTTTTAGAGATCACATGAAACAGGAACACGAAGTTTGTTCTAATAATTAAATCATATTTTGATTCTCATAGTTTTACAAAATTAGAATGATTCTGAATTTAAAGATCAAATGTAGTACAAAATATATTTTAAAATTGGAGATGATTCAAGCAATATATTGCAACCATTTGAATTCGTTAATCTAGCAAAAATGAGAATTAACACGACACAAAAATAGTGGTCGCTGTTTAGCGTATGACACCTGAGAATTTATGATATTGCAAGATTGGTGGTTTACTACTCTTATGGGAGTAAAGAAACCTATAAGATCTCCACTAAAAGGAGACATTATGACAGATGTCTTGGTTGTAGGTGCCGGTGCATCAGGTCTTGCAGCTGCGCTCAAGCTTGCAAGTTCTGGAAGAAAGGTCACCTTAATTGACAAGAACATCTGTGGCGGAAGTTCAACAGGCAAGAGTGCTGGTTTTCTGACTCCAGATAGTGAGCTTGAACTATCCCAGCTGTTGCGCAAGTACGGTACCACAGGTGCAAAGGACTTGTGGGAAGTTGCTGCAAAAGGAGTAGAAATAATGGTATCAAATATCAAAGAGCAAAAAATAGAATGCGATCTACAGGTGCAGGACTGTCTTTTCATAGGAAAAGGTGCAAGTGGATGGAAAGACGTCCAAGAAGAGGTAGAGGCACGCAAGAAGCTTGGATACTCTAGCACATTATATACAGAATCAGAGGTGCCTTCTGTTCTTGGTTCAAGAGCATACTCTGGGGCAATTCGATACACTGGAACATACGGAGTAAACCCCCTTCTTTATGCACAGGGAATAAAGGAGGTTCTCTTAGACAAAGGCGTAGAGATCTACGAATCCTCTGAAGTACTCTCTTATGACGATCATACGGTACGCACTCATCTTGGATCTGTCACTGCAGACCAGATCATCTTTTGTATTGACAAGCCAAAAAAAGAGATAACAAAATACTCTGAAGACGTGTATCATGCACAGACTTTTCTCTCTATAAGCGAACCGTTAGGAGACAATGATATTGCAAATCTTTTTCCCCAAGGCCCATTACAATGCTGGGATTCTGATCTTATCTATACCTATTTTCGGCTAACTGGCACCAAGCGATTACTAGTTGGGGGAGGTAATACGATAACGACATATGCAAAAAATGACACCACAACTCCTCGAGTCATAAATCGAGTGATACACAATTTGAAGGAAAAGATTCCATCAATTAGGAATTTGAGATTCATTCAGTATTGGCAGGGTCGCATAGACATGACAAGTGATCTTATTCCAACTGTACTGAGAGATCCTGCTAGACCGTGGACACATTTTGTGCTGGGATGCGTTGGGCTGCCATGGGCTACATTTTGTGGAGATTTTGTCGCAAGAAATGTGCTTGACGACAAGGAACTTGACAATGAGAAATTTTACCGATATTTCTCAGCTGATAGAAAGTTTCTCATACCGACAGAGATGGAAAAAATTCTGGGTAAGCAGCTAGTCTTCACTATCAATAACGCATGGGCCAAATATAGGCAACGAGACACAACAAGTAAAAGCTAGGAATGTGTTATCTGGCTGAAATGATTTGCTTAGATTATCTATCTGTGACCATGCTTGTAGAATCCTGTAAGATTAGCTGTCCGTGTAAAATAATTTTAGACCAATTAGAAGAATTATCTAATCAGTTTCTTACTTGCAATTGTTCCAAGAATTCCAATTACGATGGCAGGTAGGAAAACAATTGGATAGAACTTGGCCAAGTCTGCAAAGTACGTATCAATTATTGCACTTGGCCAGACAGGGGCGGTTGTCAGTATTTCGTTGTATACATGTGTAATCAATGGAAAGTATAGCGTGAAAAAGCCAAGGCCAAGTATTGCACCTGCTACATATGTCAGGGATTTTTTCTGTGAGACTGATAGTATGATATCTGCAACCACTATTGGTATCAAGTTTATCAGGTAAAACGGAATTGAAATTCTTATCTTGTCATCAGGTATTATGGCAGTCAGTATTGCAACAGCAACAAAACTTGCCCCCAGCGCCGAAAGATATCCAAATCTTCGCTGTGACATGGAAGAGACTGATATTAAAATAATTGAGCTCAGAAATGGAAACGCCACAGTTGCAAGTATCACAGCAAGAGTTGGATCTGGATTAAACTTGAAATGAACAGTATTT
>JASHNR010000017.1 GCA_030041535.1 Nitrosopumilaceae archaeon | reverse complement strand
TGGGAGATTGGAGAAGGACTGCTTATTCTAATGATATTGATCCATCTCTTGACGGAAAAGGTGTAACAGTTATGGGATGGGTCTCAAGTGTACGAGACCATGGAAACCTGATATTTGTTATGCTAAATGATAAGGAAGGAGAGATGCAAATTACGGCAAAGGCTGGCGTGTGTCCCGACGAGATAAGAGGCGCACTTGTGAAAATAAAAGAGCAGTCAACAATTGCAGTCAGGGGAATAGTAAAACCTTCAAACAAAGCACCACATGGAGCTGAAATAATTCCTTCTGAAATGAAGATCTTTTCCCATGTTGAAAAGATTGCTCCATTTACTTGGCAGACAAAGACTGTCGCAAATATAGATACAAGACTTGAGATTCGTGCAATAGACTTGAGACGAAGTGTTTTGCAACATGTGTTCAAAATGAGGAACCTTGTTCTCAAATCCATAAGGGAATATCTCTACGAAAAAAAATTTCTTGAAATAAATACGCCAAAAATGATTGCCACAGCTACTGAAGGGGGGGCAGCACTTTTTCCAATATTTTATTACAACAAGGAAGCCTTTCTTGCCCAGAGCCCACAGCTTTACAAAGAACAATTAACATTGAGCTTTGAAAAAGTATTTGAGATTGCACCAATCTTTAGAGCAGAGCCATCTAGAACTAACAGACACTTGTCAGAGGCAATCTCAATAGACCTTGAAGAGGCATTCGTGGATTACAATGATATAATGACGCATACTGAAAACATCATTATAAAATCAATTAAGGCTGTAAAAGATTATGCAAAAACATTCCGAGGATTTGAGTATCAGATACCAGAGGCCCCTAGTGCTATACCTCAGTATTTATACTCTGAACTAGTCGATAAAATGAAAAATGCAGGAGTAAAAATAGAATGGGGAGATGATCTTTATCCATCTCAACTAAAAAAGATAAACGTCACTGGATTCTACTTTATCAAAGACTGGCCACTTGCTCCCAAGCCATTTTATGTCAAGGCAAAAAAGAGTGACCCGAAAGTTTCCGAGTCATTTGATCTCATGTTTGGCGACTTAGAATTATCGTCTGGAAGTACAAGAATTGAGAAAAGAGATGAACTTGAAGAAAGGATGAAGAACAAGGGGTTCAAGCTTGACCCATTTGATTATCATCTCAGAGTCTTCGATTACGGTGTTCCTCCACATGCTGGATGTGGAATAGGACTGGAGAGATTAATGATGACACTCACAGGTACAGAAAACATAAGGGACACAACATTTTATCCAAGAGACGTTGACAGGCTCACGCCGTAGTGGATTGAAATGGTAGACCGAAAAGAAATTGAACATCTAGGAGATTTAGTAAAAGTTAATCTACAAGATACAGAAAAATACATTTCTCAAGTAGATCAGATTCTAAATTATTTCGCTAATCTAGACAAAGTGGAATATGATTCTGATACAACACTGCGAAAAGAAATATCATATGAGGACCTTCGTGAAGACAAACATGAACCATTTCTGGTTGATGGCATGTCACTCATCAATAAATTAAAGAGAGATCAAAATAATTTTATCCGCGCTCCAAAGATGATCTAGATGGATATTGGAATATCTGCAACCGAATACTTGTCACTGGTACGTAATGGAGAAATCTCTGTTGAAGAGTTTATTGCAAAGACACTAGATCGTATTCATGTTGTTGAAGACAAGGTACATGCATACATTACAGTAGATGAACAAAATGCTCTAAACAAGGCAAGGTCGATTGACAAAAAGATAAAGGCAAAGGAAAGAGTTGGGTTGTTTCTTGGTATGCCAATATCAATAAAAGACAACATCTGTACCTCTGGAATTAGAACCACCTGTGCATCAAAGATGCTAGAAAACTTTGTCGCACCGTATGATGCCACTGTCGTATCTAGGCTCAAACACGAAGATGTCATAGTACTAGGTAAGGTAAACCTTGACGAATTTGCAATGGGTTCTACTACAGAATTTAGCTATTTTGGCCCTAGCAGAAATCCATGGAATGTTGAATATGTTCCTGGCGGATCATCTGGCGGAAGTGGTGTATCAGTAAGTGCCCTTGAATGTATGATATCGCTTGGTTCTGATACTGGCGGTTCGGTTAGAAGTCCTGCAAGCTTTTGTTCTGTAGTTGGGTTGAAACCGACCTATGGTCTTGTAAGCAGATACGGACTTGTTTCTTATGCTAACAGCATAGAACAGATTGGTCCTATTGCAAGGAAGGTAGAAGACATTGCTCTTGTTATGAACGTCATTGCAGGACATGATTCCCACGATGATACAACTGTGGAAAAAGGCAATGTAGACTATGTCAAAGACTTGGATGCGGGAGTAAAGGGAAAAAAAATCGGTCTAGTGCAACAGATGATGGAAGATGGGGTAGACAAAGAAGTGTCCACTGCAACAAACAATGCAATCTCAAAGTTGCAAGACCTTGGAGCCGAATGCATTCCAATATCACTTGATTCTGTAGAACACTCTGTGGCTGCATATTATACGATTGCCTCTGCAGAGGCAAGTAGCAATCTTGCAAGATATGATAACCTAAGATACGGATTTGATCTTGGCACTGAAGGTTATGAATTCAAGGCGTATGTGTCAAAAGTAAGGAGTAGCTTTGGACATGAAGTAACCCGCAGAATGTTACTGGGGGCATTTGTTCTGTCTGCAGGATATTATGGCAAATACTATTTGAAAGCACAAAAGGTGAGAGCAATGATGAAATCTCAGATTGATGAGACATTCAAAAAAGTAGACTTTCTTGTTGCACCGACAATGCCAATACTACCTTTCAAGATTGGCGAGAAAATAGACGATCCACTAACATTGTATCAACTTGATATCAATACAATCATGGCCAACCTTACTGGAATTCCTGCAATCTCTGTTCCATTTTCAATATCCTCTTTTGGTCTGCCAATTGGAATACAAATTTTTGCAAATTCGTTTCAAGAAAAGAGTTTGTTACATGCTGCATATGCCCTGCAACAAACAACTCATCTTCCGGAGGTACCGCTTTGACAAAGATAGGACTTGAGATTCACTGTCAACTAACAAAGCTAGAAAGTAAACTCTTCTGTAATTGCAAAGCTGATTACCGCAGTATTCCTCAAAATTCAAACATATGTCCTGTCTGCATTGGTCTTCCAGGCTCATTGCCAATACTGAACAAAAAGGCAGTAGAGAAAGCCACTATGATATCACTTGCCCTTGGATGCCAGATTCCAGAACGAATCAGTTTTTTTAGAAAGAATTACTTTTATCCTGATCTGCCAAAAGGTTTTCAGGTAACTCAATACAATGCATATGGCCCAACTAGTATAGGCTCAGACGGAGCAGTCCAGATAGAAGGTAAAGAAATCAAAATAAGAAGAATTCAGCTTGAAGAAGACCCTGGCAGGCTAGTGTATGAAGGAAGCTCTGAAAAAACACAGATTACACTTGTTGATTACAACAGAGCAGGTACTGCACTAGTTGAAATAGTGACAGAACCTGATTTTGAAAATCCAAGACAAGTTCGCATCTTTCTAAATGTACTTGCAGACTTGGTTGAGAACCTAGGTGTATCTGATCCATATCTTGAAGGCGCCATGAGAGTAGATGGAAACATATCTGTTGAGAAAGCAAATAGAGTTGAGATTAAAAACGTTGGATCTTTTCGTGATATTGAAAAGGCATTGCATTTTGAAATCACTCGACAACAAAGCCTAGTTGAAAGAAACATTCCAGTTGCAGCCGAGACAAGACACTGGGATGAGGCAAGAAAGATTACCGTCTCATCAAGATCAAAAGAAGAAGAACAGGATTATAGATACTTGCCTGAAGCAGACATCCCAATTGTTCGTATTGCGCAAAACAAGGTTGAGACACTTAAAGCGCAGATGCCAGAAAGCATTGTTGCTAAAAAGGAACGATATGTCAAAAAATATGGTATGCCGCCTCAGGTTGGAGACGTATTGTCATCAGACAAGTTTTACTCAGATTTATTTGAAAAAGCACATACTGATACCAACGCAAAGGAAGTTGCAAACATAATCACTACTGACCTTATGGGTTTTGCAGATACTAGGGAAAAGAAGATGGAACTGAAGATAACCCCGAGACACATATCTGACTTGGCAGATGCGATTCTAAATAACAAGATAACACGAAATTCAGGCAAGCTTGCATTACAAGAGATGGTAAAGACTGGCAAGTCCATGTCAGAGATAGTTTCTAGTTTAGATCTTGGTAATGTAAGTGACATGTCATCTCTTGAAAAAATAATAGATGAGATATTCAAAGAAGAGGAAAAGGCAGTATTGGAAGCAAAGCAGAATCCTGATACTGTAAATTATATAGTAGGAAAAGTCATGCGAAAGACCAAAGGCAAAGCAGACCCACGTACCACACTTGAGATAATACAAAGAAAGCTGTCATCTTAAGGATCTTTTTTGTTGTTCTATCTATTTTCTTTAAAGATTGCGTATTTTTTTCACTTAGTTAGTCAAGACTAATATTAATACAATTTATAAGTAGAATTTGTAAATTTTGTATATATGCGAATAGATTCATGTAGAACTTGCGGTGAAGATATGAAAGAATTTCAACGCTGCAATACATGCAACGAAGTAATCAGCCTGATATGTAGGGCATGTAACAAGTCTAGCGAAGAGCAGGTTCACATAGACTGTGGATCTTTTGGCAGAACGCTGATCCTAAACTAGTTTTTCGATAATAGGCAATGTGGCGATTTTAACTTGCAACCAAAGTTAACCAAGTTAATCTATCGATAAATAGTGTATCTGGTAATGAGATTATGACGAGAACGCATAGGTTATTTTTTTGCCTATTCTTTCAACCCCGTCACGGCGTTCTCGCCTGTTCTGTAATATTATAATGAATTCTATGGAATCCCTGATGGTGTGATTTGATTTTCCATAGCATTATATCTGTGATACAGCGTGAGCGTTTTTGTTGAGTTTCACTGATCTGTACATGAACAGAAACCCATTGATTACTAGTCCAAACGAAGAAGGTGACGTTTCTGCAATCGTATATGGAATACCATTTGATTCAACCCATTCGTTTAGACCCGGCACTAGATTTGGTCCTGATGCCATTAGACTTGCATTCAATAATATAGAGATCTTCTCAACTAGGTTTAACGTTGATTTGGAATCTGTAAATGTCGAGGATCTTGGTAACACAAAACACACAGTTGTAGCAACCGAAGTACTTGACATGATAGGAAAGATTACGTCAGAGCTTGTTTCGCGCAATAAGCAGATCATCATTCTGGGAGGTGAGCATCTTATCACTTATGGTACATACCTGAGTTTTCCAAAAGATACTGGGTATATCGTATTTGATGCACACTATGACCTAAGAGATGAATATGCAGACATCCAACTAAGTCATGCGGCATATCTTCGAAGAATTATTGAGAAAAGAGGGGCTGATAACATAATCCATGTAGGCGCTCGTTCTTTTGTCAAAGAAGAACTTGCATTCAAAACTGAACACAATGTTAGAACTATAACTGATAAAGATATCCGAGACGGCAAGGGTCCAAAACTTGTAAAAGATGCACTTTCAACATTTGATAAAGTTTACCTTAGCGTAGATTTAGATGTGCTTGACCCTGCATTTGCACCGGGAGTTGGAAATCCAGAAGCAATGGGAATTACATCTCGTGAGTTGTTTGACATGGTATATGCGATGGAAAACAACGTGATCCGATGTATGGATATTGTGGAGTTGTGCCCCCTATATGACAATGGAGCAACAGCATCTGTGGCAGCAAAATTAATGGCTGAAGTTATAGCCATGAATCTTTCTCGTAAATAACTCAAAACTTTTGTTTAAAGTAATTATGAAATGTTTGATGTTTCTCTAGACCATTATCTGTGGTCTTTTTGAGACATATCGGCTCATATTCATCTTCAAAAATGGCATATCCTTCGTCTCCTCTCTGATCTCTTTGATCATCTCGTCTACCGACATCTCTTTGACACTGCTAGTTTTTCTGTCTCTGATACTTAGCTTGGATGCGTTTACTTCTTTTTCTCCAATTACAATAATGTAGCGTATCCAATCTGTTTCTGCATCGCGGATACTTTTGCCTACGCTCTCGTTTCTATCATCGAGGTCAACTCGAATGTTATTTTGGGATATTTTTTCAGCCAACTTTTCACAATATTCTAGAAATTCAGGTTTGATTGGGATTATTCTTACCTGTGTTGGCGCAAGCCATAGAGGCAGTGTTGGCTTTCTTCCTTCTTTTTGATCTTTTGCTGCTTTTTCAAGCAACACGTATATCACTCGTTCAACTGCTCCGCTTGGGGAATTGTGCAATATGATTGGATTTTGCGGTTTGTTGTTCTCGTCGATATATTCGATATTGTATCTCTTACCATTTTCGATATCGATTTGATCCGTTGATAGTGCAGAGGCTTTACCTAAACTATCTACATAATTGAATTCCCATTTGAGAACAAAATAGAAAAATCTCTCTTTCCACATCTCTACAAGCACTGGTTTGCCTATTTTGCTCACAATTTCCTCTATGAAAGACTTGTTTTCATTGTAGAATTCTTCTGTGAATCTTATTGCCATCTCAAAATCTGACTCGTCTAATCCAATACCTTTGATTACATGTCTTGATAAATCAAATCTTTTTCGAAATTCTTCTTTTGACTGCTCCATGTCTTTGCACATTGCGTGGCAATCAGGCATAGTAAACGCCCTCAATCTTCGTAGTCCTACCAACTCTCCTGATTGCTCTCTTCTAAAACTATAACGAGTAAGCTCATACAATCGTAGTGGGAGATTCTTGTAGGACATTTGAAAATCCTTGGCCATAAGAAACTGCCCAAAACATGCTGCAAATCGTAGAAAAAGCTGTTTACCTTCTGATTGTACGTTGTATTGCCTTGCAGGAAATCTGTTGAAATAGCTCTCCATGCTTGGATGATGCGAGTCATACATTATGGGCGTCTCCACCTCGAACCCACCATATTCTACCACCTGTTCTGTAACGTATCGTTCTATGAGGGATTTTATCAATCTCCCATTTGGAAAAAATCTCATGTTACCTGCATCCGAGGCAGCCTCGTAATCGGCAATAGCTAATTTTTTCATTAGCTTTACGTGAGGCGGAGGCTCGTCGACTGAACGTTTTTTTGCTGCTTCATATTTTGCAAGAACCTCCAAATTTTGATATTTTACGAAATTAAACTTGTTAATATCATGCATTTTACCATCTGGTGTCATGATGTGCCAAAATGACTGGATCTTGGATTCTGCTTTTAGTGCCTCGGAAGTAGATTCCTTTTCCTCACCAGCTGATATGCTTTTGGAATTTTCAGCAAGTGGATGCCCTTTTACTTGAAGCTTGTATGATTTAGTCCACCCAAACGGTGCACTATGGATGTCAAGACCGTCTACATTTGATTGCATTTCTTTTAGAATCGATAATGCGGTATTTGGCGACGCAAGTTTTGAGCTCAAATGTGCATAAGGGTATAGTAATAATTTGTTACAACCTACTTTTTTCATAGACTCTGAAATTTCATTCATTGCTTTTTTTGCCACTTCAGAATTATCTCCTTCCTCGACCGCTACAAAAGCTACAACTATTTCATCGAAATGTTTTGATTGTGGATCAATTTCTTCAGCAGATTTGATTTCTTTTTTGACTGGAGTAAACTCAATGTAATCGCAGTGAAGCTGCAATATACGCATGTTCTGCACTTGATCCTGTTGTCGAATTAAACCTTATGCCATACAAAGTTAGTAGGAATGAATCCATCTAGATTTGATTGTAGTTTGTGCAAAGACAAAATAGGTACATGCTTTCCAGAAGGCTTGGATCGGTGGTCTAGCTGGTAGGATACCGCACTCACACTGCGGTGGTCAGGGGTTCAAATCCCTTCCGATCCATGAATTTTTAAACTAAATATTCTAGTTTTGTGGAAGCGATATCGAAAAAACAGTAGGAGGTGATTTGACAGATATGGATCCACCATGAGATTCTATAATTGCACGAACGCTGGAAAGACCAAGTCCTGTTCCATTTTGTTTGGTGGTAAACAATGGCTCAAATATTTTACTAATGTTTTCTTTTGATATTCCGTCTCCTGAATCCTCAAACTCTATAATCAGGTTATTTTTTTCACTTCTGGTACGTATTGTTATACTTCCTTCATTTTCTCCTATTTCATCTATTGCATTTAACAAAATATTGGTAAAAGCAACTGACATCTGAATTCTGTCTGCCATAAGAGAAAAGTCATTCTCTGGTAGTATCACAGAGATGTTTTTTGGGATGTTTATGTTTTTAATAGAGTCATCTAAAATGTTGGAAATTGAGACCAGTTTTTTGTCCAAAGGCATTGTTTTAACAAATCCTAATACTTGGTTAATCTGATGATTGATTCTAGATACTGCATCATTTATTATTGGAAGATATTCCTCAAGTTTTGGGTCCAATTTGTTATTGACTCTAATCTCTATTGTTTGAATTGTTAATCTGATTGCACTTAATGGATTTCGAAGGTCATGCGAAATTCTTGCAGTAAGTTCACCTACTACAGATAGCTTTTCTTTCTTTATCACTTCATTTTGTGTTTGTATGATGATTTTCGCTTGATTTTTTGTTTTGTCAAATAAGAGTGCTACAAATAATATTGCAATTCCAACTATGGCAATCAAACTTGGAAAAACTAAATCAAGAAAATAATAGAGCGTTTTTGTAGATTTTGCAGTATTCACCAAAATATTTTTGGAATATTCTGTGGTGTGTTTTTCTCCTATCTCTACATCAGCACCTCTAACTCCATTATTTACAAAATAGTCATCCCAGTATTTGGAAAAAGAGACCATGATTCCAGTTACAGGTTCAACTGATATTGTACAACCTCCGTCAGAAAGTATCTTTTTAGATGAAAACTCTGGATGATCTGAAGATACGTCAACCCCGCTATATTTACATGAAAAATCATATACATCAAGACCATCAATGTTATCCACTCGTTCAAAAACAAAGGGAGTTTCAGAAAATATCATGGGGTGGAAAAAATCATAATCTTCTTTTTGAACATTGGGTGGAAAAGTGAAATATTCATTCATCGATTGATGCTTCCAAGTGGTTCTGTCAACAAAAAATATATGAGTGTCATCAAAGACGATTTTATTTGTTACAGGATCTCTACCTAGTATAGTAGAATTAATCTCTAAAATGTTGCCTGTCATATTTATCACATTTTCTCGTAAAGTCTCTCTTATCCCAAATGGCTCTGACAAGTTTCCTCCAAGTGAATTCAATACGCGGTCTTGTCCTTCTTGTTCTGCAATATATTCATAGTTTAATGGGATTTTTTTTATCTCGTTAACAAATAATTCGTATATGATCATGACAGAAATAATAGCTAAAACTCCTATGACTAATTTTATCTTAAAATTCATCAAAATGTTAGCGCATAATGCCACATATTAAGAAATTAATTTTTTACCACAATATTTCAAATCAATTTCTAGACAATGTCTGCATGAATCTTTTTAAATGGATTTTATCCTAGAGTTGTTGTGATTACCTGTATAGTTGTGGATGACGATGTGAATACTACCAAGGTTTTTTCTGACATTCTAGACCTTGTGGGACTGCATGTGGTGGGAAAAGGTTTTAGCGGCAGTGAAGCCGTATGTCTTTATAAACAGTATAGACCAGATGTTGTTTTTATTGATCTTATGATGCCTAAAACGGATGGATTCTATGCTATTGAGAAAATCCGAGAAATTGATTCTGCTGCAAAGATTGTAGCAGTAACAGCAAATCTTACTTTGGAAACAGGCCGAAGATTAGAAGAACTAAAAATTACCGCAATTATCTACAAGCCATTTAGCATACATGAAATAAAACAAGCGCTGGAAATATACAAAATTAATACTTCATAATCTTAGTTTTGCCATTTGGGTTAATTGGGTCTAATTATTATTGCCAATAAATTGTATAGTGACTATTGATAAAAAATTAGAAAATGACACCGAGTTCTTGATTATGTGAAATGACAAATATCATATCTCTACTCCTTATCTTCAGATACATGTTTGAAAAGTCAGACTCTGGTGTTATTCAAAATAGGTACTAAAAGGCCATAATTCAGTTCAATCAACTTAAAATGATCATGATAGCGTTGAAATACATCTCAAATTACACAGAAGGCACGTCAAAAAATAATCTTGGTGTTTTAAGTTTTGTATTTGCAGCTATTGGTTTTGTTCTCATTATTTTATCATTTATAAATATTAAAAGTGTGACTTACCAATATTATACGGAAGCAGCTTTTGCGTTACTAATTGCTTCTATAGTATGTGGCGCAATAGCAAAGCGTAGATCCAAACAAGTGAAAACCGGAAACTAGCAATATCTCAAGATGTTTGTATACCTAATGCAGTAACTCGGTAAAATCCTAAATCTTATTGCCACAGTTGACACAAAATTTTGAATTCTTTCTGATGGGACTTTGGCATTGTAGACAGTTCATGTTCTCTATTTTAGAGGGCATCTTCTGTGAATTTGAACTAGGTAGAGTACCTGCAACAATAAACGAAGAAATTGAGTGACTTTGAACGTGAATGTCAGAAGGCAGTGGTTCTGTTATCATGGCATTATTGGCACTTCTCATATTTCTGTCCAGTGCTTTCTTGATTTCAAAAATTGATTTTATCGCTAAAAACTCTAATGCAGAAAATCGCATTATGCTTTCTTGCATCTTATCAAAAAACTCATGATCTACAATATTTCCTTGTTTATGCAATGTATTTATTTCAAGAAATGAATCATGAATTATATCATATCCATTGAAAATGTATTGTAATTTGTCAAATGTGAGACTAAGAGTATCAACATCTCCACCAAATGCCATATGCTAAATAATTTGTACCATCATTAATTATTTTTGGGTTTAGATCTTTTTTGTTCTAATAGTTCCCAAGGAAACACGATATATTCTGTACCTTTAGTTTTTTTCGCATAGACCAACTGTTTTGGATATCTTGTTTTTCTTCGTGCAATCAGAGTTGCATATATGAAATTATCAGGAGATTCTACATGTGAAATGATTTTTTTAAAAGTCTTTCCTGAATCGTAGATGTCATCTACAAACAATGTCTTTGTAGGTATCACGTTTTTGTCAACACGTATGCTCTTAACATCCAACTGGTCAGCTAATAATCTAGCTGGAATTAATCCACCTCTTGATACAGTGGAAATCTCATCAAATCTAAAACCTGTATTTTTTATTTTCTCTGCAAGGATCTTTACATCTTTTTCTATATCGTACCATGTAAGAATAGAATTGCACTTCCACTGCGATCTAGTTTTTGTCAATCAGATCATATTTTTGCTTATTGATAATAACCTCTTCTATTGGTATTTAGATTTAGACCAAGCTAAATAATATAGCCTAAGCTAAACATTATATGTAGCATGAAAATTCTTTAAATTAGAACCATGACAGAGGCTCCAGCAAAAACCAACCGGTTGTCCAAGATCAAGGCAGCTTATCGCAATAGCATGCTTGTACAACTATTTTCTTACATGGGCCCTGCCGTTATTGTCAGTATTGCATACATGGATCCTGGAAACTATGGAACTGATATTCAAGGAGGAGCGGCGTATAATTATAATCTGTTATGGGTGGTATGGCTTGCAAGTGGAATGGCCATGCTTCTCCAGTATCTCTCTGGGAAACTTGGAATAGCTACAGGTCAATCACTACCAGAGATACTGCGTGAAAAATTTAAGAAAAAAATATTCATTATTCCATACTGGCTTGCTGCAGAGGGAGCAGCTGCTGCCACCGATTTGGCAGAGTATCTTGGAACTGTTATTGCTTTAAATTTGCTATTTGGGGTGCCTATGATTTATGCTTCAATATTTGGAGCATTTGATGTCATCTTGATACTAACTCTTACAACTCGCAAGTTCAGAATTATCGAACAGATGTTCATGTTGTTTGTATCTGTTATTGGGATTGGTTTCTTCTATGAGCTCTTTATAACAAAACCAGATCTGCCATCTATCGCATACCATTCGGTCATGCCAATGCTTGAGAATGGCGGTGCTCTCATGGTGGCGGTTGGAATAATCGGAGCTACGGTTATGCCGCATGCGCTCTTTGTTCATACATCGCTTGCAGCAAAAAAGGTGCATGATAAATCACTCTCTGAAAAAAGAAGGGCTCGCAAGTTTCACCTGTACGAATGTATCCTCCTTCTTACCACTGCAGGAGTGATAAATGCAGCTATAATGATAGTATCTGCATCGGCATTTCATCCTCATAACTCGGGCGTCTCTTCCATATCAGAAGCGTACAAGATATTGGTTCCTCTATTTGGTATTGGAGCTGGAGTAATCTTTCTTGTAACTCTGTTGGCTTCAGGAATCTCATCTTCAGTAGTTGGGACTATAGCTGGTCAGTCAATATATGAAGGGCTATTAGGAAAAAAGACAAACGTCTGGTTTCGCCGTTTCATAACTAGATTTGTCAATGTAGTGCCAACAACTATTGCAGTACTGCTCGGCATAGATCCTCTAAACATACTAGTATACAGCCAAGTCATACTTAGTTTACTGATCCCACTACCAATGATCCCATTGGTGCTTCTTTCAAGAAACAAGAAATTGATGGGAGAGTTTGTTAATAGAAAGATCACAAACATAGTGGCGTATGCGATTGTAGGACTAATACTTGGATTCAATTCCTATCTTTTACTCACTACATTTGTTCCAAACCTGACCCCCACATAGTAGTTTAGGCAATAATGGGTGACCAGCATATTTTGCGAAAACAAGAGGTGATAATGTGGCTATAAAGGGATTCAAAGACATTATTCTTACTGATGAAAAAATAACAGTATTGTGGAATAATGGAAAAAAAGTAACAGTGTTTTCAGATGGAACTACAATAATTGATGAATAGATCAAAATATCATCAGCCGAGTTAACCGTGGGAAGTATCATGTAAAGATCAATGAGACCTTGTGATGCTCTGTAGTCTAAATCCTACAAAAATCTGTTTCTCAAGTAACTATCTTGAACACGATAT
>JASHNR010000016.1 GCA_030041535.1 Nitrosopumilaceae archaeon | reverse complement strand
ATGGGATTAATTACTAAATAAGGAAATATTGAAAAGATTAATTGATGTTTTACCTCTACAATGCTAGGATTAGAATTCAATGACCCAGATAGTCGTTTTAGCGGGAGGAAAAGCTACCAGATTGTATCCTTTAACAAAAGAAACTCCAAAAAGCCTCATTCCAATAAATGGTATTCCATTTATAGCGCATCAGATACAACTGTTCAAAAAAAATGATATTTCTGAAATTATTTTATGTGTGGGAACATTTTCTGATAAAATAATGGAATATCTTGGTGACGGTTCAAAATTTGGTGTTTCCATAAAATATTCTGTGGAGGATCCTTCGCAACTTTTGGGAACATTAGGTGCTCTCAAGAAAGCCTATAATTTGTTAAATGAGCAATTTTTTGTAATTTGGGGAGATTCGTATCTGGAAACAGACTATAACAAGGCATTAGGTGCATTTCTAAAGTCAGGTAAACGTGGTTTAATGACTGCATACAAAAATGAGAACAAACTTGAAACTAGCAATATGTCAGTGAGAGGCAACATGGTTGTAGATTATAATAAAAGATCAAAGCATAACTTTGAGTATGTAGATTATGGCTTGTCCATATTCAAAAAAGACGTCTTGAATTTTTTCCCAGAAGAACAGAATCTGGACTTGACAGATCTTAATATTAAATTAATATCGATGAATCAGCTAGCAGCTTTTGTAGTTCGTGATAGATATTATGAGGTAGGATCATTTCAAGGCATAAAAGATCTTGAGTATCATCTGCAACGCAAAGTAGTTAACTGAGAATCAGACATAAACCAACATCAATTGATACATTATGCTACTACGATTTAGACTAAAGAGTAAGAAATATTGCCTAAAAACGTGATTTAGCAGATGAAAAAAGAAAAAATCATAATAATCTGGTTATCTGTTGCGCTATTTGCTTTAGCCCAGTATGTCATTTATGAAAAGATTACAGAATCACGGCAACAAGAATTAATCAAAGCATATCAGAATGGGTACGATAAAGGCCTCACAGACGCAGCCATTACCATATACAAACAGACTGAGAATTGCTCCTATACTACTGTTACCATTGGAAACTTGACCAAAAATTTATTCGATCTTTCTTGTTTGAAGATTCAACAAAAGAACATGACAAGATAGAATGATTCTTGTAATAGGTCTAAAAATAGGATAAAACTTTATACTTTTCTAAACCGAGTCGATACAAGTGAAAAAGTCTAGCATCTACGTTGTATCACTTATTGTCTTGGCGGGACTAACAACCTCGGCAGTATATGCTGCCGCTACGGTAGTTCCTTTTTCTCCCCCCTACCAGCTGCAGGATGCTACAAACGGTAACGCTGTCAGACTAAATATCGATAGTGATGGTAACGTAGGAATAGGTACTGCAAGTCCCCAAGAAGTTATTGATATATCGAAATCCAGTCCCAGCATCCATATGCTAGATCTTGGAACCAGCGAAGGCGGGATTGGATTCAAAACAGCCGATTCTAATCTGTATATAACCAATGAATATGGACATGCTTATGGACTCGGACTAGTATCACAATCAATTGTACTTACAAGCAGCGGCAATGTAGGAATAGGTACTGCAAGTCCCACTCAGGCACTTGATATAAATGGAAATATCAGACTAACTGGAAATATTGTTTCTCCAAATGACATTTGCATTGGTTCTTGTTAACTGTCAAGATTGACTTTTGAGCGTATTTTTGATTGCTAGTTTAACTGCTTCATCAGACGATAAATGTGGTTTCCATCCTAGTCTTCTGATCTTTAAAATATCATAGAGAACCAATGGGGCATCTCCCGGCCAACCACTTTTTCCACCTGTAAAGGTACGTTTGATGTCAGAGAGTTTCATCTCTTCTAAGACCATATCTGCTATCTTTCTCACCGAAGTAGTCATTCCTGTTCCAAGATTGAAAACATTTACTGTCTCTGCTGAATTGTTAAAAGCAAACATCATTGCTTCTACACAATCATCCACATAAATGAAATCCTTTTCTTGATTGCCATCTCCGAGAATCTCTAATTGTCGAGGATTTGTTTTTAGTTTTTTAATAAAATCCATAATAACCCCTCGCGTCATGTCTCCCCCTACAACATTTCCAAATCTGAAGATCCAAGATTTCATTTCAAAAAGGTGGCAATAAGCACTTATCAAAGCCTCACTTGCAAGCTTTGCGGCACCATAAAGCGACGTGGGAAAGAGTAATCCCGCATCCTCAGGAGTAGGAATTTTTGTAAAATTTCCGTAGATTGTGGAGCTTGAGGGGAAGATGATTTTATTGCATTTTGATTCCTTCATTGCTTCTAATACGTTAAAAGTTGTAACTATGCCCTCTTCAAAATCAACCTTGGTATCACTCTTACCTAATGCTATATCTGCGCTAGCGGAAAAATGAGCTACTACATCAAAGTCACTGAAGCTATCTTTTAGCTTGTTGAAATCCTTCACATCTATTGCTTCATATGATATATTATTCATTATGGATTTCAGACGAACAGCTTTCTCTTTATCGATCTTGTCAAAAACCGTAACTTTGTAGTTATTTTTAGCTAGATATTTTACTAAATTACTTCCTATGAATCCTGTTCCGCCAGTAACTAGAAAATTTGTCAACATGTACCAATACTAAAGAACGTGTAAAAAAACAATTCTATTTGAAATTTGCTTGATGAGGTGGTTTGCCAAGTTATTTTTCAGAAAAGAATTGATGATATTCTTGAAGAGCACTTTTTAGCTCACTCGCTGTTATTGTCTTGTTCCCTATTTTTCCCACTACCGCACCAGCAGCTACATTTCCTATTGTTGCAGCTTCGATAAATGTAGAGCCGGCAGAATATGCATTTGCAAAGGCAGCAACTAGTACTTCACCAACACTAGTAACATCCCTTGCTATGTTATTAGTCGGTAAAATCAATTGAAAATTGCCATCTTCGTAGGTAGCCAATCCATCTGCACCTAGGGTGAGAATTATTTTGTTACTTTTTATAACCTCGTTTAAGGTCTCACACACAGATTCAAGTGATTCCTTTTTGGATCCTAAACCTAGGATTCTTTTTGCATCATCTATCTTAATCCTATACACGAAATTGGGATGTTGATACTTTAGATGATTTGAATTGGGAGATACGATAATTTTTTTGTGAGTAGCAAGATCCTCTAGTGTTGATATGACTTTGTCAGTCAATATGCCCATGCCATAATCACAAACAACTATGCAATTTACTTTCTCAGCTAGACTTTTTATTTTGTTTAGCAATTTGCGTTCTGTTCCCTCATCTATATCCTGTGACTTGGAATCAAATCTTGCAATATGGTGATTCTCTATCAGTACCCTGTTTCGTTGTAATGTATTGAAGAACTTCTGTGAAATCATTCCTTTTGTATTGATCCTAATTTTATTGAACCTATTTCTTAACCAGTTCCACAACTCATCATTGCCAACTATGCCCGTAAGCCATACCTTTGACCTTAACATAGCCAAGTTTTCAGCAACAAGTGAGGATGCACCTGGATTTAATTGAGTTTTTAAGACTTCAACCATGGGTATTGGTGCTTCATATGAAATCCCCTTAGGTCTGCCAAAATAATATCGGTCAACAATGATGTCTCCTATGACCAGCACCTTAGAGCTCATTTACACTTTTGAGATTATCATTTGATATAAAAGCAATTATCTTTCCCGACGTAGACCATTGACTGTATTTCTGAAATTCTATTGAGTTATCTTACTATTTGAAGTCAAAACCAAGACTTTTCAATTTGTCCTTATCTAGAAAATTTTTCATATCAAAAATTATTGGTTGTTTCATATTTGCGAAAATTCTACCATAATCCAAATCTCTAAATTCTGGCCAATCAGTAAAGATCAATAAAGCACTTGTTCCTTCAGTCATATCATATGATGATGTGCAGAGATGAAACTTTTCATTATGTATAATATCAACAGATGATATTGAAGGGTCGTATGCTCTTACGTCAGCTCTCAAGTTGAGAAGTTCATTGATTATCTCAAGTGACGTAGAACGTCTCAAAGTGCTAGTCCCTACTTTGTAAGTGAGCCCCAAAATCCCTATCTTTAAGCCGTCTAAACTTTTGAAAACTTTCAAAAGTTTCTTCACAACTGAAATGTTCTGTTGATAATTTATTGCTAAGACAGACTCCGCTAAATTAGGCTTGATATGAAATTCATTAGAAAATCGCTCAAGTATTCTGAGATCTCGTCCTAATGTTCCTCCGGCGAATCCAAGGCCTGGCCTAAGAGGTAACTTTTTGCCTATTCTTTGCTCTGACATGAGGCCCTCAGCAACCATTTTTGGATCAGCTCCTACCTTATCACATATCATTCCTATCCAATTGATGAAACTTATACAAGTAGCCAAAAATGCGTTGATAGAGTGTTTAGTCATTTCTGCAGATTTTAAATCCATGACTATCTTCGGACAATCTATGATGTCGAAGATCTTTCTTACTTTGTTTGCAGTATCATCATCGTTTGTACCTATGATGATTCTGTCTGGTTTTTGAAATACCTCTATTGCTTTTCCCAATCTCAAGTTTTCGGGGCAATATGAAAGACCAAATTCAAGATCAGGTCTTTTCTTTTTTATTGTTGTTATAAAACCATCACAAGTGCCGACGGGAACTTGGCTTTGTACTATTATTGTTGTGCCATTGGAGGCATGCATTGTTATTTCATTGATTGCCTGATGGACTGAATTTAGGTCCACCACATCGTGATCATCTACTGGCGTATCTATTGTGAGCAAAACATACTTTGCGTTTGATATCTGTTTTATGTCACTAGTAAACTGGAGTTGTTTGCTGTCGATGTTTTTTTTAATCAATTCATCAAGTCCGGGTTCAAGCAAGGGGGCCTTGCCGCGTTGAAGGCCTTCAATTACCACCTCATCCTTATCAATTCCTATTACGTCATAACCCAGATCTGATAGACAAGCGCTTGTCACGCAACCTAAATGCCATAACCCAACAACACAAACTTTAGTCATAACTTATACCAATTCGTTTGATATGGCTTTTCTTATAACCGTCTGAATTGACGATTTTGTCTGAAATATACTTTTCGGCAAGCATATCTAGTTTTATCAGGAGTCTAATCCTTGAGAAATTATCAAACATAATTTATCATCTGTACAGGCGTATAAAAATAATAATCATTAGAAGGATAAATTTTGTGCAAAGTATTTTAGACTTTTTGGTGCAATAGAAATTCTTGCCAAGCCTTATCAAATTCCTCAATAGTTTCATCAGTTTTTTTGTGGAAAGGCATGGCTATCATAATTTTATAGGGTATTGTTATGACATGAGCTCCGGCAACCGCGGCTTGGGCTACATCATCAGGATTTCTAACGCTTCCAACAATCAATTTTGTTTTGTAGTTGTTTTCATAGATCCAATTAGTAATTTCAGTGACTATCTCTAGAGCATTTTCGCCTGCATCTTTAGCTCTGTTGTAAAACAAGCTAACATAAGTTGCACCAGCCTTTGTTGCAAGCATGAGCTGGTTAAAGTTCATCATAACTGTTACATTTGTTTTGATTCCTTCAGAGCTGAGCATTTTTACTGCCTCTAGTCCCAACCCATCCTTTGTCATGGGTACTTTGGCAACCACATTCTTTGCTATTTTGGTAAATTTTCTAGCGTCATCTAGCATCTCTTGGAGGGTCTTTCCGTTTGATTCAACACTTACAGGTTTATCCCTTACCAACTCGCAGATGGTCTTTACTCTAGTTTCAAAGTTAATTCCCTTTTCATTGAGAAATATTTTTTGATTTGTTGTTACTCCATCGACTATACCCCATCTTACTATGTGTTTGATCTCATCTATGTTTGCTGTGTCTAGAAAAATCTCCATATGGTTTAACTTCTATCTCTTTAAATTAAATTTTGTGATTGAAAATAATGTTTTGTATTGTTATTTCATGTAGGACAAATCATAGTAAAATTACTATGAAAAGATAAAGTTCAATTTAATAAGGATAAGTAATTTTTAGGTTCTATGAGTCTCAATGGTAGAGTGTCAATTATAACTGGTGCGGGAAGAGGTATTGGTAAGGCAATAGCAAAAAGATTTGCCGAGGAAGGTTCCATTGTTGTACTTGCAGCAAGGTCTGTCGATGAAGTTAACAATACTCTGAAAGAAATCGAAGAAGAGGATGGTAAGGGAACCGTGATAAGAACAGACATCTCTAAAATAAACGATGTCAATAATCTTGTAAAACAGGTGATTGAGAGATTTTCAAAGATAGATATCTTGGTGAATAATGCCGGCGTAATAAAACCAATAGCACCTATTCATATGGTCAAGACAGATGAATGGGAAGATCATATAAAGATCAACATGTTTGGAACGTTTTATTGCATAAAGACTGTTCTGCCTTACATGATTTTAGCAAATTATGGTAAAATTATCAACATGTCAGGAGGCGGTGCCTTTAACGCTATGGCAAATTTTAGTGCCTACGGTGCATCAAAGGCAGCCATAGTGCGAATTACAGAAATAGTTGCTGCTGAAGTAAAGGGTCATAATATATCTGTCAACACCATAGCTCCTGGTGCAATAAAGACAAGGATTACTTATGATATATTTGAAAGCGCCGAGATGGCTGGAATCGAAAGGGATCGAGCAAAAGACGTTATTGAAAAAGGAGGAGCGACGTTGGATAAAGTAATCACACTTGCCTTGTTTCTGGCGTCTGAGGAGTCGAATGGTCTTAGTGGTAAAACCATAAGTGCGCAATGGGACGATCTCGATTATATCACGAAAAACATCTCAGAGATTCAGCAATCTGACAAATATACAATGAAAAGAATGGTTTGATTCTTGTTGGTTAACTAGAAATGGTTTTGAAAATAGGTATAATTGGATGTGGCGTAATAGGTGCAAGAAGGGGAAAGATCATAAATTCCTCTACCGATGCCGAGGTTACAGCTGTAGCAGACATTGACATGAGTAAAGCCAAATCTCTTGGTGAACAACTAAAATGTGAATACTTCGATGACTGGAATAAAGTCATATCAAGAGATGATATAGACGCTGTTGTAGTGAGCACAACAAATAATCATCTCGCAAAGATAAGCTATGAGGCGGCTGTTCGCAAAAAACACGTCTTCTGTGAAAAGCCACTGGGCAGAAATGTGGAAGAGGTTAGAATGGCAGTTGAGGAAGCCTCAAGACAAAAGATAGTTTTCAAAACTGGATTTACTCTAAGATTTCATCCTGGAATACAAAAAATAAAATCATTGATAGATGATAATACAATAGGCAAGATTCTTTTTATTAGATGTCGTTATGGCATAACAGGTAGACCTGATTATGAAAAAGAATGGAGAGCAATACCTGAAATTTCAGGTGGGGGAGAACTTATTGATCAAGGAATACACGTGTTGGATCTTTTTAGATGGTTTCTGGGAGATTTCTCCCATATCTGTGGATCTATAGGAACACTGTTTTGGGACATGAAGGTAGAAGATAATGCTTTTGCCGTACTTGCAACAAATTCAAACCAGATTGCATCAATGCATGTGAGTTGGACTCAATGGAATAATATTTTTTCATTTGAGATCTTCGGAGATGAGGGCTATGTTATAATGGAAGGATTAGGTGGTGCATATGGACCTGAAAAAGTCATCTTAGGAAAAAAGTCATCTCCTGATAAATGGCCTCCTGAAGAAGAAATTATGGTATTTGATCATCCTGAAATATCTTGGGAAAAAGAATGGAATGAATTTGTTTTATCTATTAAAAATACAAGAGAACCATCTGGTTCAGGAGTAGATGGTCTAGAAGCATTGAAGCTCGTTTTTAAAATCTATGACTTTTGCAAAAAATAATGTCACTTTTTATCATCCATCTTTCGTATTGCCAAGTTAATTTTCCGTTCGATTCTTCTCAGATGTGAACTTATAAGGGCAAAAGCAATTCCATTTGAACCAGTTACAATTAATACAATCGCAATTTCTAAGAGTCCGCGACGGAGATTTTCTGGATTTATCAGCCATAGAACTCCAACATATGCTAAAATGATAATTGCTGGTACTAATAGAAAACCTGCAAATATTGAGAAGAGTAGAGTAGGATTGTAAACTTTGGCAAACCTGTATAAATTCTTAAAGACATTGATACCTTCTCTTGAGGGAGACATCTTGGTTTCACCTAATCTTTCTCTGTATTTTATTGGAACTTGAACTATTTTTCCAATTTCTCCTGTCTTGGCTGCAAGTTCTAATTCTATTTGATATCCCTTTAACTGCAAATCTAAACTTCTTAAAAAATCTGTTCTAATTACATACATCCCGGAACACACATCATCAAGTTTTGCACCCATGACTAGGTTGAAAACTTGAGTTATCAGCCAATTTCCAAACTGATTGAATTTTGGAATTGTCTTTGATTTTAAATCTCTTGCTCCAATGACCTCATCTACATATTCAATTCTATCTAAAAATTTTGAGATATCTGCAGGATCGTAAGTATAATCGGTATCCATAATCAATACAAAAGGTGTTTTTACGTAGTTGAGTGCATCTTTTATCCCATCTGCTTTTCCTTTTCCATTTTGAACATAAAATTCTACTTTTTTTGCTAACGCAATTTCTCCAGTTCTATCGGTTGAGTGACCATCAATAACAACAATGTTATTATAATTATATTCTTTTAATTCGTCAATTACGGGACCTATTGCTTTTTCTTCATTCAAGGTAGGCAAAATAACTGTCAGTTCCTTTTTGTCGATCATCTTAATCATTACATTATTTGAGTGGTTGTATTTATTATGTGATAGAACCGTTGAACACGTCTTCATATATTATTCTTTATGAAATTTACAGCGTCAAGCAGATCACGCGCTATATAATGTGGATGAATTTTCTTTTTGTTAAATAATTCTGTGATGGAAGAATTCACATTTCCAATAAAAATGCCTTTACAGCCCGCCCTTTTTGCAGCCTCCATGTCAACTATACCATCTCCTACAAAATATGAGTTTTTCAAATCTATTCTATGTTCTTCTGAGGCCCTTTTTAGCAGGCCTGCCCGTGGTTTTCGACATGAACATTTTTTACGATATTTTTTTAATTTTGCATTAGGATGATGGAAGCAATAAAACTCATCATCAATTTTTGTATTTGACTTCTCAAGTATCACGTGCATTTTTTTTGTAATCAAATCAAATGTTTTCTTGGCATAGTATCCCTTGGCCATACCGGGCTGGTTGGAAATTATTATAACCTTGTAACCTAGTTTCTTTGCAATCTTTATAGATCTTGCAACTCCTTTTATTATTTTGAATTGTACTGGATTTGATGGTGTATCTACGTAACCGTGTTCTTTCACGTAAATCATCTCATTGATCACGCCATCACGATCTACAAAAACTGCTTTGTTTAACAATTACTTCAATAATTGTTCTCTAATCAAAGAACAAATGAGATGGGTAAGCACAAGATGAAATCCTTCCACTTGTGGTGTTGAATCTATTGGAACAAGAATACTGGCATCAGAAACTTCTCTGAGTGCACCACCGTCGAAACCAACTAGACCTACAACTTTTCCACCGCGTGATTTTACAAGTTTTACTGCTTTCAAGAGATTCTGTGACCATAAGGCTGCCTTGTCCTTACCAGTTCCTCCATGAACACTAATTGCAACTAGGCAGTCACCGTCATCCATTAAATTTTCCAACTGATAAGAATATGCATTGTCCCACCCTTCATCATTAACTAGTGCTGTCAATAGGGGAATGTTATCTTCAAGCGAGATGGCTTTGAATCTCTTTTTACCGTCTACCGAAGTATATTTGTTAAGATCACAGGCGAAATGAGTAGCCGTAGATGCTGAACCACCATTTCCTATGATGAATACTCTTCTCCCATCATTTCTGGCATGATCTAAAATTTGAATGACCCTGCCAATATCATCCCGAGAAATTTTATTTATGATCTCTTTTAGATCATCAAAATAAGACCGTATAAAATTAATGGTACTCATTTCTTCTTCCTTCTAGATTTAATATGATTTTAGTTCCCTCCATTTCAAAAGGCATTCTTACCTCACTAAGACCATGTTTGATAAATTCTTTTCTTATTCTTTTTTTCTTTTCTCGTGTATTAGTATAAAACATAAAAAAGCCTCCTCCACCTGCACCAATAATTTTACCACCTGAAGCGCCAGATTGCTTCGCCAAGTGATAATATTTGTCAAAAATATCATTTGAGATTTTTCCAGATGTCTTTTTCTTCTCTAACCAATGTTCATCCATTAACCTACCAAATTCATCCAAGTCATCTTTTTCCAAGCATTTCATTATTTTCAATCCAATTTTCTTTATTCTTGTCAAAGAGTCAAATACTTGATTATTTTTTTCTGCTGTTTTTTTCTGGTCTTTTAGAACATTAGATGCCGATCTCATTACTCCAGTATAGAAAAATGTCAGGCTGTGTTCTAAATCTTGTATGGATTCATTTGAGATTTTTAATGGTGCAACTTTGACTTTTCCTTGTTTGTTGATATTTATACATGAAAATCCGCCGTATGATGCAATGTATTGATCCTGTTTTCCAACTGGTTCCTTTAGCAAATCCATTTCTATATGACATGCCATCTCTGCAAGTTCCTTTCTGGTTTTGTTTTTTCCAAGGTGAGTGAAAAGTCCATTGAGTAAACCAACCGTAAAACTACCAGATGAACCAAGACCAGACTGGGCAGGCAAGTCTGCTATGGAACCGATCTCTATTTGATTTTCTATGTTTGTTAGTTTGAGAGCTTCTCGTATTATCGGGTGTTGTACTTCGAGAGGGGATCTACAAATTTCTGTTTTAGAATAATTTAGCTTTATTATTTTTTCAAAATGATTTGAAATGTTAAGATAAACATATTTTTTAATTGCAGCACCTAAAACAAAACCCTCATATTTTTTATAGTAAAACGGAAGATCGGTACCACCACCACCTAGTGAGATTCGTAGAGGGGTTGAAGAAATAAGCATTACATTTGTTTTTTACTATATGTTAATCAATTTTTCCTTCTGTATCTGTTTTGGAGTGCCACCAGTACTTGCTTTCAAAAAAATCCTTCCAAGTAATCAAATTCCTTTATTATTTACTTTCTCTTTTTGTGAAAAGGTATTCTATCGTATCCCAACAAGCAAAACAAAATTCATTTTACAAAATCTTAAAACTAGCAATATGACATAGGAAATTATGAAGATCATGGATTTTATAAAAGAAATTGTTACAGGTCAAGACGTATACAAATATGGTGTAGTCTCAGTTTCTACTGCATCATTCATACTCCTGTTCACCTGGATACTTACTAGTTCACTTGGAGTATTTCATGCCTATTCTGTAGCTATATCACTAGAACTTTCTATCATATGGAGTTTCTTCATACTTGACAAATGGACATTTAAGGATGGTATCAAGAAACACAGTACTCTAAGAAGATTTCTTCAATATAACGTGGTTGGATCTGCTGGACTTGGAGTCAATGAAGCAATCATGTTATTCTTTGTCTATGTGGTAGGACTAAACTATCTTATTGCAGAGTTCTTTGCTATGGTGTTTACATTTGGATTTCAATTTCTAATGAACCGTAAATTTTCTTGGGCAAGATACAAGAAATTCAACACATAAAGATATTTGCTAAAAATTCTAGATTCTTGTTAGGTGTCTAAATGACCTCAAAACTCTAGTACGTAATTAGACTCAAATAGTCCATCTTTTTTGGGATAACATTGAAAATCGGAATTATTGGTTTTGGCAAGATGGGCGTCTTGCATGCAGGCATTCTAAATGCTTTGGACAATGTTCAAATCTCAGCAATAGCAGAAAAGGAAAGAATCATAACAAACTACATAAAAAAAATCATGCCACATGTGAAAATCTATGACGATGCCAATAAAATGTGTTCTCAAAAGGAAATTGATGTGGTGTATATTACAACACCAGTATACTCGCATTTTCAGATTGCAATGTCATGTATACAAAATGATATGAATTTTTTTATGGAAAAACCATTAACAACCAACTTAGACGACACAAAAAAATTATGCTCTGAACTAACAAAACATGATCTGATTCACTCGGTTGGATACAATAGGAGATTTGTTGATACTTTTGTAAAAGCCAAAGACTTGATGGACAATAAGATTCTGGGTGATATTTATAAAGTAAAAGCATCCATTTACTTGTCAAGCATTTTTTCAAAGATCCCTAGCTGGAGAACAAAAAAGACAGAAAGTGGAGGAGGCGTTTTAGTCGATCTTGGAAGCCATGTCATTGATCTTTTGATATGGTACTTTGGACGTATTGAAGAGGTATCAGGAGAAACAAAGTCTGTCTATTCTGGAGAGGTTGAAGACTTTGCTCACATGAATATTGAGTTCCGCAATAAGATCAAGGGAGAGTTTGATACATCATGGAGCATAAAAGGATATAGACTGCCTGAGATAAATGTCGAGGTTTTTGGAAGCAATGGTAAACTGCGTGTAACTGAAGATTTTATCGAAACAGATCTGAAAAACCCTGTTCCACAACTAGATAATATACAAATGAAAATATCCAAGCAATCACTTAACACGGGAGTTCCTTTTGATTTGGGGGGTCCAGAATACGCAAAAGAGGATCTGTATATGGTAAACTGTGTCAGGAACAAGAAACAATCATTTGTAAATGTCTTTGAGGCAAGCAAGACTCAAAGCGTTATTCAAGCCATGTATGACTGTGCAGGTAAAGGTTCAAGAAAGGTGGAATATGTTGATCAAAACTGACTCAATTCTTTTGGGAGATAATCCCTTCTTTGGAGTAGATCATTTGTCACAAGAAAGGGCAAGGAAGAAAGCTTTGATATCACAGGACTTTAACAATGCAATCAATGTAATAAAATTCTGTTATGATATGGGTGTTCGAGGGATGGTTGTCAGTACTCATCCTAACCTAAAAGATCTCATCAATAAGATACAAAATAATTCATCTCTGACTAATAAAATTGATTTTTATCCAATACTTCCTGGATTTTCTGAATATTTTAATATGGTGACACAAAAGGGAATTGTCAACTCTATAAATGAAATTCTCAGTCCAGCTGGATTTGGAAATAAGATAAAGATCTTAACAAAGAGTGGATTAGGAATTGTGAGAAAAGATCTATACCAGATCTTCAAAGTTATAATAGATGTAGATTTGTTACAATTACAAGGGACAAAGGTAAAAACTGTCTTTTTACATGAAATTATTACTGATTTAGCTATATCGTTTAATGCAAAAAACTTGCTAGAGATATTCAAGGATCATTTAGCTGATAAACACAAAGCAAAGGCAGGACTTGTTACAAAGAACTTTCCAAGACTAGTTGATAAGCTAAATGAATGGAATCTAGAGATTCCAGAAATTATGACATCATTTAATAAAGTTGGATTTCAAATGAATCCAAACAGAAAGGAATGTGAGAATGCATTAAATAGGTATAAGGGATCCGTTGTAGCTATGAGTGTGCTTGCTGCTGGATATATAAAACCCAAGGAAGCATATGAGTACATTCTATCTCAGCCGCAGCTAGGAAAATGTGTAATAGGGATCTCAACTATTGAACACGCGAAGGAAACATTTAGTTTGTTTTTGAATTAATATTGTACAGTAATCAGAAACAGATATTTAGCTTCAATTAAAACAAGGTCCCAAATAGCATGATTTTCTCAATAACCAACAAAAAAATTAATCCTATTTTCAAAGCATCACTGATTTTTGTTTTGGTTATTATTGCAGCTTATTATCCTGTTATATTTTTAGATCAACAAATTAATCAATCCCGACCAATTCGTCCTGATCTCTTGGGTGTGATTGAAAAACAATTTTCTAATATTACATCAGATCCTGCAGCGGATTTTGAAGAAAATGCTCCAGTTACTAAACTTGCGACAAATCTAATTTTACAAGGTCAGATTCCTTTATGGGATCCTTATCTTGCTGCTGGTCAGCCACTTGCTGCAGATACTAACAATTATGTATTTTCACCTATAATGCTAGGCTTTTTCTTACCTGCATCATTGTGGGATTTTCCTTTACTTGTAGCTTTATGGGTTGCAGGAATTTCCACTTTTCTCTTTTTGAGGACACTAGGATTGAATTTCATAAGTTCTATTGCAGGTGGAATTTTTTACATGCTATCTGGTGCACTCACTTGGTATCTTCCACATACATCAGTTGCAGTAATGATCTTTACCCCTCTGATTCTTTATTCTCTAGAAAAGATCATTCAAAATAATAATCCCAAATATATCATACTGACAAGCATTTCTATATCTTTTGGAATACTAGGCGCACAAATAGAATCGTTAGTTATACAGTTTGTTTTCATCAGTCTTTTTTTTGGTTACCGAATCATTCCTAAAATAATTACAAATAATCGTCAAAAGAAAAATCACGTTAATACAAATAATGATTTGAATGCTTTATTCGATACAAGAAGAATTTTGATCTGGGCTGTTGTTGCGTTTATTGGAGGGCTGGGGTTGAGTGGATTCTTTCTCTTTCCAGTTTTTGAATTTCTATTGAATGGAATTATCTCTCATGATTCATCAATAGGACTGGGATATGATCAACCTTATATTCTGATAACAATTTTTATTCCATATTTTTTAGGTGTAATGCATACCTATTGGAATTCAAGCATTAGTAGTAATCTTCCATGGAATACCCTTTGGGGCTATACTGGAATTTTCGTCTTGTTTTTTTTGATTCTAGGAATTTTTACCTTTTTAAAGACTAAAAATCTGTATAAATATACTCCTATTTTCTTTCTCTCTGTTTCTATATTTTTCATAATGAAAACAGTAGGAGTACCGGTTGTCAATTGGATTGGATATCTGCCAGTATTTGATTACGTGATATGGACCAAAAATGCAGGAGCTATAGCTCCAATGGGGTTTGTAGTAGCAGCATCATTTGGGATTAATGCCCTAACTACTGAAACCCTCAAGATGAAAATTCCAGTATTGGCATGTGTATCTTCAATTTTAGTAGTTTTACTAGTGTTAATGTTTGTAATTCCATTTTTAATATCACCTGACATAAAATTTAATCCTACTGTAACTACAATGGATGCCAGAATTTATCTCGGTTTTCAGATTGTACAATTTCTGTCCCTTGCAATTATAGCATTAGTTTTTTCCATAGGTATAATAAAAAACAAATCAATAGTCAGCGCAATAATTCCACTCATTTTATTGGAGATGTCACTTTACATTCCTGTTGGGTTAGATCCACTTTGGCTGACTTACAAATCAGTGGTAATACTATGTGGTATGTCAATCATAACACTTTCCGCTTTGATACCTGATAGATTGTATAAAAAATTCACTAAATCCATTAATTTGAGATCTTTTCTCATAATTGGTGTCTTGATAACAACCGTCGCAGGGGAAATTTTGGTTTCTGCTGAAAGTCCCCATGGTATGATGACAAGGCATGATCCGTTTGGAAAAGATCCGGTGACAGATTTTTTAAAAGAACATTTAGGTAACGCAAGAATTTTTTCCTTTGATTCTTCACTTGGACCCAATTTTCCTTCTGCTTATGATATAAGCACTATGGGATTAATGGCTGCTTCTAACATAAACTCATTTTATGCATTTGATAATAATTTTCTTCAACCTAACAAAGGAACTAATTCGGGTTATCCACCGTGGTCAGTATATGGAGGCGATGTCGCTACTGCTAAATTCTTTGAAGATAAAAAATATTTTGATTTCTTGGGTGTCAAGTATATTCTAACTGAAAACTATAATTTTAGCAGTATATCCAGTTCTCCAAAATACAATCTTCCGGTAGTATTTAATTTTCATGATGATGTGTATATTAACGAAAATGTTGATGCTTTTCCAAGAGCATACCTAGTGACTCAATATCAGGTAACAGATTCATACATAAGTGCACAAAATGTTATAAAAGATCCAGGATTTGACCTAAGACATAAAGTAATACTTGAAGAGAATCTTTCACCAGACCAGGGTAATTCACTGAATTCAAGCGTGTTGAATGAAAATTCCAATGCAAGCATAGTTTCATACACTCCAAATAAAGTAATCATTCATACAATTAGTAACAGTGATTCGTTGTTAATACTTACAGATGTCTATTATCCTGGGTGGAAAGCGTTTGTAGATGGGAAAGAGACTCCGATTTATAGAGGAGATGGCTTGGTCAGAACAATCTTTGTACCGTCTGGAATTCACACAATAGAATTTTCATATCTACCACAATCATTTATTGTAGGTTCTGTTACATCCCTGTTAACAGCTGGATTGTTTTTGGGATTTTTGATATATCGGAGAAAAACAAAGATTGGAAAACCACGAGAAGCATAAGTTATGGATTTTATCATGAATTTGATCCCATATAGTATTGTATGACATCATCAGGTTTTCCTATCATTTTGATTTCTCCTGAATCAAGTATCATAGCTCTATCACAGAGATTTCGTATGTGATCAAGTGAGTGAGATACAAAAATGATGGATTTGCCCTTCTCTCTAAATGATAAAAACTCTCTATAGCTTTTCTTAACAAAATTGATATCTCCAACAGCCAAGACTTCATCTACCAACAAAATGTCTGGATCTATTTGTATTGCTGTAGAAAATGCTAATCTGGAGTGCATTCCACTAGAAAAGTTTTTTATTTTTGTATCTGAAAATTTTTCAAGCTCTGCAAATTTTATGATATCGTCTACTTTCTTTTTAATCTCAACTTTTGAGAATCCTAATAGCATGCCTGATAAAATTATGTTCTCTCTTGCTGTTAATTCACCATTGAATCCAACTCCTAATTGAAGTAAGGGCGCTAATTTACCGTTAATTTTGACATTACCACGGTCTGGTTTTATAATGCCAGACAAAATCCTCAGAAGCGTGGTTTTTCCGCTTCCATTTCTTCCAATTACTCCTAACATTTCACCTCTGTTTAGATTAAAACTAATATCTTTCAAAATATCTATAACCTCAAAATTATTTTTTGAAAATGAATTTGCGAGAAGAGAAAATACTGAATCCCTTTTTTCATGATGGATTTTAAAGCTCTTGTATATTCCGTTTACAATTATTGCGGAATCCTGATTGAAAGATTGATTTACCTTGTTTGAAATAGTTTTCTCTGATTCAATTCTCTCACCTACAAGTCTTCTTCGTTCTTTTTGAGCTATGATGTCTTGAGGATTTATTTTTAATGCCATTTCAAAATTATATAATGCCTTTTGTTCATTATTTAATTTCAAAAAACAAAATCCTTTTTGTAACCAACCATCAGAAGATTTTGGACTAATCTGAGTAATTATCTCATACGTGTCTAATGCATCTTTATACTTATTTATGGAATATAGAGCATTTCCCTTACCTCTTAGGACTTCTATATTATTTGGCTTAATAGATAGAGATTCATCAAAACATTTTATTGCATTCTCAAAATCATTTTTTCCTGCTAATGCAAATCCCTTGCGCAATAAAGATTCCCAATCTGATGGATCTAATGATATTGCTTTGTTATAATGAAATATCGCGTTATCCAAATCATTTTTCTTATGAATGATATCACCTTTACCTTTCCAAACTCTTGAATCGTCTGAATTTATCTCTAAAGCTTTAGTAAAACATTCTAATGCTTGATCCCATGTTTCTCTCCTTGCAGACAATGCAAATCCTTTTTGCATCCATGAGCGGGCATCTAAGGGATCTAATTCTAAGGCTTTATCGAAATAGGGAATCGCTAAATATGGTTTTCCATCTAGTTGTGTGATTACCCCCTTGCCCCACCATGCCTCAGAATCCTGAGGGTCTAATTTTAGTACTTTATCATAATATTCCATAGCTTGATTGATGGTTTCTTTACGAGATAATAGTGCAGCTTTACGTTTCAATACTTCTTTGTCTTCATTGTTAATCTGTAAAACTCTGTCAAAACAGGCTATCGCACTTTCTATATGTTCTGGATTGTAAAAACAAAGCTCTTGAAGATATATTCCCTTTGTTCGTAAAGCATCAAGATCGTTAGGTGATTTTTTTAATATTTCATTGCATTCATTAACCGAATTGTATAAAATCTCTTTTGTTTTGGTTGGAAATGCTCTATTTGATTTCTTAATTTTACTTATTTCAGACATACTACAAAAACTCCGTTACCTTTTTTTCAAATTTCTTAAATATGAATACACCTAATGCCAGAACTGCCAAAATGAAAGCTGTAACATACAAGAATGTCATGGTATTGGGCAACTTGTTGTAAATAGTAGCGTCTTGTGCCATTGTGATTAACTGAACCCAAGGACTGTATTGAAGTATTTCACGTATTGTTGGGGGCATGCTATCCATTCTCCAAAAAATTGGGCTTAAAAAAATCGTTACATTAGTTATGAGAATCCAGATATAAGTTAGATCTTTTAGTTTAACGCTTAGAATGGATAGAGGAAATGAAAGTCCAACTGACAATAAAAATGTGAGTATCATAAAAACAGGCAAAAGTATTATAGTTGTTGGAGGAAAGAATCGCGTAACTACCACATATACAAAGAAAATACTAAAATCAAATAACATCATAATAAAAGCCGTCATGTTGTAAGAAAGAGGGAGAATTATCTTGGGTATTCTGAGATTCATAATTATATGTGTATTTGATGAAAGACTTGTAAGTCCCATTGATGTTCCACGCACAAACATGTAAAATAGAATCAAGCCAACAAAAACATGTAATGTAAAATTTGGAATCTTTGTGCCAAAAACATCATTAAACATGAAATAGAATACTGAAAGAAGTAATAGAGGTTCAAGAAATGACCAGAAAAATCCTAAAACAGTGCCTTTGTAACGTAATTTTAAAAATGTTAGAGATAAGTCGATTGTAAGTGACTTCCATCTGCTAATATCATTTCTAATGGATTTTTTTGTCGTATTAATCATATTATAACACACTTTTTGTAGATTATAACCAAAATATTAACCTGTAAAAATATGATATCGTTAGCTAATAGAGCCCAACCTTTATTCCAATATGGTATCAAACGTTCTTCCTTTTACTAATGCACCAATCAAATACGTCATCATTTCTATTTGCTTTAACTCGTTATATTTTACATGTGTATGAATAGAACAAAATTCGTTAGGTTCATACCATTTGATTCAAAAATAATTTGTATAGATAATCTACCTGTAATCTCAATTTTTATTGAATTTATAACATAAGATGACCTATTGTACCATGGAAGATGTTCGAGTCAATCAATTTACTACTGGTATATTATGGTAAAAGCGAGACCCTTCAACAAGCATTTCCCGAAGTACAAGAAGGTAATTTAAAAAATCTTCTTACATGGGCTACACATGCATCACAGAACTTGTATGATGACCCAGGAGCATTTGATTTTCTAGCAAATCATGCTGAATTCTATTATCAAGCAAATAAATTTGATAACTTTCTACCACACCCTGTATGGAACTCATTACCTGATTTGATTTTTGTCTTTGGTGCTGGACGAAGCGGTACAACACTGATGAAACGAATCTTAAATTGTCACAGCATGGTTACTTGTCTTGAAGAAGGAAATTCATATGATTGCATTGTTTATCCGCCAGTTCTAAAATGCCAAAAAATTTTTGAATCAAATAAGAAACTGCTAGGCCTGAAAGCAATAGGAGTAAGTGAATGCCTCTTAAATAATGATCTTAATTCCTTTCCACTGGAATCTCATCAAAATATCTCTGATCATATGAGAAAGTTATACAATAATCAACCTATAATATTCATGATAAGAGATGTTAGGGATAGAGTCTCTTCTATGTACAACCTTCTTCATAAGTCAAGTCCAAACATTAAGACTACCATTAAACAGTATGAATCATGGATAAATGATAATCTATTCATACAGAATAACTTTTCATCTGAAATTCAAAAAATAAAAAAATTCAAAAACAAACTAATTGGACTTTTAACCTTGGAATGGCTAGTAAAGAACACTACGTATCTAAAGTACAAGGAACGAGGATTACCTGTGATAGGAATCAAATATGAGGATCTTGTAACAGAACCAAGTAATACAATTAGAATGATAACAGACTTTCTAGGAATTCCATTCGAAGAGTCAATGTTAGATGTTGCTAACAAACCTCATCCAGATTTAAAATCGCCTGGAATGGAGTGGAATTTTGATAACGTAAAAAGAAAACCTGATTCTAATTCTTTAGGATTGTATAAAAAATACTTCAATAAGAAGCAAGAAGAAGAAATAATGTCTATATCATCAAATATGATGAGAGAGTTGAATTATATCTAATTTGAATTCAATAGATAGATTAGATATAGTCGGATGAAAATGATACATATTTCAAAGAAGATTTTTTGAGAGTTAGTCTGGAAGAAATAAAAGGCAATTTTCACTCATTACAGATTATCTATCAATATCTTGAATTTATTCTAAATTGGCTGTAACATGTTGAACATGAAAAACATAATATTGGTACACGCTAAACACTAATAATTTAAGGCGAATATATGTACAATGATATTAAAATACGATTTAAAGACAAAGCCAAGTTATCTAAGTTAGATGATGTAACTTTTTCATATTTCGACAAACATGACAAGATAAGACTATTCGATATAGATATATATGATTATGATAAATTCATTGAAAAATTAACAGAAAAAAATTGGCAAGAAGTCAGTGACGAATTATATGGCAAGAGTCATCCGTGGCTTCATAAGATAATAACAAGTCAGAATCGAGATAATTTTCTTTTCTTGATGGATGTGAAAAAAACTGACTTTGCATTAGATCTTGGAGCTGGTTGGGGGCAGATAACAATTCCACTATCACGACTTTGTAATGTAGTGACAGTTGAAGGTAATCCTGAAAAGATAAAACTTATTAAAAAAATCGCAGAGCAGGAAGAAAGGAAAAATATTCAATATGTAGTGGCAAATATCGCTGACGGTATTTTTGAATCTAATCAATTTGACTTGATTATTATCAATGGGGTCTTAGAATGGGTGGGTAATTTCAGCGATGGCGATCCTATGGAACTACAACAAAAAATCCTGAATGAATGTTACGATATTCTGAAACCAGGCGGTGCGTTATATATTGGAATTGAAAACAAATACGGTCTCAAATATCTTTTAGGAGAACGTGATGATCATACTGGTTTTCGAGATCTAGTCTATCTTGAAAAAGAAACGGCGGAAAGAATTTTTGAAACTGAAACAGGAAAGAAACTGAGAGTATTCACACATGGTAAAAAAGACTATGAAAAAATGTTATTACATGCAGGTTTCAAGACCATGAATTTTTACGCTGCATTACCTGATTATAAACTGCCATATGCATTCATAGATCTTTCTAAAGAAGATGCATCATCTTATTTAGTTGAAAATCTTGATTACATTGATGAACATGAAGGAATAGAAGGTACCATAAGTAGTTTTAATGAAAAATTAAGAAGACTTTACAAAATATTCTCAAGTAGCGAACTTGGAAATCTATATCCGTCTTACTCAATTATTGCTAGGAAAGATGTCATCCATGATTAGAGATACCATTAAAAAAATCTGTGAACAATACGAGATCCCACTGCATGAACGTATGTCACATATTCTAATTGGTAGTGGGTCTTATAGACAATATGATAAAAGCAGAATAAACATTCTAGTGCTATCGAACTCAAATCCGTTGTTGGTAATTAAATTTTATAAATTTTCTAATGAACTAATGGAAAATGAGTTTAACCTACAAAAAAAAATGTATGAAATATATTTACAAAATGGAATCTCAAGACCAATAGGTCTAACTGAAATAGATGATAGAAAGTTTCTTGTTGAACAAGGAATTAATGGTAAGAGTTTAGATCGATTATTATCAGATCATCCTGACGAAACCAAAATTGAACATATGTTTGAAAGACTAATGCATTTTTACAACTATCTGAACTCAAAATCAATCCCTTCATCCTTTGAAAGCCTGAAAGCAGAAGTAGATTCTTTACATCAAAAATTTATAGCAATTTATAACCCCAATCAAAAAGAGGCAGATCTCATAAAAGAACTCCTTTCACATACTCTACAATACCTAAAAAATCAACAAACATCCAAAAGATATAGCAACGGAGATTTTATTCCAAAGAATCTGTTTTTAAATGAAGATCAGATCACTATGATCGATTTTGAATTTGCAGAAAACACGCATTTACATTTCCTAGAGTGGTTTCGCTTTTTTAAAAATCAACAAAAAGTACCAAATGAATATTTGTATAAATTATTGCACTCAAAGATAACTGATCAATATTTTACGTTAGCATTACAGGAATATTCAAACTTTCACTCACAAAATGTATTGGGAATAGGCCTCAGACTTTTGTTTGAAATAAAAGATCACGTACTTAGATTCTCTGTTATTTCAAAAGCCTTGCTTAATACTGAAAGGTCTGCATTAAGAGAATTACTTGATCAACTATCTAGGAATTATAATGAAATAAACCAAAATAAAAAATCTGATACTAATCAAAACCTTAGCAATTATACCTATTTGCCATATAGAGTTCTGTATCAAAAAATAAAAGGCGATGATGACTATACCACGTTAACATCCGAATTAGAAAATAACCCTATGGGGGCGCTCCTCTTCGTATACTCTTCGCGTGATGACCTGTGCCGTGTATTTCCAGAAGCAGCTAAAGGCGAACTAAAAAATTTACTAAATTGGGCAATAAATACAGAAGTCTCCAAGATAGGGGATTCAACAGAAATTGCTCTAATAACTAGACATAAAAAGTTCTATGAAGAAGAACTGCAGAAACTCAATGAGATTGATGTCATATCTAAACAAAAACGTGAACAAGAATCGAAAATATCAAACCTTCTAGAAGAAAAACAACAACAAGAAGAGCTACTAGCCAAGACTACAGCTGAAAAACAACAACAAGAAGAGCTGGTACAAAAAGAATCAACTGCAAGAAAAGAATTACAATCATACTTGGATATTGCACATCGTGCAGTACAAGAAAAAGAAAATGAAAGGACAAAGCTTACCGAGGAACTCTCAACTATTAAAAATAGTATATCATGGAAATTATTTCTAAAAGTACAACATATGTTATCTAGTGTCTTTCCACATAATACTAGGCGAGGCGCTTTTCTATATCTTGTATTGCAGTTCATGCGATTCTCAAGCGCTTATGGGGTAAAACGTTCTACAAAAATGACGTTGGATTTTTTCAAACAAAAAGGGACTAGATTTTTAGATCAACCAATTCAATCTAAAACACAACTAAAAAACTGGAAAGAGTTTCAAAATTTCAACGAAATAGAGATTTCAAACATGAAAAAGGAGATTGCCAATTTCAAACTCAAGCCAAAAATTAGTATTGTAATGCCTGTGTACAACATAGATGAAAAATGGCTGCGCCTAGCCATTGATTCTGTTAGAGGACAAATCTATGAAAACTGGGAATTGTGCATAGCAGATGATGCCTCTACGGCATCTCACATACGATCTGTCTTGCAGGAATATGCAAACAAGGACAAGAGAATAAAAATAAAATTTCTTGAAAAAAACCAAAACATAGCTGGTGCATCAAATGAAGCACTCTCCATGGTTACAGGCCACTATGTCGGATTGCTTGACCATGATGATGAAATATACCAAGATGCACTATACGAGGTTGTAAAATCTATTAATAATAATCCTAACTTAGAAATTATTTATTCAGATGAAAACCACATCAGTCCGGAAGGAGAAAGAATTGATCCGTTCTTCAAACCTGATTACTCGCCTGATCTGTTGATGACATGTCACTACATGGTTCATTTTATGGTGTACAAGGCATCTCTTTTGCATGAATTGGGTGGTTTTCGCAGAGGCTTTGACGGCTCCCAAGACTATGATTTGGTCTTAAGAGCTGTTGAAAAGACAAGCCAAATACATCACATTCCTAGACTGTTGTATGGTTGGAGAAATATTGCTACTTCAACAGCTTCGGGTGGTAACGTAAAACCATATGCACAGGTTGCTGCAAAAAAAGCCCTTGAAGAGGCGCTAGAAAGAAGGAAAATTGACGGAGCTCCAGAATATCTTCCTGAACTTGGATATTTCAAGATAAATTATAACCTGACCAAAAAACCACTTGTCTCCATAATAATAACAACACGCGATAGACCTGATCTGCTATCAAGACTGTTATCTAGCATAGAAAAGAAAACTACCTATGATAACTATGAGATTATTGTTGTAGACCATCTAAGTGAAAAAAAGGAAGCGCTGGAACTTTACAAGTCTCTAAAACATAAAGTAATTAGATATGAAAAAGAGTTTAACATTCCAAATCTTTTCAACTTTGCAGAAAAATATGCAAATGGCGAATATCTTCTTACCATGAATGACGATCTAGAAGTGATTGCAGAAAATTGGATCGAGTCCATGCTTGGTCCATGTCAAAGAGAGGAGGTGGGCATTGTTGGTGCCCAGCTCATATACCCAGATGCTTCTGCACACACAGGCCTTATCGCAGGACAGACAATTCAGCATGCTGGAGTGGTGCTTGGAGTTGGAGGCATAGCAGGACACGCATTCCGTCACATTAATCATCTTTATAACGGCTATTTCGGTTTTAACAAAACGCTTCGAAATTATAGTGCCGTAACTGGCTCTTGCATGCTGGTTAAAAGAGATGTCTACAAAAAAGTGAATGGATATGATCCTGCCTTGAAAGTTGCATACAATGACGTTGATTTTTGTCTGCGAGTAAGAAAAGAGGGATACCTGATTGTTTATACTCCTTATGCCAAACTATATCACTACGAAGGAGCAAGTCGCGGTACTAGGCAGCCTTCAGATGATGCCAAGACTTTTGTAAACAGATGGAAAGATGTGCTGATGAAAAGAGATCCTTATTACAATGTAAACTTGACACTCCTCCGAGAAGATTTCAGTCTCTCCTCTTCGGGAATTCCTATAAGAGAAACGCCGCTTGCATTACTTGTTGAAATCTATGCAAACAGACCAGACCTTCAAAAAGCTTTTCCAGAGGTTGTATTAGGCCAGTATGAAAATCTCATAACATGGGCTGCAACATATGGCTCCTCTGGACAAAAGTTTGGACTTCCAAACGACCAGCACTCTAATATTTTATCTACATATCAGTTCTGGTATGAAGAAAATTCTAGAAAAGAAAGTAAAATGGTGGAGCAAAAAATCGCATAATTCGCCAACCTATTTATCTTGCCAATTTTGCTTTTATTCATGCCATTTAAATTTACAAGACTGGCAATCCCAGAGGTAATACTTGTAGAAGCTCAAGCATTTTCAGATGATCGTGGATTTTTCATGGAGAGCTTCAAAGAGTCTGCGTTTAGCGCAAATGGCGTCGGCACAAAATTTGTACAGGATAATTATTCTCACTCGATAAAAGGAGTCGTAAGAGGACTGCACTACCAAAAAAATCCAAAAGCACAGGCAAAACTAATGATGGCACTAAAGGGAGAAATATTTGACGTCGTAGTTGATATCCGCAAGGGCTCACCAACATACGGAAGATGGGTGGGCGAGACACTCTCTGACAAAAACCATAGGCTACTTTATGCACCCGAGGGCTTTGCACATGGGTTTTACGTATTAAGTGACCAGGCAGATGTGTTATACAAGGTAAGCTCAGACTATTCACCAGATCATGAGAGGGGAATTCTCTGGAATGATCCAGGCTTGGCTATCAAGTGGCCTGCAGGAAAGCCAATTGTAATAAAAAAAGATCTAGAGCTACCTACACTGGAAAACGCGGATAACAATTTTGTGTATTGATAAATCGTCTAGATTAAAATAATAAGACAAGGATCATCAAAGTATGAAAATTCTCATGTCTGGTGGAGCAGGATTGCTTGGTAGAGAACTAAAACTCTTGGACTCGTCAATAATCTCGATGACTCGAAAAGAGCTAGATGTTTCAAATTATGATAATATTGTAGAGCAGATAAGAAAAAACAAACCAGACACGTTCTTGCATTTGGCTGCCTTTACAGATAACCGAAAATTAGAGAAAGATCCAAAAAAAGCCATTTTAGATAACATAGTCGGGACAGCCAATGTTACAACCTCGTGCATTGAATCAAACACAAGACTAGTCTACATTTCTACAGATTATGTCTATTTGGGCAAAAAAGGACAGTACAAGGAAGACGATGAAATTTTGCCTATAAACAAATATGCCTGGTCAAAGCTTGGCGGCGAATGCGCCGTAAGACAATACGAAAATTCTCTTATTATAAGAACCAGCTTCGGACCAGTCACATTTCCATACGATAAGGCATTTGTCGATATGTGGACATCAAAGGACACAGTTAATGTCATTGCCCCAATGATCCTAAAAGCTACTAAAAGCAACATTACAGGAATACTCAACATTGGAACAGATCGAAAAAATATGTTCGAGTATGCCAGCAGACTGGACAAACATGTGAAAAAAGCAACAAGAAACGAGTTTTCAAATTCTAGAGATTTTGATACCTCCCTTGATCTCTCTAAATACAGATCTCTTTTTGGAACCAACAAGGACGGGTAAACAAATTCTCATTTGACTCAAAAAACATCGCTTCAAATTATAACGAACTTTAATAAACTCATAATAAACTACAAATTTCTATTACATGAAGGAAGAAAAGCTCAGCACTACATATAGGACAATTTCGTCATGTCGGAGTTGCAAGGGAGCAAATCTTGTACCTTATCTTGATCTGGGCATCACACCACTTGCAAATGGATTGATAAAGCCAAATGATCTTGGTAAAAATGAATCAAAATTTCCGTTAGTAGTATGTTATTGCAAAGACTGTTCGCTCTCGCAGCTCAGCGTGGTAGTTGATCCTGAAATTATGTTCAGGGACTATTTTTACATGTCATCTATATCAAATACATTCAAGGCACATTGCAACACATTTGCTTCAGACATAATCGAGGCAATGAAGTTAGATCGTGGTTCTCTGGTTGTAGATATTGCAAGCAATGACGGTTGCCTCTTGCAAGAATTCAAAAAACAACAGATCAAAACACTAGGAGTGGAACCTGCAGTTAATCTAGCAAAGATTGCCAACTCACATGATATTGAGACTCTAAACCATTTTTGGGATAACAAAACTGCAGCAAAAATTGCAAAAGAATATGGAGGCGCAAAAATAATCACGGCATTTAATGTATTTGCACATGTTGACGATGTTCACAGTTTTGTCCAAAATGTCAGAACAGCTCTGAGAGACGATGGAATGTTTGTAGTAGAGGTTCCTTATCTCATTGATCTACTGCAAAAGCATGAATTTGATACCGTATACCATGAACATTTGTCTTATTTCCTTCTAAAGCCTCTGCAACATATATTGAACCAAAATGATATGAAGATAATCAAAATAAAAAAATACCCTATTCATGGAGGTACAATTGAAGTAAGAGCAGTAAAAAATAATATCCATACCAAAAATGCTATTTCAAATGTTGATGATTTTATTATTGTAGAAAAGAATCTGGGATTTTATAATGCAGATTCTTATCTTAATTTTGCAAACGAGGTTCAAAACATCAAGAAAAATCTGGTTGAACTCATTCATGACCTGCGCCAAAATGGAAAAAAAATTGCAGGCTTTGCAGCTTCTGCAAAGGGAAACACTCTACTGAACTACTGCGGTATTGACTCTGATTCAATAAAATACATAGTTGATGAAACCCCTACAAAACAAGGCCTTCTTACTCCAGGAAGTCATATTCCTATTGTATCCATGGCTAGTCTTGAAGACAATCCCCCGGACTATCTCTTAATACTTGCATGGAATTTTGTTGACGAAATAATGGGAAAGACAAAGCAATTCAAGGAACACGGTGGTAAATACATCATTCCTATTCCAAAAATACAGATAGTATAAATTCTAAATTATTTGTTTGATAACATATGAAACTACTTGTGTGTGGCGGTGCAGGTTTTATTGGAAGTGCATTTATCAGAAATCATCTAAAAACCAAACCAAAGGATATCATAGTAAATCTTGACAGTCTGACAATTGGTTCCAATTTAGAAAACTTGAAAGAGATAGAAAAGAATCCAAATTTTTCTTTTATCAAAGATGACATACGAAATCAAGATATCGTCTCAAGTCTTGCAAAGGAATCAGATGTACTAGTGAATTTTGCAGCAGAGACACACGTCGACAGGAGTATCTCAAATCCAAAACCGTTCATAGAGACAAATGTTTTAGGAACTTATTCCATACTTGAAGCTGCAAGAAAACGCGACAAGCTATTCATCCATGTATCAACTGACGAAATTTATGGTGATGCAGAGAACAAGGAATCATTTACAGAACACGATATCCTAAAGCCAAGTAATCCATATTCAGCTACCAAGGCAGCAGCAGATCTACTGGTAGAGTCATACCACAGAACATACGGCATAAAATGCATCACAACAAGGTGTACAAACAACTTTGGACCGAATCAATTTCCAGAAAAATTAATCCCAAAGACAATAATTCGAGCTTCAAAGAACCTCAAGGTCCCGTTATATGGAGGGGGAAACCAGATCAGAAGCTGGATCTACGTTATGGATCATGTAGAAGCAATTGATGTATTAATTGAAAAGGGCAAGCCAGGTGAGGTATATAACATCACTGCATGGAACGAGATTGCAAACAGGACCATAGTTGAAAAAATACTCAACCTGATGAAAAAACCGCAAGACCTCATAGAAAACGTAGGCGACAGACCAGGACACGACAAGAGATATTCCATTGATGCATCAAAGATAATCACGGCAACGGGTTGGAAACCACGATACCAGTTTGACCAAGCCTTGCAGGAGACAGTATCATGGTATCAAAACAATCCACAGTGGTGGTATTCTATGGCAGATGAAAAAACTTTACACCCACAACCTTGGACTGTAAACTGGTAAAAATCAATTTTCTTATGACGGTACAGCAAGGCCTAGACCTATTCATAGAATAAATGAAACAAAAACCAAATTGAAATATACCATATTAGATAACACGGATCAAAATGAAAGGAATCATACTCCATGGCGGTCATGGAACAAGACTCAGACCCTTAACGCACACAGGACCAAAACAGCTACTGCCTATTGGGAACAAGCCAATGTCGCAGTATGCACTCGAAGACTTCAAAGAGGCAGGAATCACAGACATTGGAATCATAATAGGAGACGTCTATCCTGAGAAAGTAAAAGAGTTCTACGGTGACGGCTCTAAATTTGGCGTAAAAATTACCTACATTTACCAAGACAAGCCAGCTGGCATATCTCATGCAATCAAACTATGCAAGGATTTTATCGGAAACGACCGGTTTGTCGTATATCTTGGAGATAACATTTTGCGAAAGGGACTGGTAGACTACACCAAAAAGTTCCAAGGCTCTAGTGCAGAGGCAATGATACTTCTCTGTGAGGTGGACGATCCTTCCAGGTTTGGAGTGGCAGAGCTTGACGGAAAAAAAATCAAAAAGATAGTAGAAAAGCCAAAAAACCCAACATCAAACCTGGCAGTGATTGGAATCTATTTTCTCACTCCAAAAATCTTTGATGTTATAGACAAACTAAAGCCGTCATGGCGGGGAGAACTTGAGATAACAGATGCGCTGGATCTTTTGATGAATAGTGGTGGTACCATAGAGTATGATACGGTAACGGGCTGGTGGAAGGACACAGGCACGCCAGAAGATATCTTACATGCAAATCAGCTCGTCTTGGATTCAATTGGCACGCCGAACCAGTTTGTAATATCCCACGGCTCTGAGATTCGCGGAAACATCGTGATTGGAAAGAACACTACCATATCAAGAGACTCGTTTGTAACAGGACCCACAATAATTGGTGACAACTGTACAATAGGGCCTGCAGTAAGGCTTGGGCCTTATGCCAGTGTTGGAAACAATGTATCGCTAAAAAAATGTGATATTGAAAACTCTATCATAATGGAAGGGGCAAAGATCGATGCCAAGGTGCATTTGGTAGACAGTATCATAGCTAATGGTGCAGAAATTGAAGACCATACTCATCCAAAAAAACACCAGTTTCTTTTGGGCGAGAGATCACAAATCCGACTATAATTTTACAATTAACAGCAATCTCTTGCAATATTGTAGCAGACTTCCTGTTCCAACTATGGGAAAACAAGGAAAGATCGTTTTAACCATAAAAATATACGAATACCTAGGGAACAAAGTTCACCAACATAGTTACGGAATCTCTAATATGCAAAAAATAGAATCTATTGTGATGAAAGTTCCCACTGTATGGCTAACAGGACTGCCAGGTGCCGGAAAGACTACCATGGCAGATCTGCTAAAAAGCTACTGCCAAAGACACGGCATACCTGCAGTCGTTTTCGACGGAGACGAGCTTCGGACAACGCTAAGCCATGACCTGCCATATACAGACGAGGCAAGAAAGGAGCACAACAGGAGGGTAATCACTGTTGTAAAGATGCTGGCACAACACGACATAATGGGAATCATGTCACTTGTATCGCCGTTCCGGGAGTCAAGAGCGCTTGCAAGAAAAGAGATCCCAAACTTTGTCGAGGTATATGTCAAGGCATCACTTGATACATGCATCAAGCGAGATCCAAAGGGACTATACAAAAAGGCACAGAAAGGCGAGATTCAAAACATGACAGGCATATCATCGCCATACGAAGAGCCAACAAATCCTGAGATAATTTTGGATACAGAAAAGAACACTCCGGAACAATGCCTCCATACAATAATTGAAAATCTTGAGGAACTAGGATATATACACTAAAATCTCTGGTACCAGAACATGCGATATCGGATCACTTGAATATGCTGTAAAAACTTTATACTGTCATTATTCCTGAACAAGTTTTTGAAGAAACGCAGCATTACCAGGACTTACCGGATACAATTGAAATTGCAAAGGCTACAAAATCATGGATAGCTGTAAAACCAGCGAGGAACAAATCAGAAGTCAGACGCCTAATAAGAAAACAAAAGATCGGAAGGGCGAGGCACAAACCATGTCTACATCTAGGCCAAGATTGCAGCGGGATTGCCCTTGAATCATTAGATGTAGGATCTACTTGCAAAAACTACTTGTACTTTCTGCAAAAGACATTATGAAAATCATGAATCTGCAGAGAAAGAACCAGAATCTATAACTGGTAATACCATAAAGTATACCAATAGGTAATACTTAATAGTCAAGAACCGCAAATATATTCCATGCAAGACAGTAACACATCCGTAGTATCAGTCAAAGTGTCAAGGCGCATCAAGGAAAAGATGCATTCTATGAACATAAAGTGGAGTGAAGTGCTAAGAATGACAATAGAGGCCAAGATAAAAGAGTACGAAAGAAAGCAAGACATAGCAGACTTTCTTGAATTTCGAACCAAAAACAAGATTCCAAAGAACCGGACACAATACACTTCAGAAGTGCTATCTAGGAAAACCAGAGAAGAGCGATGAAATATACCGTAGACACCAGTGTGCTAGTCAAGCTGGTAGTTGAGGAGGAATACTCGCAGAACGCAGTGAAACTTATTTCAGAGCCAAAAACAATACTACACGCTCCTAGCATCATTTACCATGAAGTAGGAAGTGTGTTGTACAAGATGACTCGGAGGGGCATCATGGAAAAGAGATATGCCATACAAGCATATGGGAACCTCATAAAGTTGCCAATCGAGGTGTCAAGTGATGACTGGAATGTTTTGCCGAACATACTTGAGATGTCCTTAAGGCATGAATTGCATTTTTATGATTGTCTCTACATACACGCTGCTAGGAAGACAAGTTCAACACTGGTTTCATCTGACCGCAAGCTTCTGGCTGCTGCTGGCAAGGAATGCAACACAAAACATCTGGAAGATATCTGAAGAACAAGGTATAGCAAGTCAAGGCAAAAGCGTAAATGATGCAAAAAAGAAGATAAAAAAAGCCATACAGCTACTTGAAGAAGCTAAAAACTCAAAAGATAGTTAAGAGGCGTTTAGCCAATACTAACTATAACCACAGAGATAATCAGTGTGCGTGATCCAAGTAGAACTGTTCTTGTCAATCTTTTCTGCATGTATGCCTTCTATTAGGTTGTGCATTATTCCCTTCACCATGCTCTCTTATTACACTATAACACAACAAACTACTGGAAAGCATTATTAAATAAAAGAAGAATAGGATAGTTACTTGACAAAGTTCACAATTCTCATAACCAAGGGACAGATTGCCTATGTATCTTACTGTCAAGAGTTGGGTATAGCAAGTCAAGGCAAAAGCGTAAATGATGCAAAAAAGAATATAAAAGAAGCCATACAGCTTTATCTTGAAGAAGCTAAAAACTCAAAGCTAGTTAAGAGACGTTATCCGATATTAACTACCATAACAACATAGGATCTATTTGCAAAAACTACCTGTACTTTCTGCAAAGGATGTCATGAAAATTCTGACCAAAGCAGGTTTCTATTATTCTAGACAAAAGGGAAGTCATATAGTAATGGTGAAATTTGTAAACGACAAGAAAATCATAGTAGTCATTCCAAATCACAAGGAAATAGATCCAGGTACTCTATTATCTATAATAGGACAGTCTAGAATGACAAAAGAAGAATTTCTAAACCAATACTGATAATATTCCAAGCTGTGGTTTCTAAGACTTGGTTTCGATTAATTTTTCGTTATTTTTAATAGCATTTCCATCATGTTTTTCTTCAATGTGCATGATCCAAGTAGAACTGTTCCTTGTCAATCTTTTCTGCAGATATCCCTTCTACTTCCATTAGATTGTGCATGATGCCGCGTCCCTTGACAAGTTTTCCGTCTTGTCCCTGTGTTACGCCAATGATAAAGCCGCTGCTTCCGCAGATTGGGGCAAACGCAGATTTGGGGTTGCCGTGATATTTTGTCAAAGTCTTCTCTACTCCTCCGTCAGGGCCCACAAAGAACCTGCCCTTTCGGAAAAATACCCGCGGATGGTCAGATACGGGAATCTCAGTATCTCTTGTAAATGTAAAGACAACTCTGAAATTTTCCATCTTTTTTGCCATCTCAATTAGCCAGTTATAATAAATCACGTTAACAGTCTTGTCGGTATCAAGGTAGAGGTGCGGGTTGCTGTAGAATAGAACAAGCTTGATTCCAAGGTCTGGCCTGTCCTGCATGTACTGTATCAGGCTTCTTGCAGATTCTGCACCATTTTCGCCTGACCAGTACGCAATATCTTTTTCCGCCCCTGATATTATTTTTGAGAGAAAATGATCTTTTTTCAAGCCAAACTTTACCTTTACCTTGTCACCAATCTTTGCCTGCTCAAAAAAGTATGCCGCAAAGCCATCGGCCTTTTTCAATGCAGGATTGATGTATCCGTAGGGCTTTTCGCACTTTACCGTAAGCTCCACGTTCTCCCTATCAGGTGATGACGCAATAGAATATGCACGCTCTACAAAACTCTCTTCTGTCCCGCCAGATATGGTAGGCCTTTTGAGGTAAGAGCCAATCGTGACAAACTGGCCAATGCCAAGCTCGTGTTTTTCTCCAGTTGAAAATGTATACGTATATGTGTTGGCAGTCTCCTGCACCTTGTTTATTATTTGCCACTCGACGGATTCCTGACCAGACATTGATGTGCAGTATATTTGTGATATA
>JASHNR010000015.1 GCA_030041535.1 Nitrosopumilaceae archaeon | reverse complement strand
CTACAGGACTCACAATTAGTCGTCTTCCCAGGGGCAAAACCTATCTTGCAGCCATCTTTGAGGCCTTTTTGCCAGTCTCTGAAGATTCAAGAGCCTTTTTGGTTGCAATCTCAAACACAAGCTTGTCAATGTAGAAACCCTGCTTAGAGTCCAGCTTCAGCTTGTACATTGTAGCCTTTCCAACAGTCCTTGTCTTTGACACAACCCCTTGCTTCTCCAAATTCTTAATCTCGCTCAATGCTGTTTTGAATGATATTCCCGAGTTCTTGGCAATGTCAGATACAGAGTAGTCCCAATCCTTGAATGTTGAAAGAAAGTCTAGGATCTTTGATGTACTGCCAGGAAAGACACTCTCCAGTGGACCGCTTTGCAATGCCTTGTTACTAGATGCTGCTGATCTTTTTCTCATGTTCTGTTACAGTGTATTTTACTAGTAATTATTAATATAATTACCTATTATTATGGAATTATTTATATAATGCTTATAACCGCTTTTTGACACTAAATCTTGATGGATGATGTAAGCAGGTCAATACTAAGGAAACTGCTGTACGACAACAGGATAGGTGCAAGGCATATCTCCATTGAGAATCTAAAGACTGGATTTCCATCACATTTGAAGGGAGATGTTGACAAGAGGCTAAAAAAGCTCGTAAGGGAAAATCTTGTACTAAAGCATCCTACATCCTACGGTCCACAATTTGCTTTAAATCCGCAAAGATTACGTGATATAATAGCGATGTTAGGAGACGCTTGACACAAGATTTGGTCTTACACTTCATCATAACAATGTCCGAGTCATACAGGAATGATAATTTCGGTTTTTGCAGAGAACTAAACTGAGTAGACACAATCCCTTGAGGGAATCAAAAAGGAACCAGAACTGGACAGAATATGGTTGCTAGTCTTTCTAATTAGAACTTTATTCAAACATCCTAGGTAAAGCACGTTTTCAAAGGCTAACCATTATGATAGAAGGCAATGACCCAACATAAATATGACACATTTGAAAAAACTAGCACGCAAACAGAAAAGGCACTAGTTTTCATACTTGTTGTATTTTGCTTGCTTTTCACACATACTGCAAGTGCAGAATCTCTACCTACAACAATTACAGTTGGAAATATTCCTTATGGTATTGTCTACGACTCAGCAAAGGATGAAATGTTTGTGACAAACGCAGATTCTAATACCGTCTCGGTAATATCTGATGGTAACAACACTGTAGTAGCTACGATTACTGTTGGAATTGCTCCACACGGTATTGCATACGACTCGGCAAAGGGCGAAATATTTGTTGCAAATCTTCTTTCTAATACCGTCTCGGTAATATCTGATGGTAACAACACTGTAGTAGCTACAATTGCTGTCGGAGTTGCTCCACACGGTATTGCATACGATTCTCTAAGAGGAGAAATATTTGCAACAAATGAAAAATCTAACACAGTATCTATACTCTCAGACAAGACAAATGCAGTAGTTGCAACCGTTCCAGTTGGCAGCTATCCCTTTGACATTGCATATGATCCTGAAATGAGTGAGCTATTTGTAACAAACACAAACTCTACTGTCTCTGTACTCTCAGACAAGACAAATGCAGTAGTTGCAACCGTTCCAGTTGGTAGCTATCCCTTTGACATTGCATATGATCCTGAAATGAGTGAGCTATTTGTAACAAGCACAAATTCTTCTGTAGCAGTAATCTCAGACAAGACAAATACCGTGATGGTAACCGTTCCAGTTGGCAATTACCCGTATTATCTTGCATGTGGGCCAAAAGAGGAGATATTTGTGACAAAATACGATTCCAATAAACTATCAATAATCTCAGACAAGACAAATGCAGTAGTTGCAACCGTTCCAGTTGGAAAAATCCCTTTTGGTGTTGCCTATGACTCTGAAAAGGGGCAGATATTTCTGACCATGCATAATTCTAATACAGTTTCTGTAATATCGTATTCTTCTCCATTATCTGTTCCAGAATTTGGTCCTCTTACAGGGTTTATTGTTGCAATATCGTCAGCCAGCATCATAATAATATCAAAACTCAGACTGATTCAGAAAATTTGAGCTTTGGATGACTTGTGTGCCAGTCAGAATCAATTAATAGTTTGAATTTTTGCATATCTGAGCTCACTAGGATTCGAGCCTTTGGTTTCGGACTTGTTGAGTGTGAACTCATTTAGGTCAGGTTTTCTTTTTTATCAAAATACTGAATCTTGCGAATTTCGTCAATTTTTGATCTAGTCAAACGATTCTCAAGTATTGCATTTAGCTCTTCAAGGAGGGCCTTTTTTACTGTAATATCTTCGAGCAGTTCCTGTTTTAGCCTGAGAACCAGCTTGTTTGTCTCAGAAATTACCTCGTTGATGTCATAAGGCTTGTAAATTATGGATGATGCATCAAGTGCAAGCAGTCTTTTCCTGGTCTCTTCTGTCACGTCGGCTGTTATCAATATGACAATAGCGTGTGGCTCAATCTCCCTTATCTTTTCTAATGTGTAAAACCCATCATGGTTTTTCATCATCACATCTAAAAATACCACATCTGGCAAAAGTTTCTTGTACATCTTGATTGCCTCCATTCCATCGTATCCTTTTCCAATTACAGAAATGCCCTTTATTTGCAAAAACTCGGAAAGAACAGAGGCTGTATCAATGTCATCGTCAATTACTATGGCAGTAATTCCTATCTTGTCTCTGTTTTCATATGGTTTTCTTAAGAAAGTTTTCATTCATTGCATCAAGTGTCAAATATGTATTTTAGGTGACTTTTGTCTAGTTTAAACAAACCAAGTACTACTAGGTGCAACGGTCCTAGAATGTTAGTAACTATTGTTTGTATGATACAGTATTATCCGGTACATAAAAAGAATTCTGAAAATTTGGAAAATTTTTAAATATTATCCGGTACTAACTACCCGAGTTGGGAATGATATGAAAATTTTGTTAATAGATGACAATCAAGACATTACAACTATGTTGCACAAGTATCTAACTATCAAAGGGCATGACTGTACAATTTCAAATGATGGAAGAAACGGTCTTACTCTGCTTGAATCGCAGAAATTTGATGCAATCTTGCTGGATTTGGCAATGCCGGAATTTACCGGTATTGATGTCATAGACAGTCTTTGTAATTCAGGAAAAATAAAGGACAAAAAAATAATTCTGTTTACTGCTTCAAGTGTCAAGGATGACGAAATAAAAAGTCTCATCAAAAAAGGAGCGCATTCCTGTCTTAAAAAACCAGTAAAATTAGATTTATTGATGAAAGCTATCGGGGGCTAAATTCTGACAATAGACGGTCAAGACAAAAATGAATCAGACTCTTCAACTAACGAACCAAAAATCCGAGAACTAGAGCAAGAGAAATTAATACTGGATGAAACAAACAAAACCCTATCGAAAAATGCAGAGGATCTAACAAAATCAAAGGAGGATCTTGAAGAGAAACTCCGAGAACAAACAAAAAAATCAAAAGAACTAGAACAAGAAAAATTAATCCTTGGAGAAATTTCAGAATCAAACGAGATAAAAGCAGAAAAGAGTCACAAAAGGACATTTGTTCTCATTGCTGTAATTGTGGTCTGTGCGTCTTCAGCATTTGTAGGGTATTCGTATTATGAGAATCAGGTGTTGATAAATACCACTTCTCATCTACTTGGAAATTACAATTCTAACTATGTTATCCAGAACTTGCAGGGCTCTGTTGTCAATACATGGGTATCGTGGAATCTTGCACAAGGTCAGGTCTTACACGTCGACATTGTAAATGAGGCTGATCTTCCAGAGGACAAGATAAATGCAATAAAAGATGCCATACTGTCTAATGGAACAGTGTCAGTTGATAATTCACTAATAAATGAGGGACCTTCAGGAACTTCTTCAATACGTTATAAAGGATGGGACGGGGCACTAGCTAATTTAGGAGATGATCCCAACGCCAAATTCTACATACCTCAAAATTTTGACATAACAGAGGACAACAATGGCGCAGGAGATATTGTAATAACGCTCACAAATGACGAAAATCCTGACGGCTTATCTGGGTATACAAAATCTATTGCAGATGGAAACCAAGTTCTAAAGAGCCAAATTACAATATATGTTGCAAGCACTCTTTCTGATGCACAACTTAGTGCCATTACAAGGCATGAATTTGGTCATGCGCTAGGTCTTGCACACTCTACTGATCCTGAGGATGTAATGCATGCAACAATCCAGACAGACTATCCGTATATTTCAGGCTGTGATATTGCTGCCATCAAGGGACTGTACGAGGGCAATGATAGGAGTCAGGTATCATGTTAATAGATCATGCGCGTTCTTCAGTTTTTTCTTTGATTTGTTTATTTGTTCATAATTGGATGCTTAGCAGGGTGTGAAATGAGCACTAAATTACAGATTCAAGGTATTTTGATGGTGCTTGTTGCAACATCAGCCACATTATTGATAACCATTGTATTTTATACGCAGCAAGAAATCAAACAGGCTACAGATACCCTTACAGAAGAAAGACTGATAGTTGAAAATCAGATTGCTAATAGATTAGAATTACGTTTTAGTGATGCAATCAAAATTTTACAACTTACAAGCAAAAATGATCATATCACAAACCCTCCATTGGCGTCTGCAATTGATAATAAATTACATGGCATACCTGAAAATGTTGATACAGACAGAAGAAAAGTAATGCATGATGTTTATGAGACATATGGAGGTTTTCAAAACTTGCTTTTCTTACTTCCAAATGGAGATGTATACATCAACGAACCATTTTTTTTCCAAAATAACATGACGACATCTAATTTTGCATTTAGAGATTGGTATAAGGATGTTATATCTTCTAACAGCGTTATTGTAAGTCCGGTTATCATTTCAAAATCAAGCATAAAACCAAATGTGGTAATTGCAGTACCTGTTTTTTCTCAAAGTGGATCTTTGGAAGGAATTTTAACGGGATCCCTAAACCTAGATGCAACACAAGAATATCTAAAGAGTTTGCAATCATATACTAATGAGAGGATATTGATATTAGATAGTGCCCAGACTATAGCTGCAGATTCGGGAGAAATTCTAAAAGGTCAGAAATTTCCAGCCATAACAACAGTGACTCAAAATGCCCTTGTTGGTGAAAACGGAACAGATACTGACACAGTAAATGGTACAAATATGTTTGTAGTATATAGTCCAGTCAAAATTGGGCAAACTACTTGGGCTGTAATTTCTATGCAACCATATGATGATGCATTTCATTCTGTAAATTTGTCAATACAAGAATCATGGATTTTGGCAATCTTAATTATATCTATAACTTCGATCTCAAGCTATTATCTTTATACTATATTTAGAAGACAAGTCAAACTATCAAAAGAACTTGAAAAGGCTAACATCGAATTACAAATCAAGTCTCAAAAATTACATGATGCTGATACTGCAAAGGAAGAATTTGCAACAATGGTTACTCATGAACTAAAAACTCCATTAGTTACTATAAACGGATACAGTGAGATGTTAAAAGAACCTGGCATTTTAGGAACTCTAAATAGCGAGCAGGAAGACGTGATAAACAGAATTTATGCAAGTTCAAAAAAACTTGAAAACTTGATTGGAGACATACTTGTTGCCCAAAAGTTGGACCTGAATAAAATCCGCTACAACAAGGTCGATTTTGATGTTGGAGAATTTGTGAATGATATTGCACAAACATACTCTTCTGTCATAAAGGATAAGCAAATTCAATTTAAAAATATAACAACTGAAAGGTTAACAATAAAAACTGACAAAGACAGGCTATCACAAGTCTTTGACAATCTAATTAGAAATTCAATAGATTTTGTTCCTTCAACAGGGGGAGAAATTGAGATTGGAGCAAAAAGCAAGAATGAAAATATCGAATTTTTTGTCAAAGACAACGGAACGGGTATTCCAAAAGAAAAACAAGCTAATCTTTTCAGGAAGTTCTACCAGATAGATTCATCTCTAAGGAGGCAGCATGGAGGAACAGGTCTGGGATTGGTAATATGCAAAGGAATCGTAGAAGGCTTGGGAGGAAAAATATGGCTAGAAAGCGATGTCGGAAAGGGTACTATTTTTTATTTTTTGATACCAAAGCATGATGGAGCAGATGATGCCAGTTAAGAAAGATGGCCAAAGAATTGCAGATATTTCTATTAAAATTCATGTTGTAATAAGATGGAATGGGTAAAGTGTTGGCCTCAAGACAATCTCAGAGAACACAAAAGAAAAGCATGAAAAAACGCAGCAAGAAACGACATAAAATATCTAGCATACTTCAAAATCTAGACTACAAAAAGATATACGAAGAATCCACCTCCCTTCAACGAACAATTAACAACAGAGGAATAATCATTGGGTGCAATGATGCATACGCAAAAGCTCTTGGTTACACCAAAAAAGAAATTATTGGCAAGTCAATATTTTCTCATGTTGCAATGCAGAGTCGTGATTCCATGCAAAAATCATTTCAGATATGGAAAAAAAATGGATTTGTAGACAATCAAGAGGTACTGCTCAAGAGAAAAGATGGCACCACTTTTCTGGCTCTCCTGAGTGCTTCAAGTTTTTATGATAAAAATGGTAAAATGGTAGGAAGTAATACCTCGATTAAAGACATTTCTGAAATAAATGAAGCCAGAATAAAGATTGAAGAAAGTGAGCAACGACTAAGAGAGCAATACGAACAACTTCAAAAAATAAACAAACTCCAAGAAGTGGCTGAACAAAAATATAGAAATCTATACCAAAAATCCCCTGTTCTTTTGAGAACAATAGACTTTGATGGCAGAATCATGGACTGTAATGATGCATATGTGAAAACACTCGGATATACAAAAGACGAGGCCATTTCGGTATCTCTCTATGATCATACCGCTGAAAAAAGTCTCAAAGATATGAGGGAAGAATTTGAAAGTTGGAAGAAAACTCGAGAGATTTCACAAATAGAAGTTTGGTTGAAAAGAAAAGATGGAAGTATTTTCCCATGTCTACTCAGCGGTGATACCCTATACGATGAACGTGGTCAAGCAATAGGAAGAACGGTAGCACTGACAGATCTCACCGAAATCTATGACACTAAAGCAAAACTTGAAGCAAGTGAAAAAAGATTAAGAGAGCAATACGAACAACTAAAAAAATTAAGCTTACTAAAAGACGACTTTCTTACTATGATAACTCATGAACTAAAAACTCCACTTGTTCCGATAAAAGCATTCATTGACATTCTCATGTCTGAAAAACTAGGTACGCTAAACTTGGAACAACAAAAGAGATTAGAAATTATTAAATCAAGTACAAATTCGCTTCTCAAACTTGTGTCTGACTTATTAGATGCTCAAAAACTTGAGCTGGGGTTACTTAAAATGAATAAAGACATTCATGATTTGTCCGAAATTATTGGACTTGCTGTCAATAAGATGAGACCAAATGCAGAAAAAAAAGGCATAGCCATTACTACTCATCTTCAAGAAAGCTTGCCGTTTTTTTGCGATAACTCTAGGATAGAGCAGGTCATTTCAAATCTTATCAATAACAGTTTAGATTTTTGCCTATCGCCAGACGGTAAAATAGACATAATTCTGAAAACTGAAAGTGGCAATATCAAAATTGTTGTAAAAGATAACGGAATTGGAATTGCCAAAGAAGAACTAGATAATGTCTTTGTTAAATTCTATCAGCGAGATACTAGTGTGACAAGGGAGCATGGTGGTACTGGTATAGGTTTGTCTGTTTGTAAGGGAATAGTTGAGGCACATGGTGGAAAAATCTGGGTAGAATCTGAAGGCAAAAACAAAGGAACTGAGATCCACATCATGTTTTCACAGCTTAAATGAATGTGGTTAATGTAGAAAACGCAAATCGGTTTGATCCAGTACTTGTAGTAATAACACTGGCAATCGTTGGGGCGTCTTACTAATGACATATCGGCTCCTTTTTGGGCCTGGCCTGCGAAAGCCTGAATTCTGCATTAATCCGAAATTCGTCAATATCAATATAGTATTTTGAATTCTATGTAGATCACACGTATATACTTGTAAAACAATTTATGGTTAATGACAACTGAAAAGGCAGATGAAGTATCGGCAGTAGGGGATATGACCAGCCAAGAAATGGCTAAAATAATAAAGACTGTCAAAAAAGAATCTGAATCTCAAGGCAAAGATACTGTCTCAATCTGTGATGTCATGAAAAATAACACAACTGAAATAATTGAAAAAATAGAGACAAAATTTCCAATCTATGCACAGCTATACACAGATCTTTACACAAAATATCTGCATACCATAAGCGACCTTTATAGCACATGTTATCTATCCGAAAAAGAATTTTTTGACAAGTTAGGAATGAACAAGCCGGCAATTCAAGCCTTTGATGCCTATTGGAAATCTGTCACCAACATAGTCCTATCACAAATTGATATGGGTACAAATTTTGCAAAAATGTACGTGCAATTCAGGCTTGGTATAATAGACTCGTATGATAAAGTGGCTCACATGATGATGGATAATTGTGCAAGAGCTTGGAGCCAGTTTAACTCGTACAACAAAAAATAGAGAACTGACAAGTCTCCGTCGGGTTTTTACTTGGAAAAAATCATTGGTTATGAATCAGAATTTACACTAGCCATTGACTCCGTTCCGGTTTAGAGTCTAAGATAGCGTTATGGGATTGTATGGTGTTTGCGTCCAGCTACTCCCCATGCTATGGAAAAAGCAATTACACCTGCCACTAGAATCACTCCATACTGTTGTGCTGTAACTAGTGGGGTGCATCCAATGTATCCGTAAGCTTGTTCTCCACATGATGGTTGTTGCTGTGCAAAGGCAAAGTCGGTACCTGCAATAGCAAGTATGCCTACTACCGTGGTAACTCCAGCCAGTTTTGCTGTACCTAGGTTAACCATATTATAAATAGGAGACCGCGATATTTACACTTTAATTCGAACTTGGTTTTTCATCAAAACAAGTCAGGAAATCTTACACTAATCTAGTATCAGATTTTAATCTGTCAAATATCTTGTAACATTTCATTTTCAAACATTCTGAATTCATTATGTTCTTTTTTTGTATATGTGACTTTCAGGTAGCACATAGTCAGACTAAATAATTACGGATGTCATCGGTTGTCATATCAGATATGACAAAAACAAACTCAAATGATGTGACACACTCTATTGCCAAAATATTTCGAGAATACATTGCTTATGCTAATAGTCTAACTTCTGAAGAGTCATACAAGCTAGCGTCATCAAAGCTTGAAAGGCTCAACTTTACACTCGACGCTGTATCAATTTTTGCAGGTCTGATAAACAGCGAGTCTTTCTCAGGAAAGGCAAACTACTGGACTGCGGGCCTTTTCATCTCCGCTGCAATAAACAAGGTAATAAAAGAGGATGACACGGTGGTATTGGATTTTTCTCGTCTAGGCACTCAAGCTGATTGTGTCGGATACCGACTCAAACAAGGCAAAATCGTATTACAAGGTAATGCGGGGGATTATGTTGGTGAGGCCATGTCAGGTGGCAAGATCGCAATACAGGGAAATGCGGGGTACTATGTAGGATATAACATGTCAGGAGGGCATATCCTAGTCCGAGGCGATACTGGTGGTCACATTGGTACGTACATGTCAGGAGGCAGTATTGATATTGAAGGCCGAATTGGTTCAATAGCTAAATCTTGCAGAGGGAAAATCTATCATAAAGGAACATTGCTTGGATGAATTGGTTATTAAAAAAAGGATTTTAAAACAAACGGTCTATGCAGAAAACTTTCTCAGTGTCCTGTTGTATGCAACGCCAAATCTGTGCGCCTCATCTCTTGCATGTTGGAGAACCTTTAGTGCAGAACTATTTTTTTGCAAGACAATTGGGCTTTTTAGGTTTGGATGGTAGATCTCTTCGTTTTCTTTAGCTAGGGATACAACCGGTATGACAACTCCTGCAGTTTTTAGTGCCCCTAGTGCGGCATTTAGCTGACCCCTTCCCCCATCTATGAGTATCAAGTCAGGCATCTTAGAGTCTTCCTGCCGTAATCTCAGGTATCTTCTTTTTACCACCTCGTTTATCATTGCAAAATCGTCTCTTCCATGTACTGTCTTGATTCTAAATTTTCTATATCCAGACTTTGATGGTTTGCCGTCTACAAGGCACGACATTGAACCCACTGCATAGTCTGCTCCATGATTTGAAATGTCAAAGCATTCTATGGTTCTTGGGACGCGCTCTAGTTTTAATTTCTCTTGAAGCTCAACCACGGCAGGATCTGCACCCTTTGACAGCAAGAGATCAATATTTTTCATTACAAGTTGTATCATCTCTTTTCGTTTTCCGCCGGCTGGTACCATTATATTCACCTTGAACCCTGCAGCGCGAGAAAATATCTCTTCGAGAATATCTTTTTCAGCTGGCATCTCGCTTGTAACCACAAACTTTGGAACAGGATTTGAAGAATAGTATTGCGAAAGAAAACTTGAAAATGAATTGTCCCCTACCAAGTCAAATGAAAATGTGTTTCTGTCTTTTATTACGCCGCGAGTCTGCCTAAAACTCATGATATGTGCAGTTTGGTCTTGTGTCTTGATGCCAAAATATTCCTCATCTGAGCCATGCACTGACTCCATCTTTTGCCTTGTTTGAAGATTCTGAAGTCTATGTAGTGTTTCGCGAATCTCCTTTGCCCTCTCATACTGTAAACTAGATGAGGCCTCCTTCATCTCTTCTCCAAGTTTTGCAACAAAATCCTCCAATCTTCGTTTTCCTTTGAGGATGGATTCAAGCTCTGCAATATGTTCTGGGTATTGCTTTTGTGCATCCCTGAACTGGCATGGCGCCTCGCAGTTGCCTAGGTGATACTCTAGACATGCCTCTTTTGGAAGCCTTTTGCATATTCTGATCTTGAATGTCTTTCTTAGAAGTCCAATTGAGAGCATCTTTGAGCTTCCGTGGGTAAATGGTCCATATACGCGCCCGCCTCCAAGAAATTCTCCAGTCCTTGTCCTTCTTGCAACCATGAGGCGTGGAAACTCTTCGTTTGTAATTCTAAGATATGTGTATCGCTGCTGGTCTTTTAGCTCTATGTTGTAGGGAGGCCTGTAGCGCTTGATCATGTTGGATTCAAGCAAGAAAGCTTCTTCTTCATTGTCGGTTAACACAAATTCTATATCTCTTATTTTTTCAACAAGTTTCTGGGTCTTGTAGTTCTGATTCTTGACAAAATAAGACCTGACACGGTTCTTCAGGTTCTTTGCTTTTCCTATATACAGAATGTTGCCCTTGCCATCTTTCATGATATAGATGCCATAGTGCGATGGAATATTCAGCGATGAAATATCAAGAGCCATTTTTCAAGATTCGTTTTAGGTACTGTCCTGTATAGCTTCTTGGGTTTTGAGAGACCTGCTCTGGTGTTCCAGTTGCAACAATTGTCCCCCCACCGTCTCCTCCTTCTGGGCCCAAGTCGATAATCCAGTCTGAATTTTTGATAACATCCATATTGTGTTCAATGATTATTATGGTATTTCCAAGCTTTACCAAACGGTTTAAGACTTCAAGTAATCTTTGAACATCTGCAAAATGCAATCCAGTTGTTGGCTCGTCTAGTATGTAGACCGTTCTTCCGGTATCGCGCTTTGACAGCTCTGACGCAAGTTTGACACGCTGGGCCTCACCGCCAGACAATGTAGTAGCTGCCTGGCCTAGCTTGATGTATCCAAGGCCCACGTCAAAAACTGTCTGAAGCTTTCTCTGGATTGAAGGGATGTTTTTGAAAAATTCCAATGCCTCTTCTACTGTCATTGATAAAACATCTGAAACGTTCTTGTCCTTGTAGTGCACTGCAAGTGTCTCAGAGTTGTATCTTTTTCCCTTGCATTCGTCGCACACCACGTAGACGTCTGATAGGAACTGCATCTCTATTTTTTTGACCCCGTCTCCCTCGCATGCAAAACATCTGCCGTCTGCCACATTAAATGAAAACTGTCCTGGGGCATACCCTCGCTCTTTTGATAGTTCTGTCTCAGAGTATAGTTCCCTGATTGGTGTAAATGCACCGATATACGTGGCAGGATTTGAGCGTGGAGTGCGCCCTATTGGGGACTGGTCTATTCCTATTACTTTGTCAATCTCATCTGATCCTGCTATTGCCTTGTGCCTTCCTGGCCTGTCAATGGAACCGTAGATGTCTTTGGCAAGCGCCTTGTAGAGAATGTCATTTACAAGCGTGGATTTTCCAGAGCCTGATACGCCTGTCACTGTAATCATCATCCCTAGGGGGAATGCGACATCGATACTTTTGAGATTGTTCTCTGCTGCGCCTTTTACTATCATCTCTCCTTTTTTTGCATGCACTCTTTTTTCAAATTTTATTGCATCGTGATTTTTAAGATACTGTCCTGTTACAGATTCTGTACTTTTCAAAATGTCATGTATTGTTCCTTCAAAGACTACGTTTCCACCATGTACTCCTGCACCAGGCCCCAAGTCAATTATCCAGTCAGAGCTTCGCATGACCTCCTCGTCATGCTCTACGACAAGTATCGTGTTTCCAAGGTCTCGAAGCTTTGTTAGCGTCTTGATCAATTTTGCATTATCTCTTTGATGCAGCCCAATTGTTGGCTCATCAAGTACATAGAGCACTCCTGTAAGGTTGGAGCCAATCTGAGTTGCAAGCCTGATTCTTTGCGCCTCTCCTCCAGACAAGGTGGAGCTTACCCTGTTTAGCGTAAGATAATTCAGGCCTACGTTTCTTAGAAATTCAAGTCTTGATAGGATCTCTTTTAGAATAGACTTTGCAATGTATCTTTCAGTCTCGCTTAGCTGGAGATTTTTGAAAAACTCATAACACGAATCAATTGATAAATCACAAACGTCCATTATGGATAATGAACTAATCTCAACAGCAAGTGATTCATCTTTTAGCCTTCTTCCCTTGCATGTATTGCACGGAGTCTCTCGCATGAATTTGCTTAGCTCCTCTCTTTTTGACTCTGAATCTGTCTCTGCGAAATTTTTCTGCAAGCTTGGTATTACGCCATGAAAAGTGTTGGTGTACTCCCATCTTGAGTCAGTTGATTGCGATTCATATGAAAACTTGACAGCTTCCCGGCTTCCATATAGTATGATGTCAAGTTGCTTTTGTGTCATCTTGTTAATTGGCGTCATTAGATCAAAACCATATTTTTTTCCGACATCTCGAAGTGTCTGTCTTCTAAACGACGAAAACCTTCCTGACCATGGAATTATAGCCCCATCTAGGATGGATTTTGTCTTGTCAGGAATTAGAAGATCAGGCTCAAACTCCATCTTGACACCCAGCCCATGGCATGTCTTGCATGCCCCAAACGGCGAGTTGAAAGAAAACCCTCTTGGCTCAAGCTCGCCTATTGATATTCCGCAAAATGGACATGCGTTATTCTGAGAATAGACCTTTTCTTCGGTATCTGCAACCATGACATCGCCTTTTCCTGCCTTGAGCGCAGTCTGGATGGATTCATAGAGCCTGCTTTTTTCCTCCAAGGTTGCCATGAGTCTATCGACAACGATTTCTATATTGTGCCATTTCTGCCTGTCAAGTGCCGGAAACTCGTCTGTAATTTCTATTATTTTCCCGTCTACTCGAATTCTGGAATATCCCTGCTTTTTTACATCGTCAAATATTTTTTCATACGTTCCTTTTTTTCTTCTAACAAGCGGTGCAAGTATCAATATCTTTTTTCCCTCTGATTCTTTGAGAATTGATTCGCAGATTGATTCTATTGACTGGTTTGATATCTTGCGTGCACATCTTGGACAGTGCGGTGTTCCAATTCTTGCATATAATAATCTAAGATAATCGTAAATTTCTGTTATTGTTCCAACGGTTGAGCGTGGATTTTTGCTTGTAGTTTTTTGCTGAATAGATATTGCAGGGGATAGTCCTTCAATAGAGTCAACATCTGGTTTATTCATCATCTCAAGGAACTGTCTTGCGTAAGCTGATAGTGACTCGACATATCTTCTCTGCCCTTCTGCATAAATTGTATCAAATGCAAGTGTTGATTTTCCAGAGCCTGAAAGTCCAGTAATTACTACAAGTCTATTTTTTGGAATATCGACATTGATGTTTTTTAGATTGTGCTCTCTTGCACCACGGATGAGTAGCTTGTCACTCATTTCTTAACTGTCTCTGTATTTTGGTTAATTTATCGCGATATTCAATTGCATTCTCAAAGTCCAAGTCTTCGGCATAACGCTTCATGGTGGCCTCTATTTCTATTGCAAGGGTTTGCAAGTCGTGCCTTGACATATGCCTTGTCTCCTCTAGCGCTATGGTTTGGGAAGGTATTGCCTTTACAATTGTGGCAGGTGTGATTCCCATCGTTTTGTTATATTCTATTTGCCTGTTTTTCCTTCTTTCTGTCTCTGTCATGGCAAGCTTCATTGACTGGGTAACCTTGTTTGCATACATGATTACAGAGCCATCTACGTTTCTTGCTGCTCTGCCAAATGTCTGAATCAGGCTGGTGATGTTTCTCAAAAAGCCTTCCTTGTCTGCATCAAGTATGGCAACAAGGGATACTTCGGGTATGTCCAGGCCTTCTCGTAACAAGTTTATGCCTACTAAAACGTCAAACTCACCAAGCCTTAGCTGTCTTATTATCTCGGTTCTCTGGAGGTTTTCAATCTCTGAATGTAGATATCGCACCTTGACCTTGTTTTTGGATAGATATTCTGCCAAGTCTTCTGCCATTCTTTTTGTTAGTGTAGTGACAAGTACGCGCTGATTTTTGTCAACGCGTTTTTTTATTTCTAAAATCAAGTCATCCATCTGCCCCTCTGTCTTTCGTATCTCAACTGTTGGGTCAACCAAGCCTGTTGGCCTGACTAGCTGCTCTACTATTTGGAAACTTTTCTTGCGCTCATAATCTCCTGGAGTTGCAGAGACAAAGATTGTATTTTTTACATATTTTTCAAATTCTTCAAATTTTAGGGGCCTGTTGTCAAAAGCGCTAACAAGTCTGAATCCATAATCTATGAGTGATTTTTTGCGCGTATGGTCACCGTTGTACATTCCGTGCAATTGTGGCAGTGTTACATGTGATTCATCAACTACAAGTAAAAAATCATCACCAAAAAAATCAAGCAGGCAAAACGGAGGCTCGCCTTCAAGTCTTCCGTCAAAATGTCTTGAATAGTTTTCTATTCCAGAGCAATAACCCAGCTCTTCTATCATTTCTAAATCATATTTTGTTCTCATTTCAAGTCGTTGTCTTTCAAGCTCGCGCAACTGTGGCAATCTTTCTTCTAGTTCGTTTCTTATTGACTCGACTGCTTTTTTTCTAACATCTGACGCAACAAGGTAATGTTTTGCAGGATAGATCTTGATCCGTGATACCTGTTTTTTCTCTTTGAGTGATACTGGGTCACAAATTGATATTTTTTCAACATCGTCTCCAAACATGGAGATTCTTACAACAGAATCAGAATATGCCGGAATTATGTCAACTGTATCACCCTTTATTCTGAATCTGCCTGGCAACAACTCTGTATCATTTCTGTCATATCTTGCGTTGACAAGTTTTTTAATCAAAGATGTTCGACTCATCTCTGAGCCTTTTTCTATTGTGATTGACATGAGCTCCCACTCGCGAGGCGAGCCAAGTGAGTATATGCATGATACTGTGGCAACCACTATGGTTGGCTCACCTGAAAGCAGCATGGCTGTTGCCTCTAGTCTCATTTTTTCAATTTTTTCGTTTATTTGCGTGTCTTTTTCTATATACGTGTCAGTCTGAGGTATGTAGCTTTCAGGCTGGTAGTAGTCGTAATAGCTTACAAAATATCCAACATTGTTTTTTGGAAAAAATTGTTTTAGTTCAGAATAAAGCTGAGCTGCCAGTGTCTTGTTGTGTGATATCACAAGTGTGTTTTTTCCAGTCCTTTGAATAGCATTGGCAACAGTAAACGTCTTGCCGCTTCCTGTCACTCCTAGCAGGGTCTGGATCTTTTTCCCCCTAATTCCTTCTACTAGTGCCTCTATGGCTTGGGGCTGGTCTCCTGTGGGTGTGTAGTCTGATGCTATCTCAAAGGTAGGATTTTCAAGCAAGATTGCATCCTGTTGCATCTATTCCTAACTAAAACTTTGAGTTGTTACCAACACTGACTGGGTGTTTGCTACATTTTCAAAAACGATTGCGGTATTCCTACCAAAGCGGATCTTCTGATACATCAAGACCATCTCTTGTCTGTTTTATGCCCATTGTTTTGACTGTGTTTTTAGCAGTAGGCGTATCTCTTTCAAGGATGAGCTTTGCAAGTGCAATTCGTGTCTTTTTGTCTAGGTGCTGCCCTATCTTGTATTTGCCGCGCATTGTTTCTGGCACGACTTTGATGATGGCAACCTCATCGACTACATGCATCTCAGGTGTTATCTTTTCATACCTGCCTTCTGGCTGGTACTTTTCCATAAGGGAGTTTAGGGCAAATGTCTTCTCGTTTTTGTCTGACACTAGGCTTCCGCGTCCCTTTATTACGACACTTATGTAAAACGTATCTGCCTGCGATGCATCTGTTGGGTGACTAAAGTATGATGGCAGAAACTCTAGGCTCTGATCCACCTCAAAGCCAACCTTTGGGTTTCTTGTAATGTTCTCTAGTTTTTCTCCTTTGATGTGAGAATGCATGTAGATCGAGTCTTTTGCGTAAACAAAATTCATCGGGATTATCTGGGGATATCCGTCTTTGTCTATGCTGCAGACTCGACCAGTCTCCTGGCTGTTTAGAAATTCTATTATCTTCTCTTTTGATTTTATCTCCAGTCTTCCAAGCAGTTGCATGGATCATTATTCCCGGCGTTGATATTTTTGCGTATGCTTTAATAGTTAAATTAGGGTACATGTATCACATATCATGAGATCTAGATGGCTTGGATCTACTTTTGGGACATTCGTAATAATTGGTATATTGGTAGCCGGATTTTCAAGTTTTGTATACCGCCTGTTTGGAGATACAATTCCGACTGTATTTTGGGTGCATCTCAAAGAAGTTGGCGCTGCATTGATTATGTTGGCAGTCTTTGCATTTGCAGTTGCATGGCTGCTCAGGGCCAAACCTCACAAAAGGCCTCAGCAATATTTTGTCAAGGTATTTGATCTTTTTGGGCAAGAGTTCAATATTGAGGGTATAAGAACTGAATTTAAGACACACGATGTAGCGTGGAGTTTTATGAAACACTACAAAAAGTCTTATCCTCTATACAACTTTGCGTTAGTATCTGATCTGCCCAATTCTGACAAGATGACAATTTTCAGGTATCTTTAGAAAAATAATTTATTTTCTTGGGTTGTTTTGGTCTTTAAAGTATGGCAGTACTGTAGAGCCAAACTTGTCTATTGAACCAAAATATCCTGAACCCCAGAACCTGACAATAAAATGGTTAACTCCAGCTTTTATGAATCTCTCAAAGACTGGTATGATGTCATCTGGAGTGCCTATGCCAATTGATGAGCGCGCCACCTTGTCAGGAATTGTCTGTGCGGCCTCTCTCATCTTTACTATCCATTCTTGATTTGACATTGAATACTCTGTGAAATATTTCTTAAAGTCAAAACCTGCAACATCTTCAACCCCGTGCACCTTGAGAACCTCGGGTTTGAACAAACTGACCTTTACGGCATTTTTCATCTTTGCCCATGCTACTTCTGTATCGTCTGCAAAGTAAACGTCAATGTCTACTCCAAACTGGAAGTTCGAGGCATCTCTACCGTTTTCCTTCATTGATTGTTTGATTGACTTGACATGCTCCTCGTAAAGTTCTGGGGTGTATCCTATTGGAATCCATCCGTCGCCATATTTGCCACACAATGCTAGGGTTCTAGGTGCTCCTGCTGCCATGTAGATTGGAGGATGTGGTTTTCTAATCGGGGATGCCTGCAGGCATGCATTATCAAGTTCATAATATTCTCCTTTGAAACTTACTCGGTGATCAGGCGATGATCCAAAAAGTAATTTGATTACCTGAAGCTGCTCTTCAAACCTGCCAACTGGCTTGTCCCATTGTATCTTGAACTCTTTGATATTTTGGGCCTCACCTGCACCAATGCCAAGAGTTCCTCTCCCATGTGAAACTCTGTCAAGGGTAATACTAGCTAAAGCAATATTTGATGGATGTCGTCTGACTGCATCTGTTACACAAGTTCCAAGCTCAACTTTGTTTGTAATAGAAGCTATGGCAGAAAGCATAACCCATGGGTCATTTACAATTGCATGATTCCACTGGGGGACATTACTGTGGTCCATGTACCAAATCGAATCGTACCCTACCTTATCAGCCAAAACGCAGGCTGTTAAGATTTGATCCTCTGTTAGCCCAAGACGAGCAACATTCAACCCCTGTTGAATTCCAAACTTGATCATGTTATTCTGAAACCCTGTCGCAATTTGTTCATTTGAAAGCGGTATTTAAGTTTAGTAAGAGACGCGGTAATCGTCGTTTGAAGTGGTAAAGTGACAGTAAAACCAATCAAGCTGCTAATTGCAGACAAATTTTATAGTTCAACCCTATAGTAATCCCATCTCTCAGGATCAAACTGTCTTACAAACTCAATTTTCTCGTTGCGCTTTTTCCTTTCTTGTATTACGTCTCTTAAGGCAAAGCTTGCAAGATATTTGTACCCCTTGGATTGGGCCTGCATTAAAAACAACTGGCGCATCTCTCGTCCGCCCTTTAATCCCCAATATCCCATCTTCAATGCAATAGGCTCTAAAAATATTGTATCGCCCTTTCCAAAATGTGGATCATTGATATCAGAACGGAGTTTGTAGTTTTCTAGTGTGGTTCCCTTTACAAAACCGACTATTGGACCGTTTTCATCTCCAATCCTTAGTGTGTTGAGCAATATTTTTGGATCCCGTACGGAATCGGCAAAGCTTGACCGCAAAAATTGGAGAGGATATGGCAGCTCTTGAAAAATTCCAAAAAGCGTATCGATGAATTCATCTTTTTGTCGTGTCGTGATAGGGTCAATAGAGGTTACCAACTGCACCTTATCATAAATCACTGCTGCTTGATTCTGTATTTCATTTTCTCTAAGTCTCATGAATCCTAATACGTTATCCATAAATGACTTGCGCATATCTCTTGGTAACGCTTTTAAAATTTGATTGCACATTTCAGATTCATTGTTTAGGAGATCTTCAAAATATGCAACAGCGCGAATTGCTATTAAATTTGGATGCCATGCCAAAGAGTGCGCATTCTTCTTTGCCATCTCAAGCGCATATGAAAAATCACCCATGGCATAACCGCCAATCCTATCAGATACAGAAAGAAACCATCCAAGTTTATTGTAATATTCAGTCTTTTGTAGGTCGACCCCTATACTGTCTGACACAGAATAAAAATGGCCAATTAACAATTCTGCTTTTTCTCTATTTTCCCCTGCCCAGGGATGTGTTGTTCTCAGTATCATTGCTGACACAATGTTGGGATCGATATTGGATTCTCTTAGTAACGACTCTAATGTTTTGTCAGTACTCACAAAATTAGCCGCATCAGGTTCGTGTGGCTTGTCCACTCTTTTCTGAGGGTCGTAATCATGAAACAAGGCTGCCACAAAGAGATACTTTGCATCGTCTTTTGTAATTAGATTCTGTTGGATCTGCCACTGTGCTGCCAGGAGTGTGACATACGTGACTTCTAGTTCGTGGATTATGTTGTGGTACCCATAATAATCAATACCAAGTCCCTTCTGATGGAACAGGTCTATTGTATAATCAAGTATCTTGGAATAACAAGATGACTCAAGCCCGCACTGGTTTAAGGTCTCTAGTATTTTCTCTCTGAGATTGCTGGTGCTGTATATCTCTTGCATTGGAACTTTTACTTGTATGGTACAGGTACCATAAAAGCTTAATTGGAATCAGAAAAGGAATCAGATGCAGAAGTTTTCTTACATCTTGCCGTTGACGATGTCTTGCAAGAGATGCACGATGTCTTCTTTTGTTACAGGTATTGGATTTGGATCAAGATGGCCTTTGTCAGTCATGATTACATCTGCAGCTTGATCAACAGGCGTCTTGAGAGCAAGTCTGTCAAACTTTAGCTTCTCTATTACTTCCTTGAATTTGTCATAGAAGATTGATTTGTTAAACCTATGTGCTACTGTAGTGCAAGATGATAACGAGTATCCATGTGGTACTCCCTCATTTGAGAATGCATATGATAGCGCATGCCCTAATGTTGTAGAGGCATTGCCAAAACCAATTCCAGATAGCATGGAACCAAATGGATAATTCTCAGGCTTGTTGTTCATTATTGCGTCGTACAATATATCAAAAGCAGACTTGCACATCATTTTTGTAAACTCGTTTCCTCGCTTGCTGTCATATCCCTCTGTTGCTTGAGCGCATGCATCGCATACTGAATTCTTGACTATGGCCTCTGGTGTTCCATCCATAAAGTAAGAATCTATGACTGCAACATCGGCAAGAAACCTTTCATCTTGCAAGAGCTTCTTTTTTCCTTCAAATTTGAGTACACAGTACGTTGTCATTTCTGCACCAGTGCCAAATGTTGTTGGGATGAGTATCTTTGGTATCTTCATCTCCATGCCTGCATATTTTGCAACGTCAAGTGAGCTTCCGCCGCCTAGACCAATTATGGCAGATGGATTTTTCGGCTTGAATTCTGCGATAACTTTGTTTACTGTTTCAATAGAAGGCTCTGGTTCTACCTTGTCATATAGCATATAATCTTCAATCTTCATCTTGGCAAGCCATTTCTTTGATACGTCAGGAGGAGCTGTTGTAACAACAAGGGCATTTTTTGGATATTGCGTATCTGACAATGCGTCTTTACCATAGTTAATCGTCTTTGGAATTCTTACGGTATTCATAGAAAAATAAGATTTGCAATTATTATTATACTATTGCTTGTTCTAGCATTTTAAAACACAAGAATGTTTGGCATGTACTCAAATAAATAAGAACAAAGGTGTGATTTTTATATCTAAAAACCAGAGGATAATTGAGAAAATGACTCCTACAAACTCTGATGAAACAATTTCCAAAGTAGAATCAATGATTCGTGTGCTTTCAAAAGCCGCGCCACGCGGTAACATCCTAGATCAGGACGATATCCAAGCTCTCAATCAAGTGGAAGCTGAGGATCAACCCAAATTGGCAGATAGGCTGGAGGATATGATAGTACTTCTAAAGGATGAACCTGATAACAAGCGAAAGATACTCGAGATTCACGATACTACTAATGACGAATTTGGTCATGTTAGACCAGTTCATGATACGCTAGATTCGATAAAGACGTATTTTCTCAACAAAAAGTAGGCCTATAGTCCTATGCTGTTTATTGCAGCACCGGAATTTGCATCAATTACCAGGCTTATCTTTTTCCCTTTGTGGTCGTATTTTGCAAACCAGATTGGAGCATGCAAAAGCTCGCCACTTGCTACCTCTTCCTGAGTGTCCATTTGTTGTATCATGTGGTACTGAGAATGCGCCTTCTTTGATTGCAGTTGGTCTACTATGACCTTGGCCTGATTTTTTGCCGTATCATCGTTGATATCGCCGTTTAGAACTTTGACTGATTTTGGAATCTTTTTGGAATCAAAATCAACCCGACCGTCAAGTGCAAATTCGTAATCTTGGGGTTGATACATTGTTAGTGCCTTGAGCGCAATTACAGGACAGTTGTAGCTTGCATCAAGTGTATATGCCCTTTTTGTATTAGAGCCGCCCATCATTCCGCCCCCACCTAACATGCTTCCCATCACCATGCCGTCCATCATGCCCATTCCCATTCCTCCTCGCCTTCCTCCTCCAAAGCCTCCACCCATGGCTCCGCCCATGACTCCAAACAAAGCAGCAGTTGTAGCTATGCTTCCTACTTCTGCTGCAACATCTATTGCAACAAGATTGGTTCGGGCGGTAACTGGAATTATCCAATAAGGAACCATAGTCAGGTTAAGCTCTTCCAAAGTTGAAGTTTCTTGTAAATGTCTGTGAAGCAGTCCCTTGTCCATCATCTTTTTCAGCCTGCCTGTGATGTCGTCCTTGTCGATTATGGTGATTGGAAGCATGGTGTGCTTTGCAATGTTTTTCCAACCAGTATTTTCTAAAGTTACACTACTGCCGCAATATTCACATGTTATGACCATCTCGCCAAATTTTGGGGCTATGGGTGCACCACAACTTGGACACTTGATCTCTTTTACTATTGTATCCTGAGTTTGACTTGTTGTCTGGGCAGGTTGAGCTGTCTGAGAGACTTGAGGCTGTTGTTTTGTACCACACTTCATGCAAAAAGTCGCATCATCTGGAAGTTGTGTGTCGCATTTTGTACAATACATGTTTTTTCTCCTAACTTGTCTTCAACTGCTTGCCGCAGCCAGAACAGAACTTGGAATCGGTAGCAATGTGAGCACCACACTGTGGACATAGAATTCCTTCTTGAGGTTTTGGTTGTTGTATTTGTTGTTGACTTGAACCGCAGTTGGGGCAGAAACTGTTGGAGACAGGCATCATCATGCTGCATTTTGGGCACTGTTTCATTGGAGGCTGGTACATTCCTTGTCCCATCTGACCTGCCATGGCGTATCCAATGCCAGAGCCTGCACCAAATCCTACTCCTAGGCCAGCTCCTATGCCTGCTACACCTCCTGGATTTTTTGCAGCATCTGTCATTGCCTGGCCTGCTTGGTACTGCATGTAATTGACTCCAAGCACTGACATCTCTGATCGTGTGTTAATTGCTTTTTGAACTTCTTCTGGTAGACTAATTGTAATTCCTGATATCTTGTTAATTTCTATTCCATACTGTCCAAAGTTAGTTGGTGCATTGGCAAGTACGATTTGTTCAATGTTTTGAAGATTGGTGGCAATGTCGGTAATTTTCAAACCATTGTCTTTCATCTTTCCTATTGCGTTGAATACAAGGAGAACCATCTGTTGCTTGAGTCTTGTCTCAATGTCATCTGAGGTCTGGGCTGCAAATGTTCCAATGAATTGGTTGATAAAGTTCTCAGGCTGTGATATCTTCCATCTAAATTCTCCAAATATTCTCAGATTTACTATTCCAAAGACAGGATCAACAAATTGGTATGGTTCTGCCGAACCGAATTTGCCGTCAAGGTATCTGTTTTGTAAATAGTAAACTTCCGCTGCCTGCTGTACTCCGGTGAAGAATTTTAAAAGACCGCCAACTATTGGCGCATTAAAATCGGTAAGGGCGTATCTGTTTGGTTTGTCAAAATAAGTTAGAGCCTTTCCATCTCTGAAAAAGACTGCAATCTCGTCTTCTCTGATTACAATATTGTCATTTAGTCGAATAAGGCGTGGGACCTTCCACATTATGTTGCCTTCCTTGTATTGTGAATCCCATTCTATTGTGGTGGACCCTGCTATGCTACTGCCTCCTCCTACGCCACTTGGATCTTTTTTATGCCCAAACATTTATAGCTCACTTTTTACCTTTCTTGTTATTATCATTTCTATTGATTCCTACTTTGTCACCAATATGTTTTCAACAGATTCAAGCCTCTGCTTCCAGGCGTGTTTGAAGTCATCTAACATTGGACTGATTTTGGCAGCAATTGCTTGTGCAGTTGACGCGCCAGAGGTATACTCAGTCAATGATTCTGTAACTGTAGAAGAGATCTGTTCAGCACTATTGACAAAATTATAATCATATTCGTATAGCTTGTTCAACGTATTCTCATCAATTCTTATGCTAGGTGATATGCCTGCGGAGCCTTGCTGGGAGTGAAGCACCTCTCCTGAAACTTGTTGTATCTGTGAAATGATTGATCCAACTGAAGTCAGGCTAGTAAAATCGCCCTTGTCAGACATTGCTTTTCGCAATGTTTCCAATCTATTTTTTGACTCGTCAAGTTTGTCAAAAACTTGTTTTCGCAATAACTCATCTGCTGCTCTGATATCTTCTAGTTTGCGATATTCTTTGAGCGCCGGTATTGCAAGCTGCAGCTTTTTGAGAAAGCCACGACTTTGGTCCACTTTTTCTCTTAGGTCTGGATTATTTCCTGACATGTATATTCACCATATATGTAATTACATCGCTTAAGGATTGCGTAACTAATGTAATGTTGTTAGCTTTACAAAGATATGTCATGGGCTTCTAAACTACGATTATTCCATTGGAGATGAGCCATTGGATCCCTTTTTCAAAGTCACCATCAGAGATTTGTCCATCTGCCCACCAACCTGCATTGGTTTTAATCCATGCTGGAATTGGAGGTGTTCCAGATGTTGTGTTGGAACTACCTGATTGTGTAGGTATTTGTATTATTCCATGTTGTATCAGGTATTGGAGACCCTGGACGAATTGGCTGTCTGCAATCTGTCCTTGTGACCACCACTTTGCATTGTTTTTTACCCATGCTGGAATTACTGTGGTTTGAGTCCCGTTAGACTGTGCAGGTGTTGTAGTTGAATTGGTACTTGCTGTTGAACTGGCACCTGTAGAGTTACCACTTGAAGTTGATCCTCCTCCGAGATTAACAGTAAATGTTGCAGTCTCTGGTGGTATTGGTTGGAAAAGTATTCCATCTACTTCTACAATCACCTGATATGTTGCAGCATCAGGTAATTGACATGGGATTGTAACTGATCCCTCAGCTGTATGTAGTATTGGGGTGCCGCAGATCTGGTTGCTTCCTTCCATCACGGCTACTTTGTAGTCTATGTGGGGTTGAACTGCCTGGGTTGATTTGTTGATAAAGCTTATCTGGAGATTTGTAGAGTTGCCAGGGATTGGATTTGCAGGATCTGTTGCAAAGCCAACATCAATGGTTCCTCCGCTTGTTGGTTTGATGACTTGATCTGCATAAGCTGGTATTATCATGATTGTAACAATTGCTAAAAGTCCAAAATACATCGATAGTTTTCCCTTGGAGCCAAAACCCATGTCTCTCATGTGTTACCTTATTGCAGACTATATATAAAAAAATTGGAACAAGTGTCAGCATTCCTTTTAAATTTTGGTGTCAGGTGGCAGGCCTTGAAAAGATTCAAAAATTCAGCACCTTTTCTTTATTTGTGCATGAACAACAAATGATTATTAAAAATTTTAAGCAACTGGCAACAACTGGCAACAAAAAATTAGCGTTATCGATAATTGAGCGGGGAATTTCTGGTGCCTTGCCAAATGCCCCTCTGAAAAAGATTGTAAAACAAAACTTTCTCCAGATAGGAAGAAAAAAGATATCCCTTGAGAGGTATCGGAAGATCTACATCATTGCTATTGGAAAATCAGCAGATTTGATGACAAGTACTGTGGATTCGTTAACTAGGATACATAGGGGAATGGTGGTAATTCCAGCCAAGACTTGTCCGTTGATTAGGAAAAAAAAATTTGTTCTGATACGATCCGGTCATCCTGTTCCTACAGTAAAAAGTATTCTGGCCGCCAAAAAAATAGTTACATTTCTCAAGTTATTGGAGAGAACAGATCTGGTCATCTTTCTAATCTCTGGTGGTACCTCTTCGTTAGTATCTCTCCCTGATGGAATATCGTTGCAAGATAAACAACTCATGACCCGTCTTCTGTTAAGATCTGGTGCAAACATACACGAGATAAACTGTGTAAGAAAACATCTATCACAAGTAAAAGGTGGAAGGCTGGTAGAATCACTTCGATGTGATGCTGTATCGCTTGTAATGTCAGATGTGGTGGGAGATGATCTATCTGTGATCGCATCTGGAATCACATATTGCGACAAATCTACTTTTTGCGATGCAAAAAAAATTCTAATAAAATACAATCTCAAAAATCTAGTTCCAAAGTCTGTCTGGGCAAGAATTATTCTTGGAACAAAAGGGATTATACCTGAAACTCCAAAAAAGCCTAGGATTCAAAATTATATTATTCAATCTAACCAAAATTGTGTTGATCTCATGAAAACTCGCGCACAAAAACTCGGATTTGCCACAAAAGCAATCTATTCTATGGAAGGTAATGTGGGTGATGCAGCATCTGAAATCTCAAAACATGTTTTAGGATCTCAGAACTTTTGTCTTGTTTTTGGAGGCGAGACCACAGTTACAGTAAAAGGGAAAGGAAAAGGTGGGCGAAATCAGGAATTAGTCTTGAATCTGTTGAAGAAATTAAAGGTTCATGACAAGGAAATGACTATTGTATCTGTAGGGACTGACGGAATAGATGGAAATACTTGTGCTGCAGGCGCCATCGCAGATTCCTCCATGCCACTAGAGCCTATCAACAAATATCTAAATGAGAATAACTCGTATCACTACTTTAAGAAATACGGTGGATTGATCTTTACAGGATCGACTCACACTAATCTTATGGATATTGGCTTGGTGTTACTGCAAAAGTAGAGGAGCTGCCCTGTTTTGGTGTGACTCGATCAGATGATATCTGATCTGCAGCCCTCTCTGATCTATTAATTGCTGAATGAATCTAGTTTTAGAAATTATGAATGGATCGCTAACAGTTTTATTTTCTGCAAGATGCTCAAACATGGATTTTAGATCAAGCATGACATTTACAGTGTCGGCATTTTTTATTATGAATCTACCAATTCCCCAGAAGATACCAACATGCAGTGCAATGTATTTTGACTGTTCTGTAGACACTCTGTTATAGTAATTTTCTGCATGAACTCTGGCCTGTTCTACTTGCGTCTCACTGTTTTCAATTATCCATGAGATTGTTTTTGTGTTTCCGTCAAAATAGTACACGTGATCCATATGTCAATCAAAAAGGTGTTGATTGTCTATATATTTTGAATATACAACTGAATAACAAAAATAAAAACCTGTGTTCGTGCTAGAAGCTAATTCATTCTTCACAAACATGGTCGACGAATTGGTCGAGTTCTCAGCATATGATCCAGAGCTTGCTGAAGGACTAAAGTGGATCGATAATGAAGCTCAAAAACGAGGAATCACTTTCTATGAGATGGTCTTTCATGTTCTTCACAGATATGATGTCGATGCGCGTGCAAAGGATTGGCTTTTAAAAAGAAATTAAGATCTAAATTTTAATACACTGTAAATATCTGAAAATTGACCTTCGGACAATCTTTAAGATCATCAGGAACATATTTCTTGACGTGGAAAGGAAATTCAAAAGAGCACCAAGAAATCTTTTTGACAAGTTTTCATTGTATTTTCCGTATTCTACGGTAGATGTTGTTATACGAAACAATGATTCTTTCATCTTGGCAAAAAGGACAATTCCTCCATATCAAAACAAATGGAATCTTCCTGGAGGAGTTGTTTTTAAAACGGAAAAGTTGGCCGTTGCTGCAAAAAGAGTTGCAAAAGAAGAACTTGGGTTAACTGTAAAGATTGAAAGGTTTCTTGGAGTTTATGAAAACCCCGTCTTATCAAGGCATGACATCTCACATGTTTTTATCGTGTCTATTTTAAAAGGAAAAATAATACATGATTTTCAGAGCAGCGAAGTAAAATTCTTTAAAAATGTCCCACAAAACATGGTGCCATACCAGAAAAAAATAGTATATGATGCACAGTTATTTTTTGAAAGTTAAGCTAGGTTACTACTGAACAAATATCGCCGAATACATCTGGATTGTATTGTCCGGCATACATCTTGATACTTTTGTCGCGTGGAATAATTTTGCAAATCACCTGTGGAATGAGAAAATCTGCCATAACATACACCCCTATGAGTAAACATCCAACCACGATAATAATGCCAAACGGTATCTTCATAGTTTGGCAGTGCAGTGGGCCGGTATAATAATCAATAAACTGATGTTCACCGCCATTTAAATTAATCAAGTATGTAATCGTAGTATGTGGATACAAGTCTGGTAGTTTTTGAAAAATACTGCAAGACACCAGCTACTAAAAAGATGTATGAATATCATTTTGGAAGATTTTTAAAATATTGTAAGAAAGATGAGCCGTTGATTACTGCTGATGGATTACTAAGTTTGAAAAAGACGTTACAGACCTATGTGGAAGATTATGTTTGTGGACTGAGAAACAAGATTAGTCCTAATTCGTATAGTGGGGTCCCGAAGGGACGGGGTGGGAGTTGAAGGGTAGGATTGGTTTTAGCATGACGTAA
>JASHNR010000014.1 GCA_030041535.1 Nitrosopumilaceae archaeon | reverse complement strand
TCTTCTTCAGTTCCTGCATAAACAGTCAAGATTCCACAAACTATTTCCGCTCTATGAACTTCAGTTTCCGTAACATCCAATGCAAGCTTGCCGTCCAACATGTAAACTGGTCTTAGGTGTTCCCATCTAAGCTTGAACCCTCCTTCTCTGATTCCTGAACTTGCTGCAACAAGGATGATAGCTCTATCTATTGCACCCTTGGTGAAACTCAGTGCTTTTGCAATCTCTTGCCTGCTATAGGCCCTGCCTGATGACGTGCTTCCAACTTCTGGATATGTTGCATAAACTCGCTTCCATACTACAGGAACGCCATTCATGTCAAAAAGCTTCTTGATTGGACCAAAATAATTTTCAATAGAAAGTGGATTTAGATAATTAGGATCAGTGGATTCTAGTTCCGTCCTTTTTCTTAGCTTCCTAGACAATGCAAGTAAAACACTTAATGCAAAATCAGGATTAGAACGTGACTTGTTAACAAGCTCTGTGGCTCTTTCTTCAAAACTTCCATGCAAAAGATCCTCTAAAATATCACATAAGATTCTGCGTAGAGTCCTGGTGTACTTTTCCTTGGTTTCGGCTGCCTTGATTCCATCATAGAATAGTTGGAGCGGTTTTGCCTCTATATTTTCTAGATCTTCTGTGCCTATTTTCATAGGTAGATGATGAGCGTGGATGTATAAAATGAACTCTATAGGAGTGGACTGGTGGGGATTTGAACCCCAGACCCCCCGCGTGCAAGGCGGGTATTCTACCGCTGAACTACCAGCCCATTGCATGGACTGAAAAGCGTGCAGATTTTAATTGTTCCCTTTAGGTGAAAAAGATTTTATTGATATTGCACACCAAAAATATCATGGTCTTACTCAAATCCGAGATCGTTTTAAAAACAGGCGACAAGGCACCAGAATTTAATCTACTTGGAATAGATGACAAGAAACATTCCTTGTCAGAATTCAAAGAACAACCAACACTGATTGTTTTCATGTGCAATCACTGCCCATATGTACAGGCCAAAGTTACTGCCATGAATGAAATTTATGAAAAGTTCAAGGGTAGATTATCAATGATAGGGATAAACAGCAACGATCCTACAAATTATCCTGATGACAGTTTTGACAGTATGAAGAAATTTGCAAAAGAAAAGGGCATAAAGTTCACATATCTAGTAGATGAGACACAGGAAGTTGCAAAGAAATATGGTGCTGTCTGCACTCCAGACCCGTTTCTCTTTGACGGTGACAAAAAACTAGTTTTCCATGGCAGAATAGACAATGCAATGAAACCAGAAGACAGTCCTACAGAGAAGACAATGATTTCCAATGTAGAAAAACTGCTTGCAGGAAAAAAGATAGAGAATGACTTTGACCCATCCATGGGTTGTTCCATCAAGTGGAAAAGCCAGCAGACTTAAATGACAGTTGAATCGGAAAAATTCTTGGGCCGATAGCTCAGCTTGGCTGGAGCGTTCGACTGATAAAATTATTCAGATATCGAAAGGTCGTGGGTTCGAATCCCATTCGGCCCACTTTTGTTTTAAACTATTTTGGACAAATATTCATGTAAGAGATCTCGATAAATAGTTGTAATTTCTAACCATCTCGTTGCCAGGAATCAATCTACCAGCGCATAATTTTGGTAATAGGGTGACTAGCCATGGATTATGAAAAAATATGCAAGAAAGTAATGGAGATTGATCCCAAGATTAGGTTTGCTGGCATTATAAATGAAAAAGGAAGGTTGTTTGCAGGAGGAATGAGAAATGGGCTCAAATCCCTTGAGGATTCAAGAGATGATGAGATGTTGTACATGGAATTAGTTCTTAGAGCAAAGATGAGGCGCGAGTTTGACAAGGTGTTAGGGCCAGTACAGTTTGCCATGTCATATAGAGAGAAAGTAATAATCATGAGTTTTCCTGTCAATGATAATGTTCTGTTATTATCTACTGAGAAAGGAATTGATTTCTCGACCATTCCGTTTAAGATAATGAAAATGCTGGCTCATTGATTCAGGGAACTTTCAAAAACGGTCTGAGACCATTGCAGTAGTGTTTCCAAATCGTCTGAGACAAAATCTGCTACAATCTTTGGTTTTTTTGCAATTTTGCTGCATAACGCAAGATAAAGACTTTTTCCAAATTTCTCCTTGCTTGCAGTAACTGCTTGAGAGAAGAACTTGATTGCCCCCTCTGTGGAAGAAAATATAGCAACAATCATTATTCCCTCTTTTTTGATCCATATCTTGTTGAGAAATCTCTGCAAATCTATATCAAATAACACATCTATTGCAGAAGACATATCCCCCAAAAGTGATACTTTCCATTCCTCAGTCTGAAATGCGGATGAAGCAGCTTGTGCAAGAAGGGAATTTTGATAGTCAGTTGAAATAATGACTATATTCTTTTTTGAATTTACCTCTTTTTCTGATAATCTAATTAGATATATTGACGACGATGTTATCTCGTCAAGGAAGTTCTTTTCAGATTTTCCTATCTTTCCATCATCATATGAGTTTGCTACAGCATCTATGGCAGGCACAATGACCTCATTTACCAATTTAGACGGATTTGCTCCCGAGTGAAGCGATGTTCTTATGAGATTGTGTGCTTCATGGCTTGCCGCAGACATTACATATTCCAGATACCTGTTTTTTACTTGAAAAAGATCTGCTGGAAAATCTAGATGGTCCACACCTTTTTCGACAAACCACAGATTCACCATGCCAATATTTTTTTGTTTGATTAGGCCTTCTGCTGCAAAAACTTTGAGATATTTTGACATTGTTACTCGGTTAACACGAAGTTTTTTAGCTATCTCTATACCAGTAAGGCCAGTTTTGGATTTACTTAGGACATCAATTAATTTTTCCTTTATTTCTTCTGGATTGTATCCTCGTGTCACTGGTTGATTCTTGATCTCAAGCTTTTAAGTATTTTTAGCATTAAGACATTGGTAAATTAGTGTGAGATTTTCTGAACCTGTTTTGATAAAAAACTGGAAGTTCTAACTATAAAGCGTAAATACTACTATACACTGTTTAGGATAATGATTAATCTAGGTACAGTAAAACTGTCTGGAATCATCATGGTGGTAGGTATACTTGCTATTGCAGGTATCAACTTAGCCTTTGCACAGAACGCAACATCGACAACACCGCCAGCATGTGGATCAGCGGCCTACGCATTCGTTGCATGCAACACTTCAACAGGCACAGCACAAATGGAAGGATTCATCATGGTTGGAGCTGTAGCTGCTTTCTCTGTAGGATGCGGAGCAGCGGGTTTGAAATACAGATCTTACCCGTAACTGATACAATTCCAATGATTAAGACCAGAGTGGCTCCAGATCTAGTGTTACAAGCCACTCGACTATTTTTTACGGAGAGAAAAACAGATGGAGACTTGGTAGAACTGTAATTCATGGCCTGATGGAAAACATGTTAAACTATGTTCCAGCATTTGAACAAAACCCAACTTAAGATAAATCAACATGTTAGTCTCTCAGTTACATTTTCTAGCTCAAAACTAAGTTTTGCAAATATATTGTAATTTGTAGTAAGTAGATCTATCACATTTGTAACTCTAGTTGACTTGAAGTTAACAGAATCGTGTTCAGAAACGTTAAATATCAGTACTTTAAAGTACGGTATAGGTACATAGTTTGCCAAAAGCAGGTTTCAAATCCATAACAGTTTCAGAAGAAGTTTACAACAGATTCCACGATATCTACAAGAAGAATAGACACGAGCTTGCAATGAAAGGCGTCAACAGCTTTGCAGGATACATAACATTCATGATGGAAGACCTGATGCAAAAGGACGAAACCTTTGCAAGATTTGCTCCCAAGCTAGAAAAAATATCAGCTGACGATAACAGAGTGGTAATAAAAGATAATATCAAAAATAGAATTGCAGAAGTTGCTGTTCAGAATGGAGAACTTTATTGTTTATTGTGTGAAGAGAAAGACTGTGTCCACATTGGATTTGTGTTTTCACTTTCTGAAGTATATGAAGTTCTAAATGCTAGAGGAATAAAGCACCAAAGATAAAAGGTGCAGGAGGTGGGATTTGAACCCACGAACCCCTAAGAGACGGGATCACCCATTTTTATGATCTTAAGTCCCGCGCGTCCAAAGGCCATGCCTTCTTTGGCCAGGCTCGGCGACTCCTGCGTTTTATTAGCACAAGTTTGGAGAAATTAAACGTTTTATGAAAAAAATTTTAAAAACCAAGTAAGATTAATAAGGATTCACAAGGGCGAGCATGTCATGCTTCGATAGCTCAGCCTGGTAGAGCGTTACCTTGGTAAGGTAAAGGTCGCGGGATCGAATCCCGTTCGAAGCTTAATGTTTTTTGAATTTTTTATTTCAAATCACAAGATAGAATGTACAATATTTCGTTTTCAAAATAGATTGTCTTGTGTTATGAATCAAATTCTAGAATAGATATAACAACATCGAGAAATTCCTGGGTTCTGTTCTTCAATCCCGATAACACTTGGTTTATTTCATTTTTTGAGACTTTTGCCTCATGTATTCTTACGTTTTTTGATACATAATCCATCCCATGATTGGTGATGAATTTATTGAATTTTTCAAAAAACTGATTCCCTATAATAATCTGGTTACTATTTTCCAGCTCTGTCACAGAGTGATATACGACTGATTTACCAAAAAGATCCGCAATGTCAGGTGGTAGAGATATCATATTCCCGTATAGATCATAGAATTTCCAGTCAGTTTTTCTGTAGTTTGGCAAGTTATCATAAAGTTGGTCCCTAGTCTTGTATCTAACCAGATATCCACTCAGTTCAAGTTCTATCCAATAGTTCTCATCAGAGATCTGAAGAGTTTTGCATATCTGTTTGCACGTTAACAGTATGTCATGTAGGGGTTTTTTTTCCTCTAAGAGTTCCACACTTGCAGATTCGGCAAGTCGTAAGAGACTGCTTTTCTCACTATTATTACCCACACTTATCAGGTCTAAAACATCTCTGATTTTACTTTATCTGATTGCAATGCCTGAGAATTAGTAATTTTTGATCAAAAGTTCAATGTGGCCTGTTCTTTTCTGCGATATAGAGTTTATGAATCGGTTTGTGTTTATCTCTATGATACCATCAGAGAAGTCTTCGAAAAGATCTATTATTTCAGGAGATTTGGAGTTTGACAGTAATACCTTTACCCCTTTTCTGTCAAGGCTCTTGAATTTAGCACATAGTCTTTCCTGGTCCTCATAACCAAAATCTCTGTCTGTGTAGCTTGTAAAATTTGCAGTCTCGCTTACTGGCTGGTATGGCGGGTCAAGATAGACAAAGTCTCCATTAGTGGCATTTTTGAGTGCTCTTTCAAAATCTTGACATTTAATTGAAATCTCTTTTGATTGAAGGATTTCGCTTACTGCAAGAAGATTTTCTTTGTTTACAATATTTGGATTTACGTACTTACCAAGAGGCACATTGAATTTTCCCTTACTGTTTACCCTATACAGTCCGTTAAAACATGTCTTATTGAGAAAGACAAGTTTTGATACCTTATCAATTTGACCTTTTGGATTGCTCTCACGAATCTTGTAATAGTATGAACTTGGATTCTTGAAATAGTTTGCAGAATGCAGTTCCAAGGCAGAAATTAGTTCTTTTACTCTATCTCTTATTGTAACATAAGACAAGACTAGATCAGAATTCAAATCAGATACAAACCATTTGGCATCTCGGTCTTGAGAAACCAAGCTAAAAAAAACTGCGCCGCCACCCAAGAATGGTTCAAAATATCGCTCAAATTTTGGAATATGATTTGTGATGACAGGTAAAAGCTGCCTTTTCCCTCCCGCCCACTTTACAAAGGGCTTTGGTGTTGATGAAATTAATCTATATTCTTGCTTCAATATAGACTAATTTCAAAATCTTATTTTGCGCAATGTGGCAAGAAAAGATCACACATTGTGTAGCTTTTTTTAATCAAATGATATTGAGAGAGACCTCTAGGTCTTAATAAAATAAAGTAAAAGGAAAAGGGGGTTTTAGTCCCATTTAGACCAAGCTGCCATCCATCTGTAAGTCCAGGTTGTTAATTTGCAGCCTAATGCAGTCATTGTGACTGTCAAAACTGCGCCAGCACCTGCACCTAACGCTACAGGACTATCATAGAACTTACCCACTTGGGGTTCTATAGGAGTCATGTATGGAGGCAATGTAGTCCTTGGATACTTGAATGCAGTCTCTAATGGATCATCTATTGTCAATAGATTAACCATGTTAAACATCGACATTGACATTCCACACAGCACACCTCCAACCAAGATAAGCATGTGTTTGTTTCTCTTGGTTGCCCAATACGCCAGATCCATCAGTATTGCAGATGGTATCCATATTGGTACAACGATGAAGCTGTACGGATATCCTAACGAGAACCACGCACCTTTTGCAATCCATGTATACACTGTCATTATCAGTGCATAGTAGGTTGCCGTTCCTGGTACACCAGTGAACGTAAGGTAATATGCTGCACCGACTGCGAGCATCAATGATTGTGATAAAGTGAATATCACATATGATGTCCATGCCCAGTCAGTATAGAAGATGTAGTCTCCCGCGTTGATTGTCAACAAGGTCGAGTTTACTGCTACCACTACTATGAATAAGTAGTGAGTACATCGTCTTAGCCAGACCATTAGCTACTAATGACATATGTGATGTATATAAAATTTTATGATATCTGAGATCAGGTTTCAAATCAAGCCTCTGCTGAGGGCGTATTTAATAAAAGAAAGGAAAAATGGTAGTTCTATCCGAAGAAGACGCAATCGGTCACAATTGTTGCGATAGCAATTGCGGCGATCACACCTGCGATAAGACCATTGTATGTCTTTGCCTTGGATGTGCCTTCTGTTGCTACTTTAACACAGAATAGGTACCCAATAGACTCAATGATGGTCAACACAGTCAGTGCAAAATGTGCACTTGGCGGTGGATATGCCCACGGATAGTAGGTAACTGCAACGGCAACTCCTCCCCATGTGCCTGCCCACAAGGCAATAAACATGCCTGTGATTATGCCTATGTAGTCCTCGATGCGTTTACCAATCATCTTGGAGACATCAGAACTTGAGGCGCCGCCACCTGAACCGAATCCTTTTGGTAAGGTCATTTGGCTTAATTAGAAAGGCATTTGCTTTTAAGTTTTTCCCGAATAAAAGTACAAATTTCTCATTTAGATCGCAAAAAGGCTACAAGTTATGGGATTTAATCCCCCTTATATGACTTGAAAGTATCCCTGCAAAAATAAGAAAAAATGCGCGTTGTGCGCTTGTTTATGGGATTGATCTGCTGTACAATTTGCCCTCTAAGGCCATCTTGTACATCTCTGCAACGTATGGGTTCTCACCTGGTGTTTCTGCGCCAAGTTCGACAAGACGTGCGTAGACTCTAACTACATAGGCAAGTGCGCCCATGAATGCTACGACTACACCCATATTGAACATCCAGTGGTTTGGAACTGCAAAGATTTCCTCTACATACCAAAAGTGCCACAGCTCATTAACACCGATTGTAAACATGGTTGCTAGATAACCTAAGATAGTCATCTTAAGACCAGTGTTCATCGAGTTATTTGGACCTCTCAGGATTGGTACCTTTCTGTCATACATTGCTACTGAAGCCCAACCTAATGGTAGAGCGATAAAGTGGCTGTATAACCACCAGTGTGCTGGTGTGAAGGCACTGTCTCGGATGGATGTTTGATGTAAAGAGCCGTCAACAAAGTTGTCGACCTCTACTGATGCAGCGACAGATCCCATTGCGATGATGATCATCCAGATCTTCTTCAGTCTCTGGATCTCAACTTCTTTTGGAATAAGTGCCGGCATTTGTGCCATGCATAATGAGTTGTGAATTGTTTATTTAAAGTATGAGTTCTAT
>JASHNR010000013.1 GCA_030041535.1 Nitrosopumilaceae archaeon | reverse complement strand
TTTTCCAAGTCATACTGTTCTTAGATTACGTTGCACTTTCTGAGTTGTGGACAATTAATAAAATAATACAAGATAAGGCCAAACTAAAAAACTTGGGAGCTACAAATCAGATTTGAGAACTACTTTTCCGCCCTCTTCTGTAAATACTATTGTCTGTCCTACCTCGATTTTCATCTGTTTTCGTACCTCTTCTGGGATGGTTACTTGGTATCTCACGGTGACCTTGCTTGCGCCTAGGATCTTTCCCATCAAATAAGATTAAACCTGTATTCAAGCATTATATGTAGCCATGAATTACATGTATACCATGATTACCAAGATCAATCTTATATTAAAGAAATGGTGCTGTATTTTTGTCATATTTGCAACCAATTTCTTTTGAGGTCTTTTAAATGAACAGGTACCCTCGGGATAAGTTTCCAGCTACTATTTTGAGGCCAGAAGTTGTAGCAAAACATGAGGAGTTGCTCAAGGATATGTTGCCCGTCGTGGAGATGTATAGCAAAATAGGCCGTAGAGACAGCAGCATGTTTGACTGGCTTCTTCTGGGGCTTGAGAACCTTGGGCTATCAACAGTAGAGCACAAATATCTGGGTTCATTAGCAGTGGTAAAGACAGAGTTTGCCTTGTGGGAAGTGCTATTGGATGATTTGGTCGACAATGAGCAGATGCGTAACACAAAGCTCTTCAATGAATTGATAAAAATTCCATTTAACTCAGAACAGATAGACAAATCCAAACTCAGTAAGGAAGAATCTGGATATCTGGACATAACAAAGGACATTTGGGACAATGCATTATTGGGAGTGGTAAAGAATTATCCACATTACAAAAAGTACAAGGTTGCTCTAGAATTTGACATCATGCAGCTTCTGAATGCGCTGAGATACAGCAGCTTTGTAAATGAGTATAGCAATGCAGTCAACATAATTGAGAACGAGGCGTATGTGCCGCACGGTATTCAGGTTATGATACAGATGGACCTTGACCTCATGTGTTCCAATGGCTTCAATGACAAGGAGTTTGGAATGTTACGAGAACTCAATTACATATCCCAAAAGATGGCAAAGATTGGAAACCTGCTAGGTACCTACCCAAGGGAGCTGATGGAATCTGACATGTCAAGCGAGGCAACCATCAAATTACTAGAAGAGCACGGAGTGGATTTCAAATTCAATCTGAACAAGATCCTGAATATGGAACGCAGGTATCCAAAATTTGAGGAGAAACTCATAGAGGAGTGGCAAAAGGAATATCAGTTAGCTAAAGAAGTTGCCACTAGAATAAAGTCAGTAGACACGGACAGATTCATGATGGAAAGAGAGCTCATTCAGGAAGCTTATCTGAAAAAAGCAGATTTTTGGTAATCTATAAAAAATATCCAAATATATTTTATGGAATGAATCTGGCATTATACTGTAAAACCACTTTTAATCTTCTAACTTTATGGATTAGACTTTATCTCAGGTTTGAGAATATTGTTCCTGATACCTTAATCACGACATCAATATGGGAGCATATTTTTGACATATGTCATTAAGTTTCTCAAATCTTTCAGGTGTGATATTCTCTTTTTTGATTTCTTCACTTATCTGTGGTTCTAATTCATTAATTGAGTTATTAACAATCAATTCAACAATATCCATTCCTCTTGTTGTAATATCAGAGGTAAAGACAACAGCACAACCACTATCTGTATGACGCTTTTCACCATTAATCAACCCTTTATCCAACAAATATGCATAGAGTATCTCCAAATTCGTATAGTGGGGTTGTGGCTAGTTTACAATTGTTCTTTAGCATGAACGATAGGGTGCTTAATTGGGATAAGATTTACAGGTTGGTTCCTTCTAGCGTTGCCAAGTTTGGTAAGGATCCTTAAAGAATAGATGTGATCCTCGACCATTTCTTGTAACGCTGATTCTTTAAGTTGTAATATTCCGTCACCTTCCTTAATTTTAGTCCATTTCAAAAACTCGGAAAACTGATATTAATAATTAGATTTGGTAATCTCGGACTTGCAATACTTGTCAAAGACTGTAAGGCTCATCCATACATTACATAATACTGCTTTATCCTATTAAAATGGCGGTCAATGATTATTCCATATAGGTTATAATGACAATCTGTCTTTTTGAAGATGGATGTCAAACTCAAAGAGACTGTTTTTGAGATCAAAGAAAGTAATTCCTTCTGGAATTAATAGTCCAGTTAGATATTATGATCCTTATCCATTCTTTGTTAAAAAGGCTCAAGGAAGCTCACTTTGGGATGTTGACGGAAACCATTACATTGATTTTTGCAATGGATATGGTGCATTATTGCTAGGTCATAGACGAGAGGAAATTATTTCTAGCGTTTTGTCTCAACTAAAAAAAGGAACTCTTTACTGTGCACCAACAGAACTTGAAGTGGAATTATCTGAGTTGATATCAAAAAACTTTCCTTCAATGCAAAAAGTTCGACTAGTAAATACAGGAAGCGAGGCAACCATGACTGCTATAAGACTGGCAAGGGGTTTTACAAAAAAGAAAAAAATCATCAAGTTTGAGGGGTGTTATCATGGTGCACACGATTATGTTTTGGTAAAGGCAGGGTCTGGAGCAGCCCATATGGGAATATCTGTTTCTGATGGAAGTCTTGAAGAAGTTTCCAAGAATACACTAGTTGTTCAGTATAATAATTCTGAGGAACTTGCTTCTGTTTTAGAAAAAGAAAAAGATGTTGCGGCTGTAATAGTAGAGCCAGTTCTTGCAAATATGGGACTTGTATTACCTGAAAAAAATTTTCTAAGCGATATAAGAAAAATCACATCCGAAAATGGCAATCTTTTGATATTTGACGAAGTTGTGACAGGATTTAGAATGTCCCCTGGAGGGGCTCAGAAATCATATTCTGTAGAGCCAGATATCACCACTCTTGGTAAAGCGTTAGGAAATGGCTTTGTTATTGCAGCAGTTGGTGGAAAAAGTGAGATTATGGATATCCTTTCTCCTGAAGGAAAAGTCTATCAAGCAAGCACATATGCTGGCAATCCTGTGTCCGTATCTGCCGCACTTGCCTCTGTAAAAACAATGAATAAGAACAAAGCCAAACTTTATCCTAAACTTGAGCGAGCCTGCAAAAATCTGGTATCGACTCTGGGAGATCTCGCATCTGATATGAATATACAACACCAAATTAATTCCATTAGTTCCATGTTTCAGATCTTTTTTACAGACAAGCAAGTGGTTGACTATTCTACTGCAAAGGCATCTGATGCTATGAAATTCAAAAAATTATTCAATGGGTTACTAAAGAATGAAATCTTTGTAGCACCATCGCAATTTGAAACCGTTTTCCTTTCATATGCTCACACAGATGAAGATATGCAAAAGGCAATTATTGCATACGAAAAAGCGTTAAAGACGGTGAAAGAATGAGATATCTTGTAGGTGCAAGAGGAAGTCAACTATCTCCAGCTCAAACTAACTGGGTGATTTCAGAACTAAAAAAGAACGTCCAGCAGACAGAATTTGAGATAGTTCCAATAAAAACAAAAGGAGACACAGATGCAAGACCACTTTTTACTATAAACCAAAAAGGAATATTTGAAAAAGAGATCGATAGGGCTGTTGCTGAAAAAAAAGTGGATTTTGCAGTACATAGCTTAAAGGATGTTCCGGCAGAACTGCCCGAAGAACTCGTACTTGCCTGTATTCCAAAGAGAGAGCCACCAAATGACATATTCATATCAAAAGATGGCAAGACATTGAATGCCATAAAAAAAGGAGCAGTCATTGGCACAAGCAGCTTGAGAAGAGCAGTACAAATATCAAGGCATAGACCAGATTTGATAGTAAAACCAATCCGGGGCAACATAGAAACAAGAATCAAAAAAATAGATGAGGCTAAATTTGATGGTATAGTTTTAGCTCAAGCTGGTATACAACGATTGGGACTTGATGTGAAATTTGAGATACTACCTGTAGAAATTTTTGTACCCTCTCCAGGTCAGGGTGCTTTGGCAATAGTGGCAAGAAAAGATAACATCAAATTACTTGATATACTAAAAAAAATTGAGGATCAAGTCTCAAGAACTGCAGTTGAAGCTGAACGTTCGTTATCGATGTTTGTAGACTCGGGATGTAGGTTCCCAGTAGGGGCTCTTGCTGATCAGGATGGAGGCAAACTGACTCTTAGTGTTACGGTTTATTCTGTAGACGGCAGCAAATTTATCACAGTTAAAAGAGATTCTGAACCAACACAGGCCAAAGAGCTTGGAAGGCAAATTGCCTCAGAACTTTCAGCAAAAGGAATAGAAGAGCTGGCAAAGAACTGGAGAGAAAAGGTCGAGGAATGGAATCAAAAATGAAAGGTAAAGTCTTCATTGTAGGGGCAGGCCCGGGCGATCCTAAGTTGATTACCCTTAAGGCTGTTGAAGCAATCAAGTCATCTGATGTAGTCCTGTTTGATAGGTTGGTAAGCAAGAAAATAATCGATATGATTCCAAAAAGAACTGAAAGAGTGTATGTTGGAAGAGATGTGGGTGACGATTACAAACATCAGGATACGACAAATGAATTGATGGTAAAATATGCTAAAACCAAAAAAAACGTTGTCAGACTAAAGGGAGGGGATCCATTTATTTTTGGAAGAGGAGGAGAAGAAGCAGAATTTCTCAGGGAACATAAAATCAAATATGAAATTATTCCAGGAATAACTTCTGGAATAGGTTCTGCAGAATATTCTGGAATACCTCTAACCCATAGAGACTATGCATCTTCTGTTGTGTTTGTTACAGGTCATGAGGATGCAAAAAAGACCAAGGGAGCCGTAAACTGGAAAAAGCTAGCCAAATCTGTTGACACTATAGTGATAATGATGGGGCTTTCAAGACTTGAGATAATTTCAAAAAGTCTGATCAGTGGAGGCCTTGACAAGAATACTCCTGTTGCAGTAATTCAGGATGGTACTACTGATAAACACAAAATGATCAAGGGAAATCTGACAAATATTGCAAGGAAGGTCAGTGAATCAAAAATAAGACCTCCATCTATAATTATAATAGGCAAAGTTGTCTCTCTTTCAGAAAAGATAGGGTGGAGAAAGTGATACAGGGAAAAGTCATAGCAATAACGCGCTCTAAGGAGGACTCGGAGGAGTTTGTCCGCCTAATTACGGATGAGAAGGCACGTGCAATATCGCTTCCAACCATAGAGCTTGTCAGCAAAGGAGAGGGAATGGTAGATGAATTTCTAGATGCAGTAAAGAAAGAAGATCCTGACTTTTCTGTATTTATGAGCTCAAAGGCTGTAAAACTACTATTTGATACTGCTAGAAAGATCTCAAAATATGAAAAGCTGCAGCTAGGTGTTGCAAACACCACAGTAATTGCAGTTGGTCCAAAAACAAAGGCAGCACTTGAAGCAGAAGGAATCCGAGTGGCTCATGTTCCTGAAAGGTTTTCATCAGTAGGTGTTGGCGAAGTTTTTACACGCCTGAATGCAGAAGGAAAAAAAGTAATTGTACCAAGAAGCGGAGCATCTACAGAATTCTTATCTCAGCTTCTTGAGAAGATAGGGCTTGGAGTGAAGGAGGTTTACTTGTATGACGTTAAATCTCATAGCGATCTGGCTCAATGGATAGAATTCAAGCAATTGTTTTCAAATAGCAAGGTAGATGGTATTGTCTTTACAAGTGTGTCATCTGTCAGGGCATTCTTTGAGATTATGCTTGGCGATACAGATGAAAACACATTGAGGGCAAACCTGGAAAAAACAACCGTTGTGGCAATAGGTCCATTTACCGCAGACGAATTAAAAAAATCTGGAGTACATCCAATAGTTGCAGATGTTCATACTGTTCCAGGTGCAGTAGAGGCGATAAAGAACTGTCTCTGCTAGCTTATCTTCTAACATGTCAATCCTTTACCAGGAAAAATTTGGATTTTTTTAAACGTTGTTCTAAGATCTTGGAATGAGATCATTAACTAGATTAAGGTGATTGTGATGCCAGTCAAGACAAATATTGTATCAGTTTACATGCATTTAGCTTAGCCTACTCCGCTGTACATGTGTGAAGAGGGGTATAACTTTTTTATAATATAACGGAGTTATGTAAAACATGACAACTGAGAACCTCAATATGGATTATACAAAATATGATTTCAAAGACTCTACTGAGATGTATGTTTACACAAGTAAGAAGGGGTTATCAAGAGAAGTAGTTGAAGAGATTAGCAAACTAAAGGATGAGCCACAATGGATGCTAGACTTTAGACTCCGCTCATATGATATCTTCATGAAAAAATCCATGCCAAATTGGGGCGCAGATCTCAAAACTATCGACTTTAACAATATCTACTATTACGCCAAGGCTTCTGAAAAGACAGAAAAAGACTGGGATAGCGTTCCGACAGAAGTAAAGGCAACATTTGATAAGCTTGGAATTCCAGAGGCCGAAAAGAAGTTTTTGGCTGGAGTCGGGGCTCAATACGAATCTGAGGTTGTTTATCACAGTCTAAGAGAAGACCTTGCAAAGAAAGGCGTTCTCTTCCTTGATACTGACTCTGCTCTAAAAGAACATCCAGAAATTTTCAAGAAGTATTTTGGTAAAATAATTCCGCCAGAAGATAATAAATTTGCGGCACTTAACAGTGCTGTCTGGAGTGGTGGATCGTTCATCTATGTTCCAAAGGGCGTAAAGGTAGACCTGCCATTACAAGCGTACTTTAGAATCAACAAGGAAAATATCGGTCAGTTTGAAAGAACACTGATAATTGCTGACGAAGGCGCCGAGGTTCATTATATAGAAGGATGTACAGCTCCTGTATACTCCTCAGAATCACTGCACTCTGCAGTTGTTGAATTGATTGCAATGAAAGGTGCCAAATTGAGATACACTACGATTCAAAACTGGAGTAATGATGTTTACAACTTGGTTACAAAGAGAGCATATGCATACGAAGGAGCTAGAGTTGAATGGATTGACGGTAACATTGGAAGCAGGGTCACCATGAAATATCCAGGAATTTATCTCCTTGGACAAAGAGCACATGGAGAGACACTATCAATTGCATTTGCAGGCAAGAATCAACACCAAGACACTGGTGCAAAAATGGTCCATCTTGCTCCATATACTACATCTAGAACCACATCTAAATCAGTAAGCAAGAGCAATGGTAGAACTACATACAGAGGGCTCTTGCATGTTGCCAAGGGAGCAACAAACGTCAAAGCTTCAGTAAGATGCGACGCTCTTTTACTTGATGATACATCCAAGACTGACACTTATCCTTACATGGAAATTAACCAAGAAGACGCAACAATTACTCATGAGGCAACTGTAGGTAAGATAGGCGACGAGCAAATATTCTATCTAATGACAAGAGGTTTCACAGAAGAAGAAGCACTTACTCTCATTGTAAACGGATTCATCGAGCCATTCACTAAAGAGCTACCGATGGAATATGCGGTTGAGCTCAATAGACTAATAAAACTTGAAATGGATGGCTCAGTCGGTTAATCCGACTTGCCAATAGCACTCTGAGCAGATATGTCATCTTTTGTCCTGTCCAAGCTTGACGCAAATCATCTAGATGAAATTTCTGAGGCTAACAACGAGCCATCTTGGTTAAAAGATTATAGAAAAAATTCGTTTTCAATTTATGAGAAACTCCCGCCTGAGGTTTCTTCACTTTATAACAAATACACAGATGCCAATAAAATGGATGCGTCACAAGTGACCTTTTCTTTAAGCTCAGACACTACATTACCTGACTTTGTAAATGACAGACTATCTGAGATTTCAGACAATCCAAACATAATTCAGATAGGGACAAACATTTCAAAGATAAGCATACCTTCAGAATTAAAATCAAAGGGTCTAGTTGTCTGCTCAATCCAAGATGCCATAAGAGAGCATGAAGATAAGATAAGAAAAACATTTGAAAAAATTGATGCTAACAGAGACAAATATGTTGCACTCAACAATGCATTTTTCAATTCTGGAATTTTTATCTATGTTCCACGAAACCTAGTTTTAGAAAAACAAATTCACATAATATCTTCTCTCTCTCTTGACCAGTCGTCTGCTATATCTAGGAACATTGTGGTGGGTGATGAAAACAGCAAGGCATCCATAGTACAAGAGATTTATGCACCAAAATCTGTCAAGCAACAGGCATATCTTGAGGTTCTCGATGTTACTGTTAACCCAAATAGTCAGCTTGAACTTGTGACACTGCAAGCAATGGATCAAAATGCAGTAAACTTTTCATCTAGGAATGCAAGAATTGCACAAGATGCCAAAATGAGCTGGTACCTTGGATTGTTTGGCTCATATCTTTCAAGATACAAGGTTGATAACTATCTCAATGGAACGGGAGCAAATGCACATGATACCGAAGTAGTGTTTGGAAACAATAATCAATCATTTGATCTGGCTTCTAATCTTATACATAATGCCCCTTCTACTATTGGCAGAGTCTTGGAAAAATCTGTTCTCAAAGATACTTCAAAGTCTCTCTTTAAGGGAATGATTAGAATCGAAAAAGATGCACATCATTCAGAATCATATCTTGCAGGCCATTCGATCTTATTAGATAAGGGGGCAAAATCTGATTCCATTCCGGGCCTTGAAATACTAACAAATGATGTAAAGGCAACGCATTCGGCCTCCGTTGCTCAGATGGATGAGGAACAGTTATTCTATCTTGCAACTCGATGTTTGAACAAGCCGGGAGCACAAAAGATCATAGTGGAAGGATTTCTTGAACCTCTGTCAAGAAAAATGTCATACCAAATTCGTGCCTGGATAAGCTATCTTATTGAATCAAAATGGCTTGGCAGGGACCTTACGATCAAAACAGATGAACAACTCAAAGCAATACTCGAAGTAGAAGAGACAAGATATCGTGAGACCGATATCTTTGAGAGCCATTACAAGTACAGGTGAATGTGTTGTCAGAATGGGTCAAAGCATGTGGCACAAGTGATTTGAAAAGAGGAGATATGCTAGATTTCGATTACAAGGAAAAAAAAATTCTCTTAGCAAATCTTAACGGAAAAGTTTACGCAACAGATAGAATCTGCACTCATGCAGATGCTGACCTTGCAACGGGAATTTTGACCGAAGAGGGAGTTACATGTCCTCTACATCTCTCAACATTTAATCTTGCTACAGGCGTTCCTCAAAACCTCCCAGCTGAGATACCACTTAAAATCTACAATGTTAAAATAGAACAAAATGAGATCTATGTTGAGGTAGAATAATTTGCAAGCAAGCATGATACAAATTGAAAATATTAGAAAAGATTTTCCTATTCTCAAACGTAAAGTTCACAAAGACAAAGACTTGATCTACTTTGATAATGCAGCAACCACACAAAAGCCAATTCAGGTAATTGACGCTATAAGCAATTATTATCTAAATTATAATTCTAACATTCACAGAGCAGTTCACGAATTGGCCGAAGAGGCAACAATGGCATATGAGAACACTAGAGACAAGATTGTAAAATTCATCAATGCAAAGAGTCGCGAAGAGATAGTTTTTGTTAGAGGAACAACAGAGGCAATAAATCTAGTCGCTTATACTTGGGGACGACAAAATGTTAACAAAGATGACATTATAGTTACCACAGAATATGAGCATCACAGCAATATTGTTCCGTGGCAACTATTGACAAAAGAAAAAGGTGCAAAATTAGAGTACATCGGAGTTGATGACAATGGCGAACTCTTGCTTGATCAACTTGACAAATATTTGGAAACTGGCAGAGTGAAACTTGTTGCATTCAGTCAGATGTCAAATGTTCTTGGTACCATAACTGACTCTGAAGAAATTATCAGGCGTTGTAAGAAAAAAGGAGTTAGAGTACTAGTCGATGCAGCCCAATCTGTTCCACATCTCAAAGTAGATCTACAAAAACTAGATTGTGACTTTTTTGCATTCTCTGCCCATAAGATGTTAGGGCCAACCGGTGTTGGTATACTATGGGCAAGAAAAGAATTGCTTGAAGGCATGGTTCCATTTAATGGCGGAGGAGACATGATCCGTGAGGTCCACAAGTATGAAACATCATGGAACGATCTGCCTTACAAGTTTGAGGCAGGAACTCCAAATATTGCAGATGTGGTTGGATTTGCTGCTGCTATTGACTATCTTGAAAGAATAGGAATGGATAAGGTACGCGAACATGAGATGGAGATAACAAAATATGCACTTGACAAGATTTCTCAGATAAAAGGAATAAAGCTATACGGACCAATGGACGTTGCAAAACGTGGTGGTGTAATATCATTTAATCTGGGGGATATTCATCCACATGATCTTGCAACAATAATTGATGAAGATGGAGTTGCCATTCGCTCAGGACATCATTGTGCACAAGTGCTAATGGAAAGACTGGATGTTTCTGCTACTTCTCGCGCAAGCTTTTATATTTATAATACAAAGGATGAAGTAGATGTTTTCATCAAGTCGCTCTATAGGGCAAAGGAGTTGTTTAGACTTTGAGTAGCGCGGACATTTATCGAGAGATCATACTAGACTATTACAGGAATCCAAGAAATTATGGCAAGCTGACAAATCCAGATATTGCACAGAGAGACAGCAATCCACTTTGTGGAGATGAACTTGAGATGCACCTTAACATAAAGGAAAGTAAAGTAGTAGACGTCAAGTTCACAGGAAAAGGATGTGCGATAAGCCAAGCCAGTGCCTCAATGCTTACTGAACTTATCATGGGAAAAAACTTTGAAGAGGTAAAGAAGCTCTCTAAAGAAGACATACTGGACAACCTTGGTCTGCATGACCTAGGACCTGCCAGAATAAAGTGCGCATTGTTATCGCTTAAGGTTCTAAAATCTGGCCTGTATTCTTATCTTTTAGAGAAGCTCAAGGATACCGAGTCTGCAGACAAGATAAAAGAAGAAGCTTCGGGTCTGTATTGACTTGACAACCCAAACAGTGACAATACCTATTCAGATAAGAAAAATAATTTTTGAAAAGTTCAATGATCCTAATCTTAGGTTTACAAATGATGAGATTTTTGAGTTTTTACAAGGCAATGGACTTGACAGCTCTCTTACGATAGATGATATGGAGACATACTTTAAACAACTACATGATGATGGATTGATAAGGCCTATTGCCCAGAACTTTACCACCCAGTGGTTTAAGATCTTCGATGTAATCGAGAAACATAACTGCAAGTCTTGTAACCAAGAATTTTACTTGGGTAAACTGGAACCACAAGTATGTCCAAATTCTCAGTGCAAGGCAACTATTTAGCTCTGCATCTTACAGCTGCTTCTTCTAATGCTTGAATCATTGGGAGCTTTGCACCAGTCAAATACAATACTAGCGCACCACCAGCAGTACTAATATGGTTGATCTTCTCTGCCAGACCATATCTTTTCAGGGCTGCTGTTAAGTGACCTCCACTTACTATGGTTGTGGCAAAAGAGTCAGCTACTCCCCTGAGAAGAGATTCTGTTCCAAACTTGAAATTCTCGTTTTCAAAAAATCCGGCAGGACCACTCATGAATACGGTGCCTGCACCTTGTATTGATTTGAGATAATACTCAACCGTCTTTGGACCTAGGTCAAATATGTTATCGCCCTTGATAAGCTCACGAACATCTATCTCTACTCTCTTTCCGTTTCTTTCTACTGCAATATCTACTGGAACCGAAAAGACATCAGGATATTCTCCTATGAGAGAATGGGCCTTTTGTACAACCTCATCTTCTCTTTTTATTCCTAGTGGAAACTTGATTCTTCCCTGTGCTCTTAGAAACACATTTGCTATTACACCAGTAAGCAGTACTTGATCAGCTCGTCCATTTTGAATCAATTCCTTTATTGCCTCAAGCCTATCAATTACCTTTGATCCTCCAAGGACTAGAACATGAGGCCCTTTTGTAATAGTCATTATCTCATCAAGTTTTCTTACTTCGCGTTCTACTAGTCTTCCAGCACATGCAGGAAGAACATGTGCAAATCCTATGATTGATGGATGAGATCGGTGCGAACTTGGAAAAGAATCCAGAACACACAGATCAAACAATTTGGAGAGTCGAGTTACCATGATAGTTTGTGACGCATCAGGAGACAAGAACTCATAATTCTCTTCAGCACAAAGTCTCAAGTTATCAAGCAAGATTATGTCCCCCTCTTTCATATTTTTAATTTCATTTTGAGCTGCCGATCCAATGACATCCTCGACATATTTTATTTTGCGGCCCAGAATCTGTTCTAAAACTTTGGCATGATTTTCCATCCCCGTGTAATCCTTGTTACCGACTCTTCCTTGGTGTGATGCAATCACAACCTTTGCCCCCTCCAAATCTTTGAGGGATTCGGTAGACTCCTTGATCCTACTTGTCTCAATTATCTTCATGGTAGCAGGATCTATTGGACAATTCATGTCTACACGCAAAAAGACAGTCTTGCCTTTAATATCAAAATCATCAAGAGTGAGGATTCTCACGGCGATCCTTTCTTAGGGTTGGTTAAAATCTTTTAGTCATGTAATGGATCATGTAGAATCTTCTAGAATAATTGATGGCATTTTAATATGGACTGCCCTTTCGATCAATGTATACATGTCAATACAAGGAGGATCTTTCTTTGCAAAAGTGGCTTTTTGATGTAAGAAGTAGAACATTTTTCCTTCTGACATTGTCATTTTTTGTGCTTGTATATCTAGCAAGTGCAAAAATTCTGCTCTATCAGGATACTGTCTTTGAAAATTCATTGCAAAAACTAGCGGGAAACACTACTGTGGATCTTACTATGCAGATCTTTTCAGAGATTGGTTGGGTCATGTATCCGATATTTGTTGCCATAGTACTTTTTATAATGAAAAGGACCAGGCGCCTGGGCCTGATACTTCTTCTTTCGCTGTTGATAGGAACCATAGCTGCAGCATACATGCGATGCTACACAGGATATGAGAAACCAGACCTTGTGTTTCTGGGAACGCATTTATCGATAGAATCTGGGGCCGATGTTGGAGTTCCATGCCAGATAGATGGCACATTTCCAGCTGGTCACACAGTACGAACAACAATCTTTGCATTCATTGTGGGATATGCATTATCAAGAAGATTTCCTAAAGGATGGCACTTGATATGGCTATATCCAATTCTTGTCTCAATTAGCAGATTATATCTGCTACAGGAATATCCAACAACAGTCATTGCGGGGGCAGTACTTGGCATCTTGTTGGCAGATATAATGTCAAAAAAGCTCAAGATCGAGCTTATCTTTGATAAATCAGAAACCCAGGGAACTTAACACCCGCGAGCTTATCAATACCATTGCAAAATGATCTTGATCATGACTGTAGATCCAATATCTTACGTCGCGCTCTTGTTTTGCCTTTCGTAGATCCATGTTAAGCTCATTCATAATTGTAAACCCAATTTTTCTTGCTATGTCTTTATCTTTAGTCATAATTACTTTGAATCCTCCTTTCTGTGCTGAAAATCCCAACTTGACCATTTCAGCTGCAATATCAGGTGCCATGGTCTCATTTTCAATCTCGAATGTTTTAGAAACGGGTATCTGTGATGGGTGAAATTCCATGCATTTTTCCTGTTAATGCCAAATAAAATCTACCTGCTCTATTTCTGATCGTGTTTAAAATTTTACGAAAAAATCTAGAAAATATGTAAAAAATATTAACTCTTATGTCAAATCCTGATCATAACAAAAACTTAATCGATTACAAAGGCTCTAGAACGCATGGCATCCTTGGAGACACTCACTAAATCATATAAAGTAAAGAAAATTGAGGTTGCAAAATTACGCAGAAAAAGTGAGAATAATCTAAAAGAGGTACTTTCGAAGAAAAGGAGGTCATCGTCAGGACTTGCATCTTTAGTAAGAAAAAATGAATTTTTAGCCAGGCAAATTGGGCATGTGGCACAACTGTTGAATCAATACATGGCGCAAAAGGAGAGCATATCTAGGCTCAAGATTGCAGCTGAAGAACGATTAAGACATGAACAAGATGCACAAGATAGCGCAAAGCAGCAAAGTGAGTATGGCGGACCAGAAGAAAAGGCATCTGCACAAGAGAGGTTAAAATTCATCGATGAAAAGATACTTGAATTACATGCGCAATTAAAGGAACGTGAATCGGCAGAGACCAGACTTGCCAAACAAATTGAGAGTTTACAAAAGGAAAAAACAAAGCTTGATTCGCAGTTAAAGAAACAAGCTCATGCTAAACCTGGATTGCTTGAACAGCTAAAATCTAGCGAGCAAGCAGAGTTGGTGCTACGACCAAGAGTTCAATCTTTGATTAAAAGAGAAGCTCAAACAGCCAAGGCGTTGCAATCCGTGGAGAAGAGATTGGAAGAGGTCATGGCTCAGAGGAGAAAAGCAGCAAGAAACGCAAAGAAAAAATCTAGAAAATCAAAAAGAGTCAAAAAACGAAGAGCGGTCAAAAAAAAGACAAAGAAATCTACGGGAAAGAAAACAAGAAGAGCAAATACACGAACTAAAAAGGCAAAAAGAAAGGTAGCAAGAAAAGTAGTAAGGAGAAAGACAGTAAAGAGAAAAATAACAAAAAGAAAGGCAAAAGCACGAAGATCAAAATCAAAACGAAGATAGTAATCCCACGCTTCATTAATATTGAATAACTTTTTTTCCGTAAGCTATGTCGCTTCCTAACAGAATCATTGTGGAAGTAACCGAGATTCCAAAACTCAAGAACCCTTCACTAATCTGCGGTCTGCCGGGAAGTGGATATGTTGGAAAGCTTGCCGTTGATCATCTAATTGAGGAATTGAAGGGAATTCCATTTGCAAACATCTTTTCATCATCATTTCCTCCTCAAGTCTTGATTCAATTCGATGGCACTGCAGACCTCATGAAAAATACGTTATACTATTGCAAGAGTAAATCATGTGATCTTGTTCTTCTCAGCGGAGATGCTCAACCTGTTAGCCCAGAAAGCGAGTATGAGATGGCAGATGAGATAACCAAGCTTTGTGAAAAACTTGGTGTGAAGACGATCTATACACTTGCTGCATATATCACAGGAGCATTTACAAAAACTCAAAGGGTTTATGGAACAAGCACTTCGTCTGAAATAGTAAAAGAATTTCCAAAATATGAAATTCATACAATGAATAGTGGAAGTATTACTGGAATGAATGGGTTGATAATTGGAGTGGGAAAGAGAAAGAACATAACAGGTGTTTGTCTGCTTGGGGAAACTTCAGGGTATGTAGTTGATGCAAAGGCATCAAAAGCTGTCATTGAAACTCTTGCCAAAATGCTTGGCCTCAAACTAGATCTAGTTGGCATTTCAAAAAAGGCACAAGATACAGAACAACTTGTTAAATCAATTGAGGAACAAATGGGTGGTAGATCCTCGCCGGAATCACTACCCATATCACAGCATGATAGAAGACTAGGGTATATCAGCTGAAATGAAAAAACGTGGACCGATTGTAATGATTATAGGTGTGGCGCTGATAGCTGTTGCTTTTGTAATGTCTTATTCTGTTATGGAAAGAGCGGGTATAAATTCTGGTAAGGGCGGGTTTTTTCCGTCACCAGAAAACATGTTTGATGAAGTATCAGAAAAAGAAACAATTGATCCTGGTAATGCATATACATTTTCCCATACTACTTCATCATCTCAGGTTCCATTAATGTGGGGTCTTTACATGACAGATTACAAACCAGATGACAAAGTTGCAGTAAATGTTACCAATATCTTTGGTGATAAATTTGGTTCTTTTGAAGAAGGAGAGCCAATATTCATCAAGTCATTCATGATACCAAAGGTGGATACGTATAGCTTCAATGTAGAAAACATGGGTAACGCGTCAGTAACAGTAGAGGCAATGTTTACAGAGGATCCAGAAAAGTCAAAGGCGCTAACTGATCCAAATTCGCCATTTAATCAAAATATCGTGCCTCTTGCGGCTGCAGGCTTTATGTTGATAATTGGGATAATTGCAATTATTGCTGGAATAATACTTGGCGTAATAGATTGGAAAAAGAACAGGAATCAGTCTAGGTATATCTAGAATTCTAATACTTCGAGTTTACCGTACTTGCCTACGTTAAGAGAATTTTCTCCTCTAAATGTAGAGATGTATCCGTTTTCAATTCTGATCTTTGAACCCTGTTTTACCATCTTGATCTGTGCATCCCATAAGGTAAGCTTGATCTCCCCGGTGTCATCTTTTAGCATCGCATCTGCAACTTGGGCCTGTCCACCTGTCTTGAGGTTTACAGTTCTTGGTTCGCTTATGCTACCTATGACTCCTTCAACAGGCTCTAACCTGTTTTGTGGTTTGTTGAGTTGGCCTATGTTTGGCATTTAGTAAAATTTTTCGGGTTCAAATAATAAGTGTTTTGATATAAAAGATCTGCTAAGGCATATCAACAATCTCTCAACATTGTACGTTAGTAAATGTCCTTACTAATGATCTCCTGAATTTTAATTGAGATCTCTGTGACTTTATACGGTTCCATGTTAGGCTCACACGTTACATAAATTAGTCCATATGAAATGTAAAATATCAATAAATGAATTTTCTCCCTCACTAAATGTATCATACTTGTTTTTCCTAAAGTTTCATCAAATACATCAAACATTTGTTTTAACAAAAACAAGTCATAAGAGATACGAGCCTTTTGCTCTGTATTATGCAGAGCAATTTTGTTTTCCTTCATTTTGGATAGGATTATCTTTCCTTTATTGTCTATAATTCCTACATGACGCATAGCATCGTCTATTGCTAAAATTTTATTTACAATGTCTGGAAAACTGGTGATCTCCCATCCCCGACCATCCAACCAATGGGTTTGTTTTTAACTATTTCTAATATCTGAATAAACGATGCATGATCACGAAGAATATGCGCTCCATACCATGACGATCATCGTTATTATGAAAGCCCCAAAAATAGAGCCTAATACAATCGTTAATACTTTTTTCCTACTCATTTTGGTTACTCTTGGTCGTGCTTTAATTAACATATTATTCATTCTATCGGGAACGCTGATACCTATTTGCAAGCCATGAATACAGTGATTAGATTTTAAATAACCATCAATAAATCAAGACGACATGAGCGAACAACCAAGGACATTTTTTAATTTCTCGTTCTTTAAGGTTGATCCAAAATGGCGCTGGATGGCTGACCTTGCAAAAGATGAGTCTGCAAAAGAAGTGGAAATCATATTAAAAAATTCACAAATACCTTATAGGTCATATTCTACTCTTGGGTTACGAGATGACGCAGAATTCTTGTTGTGGTTTGCATCAGAATCTGTTGAGAAGATACAAGATGTAGCCTCAAAATTATACTTGACAGTTTTTGGAAAATACATAATTCCAACACATGTTTATCTTTCATGCACAAGACCATCAGTATATACAAAAAACGCAACAACGCGCGGCTGGCTTGGTGGAGAAGAACAGAAAAAATATGTCATAGTATATCCGTTTATCAAAACTAGAGGATGGTATCTTCTTCCACTTGAAAAAAGAAAAGAGTTGATGTCAGAACACATTGCAGTTGGACAAAAATACCCCGAAGTAAATTTGAACACAACATACTCTTTTGGAATACACGATGAAGATTTTATGCTTGCATTTGAAACTGATAACTTGGACAAGTTTCAGGACTTGATAATGGATCTAAGAGAGACTCGAGTCAGCGAATATGTACAAGTTGATACACCAATGATAGTTTGTGTGAAAAAAGACCTTATCTCACTGATAAGGAGTCTTGGATGATGAAGGCATTAAAGGAATGGGCAACTGTAGTAAAAGCACTTGAGAACGGAAACCAGACTGTCTTATTGAGAAAGGGTGGAATTCTTGAGACCAAGTCAGGATTTAGAGTTGAGGCAACAAAGTTTGCACTGTTTCCAACTTATGAACATCAGGACAACACATCATTAAAATCGCAATATTACGGATATCTTGCTGATGTAAGAGAAAGCAAACCCAAGGAAGGATACAACAGAATTACCTCTATTGCACAAGTAATTGAGGAGTGTGATATTTCTTCAATTGAAAAAATAGAGCAACTATCACCATTTCACATTTGGAGCGACTCTTATATCGTGGAAAGAATGAACTGGATGCCGTCAAAACCAATGAAGGTCGTTTTTCTTAAGGTTTTCAAGATTCCTGAAACTGAGGTGCCAGTCTTACCAGATTACCACGGATGTAAATCTTGGATAGAATTAAATGTAAATTCAGAGACTGGAAAGTCTGTTTTGAATGATGCAGAATTACAACAACAATTGGAAGAGTTTAGGAGAATTGTAAATTGAAGTACAGGACACTTGGTAAGAGTGGAATAAGGGTCTCTGAGATAGGATTTGGAGCCTGGACTCTGGGTCTTGATTGGTGGGGAAAGAAGATTGAGGATGATGAGGCTAAACGACTGTTAAAACATGCATATGATTTGGGAATTAATTATTTTGAGACTGGGGATATCTATGGAAGAGGAAAGAGTGAACAACTAATTGGTGAAGTCTTCTCTGGAATGAGAAACGAGGTTGTGATATCTACCAAATATGGATATGACATTTACAGTAATGAACAGATAGGCCACAAAGAACTTCCTCAGAAATTCACTCCAGAATTTACTGAATTTGCTTTGCAGAAGAGCCTGGAGAGGCTACAAACTGGCTATCTGGATGTCTATGGTTTACACAATCCTAAGATCAATACTATTCGAGACAAGCAGATATTTGATTATCTAGATAAGAAAGTAAAAGAAGGCATTGTCAAAAGCTACCAAATTGCTCTAGGCCCTGCAATTGGATGGACTAGAGAGGGTCTTGAGGCAATGGATCTTACAAACACTACTGCAGTCCAGACAGTCTATAACATCTTGGAACAAAATCCAGGAAACATACTGGTAGAACAGGGTGAAAAACACAACGTGGGCATTCTTGTCAGAGTGCCTGATGCTTCTGGAATACTAACCGGCAAGGTTACGGCAGACACAAAGATTAGCGAAAAGGATCATCGTTCTGTGAGAAGCGGTGATTGGGTAAAACAATCCCTTCAAAAGGTTGACCAACTGATGCCAATTGCAAAACGATATGGATGGAACATAACCGAACTTGCAATCAAGTTTCTCTTATCCCATAATGGAGTTTCGTCAGTGCTTCCTACTGTTGTAAGCGAAGAAGAGATTACAATGTTCTCACAAATGTCTGATGGAAAATATCTTAATGCGTCAGATAAGAAAGAGATAACTGAGCTCTTCAATCAGTGGCCTCCATATGAACTCAAGGCATCTGCACAAACTGCATGAGGAGATAAGCTTTCTTGAATCATATCTTACCCAGTATTTTTAACAATGTTTTCTTCTTTACACATACAAAAGGAGATAAAATGGAAAATGGTTTTGGCTACTAAAAAGACATCAACTATGACATTTCGAATCGATGAAGAAGTCCTAAACAAATTGCGAGAAGAATCTGAACACAGGGAGACAAGTCTTAACACGCTTGTCAATCAGATCTTCAAGAGATATGTAGAGTGGGATATGTTTGAATCAAAGGTTGGGATGGTACCTATTGCCAAGCCAATAATAGTTGAACTCTTCGGTAAGATGACAAAAGATGAGATAATGGATATGGCTAACCGTATAGGGAAGAATGTTGTTCGAGATATTGCGCTGTTCATGAAGGGAGACATTAGCCTAACATCTTTTCTATCATGGTTTGAGATGAGGATGAAAGCATCTTCAATTGAGATAAATCACAACATAAAAAATGGTTATCATACATTTATTGTAAAACACGATCTTGGCGATAATTGGTCTTTATACCACAAAACCGTACTTGATTTGATATTTGCTGATGTTCTTGATAAAAAAGTCCAGTTCGATTATAATGCTGGCATGATCTCATTTAAGTTCAGTGACTAGGTGTTTGCAACTATTTGCACATGAGCACATTCTAATCTCTCTTGTTATATTGGCCAGAACAAAAAAGAGATTGTGCAGGTACTTCTTTTGGGCAAGTATGTGGACCAAGAAAACACACGCAATGACATATTGAAGATAATCTCAAACGAGCAGGCCATCCAAGTACTTGAATGCAGCATAGACTCGCCAAAATCTGCATACGAAATCAGCACAGCATGCGATATTCCTCTCACTCAGGTGTATAGGTGGGTTAGAAAGTTGCACAAGATGGGGCTTGTTCGCATCTCGGGGGCAACAAATGCTGCTGGTAAAAAATACTTTATGTATAAAAGCAAAGTAAGAGAAATAAAGATAGTACTAAGTGCCACTTTCAGCCCTAAAATAGAAATATCATAAGCATTTTTTTGTATTTTGTTTTGTATTGGTTTTATACGGTAATTGTTTCTTCTAACTTGAACTCGTGTTCTACAAAGTATTCAACTCGGGTTTTTTTGAACTCTCGAGAGCTGAATAATATCTTGTAATCATGTACATCTATCTGATCTTGGATCTCACGTGCAATTTTTTGAGCATCATCATTTGATTTACAGTGAACCATTGAGAAGACATTGTAGGGCCAGTCTGGATAAACGGGTCTCTGATAACAATGACTTACTTGTGGAAATGCTCCTAACTGTGCTCCGACCTGTTCTATTCTTTCTTCCGGTACCTTCCACACTATCATACCGTTTGCCAAAAAACCTACTTCTCTATGCCTCAGTATGGCTGCAAATCTACGCATAACGCCAATCTCTTCATAATATTTGGCCTTTTCAAGAACCTGTTCCTCTGTTATTCCTAGATTCTGTGCAGCTTTTAAAAATGGCCTCTCAGTTATCTCAAGATCTTTTTGCAATTCACGTATGTATCTCTTGTCCTCTTCGGTTGCAACAAATTTCACTTCGCGAATCTTCTTCTTCTCTTCAACAGGCTTGACTTCTGCCTTTTTCTCATCTACCATCTCAAGCTTTACGCCAATCTTGAAGAGCTTTATTGTTGGAAGCATTCTGACTTTGTTGATGCCCTGTAACTTTGAAAACTTGTCAATCTCAGATTTCAGGTCTGAGCCAGGTGGAACAGCTAGGGTAAACCACAGATTGTATTCGTGATTTCTTTCATAATTGTGACTGACGCCGGGATGCTTGTTCACTTGGTTTGCAATATTGTCAAGTTTGTCAGCATCAATTGCCATTGCAACCAACGCACTTTTGTAACCTAGCCTTCGCGTATCAAAGATTGCGCTAAGTTGTCTGACTATTCCATCTTCTTTGAGTGCGCGCAGCCTCTGCATCAACTCTTCGTCTGAAATCTGAAATTTCTTTGCAATATCAGAATATGGTCTTGGAACAAGAGGAAATGTCCACTGGATTTCATTTAGAATTTCTTTATCCATCTTGTCCATGAATACCACATCAAATCTTGCTTACAATTAAAAATGTTACCTAGATTTGCGTGGAATCTATAAATATCTTACAAAGACAAGCGAGAATCATTGATAATTGATCTAAACCTCAAGGGAAATCTAGTGATTGTCGTCGGAGGGGGAAATGAGGGACTCAAAAAGGTTAACGCGTTGCTAACCCAAGATTGTAAGATTCTCCTTATTAGTGATTCAACTAACAGGCAAATAGACAAGTATGTCAAACAAAAAAAGATTGAATTTAAAAAAATAAAACTCGTAAACGGTAATTTTATAAAAAAATACAAACCATTTGCGGTGCTTGCAACTACGGATGATAGGGATCTGAACAGAAAGATAGTAGAACAAGCAAAGAAGATGCGATGCTATGCTTATGCTGCAGATGATCCAGAAGTTAGTGATTTTGCATTTGGCTCTGTCATAAACATCCAGGATACTGTACAGATAGCGGTATCTACAGGCGGACGAAGTCCGGCAATGGCCCGCAGACTGCGAATGCAGGCAGAAAAGGTATTCAAGAAACTAATCAAAAAAGAGGACATTTATCAAATAAAACTGCAAGACTTTGCCAGAAGAGCAGCAAAGACGAAAATCACTACTTTTCCTGAGCGCAAAAAATTCCTCTATCGTGTTATGAATGACAATCATATCAAACAATTAATAGCTGACGGGAACCTAAAAAAAGCACAGAAACACGTGATCGAGATGTTGGGTGATCTAAACTGACAAGCAACGTAATCAACGCTAGAGTTACTTTTAGAAAGTCTCCAATACACATGCTTGAGAGATTTACATTTAGAAATATTGATTCGGCATACGAATCTTTCCTAAAACATTCTGGGCTACAGGAATGTGTGTTATTACAAACTTGCAATAGGGTGGAATTATTTGGGTTTGGCAGTCATGAAGATATTGAAAAGATAAAAAAGACATGGGCGTCTGTATCAGGTCTTGAAGAAAACGCCTTTAAAGAAAATTTGGAGATAAGTCAGGGAACTGAAGCATACCAACACCTTCTAAAACTTACCTCTGGACTTGACTCGCTTGTTATTGGAGAAGAGCAGATTCTTGGACAGATAAAAGAGTCAATTAGTACAGCACGAGAGATGCGAGCATCAGGTAGTGCACTGAACACCTTGTTTGACAAAGCAATCCGTGTAGGAACGCGGGTAAGACACACAACGGGAATCAGCAAGGGAAGTATCTCTATTGGTTCCATGGCAGTCAAGCTTGCTGAAGAAAACATCGATGACCTAAAATCCAAAAACATTCTTCTGATTGGCACCGGAGAAGCCGCAAGCCTTGTGGCAAAATCGCTCAAAAAACGTGGAATTGACTTTAATGTAACAAGTCGAACATTTGAACGCTCAAAATCTTTTGCAGAAACTGTGGGCGGAAACCCGCTCAAGTTTGAAGGAGTCATAGCAAACTTCAAGTCTGTTGACGTACTTTTTGTCGCAACCGTTGCCCCATACTTCTTGGTCACACATGATAGAGTAAAGGAAGCAATGGAATCGCGCAAAAATGGTATGTTGATAATGGATCTCTCAAATCCAAGAACAGTTGATGAGAAGGTTTCTACCATAAAGAAGATAAAAATGATGAACCTTGATCAGATTGCAGAGATGGTGGACAAGAACATGCGCACAAGAATGGGTGTAGTATCATCAGCGGAGAAGATAATTAACGAGGAATTACCAGTAATGGAAGCAACAATGAAGAGAATTGAGGTAGAACCAATAGTAAAGAATGTCTTCAAGGAAATTGACCAGGCACGAGTCAAGGAACTCAAAAAAGCTTTGCAAATGCTTGGAGAAACAGATGAACAAAAAATTAGAATTATTGACCAACTCACGCAAGCTATAGTGGAAGGCATTATCTCAGTTCCAATGAATAATCTCCGAAAGGCATCTGAGCAGGGAGATTCTGAAATTCTTAGAACTGTTACAAAACTCTTTGACTATAAGAAAGAGTAAATTATATTGCTAGGAATTTGTGATTTTTGTAATGTCTTATCCTAATGTACGGCTTCGGAGATTAAGAAAGACTAGCAAGATTCGCGAACTACTCGAAGAGGTACGACTTTCTCCAAAGGACTTGATCTGTCCGGTATTTGTGCAAGAAGATCTAAAATCAAAACTACAGGGAGAATCGATGCCAGGTTTTGAAAGGCTACCATTAAAAGATGTGGTAGAAGAGGCAAACTCTATTGCAGAATTAAAGATTCCAGCTATTATGGTTTTTGGAATTCCATCCCACAAAGATGACAAGGGAACATCCGCATTTGCTCCTGATGGTATTGTACAAAAAACAATCTCTGAAATCAGAAAAAATCTTGGCAACGAGATTGCAATAATGTCTGATGTCTGTCTATGCCAGTATACCAGCTCAGGACATTGTGGACTGGTAAAAGGTGATAAAATTGATAATGATTCTAGTCTTGATACTCTTGCAAAGGTAGCTGTAAGCCAAGCCCAAGCAGGTGCAGATGTTGTATCACCGTCTGCTATGATGGATGGGCAAGTAAAGGCAATAAGACATGCACTTGATGATGCCGGATTTTCAGATGTGGCAATAATGTCCCACTCTGCAAAACACAGGTCATCTCTTTATTCTCCGTTCAAAGACATGGCTCACTCTGCACCACAGTTTGGAGACAGAAAGACCTACCAATTACCATATACCAACCCAAAAGAAGCCATGCGGGAAGTTGAGACCGACATTGCAGAAGGCGTAGACATTATAATGATAAAGCCTGCATTAGCATATCTTGACTTGATTGCAACGGCAAGGCAGAGGTTCAACGTACCAATATCGGCATACAGTGTGTCAGGGGAATATGCCTTGGTAAAAGCTGCTGCAATGCAGAGCTGGATAGATGAAAAAGAGGTTACACTAGAAATTCTGACTGCAATTAAGAGGGCAGGAGCAGATATGATAGTAACCTATTTCTCAAAGATTGCTGCAAAAGCTCTTGGCGAGAAATGAGGGACGACGAAAGTTTTGAGATAGACCGGGCTTTTGACCTATTGCCACATGTTGTGGGTGCGAGCTGGGCTACTATATGGTTTAGAATAAACAGGATTAGAAGACCAAGCATTGAAGAATTTAGAAACAAAGTTGCAGAATACTATGCCGTATTGAATCCTCTAATTGACATATACTCTAAAGATGAAAAGTTTACAGACATGACAAGACGCATCAAGATACGAAACCAAGATGAAATTGAGCGAATACTAAAAGGAAGAAATCAAGAAATAGAAAAGAGATTCAAAAGATACATCGATTACGGATAGATCTCTTCTCTGAGCACATCTAGAAACTGCTTCATTATTTTGACTCTTTTTCGTGCTTCCAGTTTTGCACTATTTGTGTTCATTTTTTTCTCTAAGAGTAACAACTTTCTGTAAAAGTGGTCCAAAGTCCATCTAGTGTCATCTGGATTGCGAGTTTTGCAAAAAGGGTCTTCATTGTTGTAAAACGGTCTTTTTTCAGCGCCACCCACAGAGAATACCCTTGCAATACCAATTGCACCGATTGCGTCAAGCCTGTCTGCATCCTGCAGTATTTTTCCTACAATTGTCTCTGGTATTGCACCTTTGGAGAATCTATGGTCATGGATTGCGTCTGCGATTATTTTTATCTCTTCTCTTGTGTAGCGGTGCTTGGCTAGGATTTGTTTTGCCTTTGTTGCACTCTCTACAGACGAATTTTTGGATCTTGGGTCTGATTTTGGGTAAGATACAATGTCATGCAAAAGGGCAGCTGCCAACACAAGTCTTGGGTCTACTCGTTCCATCTTTGCAAGTCTTCTGGCATTATTGTAAACTCGCATAATGTGCTCAAAATCATGGGCGGGATCGTTTTTTCCTACTTTTTTCTTTACTTGCCCTTTTAATTTTTCAATAGAACTTGCCCTTTTCATTAAAACCAAATCTACGTTGCTGTATATATGAAAATAAACTAGTTTTACAAGCGATCTGAGTCGTATATGGCTGAAAATTTAGAATTTGTCGTTGTTATTTTTATATTTCATGGAACAATATGCTGAAAGAATATCCTTTTTGTAAAAAATGGATGAATCATTCAATATGCTTATAAATAAAAATTGTATAATGATACTATGAGCTCAAAAGCGTGGAAATGTTATAGATGCAATCTCGTTTTTACCGATGCATCACACGCCGACTTGCATGTAGATCTATCAAAACATGCGGTCAGAGAGATAGATCTCGTAAAAGCCTAAGACTTCGATAATCTTATTGCCCAAGACTAGGGAGTACATCCATGTCGTACTCTAATATCTCAAAGATGAATTTTGAAGTATCTAACGAGCAAAAAAATTTTCTTGAACAAGTAGACCAAGCCTGCAAGTCCATTAGAGATCATGAAACAAAATGCTATCTTGAAGAAAAATCAAATGACATGATAGTTCCAATGTTTGGAAAGATTGGAATGCTTGGATGTCCAATCTCAAAAAAATACGGTGGTCTAGGTTATGATATCTTGACATATGTATTTGCACTCGAAAGGATAGGGAGGGAAGGAAATTCATTACGTACATTTTTCTCTGCACATGTATCAATAGGTCAGATGGTTTTACAAAACTGGGGCAACGAGGAACAAAAAAAGCAGTATCTTCCTTATACTATATCAGGAAAGAGTATCATGGCGTTTGGACTTACTGAACCCGATGCAGGCAGCGACCCTGGTGCAATGACTACAAAATTTGAGGAAAGTGGAGATAATTTTATTCTAAACGGCAAAAAACACTGGGTAGGAAATGGAACCATTGCAAAAGTAATGACTACATATGCTAGAGGACCAGATGGAAGAATTTCAGCGTTTATTGTGGACACTGACTCTAAAGGATTTCATGCACAAGAAATGAAAAACAAGATGGGCTTGCTGAGCATAAAAAATGCCGAGATCACATTTGAAAATTGCATTGTTCCAAAAAAGAATCTTTTGGGAACAAAGGGAAAAGGACTAAGCATAGCTTACACTGCTCTGATAGATGGCAGGCTGAGCGTTGCTGCAGGTGCGATAGGAGTTATGAAAGACTGTCTTGACGAATCCCTAGTATACTCGAAAAAAAGAGTACAACACGGTTCGGCGCTTGCAAAAAAGCAATTAATCCAAGAGCATCTGTCATCTATGATACTAAATGTAGAAAGCTCACGATGGCTTGTTTACCGAGCTGCCATGGCAAGACAAAAACTTCATGAATATGTAGAGAACCTAAAGGAAAATGATCCAAATTGGCAGGAAAAACTAAACCGTGAAGACAGGAAATATTCTGTATTACGGACAAAGGCAGATAGACTTGCGGCAATAGCCAAACTGCATTCTACCAATGCTGCTTTTGATTCTGCAAACAGGGCAGTCCAGATCTTTGGCTCTTTTGCATACCAAAAGACAACTAGGGTAGCAAGGCACTTTTTAGACTCGCGAGCAATCATAATTTACGAGGGTGCAAACGAGGTGCTGAAACTAAAGATAGCTTCGCTTGAGCTTGGTGACAAATATCAGGCCTACTAGTGAATAATTGGCAAAAAATGAGCTCTTGGCAGAAGGTAGTGCCTAAAAAATGAGCCAATAGGGTCAAAATTACGCATGAAAAATGAGCTGTTTTTGGCAAGATTAGTCGGAGATTCTCTGTATTGTATGAAGAAAGAATTTGGTCAGTACATCATTTCAACATACATGTGCGTTTTCAGTGGAAAATATGGCAAGATTTTGAGTAAAATCTCAGTCTCTTGACAAGACTTGATTCATTATGGACAAGCCTTGCTCTATCTGATCTTTTGTTATTACAAGGGGCGGTATTATTCTCAGGGATTTCTGACCTGCACCAAGTGTGAGAAGGCCATTTCTGAACAATTTGGCCAACATTTTCTCTCTGCGTGATCTGGTGTCAAACTCTAGGCCAATCATAAGACCTAGTCCTCTCACATCAGTAACTCCTTTTTTGCCTACAAGTTCCTGCAATCCTCTCCTTAGAAGGTTACCCATCTTGGTTGCATTTTCTAACAACCTGTCACGTTTTATGACCTTGATGGTTCTTGCTCCCATCGCCATGTCTATTCTGCTGCCTCCTCCCCAAGTGCTAGACAAAGCTGACCTATCGGCTGGCTCAAATTTCTTGTTGTACATTGTAGCTCCTACCTGTAACGCCTTGGCGGTACTCATGATATCCGGTGTTACTCCATAATGCTCAAAGGCCCACCACTTGCCTGTATGTCCAATGCCTGATTGCACTTCGTCTAAAATCAGTGGCACACCATATCGCGTGGCACATCTTCTCAGGTTTTTGATGAATTTTTTGCTTGCAACATAATATCCACCCTCGCCTTGAACAACCTCGGTTAGAATGAATGCTATCTTGTTTTCTTTGAGCAAAGATTCCGCCGAATCAATCTCAGAATCGTCATCTTTTATGCAGAACTTGATCCTTTTGACTGGAAGTTCTGGAAAGTTGTACTTGTGTACTGGTTTGCTAGATGTAAAGCTAAGTGCCCCAAGCGTTCTGCCATGAAATGCGCCAAGACATGATATGCCAGGCAGTGGTCCCATCTTTCTATATGCAATCTTTATCGCATTCTCTACTGCCTCTGCACCACTGTTGATAAAAAATGTCTTAAAATTTCGTGGTAGTATTGTTGATACCGTTTCAGCAAGATCTGCATGTTCCTTGGAGTAAAAGTCCTGACCTGCAATCTTGTGTGTGCCATTTGTGGAATATTCTGCCAGTACTTCCATAACATCAGGATGGGAATATCCTATGGGGCATGCCCCTATGTTAGAAGTAAAATCTAAGAACTTGTTGCCATCTGGGTCTTCAATGACACAATCATGGCCGTTTGCAATGACTAGAGGATAGACGAATGTAGAATCATACGCATATTTTTTCATTGTATTTATGATACGTCTTGAATTTGGTCCTGGTAGATTGTGGTTCATCATATTATTTTCCTTGGTGTTATTACATCGAAAAATTTTCTAATAAAGGCTATCATAAGTAATCATGGGTGAAAATCACCGAGGATTTGATGAGCCAAACCGTAAACAGAGGCAGAGAAGAGCAAAAAAAGCAAGGAAGGTGCAGAGGGAGGGATTTGAACCCCCGAACCCCTAAGGGAAAGGATTTCCTATGCCATGATCTTGAGTCCTTCTCGGTTGGCCGGGCTTCGATACCTCTGCAACGAGAGATTTAAGCGCTGAATATATAAACTGAAACTGCGGGTTTTCGAATTTTAATAACTTGTCTTATTTTTCAATTTACAAGTTTTTCCGATATTGCAGGCATTGTATAGAAAAATTCGTCTTCAAAAGCAAAGTCTTGCTTTCCCTGTTTTCTCAATGATTCAAAGTATTTCATACAGTTTGCATAGAATATGTTTGGTTGGTTCTCTTGTGACATGTGCAATATTGTTAAGGAAGGTGTTTCTTTTGATGTGTAAGAAATTTTAGACACCGTTATTGTCTTTTTTTAATTATCCGCCCATCGTTTACCTGAATTCTTTTAAACTACGCATGAATTTTGCCTAATTTCGTTATTTTTTGTCAAAACGAATTAACTTGACACTAGTTTGTGATCAGAATTAAAAACTTAACAACTTTATTTTAGAAAATTGGTTCTACCAAACTCCATCAATATCAATAGATTTCGAGGGTAGTGATAGAATGTTGTACATCAACAAAGTGGTTTTATCTGATACTCAAATTCTGCATTACGCCTAGAACATAATTTTTTAATTAAAATAATTATTGATGTTTAATTAAAATTCGGAGCCATGTAATCAAAAATGGATCAATATTGGATAAACTATCCAATAGTTTAAAAACAATAGAATTTGTAATCAGACGTGGATAACTTGTATCTTGGCATTTCTGCAAGTTTTCCCACCCGGACCAAAGTATTTTCAGATCTGTCAAGATGCAGGATATCACCTGTTGGTATGCCGAATGTTTTTTGGGAGTCATGAATTGAAGCGTGGAATCCTGTTAATTGACAGGGGCAGCAGAGAACAAGAAGTCAAAGACGAGTTGGCCCATATCTGTAATTTTATTAAATCTCAAGGTGGATATGACTATGTCGGGTATTGTTTTTTAGAGGTAGTGCCACCATACATTGAAGACGGAGTTAGATGTGCCCTGGAATACACACTTGATGTTCTGATCATAGTTCCATATTTTCTATATCCTGGAAAAAAAGTCAAGATGGCGATCACAAAAGTAATGTCTCTACAAAAAAATACTCCTACAAAATTTGTTGTGACAAGGCTTTTGAATTTGCATAAAACCATGATTAATCTTGTGCAACAGAGAATAGAAAATGCACTTGAAAAAAACTCTATCAAAACACCAAAAAACGAAATTGATGTCTTAATTATTGGGCATGGAAGCAAGGATCCAAATGCACAGACTGCCATAAAGTACGTTACAGATGGAATTAAAAATAGTTACAGAAATGTCCTGCATTGTTTTTTGGAGATAGAACAACCCAATATTAGCCAAGGATTCAGACTATGTCAAATAAACGGAGCAAAAATGCTGGTTGTTGTTTTATATTTTTTGCACAAAGGTGCACACGTCAAGCACGACATATATGAAGATCTAGAGCCTGCAGTGGATTCATCCAATATTGAAGAAATTGTCATAACAGAACATATCGGTGCAGATCCAAAAATTATTCAGCTTGTACAGGAGAGAATATGCGAAGTAGAAAAAACCATGCATAAACAAATCTGAATCCACTGAATGGATGTCTCATAGACTTTATGATGCAAAAATGATAATTAGAAATCACTATTGTGATCTGTCTAATGATGTAACATTTGCACTAGCGGTACGTCATGACTTTCATCATTACTTTGGCAGTCTTGAAAAAAACGATTCTCACAATGTGATTTGCGTTCACTATATTCTTGAGGATCCTCCATACGAATATCAAAACCTTGTCATGCTAATTTGTCTGCACCAGATTCTACATGTTATTCATCCAGAGTGGGACAAAGATAGAGTCTATGCAAAATGCAGGGAACTTGCAAGTCTTGTAGGATATCTGGGGAATTGTCTTATCAGTTCATGCTCTATGTCTATAATCTTACAAGGCTCAAGACAATATTGTAGTGGATCATGATATAAAACCAGAAGACATTACTCAAGAATTCAAAGATGAAATAAAGTCCATGACTTGAAATCTAGATACTTGTATTGTCTTTTTGGGAAGTAAATTTGGTACCGTTAGGAAGCTGGTTGTTCGGTAGCATCCTGAATTCCTAGCCACGCGTATCCTTTTTGTTCCAACTCGTCTGCAAGTCCCTTTGGACCTTCTTTTATCATCTTTCCCTGTGCCATGACATGCACGTAATCAAGCTTGTCCAAGAACTTAAGAATTCTTGCATAATGGGTAATGACTATAACAGTTGCGTCCTTTCTTGAGACTTGGCTTATTGCCTTTGCAACTGCCTGTACTGCATCAATATCCAATCCAGAATCAGGTTCGTCTAGAATTGATATCTTTGGTTGCAGTACTGCCATCTGCAAAACTTCAGACCTCTTCTTTTCACCGCCTGAGAATCCCTCATTTAGGTATCTTGACAGGAAATCATGTCTGAGTCCTACCTGATCAAGATTCTTTTTTAGATAGTTTTGAAATTCTCTTACTGTCAAAAAGACTTCACGGTTCTGGTCTCCAAGTGATTTGCTCAATGCATTGTAAGCAGTTCTTAGAAAATGTGAATATCCGACGCCTGCGACCTCTGTTGGGTATTGAAATGCCAAGAACAATCCTTTCTTTGATCTTTCATCCGCAGACATACCAAGGATGCTCTCCCCATCCAAGAGAATATCGCCACTTGTCACCTCGTATTTTGGATGACCTAAAATTGTATAAGCTAGAGTACTTTTCCCTGATCCGTTTGGACCCATTATTGCATGGACCTCTCCTGGACCTGTCTTGAGATTTACTCCTTTGAGTATCTCCTTACCTTCTCTTTGAGCATGAAGATCTTTGATTTCAAGTACTGCCATCTTGTATCTACCAACTTGATTTCGATATATAATCCAACAAAAAATTAGATCAAGCTAACCACACCTATGATCTGGCCATGATTTCTAGATTGTCATTCTATGACTTTGTAATAATCAAGAGTGTCATGACTTGAGGTAAAATATGATAACTATACATGGTTCCTGATTTCATGAATGTAGTGATATAGTAAAAGACAAAAACAAAAAGGAAGGGGTTAGTTTCTGGCTAACGCTGGTTTTAGGATAACCTTGATCTTGTATGCAGTCAGAATTTCCTTGCATCTGTTTCGTATAGTAACCTCGGTAATTCCTGCAACGCTTGAAACATCTCTTTGGAGGACACTTTGTCCAAGTAGTGTTGAGGCTATGTAGAGATAGGCAGCAGCAAGGCCGTTTGGTGCCTTTCCGTCTGCTAGGTTGTGGTCTTCTGTCTTTTCTGCAATCTCAGCAGCGAGTCTTTCTACACGTACATCAAGTTTTGCAAGATTTGCAATCTTTGATATGTATTTTTCAAGGGTTACTACTGGTGCTGTCTTTGATCCAAGCTCCATCACGAGCATTCTGTAATATTTTGCAGTCAGTTTTACGTTCATTTTTTCGTCTTTTGTACTTCCAGTTGCAGAGCAAATTTCATCTAGTGATCTTACAACATCGCACTGCTTGCATGCCATGTAAATGGTTGCAGCTGACATGCAGGCAACAGATTTTCCTTTTGCCTCTGTTTGACCGTCAAAGTTTCTGTATATTATTGACGCAGTCTCAATTACGTTTCTTGATAGCGCCAGTGACTGGCAAGTCTCTCCTATCTTTGAGAGTATGTTTGCAAGTCGTCTCTCTCTTGGAGAGGCAACTCTGATTCTTGTCTGCCACTTTCTTAGGTTGTACATCTGAAGTGCCATGTCGCTTGAAATTGTTTTTCCGCTAAAGTCTTTGGTTCCTAGTGCTATCTCTGTTCTAATTCCAAGGTCATGTTGTGCATAAGTTGTCTGACCGGTTGCTCTTGCAGTTTTCATTTTTTCTTCTGGATTCGTTGATCTTGACTCTGGACCGTAATCTGACATTTGCTCCATTGCTACCAGTCCGCAGCCAGAACAAATTTTTTCTCCACTATGAATGTCATCAACTAAAGATGATCGACATTCTGGGCAATTTGTCTGTAGTTCTGTCATGTTCATTTTCTATTTCCTCTGAATCTTTTTGGTTTCATCGCAGGAGATTCTTCAACGACGTAAACATGCTGTCCGATGTGTCTCTTGATATTGTTGGTAAGCGGAATCGCGGATGCATACGGCGCATCAACCGGACCTATCATTTCAGAAACTTTGGCGACTTTGGTCCCAGAATTATCTACTACGATCTGGCCGTCATGTAACGGTTTAGAAAGTCTAATCAAGACTCTACCGCTATTTGCTAAATGCAATACTTCGCCTACCTCCTGCAATTAGTGAATCAACCTACTACTGTTATCAATAGAGTTCTGTCAAAATTACTTTAGCTACAAGCTAGAATAGCTGTTTACTTGGTCTGTTTAGCTCTTCGTGATACCATCTTGTCTGAAATTGCAGAAATTATTTTGGCCTTTGGTTGTACCTTTGAAAGTACAATGTAGCCTGACCTGACGTATGGTCTTCTTGGGAATCTTACTTGCTCGTTAGTCTCTGTTGGCTCAAACCCAGCTGCCTTGGACGCATCTATTAATTCTTTGAGCGAGGGATCGAAAATACTTTTTTCACGTGATACCCGTCGGCCCATTTTTTTTGGAAGTGTCTTGTTGAAATAATCCAACCAGATTACGACATGTTCGTAATCTTTCATTTTGTAATCACTTTATCAAAATTGCATTTACTGCACCGTCTTGGCCTGGCCTTGAAACTACTCTGCAGTGCCCATCATCTGTTTCCAAGATTGCGCCCTTTGAAATTACACCACGCCTTTCATAATCAGTACTTGTTGGATTTTTTAGAACTTTGAGTATTTTTACTCTCTTTACTTTTCCATCTGGAACAGCTAGATTTACAAAATCTGTAGTCTTAAGTGAAGTCTTTCTGTTGTAGCCTCGAACTTTTCTTGTGATGGTAACATGAGGACCTAGAATTGCCTCAACTGAATATCTGTCAATTTCGTACTTTCTTCTAGTTCTAAGAGGATATCTTCTGCCTCCGGTTATCTTACTTGTAGCAAGATTCTCCACAGATTTCTTCATAAGCAGACAATAAAATAACTCTAATATTAAACGTGCGATTGAAGGCATTAATTATTTTGAAATTATGAAAATATGGAAGCCGTGCATGAATCGTTATTCTTGACTCCCCTTCAAATATTCGCCTTTTCAGAACTGCAAATTATTCGTTGGATCATTTCAGTAGTTTCTAAAAGTTGTCTAGTCGTTCTAATTTTCATCTAATAATTGCGATTATTCTTCTTTCCTAAGACCTAAAGTACTCAAGCTTGAATTTTCTGGCCCATTCTTTTGCCTGTGCAGATACTGCCAATAGAAAAATTCCTTTGAACCAAGATTGTATACCTTGTTCCATTATGGATTGTGCATAGAATTTTAGTGCAAGGCGCTGATCTTCTAGAGCATCAAAGAAGAAATCTACCGAACCGAAGGCTTGCCCAATCAATTCAAACGCTTCAGTCTTTGTTTCAAC
>JASHNR010000012.1 GCA_030041535.1 Nitrosopumilaceae archaeon | reverse complement strand
CAGACATTGTAACTCTTACTCCAGCAGAAGAATCTGGACTTGGAGCGTCAATTAGAGGCCAGTCTGCCACCTTCAACTATAATGAACTTGGAGGAAGCGTCGTGGGCGGCTTTTCATTTGGCACAATTACAATGACTGCAACAAACGGCACTTGGGCATCAGGTACAAGAATTCCAGTCACACTAACGGATAACAACGCAAACACGAACTCAAAAGTTGACCAATATCTTGATCTCTATAATCCATCAGTATCTAGGATTACCGCAATGAAGATTGGTACCCCATTCTCATTGGACAGTGGTAATCCAACAACTCCACCGGAGACTGCATTTATCACAGGCACTACAATACCATTACAAACGAGTGGACCAGCTCAGAGGACAATCTCCTCGCTTCCAATTACTGCTGGTTCGCCTGGTTCGTTTAATGCAACAAGCGTCAACACTCAAGTCGACGAGCTATTCAGTGGAAGACCAATCTTCCAGTTTAGCAACCAGACAAGTGTTGTCGCAAATCAGCCTATAGTAAATGTCGATAACGGTTCCATGTTGATTATAGACACAAAGACCACCATGCAAACATTGTTGAATACAATCAACGATCCTGTCAGTGCTACCACCGGTAAGTTCAAAGGATTTGATCTCTTCAATTATGATGTCAGATCCTTTAGCACACTAAACACCGGTACGAGCGGCGCGGAAATCACAGGCGTAAACATTTACCTTGTGAGCAGCAGCTCGCAAATCTCATCTCCACAAGGTGGCACAGCAGCCTTTGCTGGTCTTGGTGCAACTGGTCAAAATAGCCCAACATTTACATCACTTGCAAACAACACCGCACTGCAGGGACTTGTGAACTTTAACGGTACACAGACCGCTCCAGGAGGAAATGCACTTGATGCCAATGGTAATGAGGCAAACCAGGTCAACGTGATAAATTCAATCTTCTCAATTCCAAGAGCTGACGATATAGGAATTGCATTCCAGTTCATTACTGCTGGCGGAGCACCCGCTACTATCTCACCATCAGGTGAGCCAGTAGTTGGAGACTTCTTCTCAGTCGGTATACTGGGAGACGGTACAAACAACAACCAGAGAATAAACAACGGCATCTACAGATGGGAGCTTCAAGAGAGCAACGCCAACACTGGCGTCTTTACTGGAACTACACAGTTCCTGATGCTCAACCAGTTGAATATTTTCGACCCGGCAACCTATTCGCAATTGAGAACTATCAATCACGATGTTCTGTTTGTAGCAATCCAAGATATGCTCCAGGCTGACGCGGATGCACCACAGGCAACCTATCTAGATTTAGGTGCTGACGGTGTAAACTCGCAGATATCTGCACAGCAAGATATCCCAACCAACTCTGGAACCGTATCATTTGACCAGACGACATACAAGATAGGAGACACTGTGACAGTTACAGTTAATGACCCAGACCTTAATACCAACAACGATCTCGTTGTCATCTATACTGCAGTCCCACCGCCAATTTCTGGTACTGCTATCAATGAGGCTATCACTCCAGATCCGGCAACCGATACAATCGGTGTAGCAGGACTTGGTGTATACTCAGATGGCTCAGCCATTGGCAGACTCTTAGATATACAATGGGGTGCCAACGATCAGAGATGGTCCGATGCAGACGTTCCAAGCAATCTAATCACAACAGCATGTTATGCGACAGAAAGCAACACTGCTACACCGGATGGATTTGCATCAAGTCTCTCAGCCTCAGGATTCTCACTAGTTGAGACTGCTGCAGGCTCAGGTATCTTCACAGGTACATTTGAGATTCCAGACCATGTCTGCCTTGCACCAACAGGAGGAGGAGCAGGTATCTCTACTGCAACCAACGGACTGAACATCAAGGTCAACTATGTTGACTTCCGTGATCAATCAGGAACATTGGTTGAAGTATCAGATAACGCAGGTATCAGAGGTAACACCGGTTCAGTAAAATTGGACAAGTCTGTCTATCCAGTACCATTTGGCACACTAAGTGCAACAGTGGGAGGAGCAAACTTTGATCCAACCTCGGATTCAGGCAACATAAAGACTGATTCGAGCTTGAACGGTCTATTCCCATTACACAGAGATCTATCAGGAACAGGACTATTGCTCGCATCTGGTAATCTGAAAAACACACCTCTGGTGTTACCAGCTGGTGTTGTCCAGGTGCACGCAAGAGTAAATGACCCAGACTATACAGTATCCGGATCAGGCACCAACTACATTAGCGTCGGTGTTTGGTACGCAAATAGTCATACAGGCGTCAACAACGGTCCAGTTGCCTTCCAGATCTCAAGAGCGGGTGACTCGGTATTGTTAGCGACGGCAGGTGGTCCAAAAGTGCAGGGAGGCCACATCATTAATCTAAACAGCACTCAGCTTCCGCCTCTGAATAACACCGCTTGGTCTTACGTACCAGATCTTGGTCCAATGACTGAGATCTCACCAGGCGCTGGAATATTCCAAGCTAATTTGCCAATAGAGTTAACTGATGGTCCGCCAGGCACAGCCTGTCCTTCAGTAACAAACTGGGATCAAACAATCAACGGTTCTTCCGGATTCTCGACGAACGAAACTCCCAACGGCGTTTCTGGTGGCACTGCTGCCAGTCATCAAGGTGGAAGATTCTGGTCGCCAGCAGCATCCGGCAGCAACTATTGTGTAGAGCAGGGAGATGTACTCACTGTAACATATTATGATACAGCGACTGCATCAGGTCAACCTGGAACTACCACAGATTCTGCAACATTTGACTTACGAAACGGTGTACTACAGTCCGACAAGTCAGTCTATATCATTGGTTCAGACATGATCTTAACCTTGGTAGAGCCAGACTTGAACCTAGACTCACAAACTGCTGAGACAGCACCACTTGATCTAATCGAGTGGGACTCACACGCATACAAGGGTACAATGGGTCCACTGGCTGACCTACAGTCAGGCGAATCCATCTTTGAGGCCTTTGATGCAAAACCCTCAACATTTGTAGAGACTGGTAAGGACACAGGTATCTTCCAAGCAGTGCTAAAGATTCCAGAACAACTGGGAACTACACAGCTTGAATTGGGAGAACAGATCAACCTAGAATATACTGACTGGGGTCCAGCAGGTTCCACGACAGTAGGCTCAAACAGCCAAGACATTGAGCTGACAGTCTACACGTCCAACTTTGGAGCAACAGTTGAACTCGATCAGAAGGTATACACCTGGACTGATATGGTATACATTACCGTAGTCGCACCAGATCACAACTTTGATCCAAACCTAATCGACACAATCGGTCTGACTAGCGAAGATCAGGTAATTGTCTCAACTAGAGGCAACCAGATCTACTACAAGCTCTCAGAAACCGGAGTCGACACAGGTATCTTCACTGGATATGTCATCCTCACCGGCGATCCTACCCTCAAGGGTACCGGCGGTGTTGATGGACAAGGGGAAGAACCAACAGGATTGATTGGCACAGGACAAGCAGGTTCCTGCAGCGCATCTGATCCTTGTGGTCCAACAAACGGATTCCTCCCAGCAGAGAACCAAGACGGTGTATCAGTATCGTTTGAATTCACAGAAGATCAAACAGTTACTGGTTCTGCACTTATCCAATGGAACATAGGTCAAGTCTCATGGTTGCAGTCAAGCTACCCAGCTAACGGTCAAGGAGTATTGCAAATAGTAGACCCAGACATGAATCTCAATCCAATGGCAATTGACAAGTTCAACACCAACGTGTGGTCCGACTCTGATGCTGGTGGTATCAAACTCACCATGACAGAGACTGGCCAAGATACCGGTATCTTCCAAGGTACTGTGACTTTCTCAACCAACTTCCAGTCATCTGGTAACAGGTTGCACGTCTCAGAAGGCGATACAGTAACAGGCGAGTACGATGATCTAACATTGCCACCGCCATACACCACGGCTGATGACTTGCGCATGACCGCGACAACATTCATTGGTACAGTTGTGCCTCCACTCGAAAGAGCGCCGGCCACCAACCCAAGAATAGTTGACTCGTTTGGCAACGCAATCAACGGTACTGTCAAGACCGGCCAGCAGATCCAAGTGACTGCTGATTTGTCTAACGGACAAACTACCGACCAGCCATTTGCATATCTTGTACAAATACAGGATGCAAACGGTGTGACTGTCTCACTCTCATGGATCACAGGTACGCTGTCTGCAGGTCAGTCACTCAACCCGGCCCAGTCTTGGACTCCATCAGCTGCTGGCACATACACTGCTCAAATCTTTGTATGGCAGAGCATCTCGAATCCAAACGCACTGTCGCCACCATTGAGTACAACTATAACAGTACAGTAGACTAGCACAAAAAACAACTAACTTTCCCCCTTTTTCCTTTTTGTAAAATCGACCTAACGAAAGTTATTGAATTGGAAGATTTTGTTATTTTGGCTGGTGATAATATGTCAGACCACACCCTAGATTGCGAGTGAAAACTGAACTTTTTTCTAAAAAATGCTAAGGTTTACGTACTAGAATTATCAAACCAGTTTTGATGAAACCATTTTTTTGCTTGTACGCAATTCCAATTTTACTTGTTATATTGATAGCCACTTTACATGTCTTGCCTGCAAATGCACAGCTTGGAGCCAGTGCAGTTCAGCAAATACAACAAAATGGAATAATAATGCAATTTAGCTATTATCCGTCAAGTCCAGTCATTAATGACTACACAAACCTAACATTCAATGTTATAAATGCAACCACCGGCAAGCCCTTGCAAAATTTTATTGCCTCAGTTACAGTTGGCAATGTTGTAAATTTTACCGGTGGAAGTGGCTATTATAATTTCAGCAGCATAAATGTACCAAATGGAAATTTTTCTGTAAGTTACGCATTCCCAAATGACGGGCTCTTTCCAGTATTTTTGCGTGCAAATTATCCTTCCTCGATTTATGGACCAAACAGCCCAATTGCTATAGGAGAGTTCAAGGTTTTTGTGCCTGTACAAAACCCCGTCTCAACTAACGACAACACACTCATCTATGTTGGTGTAGCCATTGCTGCAGCAGGCGCTGGAATAGGTATAGTGTTGATGCAAAAAAGAAAACCCAAAAATATATAGGATAATTTTTCGACCCTGTCAAAAAAGTTTTGTCAGTAAATCAAGCACTAGTTTCTTGGTACCGTCTAATGTGAACACTGGCAATCTATGAGTTTTGTATCAAAGGTACAGTCGTGAGGTCCTTCTGATTTGGCATCTGTCGGAATCTTTTCCATACACTCATCATGGCGGCCTTTTTTGCAAAACCAACAAATGTATACAGTATTGTCAGATTCCATGCCGTTTTCCTAAAATACGGTGACATCTCCTGGCGCAGGAGAATGATCATTTACGTCCTTGTGAAACTCTATGAATTCCTTATGGTCAGCCTCCTGGTGTACCCTTAACTCTTCTAAATTTTCAAACACATTGCTACAAAGATAGCATTTGGGCTTGTGCTGGTCTACCATTGAGAGCACCATAAAATAATAATCTTGCACAGGTGTAATTGAATCTTTCACGATCTAGGGCTCAGATGGGAGTGAGCCAGTCTGTAAACCGCTCGTCGTTACCTCTTGATGCCTCGTGGAATGCATCCTGCAGCTTGCGCGTAATCTCGCCTGGATTGCCATCTCCTACAGCAACATTGTCAATCTCTGTAACAGACTTGACCTCTGCAGCTGTGCCTGTCATAAAAACTTCATCTGCTGTGTATAGCTCATCCCTGTCAATGTCTCTTTCAATGATATTGATTCCCTCAGATCTTGCTATCTTAATTACGCTATCTCTTGTTATTCCATCCAAGATTCCAGCATTCAATGGCGGGGTAGCTATCTCGCCCTTGTTTACTGTGAAAATATTTTCAGCACTTCCTTCTGAAACCTTGCCATAATAATTTAGCATTATTGCCTCATCATACCCGTCTTTTAGGGCCTCTACTCTTGCAAGCGCAGCATTTGCATAGTTTGATGCTGCCTTTGCCTGCATCGGCTGGGACCTAGAATCAATTCTAAGCCAGCTTGAAACTTTACATCTTGCACCGTGAGTTTTTCCAGCCTTTGACTCGCCAGTATTCCACTCCCAGCATGCTATTGCCACATCTATCTTGTTGGGCGTTGGTGTAAGGCCAAGAACTCCATAGCTATAATATGCAATGGGTCTGATGTAGCACTCTTTTAATCTGCTTGCAAGTACAGTCTTGATTATGCCATCTGAGATCACTTTTTTTGAGTAGGGAACTTTCATGGAATAGATCTTTGCAGACTTGAAGAGTCTATCAACATGTTCTTGTAACCTAAAAATCGCAGGACCCTTTGTTGTCTTGTAACACCTGATTCCCTCAAAAACTGCAGTTGAGTAATGTAACGCATGGGTAAGAACGTGGACCTTTGCATTTCTGAATGGAACAAGTTTGCCGTTCATCCATATCTTGCCTTGCTCTTTCATATAGATTGGGTTAAGTTTTGGTAATTTAAGAATTAACTAGATTTCATGTGAAGCCCAAAGATGCTTGGTTTTCTTTAAATGTAGTACTATAATCTCTTACCATATGAGCTACATCATCTCATTTGCAGCTGCTGCCTTGTTAATAATAGGTCTTGCTGGAAACGGATTTGAGATGAGAAAGGCCCGTCTTTCCACAGTACGAGACGAAGATATGGCCCCAAAGAACATGTTCCTGAACAAGAGGAATTTCAAATGGTATGCATTCATCGGGGCGGCTCTAGTATTGATGGCTATAGGCAATGCCTATACCTGATCTATATAGATCAACTCTAAATATTTCTTCTACCTACTAGATACTAGCGCGTGTTTTGGGTAACGCCGGGCTGATTCTAGATAAAAGGCCCAAGAACAAACCCACTTTGACTTCTACAGGTAAAGGCCTTGTAGAGGTCGAATGTTTCGAGTTTCTGATTTTATTCAAAATGACAAAGATATATCGGTACCATACATACATGCATTGTATGGTAGCACGAAAAAAAGGCAAGCACATGCGAAAGGCAGACCAAAGGGCTGGACGAAGAAATAGAAAAAAGTAGAAATTTTCTGATTATCGATTCTCAGTGCCATTACACAAATTTTATTTTCGATCTTTCCGCATGAACGGCGCAAATTGCTCGTTCAATGTTATCACCACCGTCTTCTGTAACTATGATTATGCGTGATGTCTCTTCTTGTGCGTCCATGTTGAGAATGTTAAGACCGGCTTCTCCAACTCTTGAGCTTGCCTTTGATGCAATCTGTTGTACGCGCCACATCTCATCACCAATCAATGTGATAACTCCTCTGTTGTAGGTGATTGAGGCCAACGGATCAAAGGCCAAGACATATCTTTCATTACGTTTTACATAGTCGCCATCTAGGAAGAGAATTCTTGTAAACTCTATGTCATCTTTTGTAAACGGAGATAGTACAACAAATTCGCTGTATCTTTTGTCTTTTTCAAGTGAATCAAAAAGATCCTGAGATGACTTGCTTTCCATTCTGAGGATGGCACAGTTTTTCTTTCCTGTGACTATCTTTAGTGGATGACCATTTTTGTCACCTGGATTTCTTTCTATTGTTGTAATTTTGCTAGGATTGCACATGTCAGTTATTATGATTGGCATGTCTACTCCATTTTCGACTATCTCCTTTATTGCAATGGGATCTAAAATCTTCATTCCAAACATGCCTGCAATTCGTGCCTCGTTGTATGAGAGATGGGTTATGTATTCCAGTTCTTCCTTTACAACGCGCGGATCTGCAGACAACACGGCGCTGTCCTTTTCAAAATCAATTTTGGTATTGTACTTTTTGCTAAACAAAATTCCAAGATCGGCAGCAGTCCTGTCAGAACCGCCCCGCTCGTAGGTAGTCTCAAGGTTACTAGTGGTTTTTCCAATGAATCCTCCCATCGATATTACATCATTTTTCTCAAGCAGGGATTCCATTTCCTCTAAATTCTCAGACGACTGTGTGGCAAGAAAATTGGCAGACTCAATATTTTCATCAGTAACAATGGGCCATATGTCAAAACTTACAACATCTGATTTCATGTCAGAGCTTTTTAGAACATAGCTCATGACATTAGACATTAGTATCTCGCCAGAATATGCAAGAACCCTTGCCCGAATCTCATTTGCAAATTCTTTTTTTTGTAGTGCCTCTCTGAGGGAACTCAGTGCTTTCTCCAAGAACAACTCAATAGTCTTTTTGCACTCTTCTTGAAGTTTCTTGTCTACAAGGGAGAGGATCTTAAGGTATGGTTTGCGCAGCTCTTCGACATCTATACTTTGACCATTTTCTGCCTTTCTGCCAAGCTCAAGCGCAATGTCTGTCAATGATCTTTGTTTGCCATTATATGTTGTAAGGGGAGCAGAAAAAACTGCAATCACTTTAGAGTCTTTTTTTAATTCATTAATTCTTTTAATTATTGTAGGTATCAGTATACCGTCAATTCCTACTGCGCTTCCTCCAAACTTTGCTACAATGAGATTCTGCAAAACTTGATTACATCTGTCTGCACCTTCTATAAAGTTTGAGTGAATGGCACTAGCGTGATATCATCTAATGATAAACCAGGAATCATGTGCGCATGCCTTAAAAGGAAAAACTAGACAATTGTCTCCATAACTTGGGCGTTTGTTGTGAGACTTGACAAGGAGAATTCTTCAAAGACAAGAAACACAAATCACATATTCCAGTATCTGCCTGAACTGTAGCTAGTTCACAATGAAGAGCTTTGCAAGGAAATAACAGACTGCATCAACTTTCAAAAAAACTAGCATAAAAATTTTCTTATCAATTCTGCAGCTTTTTTACCGCCTTGAAAATATTGGGGATTTCTTTTCTCATCTATTTTTTCTAGAATCAGCGTTTCCAATCTGAAAATATCCTCGTAAGAATATCCGATCTCTCTTGCATTTTCTTCCTGTTCAAAATGCCCCTTTATCGGAATAAATATTCCAGGTGTGCCGTAGTGCTTTGATTCATCTATGGTGGATTTTCCTGCCAGAGATATTATCAGGTCTGATGCAAATATTATTTCATGTAGATTTCTGGCAAACCCGAGATTTCTATATGGTAATTGTTTCATCTGAAGAGCAGGTCCAGAAACTATTACAAGTTCTGCATCAAGGTTGATCTTTTTGAACATCTCTACAGTCTTTTCAATTAAAAATTCTCCAAGGTTGGTTCCACCTATGCTTACAACGATTGTTTTCCTGTCAAAAGAATATTTTTTTCGCAGCTGTTCACGAGACTCGACAGTATCCCTGACTATTGGACCCACTCTTACTATGTTATTGTTGTCTTGACCCTTCTCTGGTATGATAACAAGATCGCATTTTTCTATGATATTTTTCATGGCCTGATTCATCTTTTTTTCTATGATGGAACCAATCCCTTTTACAAATTTTGTCTCCAAAATATCAGTGACAAGGATTGTCTTGATCTTCTGTTTCTGTGCTATCGCAAGTGATGCAAAATCCTCGTCGCTTACTATCAGACGAGGCATCTCATTTTCTATTACCTTGATCGAGATTTTCTTGCACTCTTTGTAATATGAAACATAATCAAAAAGCCACCTGAGTGGACTGTGAAGCTTACCGTTTTCAATTCTAAATGGCGGTGGCCTGTAGAGATTGTCTGCATCAAATCTGTATCCAGAAAGCAACTTGTATGCGCCTGCACCGCTTATGAATTTTTTTGGAATATTGTCCAAGTACTGCGAAATTGCAATATCCCTTGTGGCATGCCCTAATCCTATGGGACTTGTAAAGAAAACCAAGTCTGTCATATCGTATATTTTACCCAATGAACAATTTCCATTTTTCCTTCATGTAATTCTCAAAGTTTAAATGCATTTTAAATTGGAGCTTGCTTGGGTTCATAGTCCAGTTGGTTATGACGTCGCCCTTACACGGCGAAGATCCAGGGTTCGAATCCCTGTGGACCCATATCATTAATACTCAATCTTTATACAATCGATAACCTTTTTCTTTAACAAGGTGTTGCAGGTCATTATAAATTATTTAAAGATGGAATATCATGGAGTTTGGAGATCATGGGCATTACTCTACAAGAATACATAAGGTGTCTGAGCGTTAGACATTTTAATTGGTTTGTGGTTGGTAGAAAATACTCTACAACTTTGAATCCTAGAACATCACACTCTGCAGGAAAATTTGTGCTAATGGTATTTGTAGCTATTTCTATTTCTGCAGTTTTTTTCATGCCGCAACATGCATTTTCTACTCTGATGTTTACTGACTATTCTAACGGCACATTCACTACAGAAACTAACCCTTATCCTACCCAGACTAACAACACATCAGGAAATGTCACATCAACTTTGCCTTATTACTCACACTTTAGATTCAATCAGACTAACAACACCTCAGGAAATATCACATCAACTTTGCCTTATTATTACTCACACTTTAGATTCAATCAGACTAACAACACGCAAGAAAGAGGTAATGTGACAGGCAATGTACTAGAGTGTGACTTGAATCATCCATATCTTCACTCAGACAATAGATGTTACGCTGCACCTGAATGCGGTATAGGAGTTTATGCCGGATATCCATATCTTCACTCAGATAATAGATGCTACACCGCACCCAACAGTGTAATTCCTTCTCCAAACTTTACTAATGTACCTCCTTCACAGGCAAGCTCAGAATCATCTACTCCGGCACCGATAGAAGAGTCATCAGGTGGCGGTGATTTGGGTTCTGACTCGATAACAATAGTTGCTCCTACAACAACTAGTACAGAAACCTCGGCTAGCAATGAATCAGAAGAGTCGCCAACTATTGCGATCTCAGGCATAACAAATTCAAGTGCTACAAGTAATTCAAGTGCTACAAGTAACTCCAGTGCAGCGTCTTCTGCAACAGCCTATACTGGTGCTCCAATCTTACCCCCTGCGCTCTTGCTAACCAACGACCAAGCATACTATGCTTATGGTGATGTTGTAACACTGCAGGTAGCATTGCCTGGCCTAAGCCTTCAGAATATTGCAATTGTAGTTTCAGATCCTACGGGAAATGACATTGTATCAAGAACAGTAACTACAGACGAAAACGGTACAGGTGAGTTACAATTCAAGATTCCATCAAACTTTCAGACAGGAGTCTATCAAGATATCGCAACAGCACTAGTTGATGGGAGAAACTATACCAATGCTACAACATTTAATGTAATCAAAACAGATGGAATATCGATAAATTCAGTACAGCTAACTGACCAACAGGGCAATCCAGTCTCTATGTTAAAGGAAGGTCAGAACAACTTTGTCCAGGTCTCAGTTTCTTCTAGCGAGACAATGCCTGCGCTTCTTACTTTGAATCTCTTTGACGCAAACCAGAGCAGTATAGGTACGGCATCAATTAACTCTACAATAAGCCCAGGTAACTCACAGATGACGCTCTCATTTTTCATACCTCTAAATACTCAAGTGGGAACAGCAGACATATTCACTGACGCATATTCTAATTGGCCAAGCAATGGAGGCACTCCTCTTACTCCAGAATCATGCCTCTCAGCTAGTCTAGAGAATCCTGCTACACTCCCAGTTTCGTATCAACCAACTCCTCCGCAAACTTGTACGCAGCAGCCGCAAAACCTGACTGGAACAACTCTAGTATCTACTGCATCAGCCGAGATGACAAATGCTCAAGCACAGACTATGTTGGGTGTTGCCATACAAAATGATACCATGACGTTTATGAGTCCTACCCAAGCACAACTTTTGGCACTTGCATATCAAAATGGTACTGCGGCAAATACTGGTGACCAATCAATTGCACTAGTAAACCTCAATCTTACCGCACTCAACTCGACAGGCGCTGCATCCAATCTAACTAGTTCTGGAAATGTCACCCAGTTTACCACTCTTGTCGGTCCATCTCTCCAAAATGATCCTATGGCACAAAAGATCTTGCAAGAGATTCAGGTCTCAAAGCAACAAGTGGCAAACATACTTGGAAATGAAACAGCTACAACAGTTAACAATGAATTGGTACAACAGCAAAGAGTAGCTGCTGCAAGCCAGCTCAAACAAGACCTGACAGCGCTTCAACAATCTACTGCCTCCACCACTCCTAGTGCAGCTTATTCTTCTTTCCTCTCTACGATATCAAATAACAGTACACAGGGAGTCTATGAGGGAGAGTTTGACTTTATGCAGCAAAGAGTAGCTGCTGCAAATGCTGCTATGCAAAACGTACTTGATAATGGTGGAAGCTTGGCCCAAGCAATGCAAACATTTGACAGCTATGCAGCAGTAAACCGTGAACAAGTCGTACAGATAAACAACAATCTCAACGTAGAGTATGGTCTTGCAAACAGCAATGTACAGTCATGTTTTGACAGCAATGGAGATCTGACAGTTGTTAATGGGACAAACCCATGCATTGCAAACTTGGAGGACAACTCTACCAATTCAAGTGGTATCCAGATAACGTCAGTCCAACCAACTGACCAAAATGGAAACCCAGTCTCAACATTTACCCGAGGCCAGAACGGCTATGTCAGGGTAAATATTTCATCAAACTATACTGTTCCAACACTTGTAACTATAGACCTTCTTGATTCAAACCTTGATACATTGGGAACAGGCTCAGTACAATACACGCTAAACCCTGGTACTTCGGAGGTAGTAATTCCATATTATGTGCCTACACAGGCCTCGGCAGGTCTTGCCAGCATATACGCTAACGTATTAACTGCTTGGCCAAATCAAGGAGGCACACCAGAATCACATGAATTATCATATTTTGTAGGACTCTTGTAGGTATGGGCAAATTGAAAATCTCATCACTACTTGCAATAGTTGCCTTGTCTCTGGTAGCGCTTGCTATACCAAGCTCCTATGCACAGCTAGGCAATGAATCAATTACTATTAACACATCCAAGAGTGCATATGGTCCAGGGGACATAGTAAACATCACAGGTTTGGTCAATGACGTAACTCCTGGCCAATCTATTGCTATACAAGTAAATGATGCAAAGGGAAACCTGCTTCTGATCAGAACTATACAGGCAGATCAGAATGGAAGCTTTAATCTTCAGTTCAAGATGCCACCTACTGCCTCTCCGGGTAACCTGAAAATAACGGCTAGTGCAAAAATTGACGGATTTTCTATCACCCAAAGTACAGGTACAACAACTCCTGTACCAGAGTTTCCAGCATCTGGGATTGTACTTGCAGCAAGCATTGCAGCGCTACTTATTTTTTATGGAATAATATCTAATCGAGGGAACAGCATAAAATTGGGTGGAGGAATATGAAGTCACTAACTCTTTACATCATTACAGCAATAAGCATTGGAGCAATTGTAGCATTTGGAGCAATTGTATCGTTCTCTCATATATTCAATCAAAACCAGCCCTATCAACCAATCTCTGAAAATACACCGCAGTCCATGCTTTCGTTTAATGTATCTGTGAATTCCACTCAAATAAAGGTAGGGCAAGGGATTGCAATGGATATTGTACTTGACAATACATCGCCAAATGTACTTACACTACGTCCACAACATAATTGGCCTGTAAGACAATGGAGTATATTGCCCTGTCAATTCTATCTGCCCTATGGCATGGCCTTGTTTGAGGGAAACTATTCAGTGGAGAACATGACTGAAGGTAAACATCTACCGTTTTATCGGAGCGGTGTCTACATGTGTAAAACAATTGGTATAGTAGACTATGTCTTCCAGCCCTCTAGCAACAAAGCAGTAATTGAAACCTACAATTCAACAAACTATCGGGTCACGATGCAGTATCATATTGCATTTGATGGATACTATCAGGGACAGAAATTCCAGACACTCACGCCAGGAGTGTATACCTTAGTGGGAGATGATGAGTGGGGCCATCTCTCGATAAATCATTTCATAGTTACCAATTCAACAAGCTAATATCATTACTGTACCCTAGAAAATCTGCACTGGTTTTTTTATGTGACCGATGAATTAGCACCATTGTGAGAAAATTACTATATCTTACGCATTGACATTTCTGGCAAATTGCATCCATAATTGCATTAGTTGTTAGCTGAAAAATAATTCTAGAATGCCCTAAAACCTACTGGTCTGCACAATTCTGGATGTTCTCTAAGATATGTAATTTTTTCCAGCATCTGCTGCTTCTCCTGTGGAAATGTACCGCCTATTGGATATGCATTGGAACCATGGTTGGCTCGAAAAATTACCGGAGTCTTGGGTTCCATCTTGCTCACAAGAGACTCTAGCTCATCTAGCGCATCAGAATCGTCAATTGCCAGAAAAGGTTCCTTGAACTTGGTAAGAAATTCTTCGCGTATTCCTTTGTCCAGATGCAAAGTTAGAGCTCCCACGTAATGAGGGGAGGTTACGCTGAGAATCTTTGCAGTATCTTCAATGTGTTGCTTTGAGTAATTTTTTCCGCCAAGGCCCAGAATCACCATGCATGATATGGTATAGCCAGAGTCCTTTGCCTTTTGACATGCCTTGATGATTGTCTGGCTAGTTGCACCCTTTGTAATTTTTTTCAGTATGATATCAGAACCGGTCTCTATACCAATATAGAACATGGTAAGCCCTGCGCCATAAAGTTTTTTCAGGTCCTCTGTAGATTTTTCCAAAATGTTTTTTGGCATGGCATAGCACGAAATTCTCTCAAGATTTGGAAACTTGTCTTGTATGTAATCTAAAATCTGTAACATTCTCTCTGTTGACAGATTCAGCGCATCGCCATCTGCAAGAAATATTCTTGATGTTCCTGGCATGTGTTTTGAAGCAAGATCAATTTCCATCTTTATCTCATCCCATGGTCTTTCTTGGTATTCTTTTGTTCTATACATGTCACAGTACGAACATTTGTTAAACGAGCACCCAAGTGTTACCTGAAAAATAAGTGACTTGCCCTCCGATGGCGGCCTGTACAAAGGGTAATCATAGTCTAGCATCAAGATCAGCCATACTGCAATCCAATTTATCAGTTATTCTTTAGGCGTTATACCATTTCCGTCTTGATGGCAAAAAGATATTGGCACCATATTGGTACGTAGGTTCTATTATGTCTTACCAGAAGATTTTATTCTCTACAAGTTGGGGGTTGAATTTAATCAATAGTTGAAGAGTATAGCATTATTTTTGATGCGATCATTTTCAATTTCATTATTAGCATTGAGAATTACCCGAATTGTTAAAAGAAGTTATGTTTCAGCATAAGGCGTGATCTAATGTCGTCTCATGTTTACCTTAAATCATTGTGTAATTCCGTCTTTAGTTTGAACAAAAATATCCAATCTGTTGCAGTTATCAATAATCCGGGAAGGACAATGGAAAAAATTTCAAGATCACAGTTTACAAAGCAATATACTGACCACTTGAACGAACTTTCTTGTATGAGCTATGCTTTACATGTGTCAATGGGAAGAAAGATTGCTGACCTAATTAAGAAATACAGGGAGTGATTCTAAGACTTGAGCTATTCTATTCTCTCCCCAGGATCTATTGCAGTAATAGGTGCTACAGACAAGGAAGGAAGTGTTGGTCACGCGATAACCTCAAATATTATAAAAGACTTTAAAGGATCAGTTTTTCCAGTAAATCCTGCCAAAGATTTTGTCTTTGGTATGAAAACATACAAAAGTGTAGTGGACATTCCGCAGGAAATTGATCTAGCCATTATAGTAACAAGGAATACAACTGTTCCAAAAATAATGGAGGAATGCGGAATAAAAAAGGTGAAAGGGACTATCATAATCACGTCGGGTTTCAAAGAAACCGGCAAGGAGGGAGCAAAACTTGAAGACGAAGTAAGAACCATAGCCCAGAGATATGGCATCAAAGTGATAGGACCAAACTGTATTGGAATAATGAATTTAGATCCAAAGGTGATGATGAACGCGACATTTCTCAAAAGCATTCCCAAGACAGGAAATATAGCACTGGTATCTCAGAGCGGTGCTATATGTGCTGCCTTGATTGAAAATGCAAGTATGGAAGATGTGGGATTTTCTGCAGTGGTAAGTATGGGAAACAAGGTTGACCAAACCGAGGTTGAGATACTTGAAATACTATCTTTGCATCCTCAGACTAAAGTTATAGTAATGTATCTTGAGGACATGCATGACGGTAACAAGTTTATTGACATTTGCAAGCAGATAACAAAACGTAATGATATCAAAAAACCAGTTCTGGTCTTAAAATCTGGTCGTAGTGCGCGTGGCGCAAAGGCTGCAATGTCACACACAGGTGCACTCATGGGTTCAGACGAGGTCTATGATGCAGTCCTAAGGCAGGCAGGTGCGATACGAGTTGATGACATGGAAGAATTATTTGATTACGCTACAGCTTTTGCAAAACAACCAATACCTATCAAAGGAGATATGGTAATTGTATCTAATGCAGGAGGTCTTGCCATAATATCAACTGATGCATGCGAGAAGTTTGGCATAAAGATAGCTGATATTTCAGATATCCGGCCAAATATCGATGCCGTGATACCGCCGTGGGGCAGTTCCAGGAATCCCGTAGATATAGTAGGCGATGCAGATCATGAACGCTTCAAAAATGTACTAGATCTTGTTCTTGCTCATCCAAATGTGGGATCTGTGGTAACAATATGTGTGCCTACTGCAATACTTGACTACAACAAGCTTGCTGAAGTAATTATTACACTGTCAAAAAAATATGGCAAGACAATGCTTGCAAGTCTGATGGGGCAAGATGAAGGCCCTAGAAATAAAGAGATTCTGGCAGATGGAAACATACCGTACTACAATTACGCCGAGGAAGCAATAAGATCACTCAAGGCCATGTTGCAATTTGCTGAATGGCTGAAACTTCCTGAAGGGAATATTACAAAATTTGAAGTAAACAAAAACGAGGTTGAGGAGTTGCTAAGAAGGGCAAGAGACGAGGGAAGGTTTACGCTGCTTCAAGAGGAAGGGATGCAAGTTTTGAAAGCTTATGGTCTTCCAATTCCACTAGGTAAAATTGCCAAGACTGAAGATGAGGCTGCAACGATAGCAAAAGATGTGGGTTTTCCAGTAGTAATGAAAATATCATCACCTCAAATATTGCACAAATCAGATGCAGGTGGAGTAAGAGTAAATATAAAAACCGAGAAAGAAACAAGAGATGCCTTTGTGGAAATAATAAAAAATGCCAAGCAATACAACTCAAACGTTGAGATCCGAGGGATTCTTGTGCAGGAAATGGTCGCTGGTGGCAAGGAGACAATAATTGGTTCCAAGCAAGAGACAGGATTTGGCCCAGTAGTGATGTTTGGAATGGGCGGAATTTACGTCCAGTTCCTAAAAGACGTTGTTTTCAGGGTTGCACCAATCACGGATGTGGAGGCTTCCTGCATGGTATCCTCAATTAGAACAAATCAACTTCTCCATGGGGTACGTGGTGAGAGACCGTCAGATATCAAAAAATTGGCCGAATGCATACAGAGAATATCACAGTTGGCAACAGATTTTCCCCAAATAAAGGAACTTGATTTGAATCCTACCGTAGTTTTTGAAGAAGGCAAGGGATGCAAGGTAGTAGATGCCAGGATTGGTCTTTCATAGTTATCTATGTAAAATTCTACAAAAAAGAAGTTTCTTCAAATGTAAGAATGTTTCATGATATTGTTCCAAACAAATGTCCCTATCTTTCTGATACAAATTTATCATTACTTAATGCCTGAACTTTACAATTGTTAAAAAACCCCCAAAGATGTTTTAATTAGTAGGGGTACAGGAAGGCATCAATGCCTGCAGACCCTTATGCAAAGCGCCTTCTCTGGTTTGTGTTCATGGGCTCAAAAGGTGGATTGAACCGTATGAGAATCATCTCTGTTATACGTGAAAGGCCTCTTAATGCAAACCAACTGGCAAAAGAGTTGGATTTAGACTACAAGGCAATACAGCATCATATCGGCGTACTTGAAAAAAACAATCTCATAACACGTGTAGGGGAAAAATATGGCACCACCTATTTCATATCTACATTTTTGGAGGTCAACTTGGTGGCATTTGATGAAATTGTAGCCAAATTGGAAAAAAGTAAATAAGCTCTGTGAGGCTGAAGTTTTTTACAAATGGAACCCATAATGACTGCAAGCACAATTGTCTCAAGTGCCAACATGGTAGTGTTGGGAATACTAATGGGAGTCTTTGGTAAGATGTATTCAAAAACAAAGGCACAGCTTCCGCTAGGTATGATATTTTTCTCAGGTCTACTCTTCTTGCACAATGTAATCACAGTTTATGCATATTTCTCAATGATGGAACTTTATGCAGTGGCTCTTCTGCCATATCTTTTGGCAGTGCATACGGCAGAACTTGCAGGAATCTTAATACTTTTGAAAATAACACTGCAATAGATTCAGTTTATTTGTAACTAGAACAAAGTCAATCCGTGAAACAGCAATACAAAGAATATCTGAAGCTTAACAAAAATATTCTGCTTGGATTTTCTGCATCCATTGTAATTTCTGCCATTGTAGCCCAGTCTCTGTCAAACCAACAAAGCTATGTTAACACAACAATAACTCTTGTTGTTGATTATATCGTATATTTCACAACTTTTGGTGCCCTGTTTTATTTCGACAACAAAAAAAAGTACATGCTAGAGTCAGGTGAGGTTGACAGGGCATCTCTGAGAAGAGATCTAATAAAAATAATCTCCTCGCTTGGAATAGGTGAAGTCATATATACAATTACAAGATGGTCGCTGCAATATTACTTGCTGACAAATTCATATGAAGCATATATTGCATCTCTTGCATCACAATCTATCTCAACTTGCATCTACATGGTAACAATAAATTTGAGCGTCAAACTAATGAGATTGTACAAGAATGCTTAGCATATTTGTCGACGGTTCTGGCGGACCAGATTCGGGTTTTGGATTCTTTGTTAAGGAGACTGGGGAGTCATTTTACAAAAAGGAATTGGGCATAACAAATAATCAAGCTGAATACATGGCAATAATTGCTGCACTAAAAAAATATCACAACTTGCAAGATGAGATTGTAATATACAGCGATTCCAAAAACACTGTATCTCAGCTAAACCACGAGTTTGCAATAAACAACAGCCAACTACGACTACTTGCAATGGAGGCCTGGGGACTTGTTGCAAAATTCAAGAATCTGAAGATAACGTGGATTCCACGAGAGAAAAACATGGCAGGAAAAATGCTTGGAAGCTAAACCTCACCGCTAGACAACTAAAGGATCTTGGATAAACTTATTATACATAACAATTTGAAACCATCTCGTTAAAATGACTAATTCTCTCTTCCTCTCTCCAAAATCAATTGCCATAATTGGTGCATCAGACAAAGAAGGCAGTGTTGGCAGAGCAATCACATCAAACATTCTCAAGGGTTACACTGGTAAAATTTTTCCAATAAGCCCAACTCGTGAAACAGTCTTTGATAAAAAAGCCTACAAGAGCGTTCTAGATGTCCAAGAGGGAATAGATCTTGCAGTTGTGGTTACAAAAAATGACGTAGTGTCTTCTGTCCTTGAGGAATGCGGAAAAAAGGGAATCAAGGGTGCAATTGTGATCACTGCTGGATTCAAAGAAGTAAACGAAGAGGGGGCAAAGCTTGAACAAAAGTTAGCAGAGATCTCAAAACAATACAACATTAGGATAATAGGACCAAACTGCCTTGGAGTCATGAACCTTGCTCCACAGACAATGATGAATTCTACTTTTCTAAAGGTAACGCCCAAGTCTGGCGGGATTGCACTAGTTTCACAAAGCGGTGCTATTTGCGCTGCACTGGTAGAAGATGCCAGTGCACAAGGAATAGGATTTTCAGCTGTAATCAGCATGGGAAACAAAGTAGACCTAAACGAAGTCGACATGCTCAAAATGTTAGCAGAGCATGATCAAACCAAGGTGATTGTCATGTATCTTGAAGACATGGCAAATGGGAAAGAATTTCTCAAAGTGTGCAAACAAATCACAAGACTAGGCCAAGCTAAAAAACCGGTTCTTGTTTTAAAGTCAGGACGAAGTCCAGAGGGCGCAAAGGCTGCCATGTCTCACACTGGGGCACTTATGGGCTCTGACGAGATCTATGACGCTTTACTCACGCAGGCAGGTGCAATTAGGGTTGATACCATGGAGGAGTTGTTTGACTATGCCACAGCATTTTCAAAGCAACCGCTTCCAACAAAAGGGGATCTAGTGATTGTGTCAAACGCAGGAGGACCTGCAATCATTTCAACAGATGCATGCTCAAAGCTTGGCATAAAGATGGCAAACATAGAAGATATTAGACCTCAAATTAATGCAGTTATTCCACCGTGGGGAACATCAAGAAATCCAGTTGATATTGTAGGCGATGCGGATTACAACAGGTTTGATCACGTCCTAAATCTAGTTCTTGCCCACAAAAATGTAGGCTCTGTAATTACAATGTGTACACCTTCTGCGACACTTGATTACAACAAGCTAGCAGAAGTCATAGTAAACGTCTCAAAGAAACACAACAAAACTGTCTTGGCAAGTCTGATGGGACTTGATGAGGGAATAAAGAACAAGGAGATACTTGCCGAAGGTGGTATTCCTCATTACAAATATGCAGAAAGTGCAATCAGGTCACTGAAGGCGATGCTAAGATTTACCCAGTGGTCCCAGGCCTCTGAGGGCAAGGTACATCAGTTCAAGGCAAACAAGAAAAAAGTGGAACAAATTTTTGCCAAGGTAAGGTCAGACAGAAGAAAGAACCTGCTAGAAGAGGAAGGACAAGAGGTACTAAAGGCCTACGGCGTACCTCTTCCAAAAAGCATTTTGGCCACCAAAGAAAAAGAAGCGCTCTTTGCAGCAAAGAAAATTGGATATCCTGTTGTAATGAAGATTGCATCACCACAAATTATTCACAAGTCTGATGCCGGTGGAGTAAAGGTAGGGATGAAGACTCCTCAAGAAGTAAAGGCAGGATTTAGGGAGATAATCAAGAATGCAAAGAAATACGACAAAAAGGCAATAATCAAAGGAGTCTTGGTCCAAGAAATGGTAAAGGGAGGAAAGGAAACAATTGTTGGATCAAAACAAGAGCCAGGATTTGGACCAGTTGTGATGTTTGGAATGGGAGGAATATATGTCGAAGTTCTCAAAGATGTTACTTTTAGAATAACACCAACCACTGATCTTGAAGCAGATGAAATGGTATCGTCTATCAAGACCCACAAGTTGCTGCAGGGTGTAAGAGGAGAAAAACCATCTGATGTGCAAAAATTATCGGAGTGCATTCAGAAAATTTCTCAGCTTGTGACTGATTTTGAGGAAATAAAAGAGCTCGACTTGAATCCAGTACTCGTGTTTGAAAAGGGCAAGGGCTGCAAAGTGGTTGATGTAAGAATTGGCCTCTCTTAGGGCTTTACACACTGGTTATAATATTTATATTACTTTGAGAGGGAATAGCACATATGCCAATTAGGACAGGTGCCGAGTACATACAAAGCCTCCGAGGTAGAAAGATGAAGGTCTATCTTTTTGGCGAGCTTGTATCAGAACCTGTTGACCACCCAATGATTCGCCCATCAATTAACGCTGTGGCCGAAACTTTTGATCTGGCAGTACAAGAAGGCGAGCTTGCAAGTGCAAAATCATCACTTAGCGGTCAGCAAGTAAACAGGTTTTTGCATATAGTAGAGAGCGCAGACGATTTGGTAAACCAAAACAAGATGCAGAGAAAGTTGGGTCAACTTACAGGCACATGTTTTCAGAGATGTGTGGGAATGGACGCAATCAATTCGTTATATTCTGTTACTTTTGAAATTGATGAAAAATACAAGACAGACTATCACAAAAGACTAGTAGAATTCATCAAGATGGCACAAAAAGAAAATTTTGTAATCGGTGGTGCCATGACAGATCCTAAGGGAGACAGGAGTAAGGCTCCATTTGAACAAGAAGACCCAGATGTCTTTTTGCATATTGTTGAAAAAAATGACAAAGGAATTATTGTCAAAGGTGCCAAGGCGCATCAAACAGGTTGTATCAATTCGCATTGGATAATATTCATGCCAACAATGAGGCTGCAAGAAAACGATCGTGACTATGCAGTGGTTGGTGCCGTGCCAGCAGATGCACCAGGTATAACATACATTTACGGCCGACAGTCATGTGACACGCGAAGCATGGAAGAAGGCGACCTTGATTCAGGCAATTCCAAGTTTGCAGGCCAGGAAGCAATGATAATTTTTGATAATGTTTTTGTTCCATGGGAAAATGTATTCATGAACGGAGAGTATGAATTTGCGTCAATGCTGGTAGAGAGGTTCACTTGTTACCATAGAAGAAGCTATGTCTGCAAGACAGGCCTCGGTGATGTACTGATTGGGGCATCTGCAGCAATTGCTGATTATAATGGAGTGCCACATGTATCTCATATTAGAGACAAGCTAGTAGAGATGACTCATCTAAACGAGACAATATACGCAGCAGGCGTGGCATCTTCATATCAAGCCCATCGTACAAAGTCTGGTAACTGGCTAAATGACGATATGTTGGCAAACGTATGCAAGCACAATGTCACAAGATTCCCATATGAGATAGGAAGACTTGCACAAGACATTGCTGGAGGACTCATGGTTACACTCCCGTCTGAAAAAGACTTTAGAAATCCAGAAACAGGCACTCTGCTGAAAAAATACCTAAAGGGCCGCAAAGGTGTTGACGTTGAAAATAGAATGCGAATCTTGAGGTTGATAGAGAACATGACTCTTGGAAGAAATGCAGTAGGATATCTCACAGAGTCCATGCACGGAGCAGGCTCGCCACAAGCACAAAGAATTAACATTGCAAGACAGATGCAACTAGAATATAAAAAACAACTTGCCAAGAGTCTAGCAAATGTAAAAGAGGATGCAGAATCTACGCCAGAACCATCTGACTATTTCCAAAGAGTCTTTAAGGTAAGCACCAGAAAATAATAAAATCTATTCCTCTTTCTTTTCTTCTGGTTTTTGGTCTTTATCGGGCATAAAATATTCCTTGTCAGCCAAGTTTCTCGTCTCAGCTGAAGCGCTTGAATTGTCAGAGCTTGGTGGCAAATCCTCACTTGAAAGAACACCCACCGTATTGGTTTTGGATTTTCCAAATTGCTTTACAATCATTATTCCGACTATTACCGCTATTATGATGTAATTGATGGGCGGAGTAAGAATTCTGGTAACATAGCCTATCTGGGGAACAACATACACTACCTTTCCAATGTAATTACTCTGTGTTATTGGAAAGTCAACTCCTGGTATGGAGCCAGGATTTGCATCACCTTTTGTTCTAATTGTGAGAGGATTCTGATTGAGTACCTCAGCTACCCTGTGAACTATGACCAAGTCTTCTGATGGCGCATGGAAAACAATAATGTCTCCTATCTTTAGGTGGTCAAAAGGAATATTTCCATTAACAACAATCACATCAAATATGTTTAGGTTTGGAATCATGCTTCCACTAGATACTACATAAAATGGATTTTCAGTACCTAGCGTAACTCTCAATCCAATCCATATTATTGCAATTCCTATTACCACAATTATGATATCTTTTACAAAACCTGACGTAACAGAGTTTTTCTTCAATTATATTTCGTCCTTTAAACTCGTAAGATAAATCTTGCTTAACATTGTATTTCTACTTTAGTTTATTGCCACAACTTTCGCAGAATTTAGAGCCTGCAATGTTGGTATTTCCACACTTGGTGCACTTGGAATCATTGTCAGTTACCTGTCCACCAAGAAGAACGACCTCACCTATCTTTCTGACCTCTTCCCACTTTATTGTGACATCTGTGTTGTTGTTTTTTGTCACAACAAGAACTATTCCAGATTGCCCTGGATGGACGCCAATCTCTTTTACAACACCGACTCTTCTTGCTTCTAAATCATATACCACAAGTCCTGCAATTGAATTAAACGGCTTTACTACAGGATCAGTAGTCGTTTGAAATGATTGTTGTGAAACAGAACTTGTTGGAGGCAAGTATGTGTCTTGAGTAGCCAACTCTGGTTTTGCTGCACCCACCTCTGCTTTTTCGTCTGGCTTGCTAAAGTTTCTATATTCTGCAAGAACTGATCCGCAAGTGGTGCATATGTATTGCCCTTTTTCCAAAAGAACTAGGTTTTCTGCCACTACCTCATTTGGTGTTTCAAAATCAATCTTGGGGCCGCCTTCGTATTCTTTTTCACAAGTGTTGCAATAATATTTTGTAATCTTTTCAGAATCCAGACGGCCTACAGGTGCCAAGAACAGATCCGGCCCGCCAAGACTCCCTTTTCTTTGTTGGTCGTCATTGACATTTGCCATGATGTACCCTCCAGACCCTCTGAGTTTTTTCAAGCGCAATTCACTACTCATGACTTTAGTCTATCAAAAAGTCATTTAAGTATGTATATGATATCAATTGGTCAAATCTCTACTACGTACAGACGTAACAGATTATACAATTTTAAAAAATAATGCATTTTTTTTCAATAATTTGGAAAGAGTTAATAGAGCCAGACTGGAAAGCTAAACAAAAATAATGACGGAAATTAATAACAGTCTTCTCTGTCATTTCAATAAAAAAAGATGATGATTAAACTTGACAAAATTTGAAGAATTAGGGATAAAGAATCCCATACTGACAGCGCTAAGTGAGATACAATTTCATGAAGCATTTCCAATTCAGGCAGCTTCTATACCTGTACTATTGTCGGGACAAGATGTTATAGGGCAAGCACATACTGGTACAGGAAAGACTGCAGCATTTTCGCTACCAATAATACAAAATATTGTTCCAAAAGGTGGAATACAGGCATTGATACTTGCACCAACAAGAGAACTTGCAGTACAGATAACAGGAGAAATTCAAAAGTTTTCAAAGAATTCTCATGTTAGATACGTAACTATCTATGGCGGCCAAAGCATCAATGTACAATTCAATGAACTCGATAGAGGAGTAGAAATTGTTGTTGCAACCCCTGGTAGACTCATAGATCACATAAAACGCGGTTCAGTCAAGCTAAAAAATGTCAAGTATGTTGTGCTCGACGAGGCTGATACGATGCTTGACATGGGATTCATTGATGATATAAGATTCATCTTGGACCTTGTCCCAAAAGACCACTTGACGGCATTATTTTCTGCAACAATGCCTCCCGAAATACTCATGCTGGCAGAAAAATACATGCGTAGTCCACAGAAAATCTTTATTGACGCAGATGACCTCAGCGGCGAGGGAATAGAGCAAGCCTTCCTAGTAATACGAGACAGGGAGAAAATGGAATTCCTCTTAAAGTTTATCAAAGAAAATACCACAGGTCAAACTATTGTCTTTTGTTCTACAAAAGAGCGAACAAGAAGAGTTGCACACGATCTTGAAAAAGAGAGATTCAATGTAGTATCAATTCAGGGTGATATGTCGCAGTTTAGGCGAGATAAAGCCATGTACATGTTTAGAAAAGGAAAAGCCGACATTCTTGTTGCAACCGATGTGGCAGCAAGAGGAATTGATGTTCCAGAAGTAGCGTTGGTTGTAAACTATGATGTGCCAAGCCATGATCTGGTTTATTTCCATAGGATAGGAAGGACCGCAAGGGCTGGAGCAAAGGGCAGGGCAATTACTCTAGTATCATATTCTTCAATTGGCGATTTTAAGGTAATATCGAGCCAAACCAAGGTAGCCATGAAAGATCTAAACAAGGAGCTTGGAATTGTGGTAAATATACCCGATCCATTGAAGCGGGAAATAAGCCACAGAAGAGGAGGTGGCAGATATGAACACCAAAACCGTGGAAGAAAATATGAAGGAAGACATGAAGCAAGAGGCGACGGAAGGCGAAGATATGGTGATAGGAACAACTATTACGGCTTGAGAAGCCGTTGGTAAAAATCGTTCAATATATTTAGGGATATCATCTTTTGATAGGTATGGATAAAGCAAAACCTGTTAACGAAAAAAATTGGGAAACCGAGGTAATGCATTCTCAGGTTCCTGTATTTGTAGATTTTTGGGCTGAATGGTGTGGCCCATGCAGAATGGTAGGTCCTGTTGTTGAGGAACTTGCAGGTGAATATGCAGGCAAGGTTAGCTTTGTAAAGGTAAACGTTGACGAAAGCAACGAACTTGCATCAAAGTATAACGTGTTTAGCATTCCGACTCTGGCTCTTTTCAATAAAGGTCAGATTATTGCACAACAGGTGGGTGCCGCATCAAAGTCGTCCTATAAGAACATGATAGACAAGGCTCTTCAAAAAGCCTAGAGACAAAAATCTCACCTATCTTTTTAATCTAAAATAATTAATACCGGGTCAGAGTCAACAGTCCACATGTCATTTGGCGAAGTAGATACTCTTACTTTATTATTTGATAAATTGCAAAACCTACTCAACGATACTCAAGGTTACTATGAATCATTTCTTGATACCAACGGTTTGTATAAGCAAGGAAAATTATCTGAAAAGGAATTTTTCCAAAAATTGGGTGATTATGTTGTTGCATACTCGGCACTAGAATTTCTCTCCATTAAAGTGATTTTTGAATTAAAAAAGGCACTTGACAAAATTGCTGGTGGTCAGGCCTTGGGTGGACAAAGTGGTGGTACAATGCCAAGCGGAATGAGCTTTGGAGGTCAGCAGGCATCTCGCGTGACAGCTGCTACATTGCCAGGTGCTGGTCAACCTCCATCTATCATTTCTGCAGCAGCGGCTTTCTCAACACCTGGAGTCCTACCTCCGCCAGATCCGTCTCTTTTGCCAAAAGGGTCTTCAGTGGGACCAACATGCAGTTCTTGTGGCTTACAAGTGAAAGCAACATCCAAGTTTTGTACCAAGTGCGGAAATAAAATTTAGTAAAACAAAGCTAGTCCTGGGTTGCGCCACATTCTGTACAAAATCTGGCATTTGTCGAAAGTTTTGTGCCACATTCAGAACAGAATTTTGAACTTGAACCTGCCTCTGTATTTACACTTCCGTATAGATCACTATTGATGGCCTTTACAGCTCCTGTTGGAACAAACACGTCATCATCTATTATGGGAACTGGCGCAAAGTCTTTCTCTTCGACAAAAACCATAATTCGTGGCACCTGCTGTCCGGGATTTTTGGCGTCTGGTACCATATCGCCAAGCCAGGATGCAAATCTCATTAGAGTCATTTCTGGTGTGGAAAAAGTCAGAGTATGATTTGACATGTAATCTTCTGCGGCAGATTTTGCATTGAATATTTTCATTACTGTTGGCTATTTGCAATGGTTGTATATTGTTTTTTGTGTGGTAATCTAAGTGCGTCTCTACTAGTTGTACCAGATATTCAATTACAAAAGGCGCCGCCGTCTCCAAAGCAGCTAACAGCTACTGAAACCTCATTTGAGGGCTGTGATGATCCTGCTGCATTTGCAGCAGTGATATAATAATAGTAAGAACTGCCTGGGCTTGTAGAGTCATCTAGGTATGTCAGAGTATTGCTAGGTACTAGGGCAAAAAATGTCTCTGTTCCTTGTGTTGTTCCTCTGTAGATGTAATAGTCTCGCACTGGTGAGCCACCATTAGAAGATGGTGCCTGCCAAGTCAATGTGATAGGACCTGTCCCAAACGATGCAGCACCTGCCTGTACATCCTGGACCTGGGACGGTGCAACTAACTTGGATAACGTTATCTGTACGGCATTTCCCTGCTGCATATTCAATGGTGTATCTATTACAGTCCCCACATTGCCATCAGTACCGATACATCTAACGTCTACTGTAGTATCATACGTGGTAGAATCTGTAGCTTGTGTTGCACCACTTGAATCAGTCGTATTGGTAACAATGTTTCCAGATGGATTGAAGGTAAACGCGCATGTGGAACCAGGCTCGGCATAGCCGGTTAGAGAGTTTGTTACATGTACATTAATTTGATATTGAGAATCTGCATATGTTGCCTTTGTGGCTGATAGCCCTGCGGCAAATATGGCAACCAGTAGTATAGTTAAAACTGCTTTGCGGATCATTTGTTAAACTCTATTTCTAAAAACGAATATTTACGTTTAACCATTTTAGTAGACAGATAATAAACCAAAATAGTGATAGTAAAATTAATCAACACTAATGATTGCAAAGTATTGCATTTACATATTGCAATAGCATGCTACTTCTAGCTTGTTTGAAAAAAACACAGCCGATCTAATATGAAATTGTCCGGGAACAAAACTATGGTAACCCAAGCCCACAATATCCATAATGGCACTAATGCCATAGTTATAGATGACAATAAAGACCTCCTGGACGTTTTTGTGGAATTACTCCAAGTCCATGGAATTAATGTGATAGGCAGTGGTATTAATGGAAAAGATGCAGTTGAATTATATCTGAAATTTCATCCAGATGTTGTTTTCATGGATGCGCTAATGCCCAAATATGACGGATTTTATGGACTTGAAAAGATCAGGGAATGTGATCCTAATGCAATAGTATTTTTGGTAACTGGTTCTGCTCATATTGAGAAAAAACTAGACAAATGTCACGCAACAGCAATTCTTGAAAAACCAATCAATATGAACAAAATCATGAACACAGTAAACAGATTTTGTACACATTAGAACAAATGTTAATGGTTGAAGTACTTGAAAGTAGAATATATTTGATTTTCTAGCCTTTTACTTGTTTTTGTTTTTCACTTGCTGGTCAGTAAAATCATTTTGATGTATATAGAGGTGGACCGAGAGGTTTCTTCAGCCTAGAGGATTTGGATTCGACGTTTTGTCAGAGAAATTTCATACAAAATGGGCAGTAAACTAACCAGAGTAGCTGCAAACTCCTTTCCAAATTTTTTATTTGAAGTATTAAGAATTTAGTCGATGTCAAATTTTGTGTTATTAGTGATATCGCTTGATTTAAAAAAATAAGACAGGGTTTTTATTTAATGTTAATTCTTTGCTGGCTTGGAGAATTTTAGGGTAACACTGCCATCAGCCTTTACTACTAGTATGTTTCCTTCTATGTCAAAGGTAACATCAACCTCGCTGAGCTCAAGATTAGGCGGCTGTAACTTGCCGATATGATCTAGTAGAGGTCCTAGTCTTTTGGTTATGTCGTTTTTTACTTCATCTACATCCCAGTGCTTATTGCCTTCTAGAAATTCCATGTATGAACACAACATTGTTCTAGATCTATTTATCGTTGATCCCGGACAATTGAAAATATTTAAAAAATTTTTATAAAAAATTACAAAATAATTAGAACTATCAAATCCTGTAAGATTAACATTCGCTGATCATGTTGTTTGTTGGGTTTCTTGCGCCCAGAGGATTTGGATTTGCGGTTTTGTTAGAGAAATTTCGTACAAATAGGCGGTAAGCTTATCGAAGTAGCTACAAAATTCCCTTCTCCATTTTTTATTATTGAATATTTTTGATTTCGTCAAAATACGGCCAGAAAATTTCTAAATCCTTACAGTCTGCCAATAATTGTTAATTAAGGCGGTATATAATCCGACAGCAACTTTCGTCTAATGATTCATGCAATAATATTCTGATATTTTATTTGAAAGAGCGTGTCTTAAGATTTAAATTGTTAACAATTAATACTTTGTTGCAAATCAATTGGATATTAATATGAAAAATTGGTGGTAAAATTTTGAAAAATTATTCAATCCTAAAATTTAAAAATCAAAAAAACCTACAAAAAATAGACGATATTACATACGTATACTTTAATGAACTACAAGGAAGCAAATTATCTGGCACGGACATAGAACAACTTAGGTCATTCAATGAAGAACTGGATAAAAAAAATTGGCAAGAAGTTACTGCAGAACTCTATGCCAAGGACAATCCTTGGCTTTTTAAGAATATAACTAATCAAAATAGATCCGATTTTATTTTCTTATTAGATATAAAAAAAGAGATGCTGGCTTTAGAGGTTGGAGCTGGATGGGGTCAAGTGGCAATACAATTGTCACGATTCTGTAATGTAGTTACAATTGACGCCAATCTAGAAAAAATTCAAATCATGAAGAAAATTGCTAAACAAGAAAACAAAAATAATATGCAATTTGTAGTAGCCGATATTTCTGATAAAATTTTCGAGCACAATCAATTTGATTTAATTATTTTTAACAGCATACCTGAATGGTTAGAGCTTTTTAGAAATACTGACCCAACAACACTACTAAATGATGCATTATGTGAGGCTCATAATCTATTAAAACCAGAAGGAGTTCTTTATATTGGAATAGAAAACAAATACGGCCTAAAGTATTTGCTGGGCGAAAAGAATGATCATACTGGTCTGTCAGATCATGTTTATCTGAAAAAGGAAATTGCAAAATCAATTTTTGAGGCTGAAACTGGCAAAAAATTAAAGGTTTTAACTTATAGCAAACAGGAATATGAAGAGATGCTCATGCAAGCGGGTTTTAAAGACATAAAATTTTTTGGCGACCTACCAGATTACAAATTTTTACACACCATTGTGGATTTGTCGAGTGGTCATGCACCTTCATTTGTGGTTAAAAATCTTGATTTTGTTGATGAATACGATTGGGTACACGGAAATGTCAGCAAATATAATGAAAAATTGAAGAATCTATACGAAATTTTTTCCGGTGAAGAATTAATAAATCTCTATCCGGCATATTCAATACTGTCTAAAAAATAATTTTTATGCTTCAATCTATCCTGAATAAATTAAAAAATGATTCAAAATATAATCACATCTTTAACTCAAAGGAAAAGATGTCGGTTGTTATGCTAAGTACTGGGTACTATAGAGCTTACGAGAAGGGAAAAATTATGTTTTTGATATTACTTGGAAATGAACCTAAGTTATTATTAAAATTTTACAAGTTAGGCAATAACATGATACGAAGAGAATTCAATATCCAGAAAACTATGTATGAGAAATGTGCTGATATCATTTCAGAGCCAATCGAGATTCTACATGTGAATAATTTTGAAATAATGATAGAAAAAGCATATGTGGGAAAAAGTCTAGAGAGATATTTTTATGATAACCCATTTAAAAATGAAATTCAATCTGTTATGAAAAACCTGTTTAAGGTTTATGCTTCAATGGAAAAGATACAGCAACTATCAACTCACGATGAATTTGAAAAAGAAATAAAGATTATAGTTGATAAATTCATTAAATCATACTGTCCAAATGACAAAGAACTTTCAGCTATTAATGAGTGTATTTTAATATTGCTGAAACATTTTAAAAATGAGAAAATTTACAAGAGACTTTCTAATGACGATTTTACACCTAGAAATTTAATTGTAAATAATTCTATGATTAAAATAATTGATTTCGAATTTGCAGAAGAAACGCATCTGTATTTTCTAGATTGGTTTAAATTTTTTAGAATTCAATATGCACTTCCTAACAAATATCTTTATGAAATCTTACATGCAGATATAGAAGATAAATATTGTTTATTAGCGTTGAGAGAATTTTCGAATTTCTACTCAAAAGATAAAATAGTTATTGCCTGTAGGTTCATGATAGAAATTAAAGAGTTTGTTATGTTGCATTCTATTCATTCTCATATATTTCATAATTATATAAAAGCAGGATTTCAACCATTAATTTCAGAAATATCTTCACGTTTGAATGAACAAGAGCAAAGCCATGATGTAATTAATCCATATGAATTGAACGGAGATTTATCACTAGAAAAAACGCTTTTCCATGATAGGTTTCTTAAGCTATCAGATTGCCAAAATACTATTGCTGAGCAAGACGCAGAAATAAAAAATTATAAAAATACTATTGCTGAGCAAGACGCAGAAATAAAAAATTATAAAAATACTATTGCTGAGCAAGACGCAGAAATAAAAAATTATAAAAATACTATTGCTGAGCAAGACGCAGAAATAAAAAATTATAAAAATACTATTGCTGAGCAAGACGCAGAAATAAAAAATTATAAAAAATTTATAGCAGAAATTCAGCAGAGTTTTGTATTCCGCACACTAAGAAAATACGACAAGACGATTGGTAAGATATTCCCTTTAAAGTTAAAAAAATAACTTGGAAAAACTATTAGAAAGTTGTATAAAAATAAGATCTACGATCTTGTAATGATTGGTAAAATACATCAAATTTTGTTTGCCGTTTGAATGAAATTAAAAGTGAAAAATGTTAAGACTTGACCACGGGTTCCAAACCGCTATAGAGGTGGACCGAGGGGGATTTGAACCCCCGACATCCTCGTTGCGAACGAGGCATCACTACCACTAGACTACCGGCCCTTTTGTTATCAAGAATGGCATCTGCTTTTATTCATTTTTACTCAAAGAATAATACTAGGATTTTGGCAAAGTTCTCGATGACTTTTGATGCTGTAATACTGAATTCACATGTTGTTCTGCCAAGTGGTACAGTCGATAAAAATATTGTAATGGATGAGGGAAAAATTGTCAGTCTAACAAATGACACCCCTCAATGCGATACAAAGATTGATGGTAGGGGTCTAGTTGCGTTACCTGGTGTAATTGATCCACACGTACATTATGGCGTCTATTCACCAATAGAGCAAGCTGCAGTAACAGAATCTCGAGTCGCAGCAGTTGGGGGGATCACTACCATGATGCGAATGTTGCGTCTTGGCGGGTCATACAAAAGAAATCTTGACTCCCATCTTATCGAGAGTGCGCGGTCTCACTATGTAGATTATTCAATTCATGCATCAATCCTTGAGGAAAGCCAGGTTGACGAGATGGAATTTTGTACAAAAAAAGGAATCACATCATTCAAGTTGTACATGAATCTGGGAGATGAGGTTGGCCATGTATACATGGACATGAAGCCTGGCAAGAATCTGCTTGTAGAGCAAAAAGTAGAGGTTAATGAAAAAATTGTCGAACGGGTTATCTATAACGCATCACGGCTTGGATGCACAGTACTTGTCCATGCAGAAGATTACCAGATGTGTTCCTGTGGTATACGGGAGGCAAAGCACAACAACAAAAATGGACTTGGAGCTTGGTCGGAAAGTAGGCCGGCAGAGTCTGAAGTCAAATCGATAACTACTGCATCTGACATGGCAAGAAAGGCAGGATGCAGGCTCTATTTTGTGCACATTGGTTCACAGGCAGCAATGGATGCAATCTCAAGAGAAAAGAAAAATGGTACTACAATTTTTGTGGAAACATGTCCACATTATCTGACCTTGTCATACGAATCACAGAAAGGATATCTTGCAAAAGTAATGCCTCCAATTAGATCAGTAAACGATACAGCAAGAATATGGCAGGAGGTGCAGAGCAACAATGTTGACACGATTGGCACCGATCATGTGGCAAACCGACTAGGCTTGAAGCTTGGAGGAGATACCGTCTGGGATGCCTTGGCAGGATTTCCAGGGATAGGAACAATGATGCCCATATTGCTAAGTGAAGGTGTCAATAAAGGCAGAATAACTCTGCAACAGTTATCAAATCTTACCAGCCTGAACACTGCAAAAATATTTGGAATGTACCCAAAGAAAGGAATAATCCAAAAGGGCTCTGACGCTGATATTGTACTAGTTGATATGAAAGCAGAAAAGAAGGTTAGTCCTGAACTCTTGAGTGGCTACTCTGACTATACTGTATATGATGGATGGAATCTCAAGGGATGGCCCGTGAAAACTCTTGTCAGAGGAACAGTTGTTGCTGAAGATTTCAAAGTAATAGAAAAACCGGGATATGGAAAATTCATCCAAAGGCCTGTGTCAGCGTAATATCTCAAACTTGCCGTTTTCTTTTGCTTTGTAAATAATGTCTGGTTTTGAAAATATTCCAACCTCTATGACACCAGGGATTGCTATTATTTTTGCTGCCAATCCTTTGGGATTAGAAATTGTGCCAAACTCACAATCAAGTATGATGTTTCCATTTTCGGTTACATATGGATATCCACGCTCTAACAATCGTATGTGTGGCCTGCCTCCATGTTTTTTAATTTGAATTGTAGCCATGTTTCTTGCAAACTGGTGTACCTCTACTGGTACACTACGGTCTAGTTGTTTTACAAATTTAGATTCATCAGCTATGATTACAACTTTTTTTGCCATACTAATTAGTATTTTTTCCCGAAGGAGTGCACCTCCTCCACCCTTTATCATGTTGCCTTTTGTGTCTATTTGATCAGCTCCGTCAAAAACTAGATCTACATGATCAATCTGATCAGGCTCGATTATTGATATGCCTCCCCTTTCTGCCTCCATCTTGATTTGCAGCGATGTTGGAATAGCTCTGACAGAAAGATAGTTTTTCTTCAGATGTGATGATAATAACCTAACAATTGCAGTTGCAGCCCTGCCGCTGCCAAGACCTATGATATAGTTGTTCTTTACCATTTTTAGCGCTTGGGGCGATAATGCCTTTATGGCATCATCCACTGTCAATTATTCTACCTCTACTTGTTCTAGTTTGGATAGAGCTTTCATTATCTCGCTTTTTATTTTATCTAAATCCTTGTCATCGTCTTCAATTTTTTCTTCCTCTGGTATTTTTATCGGAGTTGGAAGCTGTATCTTCTTTTCAACCTGTACTACTGCATCAGGCTTTGATATCTCCGTTACAACTTGAGGCTTTGGTACGTCTATTGTTACAATCTCCTCTTTTGGTACAAGAGAAGTAGGCTCTACTGGAATGATTGATTGTGGAATCTCTAGTATTTCCTTGACTGGCTCGATAATTTTTTCAGGCTCTGTGGTTTTCTGAGGCATTGTTATCTCTGATGGAAAGTCTGGCATCCTATTTGGGATCTCTGTCAATGTGCTAAGCTCAATTGATCTGCGCCTTGCCTGTACAGGAATATCAATTGGTGGAAGAATGTTTTCTTTTGGAACTTCGATTACTTTTGGAATCTCGATCACTTCCTTTTGAACCTCGATTCTTTCTTGCTGATACTCTATTTTTGGCTCAATCTTTTCAACTCGTGGCCTTTCCTGCACTATCTGCTTTGGTTGCTCTTGTTGCTTGACTTGAGCAGGTTGTACGATTGTCTGCACCGGAGGCTGGACCGTATTTACTGATATCTTGGAGGAGATCTCATGCAATCTCTGGTCCATTTTTGATAATTTGTTGTCCATCAAGGTTACCAAGCTGTCGCCTATGGGTCCAAGATCCTGATATTTGCTTGCAGTCTCTAGTTTTTCTATCTTGGCAATTGTAGTTCCAAGTTGATGCTGATATATAATGAGCAGTTTGTCTCGCTGAACACTTGAAACATTTGATTCTTCGTGGTGGAGCCTTGTAATTGTTTTTGTTAGTATGTCCTTTTCAATTTTCAAGGAATGTAATTGATCCTCTACTACAGAACTTACTGTAATGGTTTGTTTGTATTTTCGTTTTGGAATTTTATCTAAAGCAACTGCAGTACAAGCGCCCGCCAGAGAACTAAAAACAAGAGCTATTTCTTCCAATTTATGTATACCATTTGATCCAGTTGTACTTTCTTATTTTTGCCTCTGGATAACCACAGCTTGCACATCTGTTATGTCTTGCATGAAAAGAATTCTTTCCACATCTTCTACATCTTACGTGGACATGTTTTTTGGTATACCCTCCCATGGAGGTTGTGCCTTTAGTCATTGTACTTTCACTTTGGCGGAGGAGATATGATAACCACGTTATCTCCTCTAACTACTATGGTTCCTAGACTCTTTGTCTCTCCTTCAGAAGGGATCTCCTCTGAAGAATCAAGTAGCAGATTCATGTGTTGATCAAAGCCATGTAAGTTTCCTCTTATCACTTTGCCCCCTTTGAGCTTGATAAGAACAACCTTGTTGAGGCTTTCATCAAGTACTTTTACTGCCATGTCTACTGACATTTATTTCACTTATTACCCACTCTATCGAGGGTATATATTAAAATTTCATTGGTGTAATTTTCGGCTTTCTCCGGTAAGGCAAGTTTGACTCTCTTTTACGATTGATGCAATGATCTTGCCTAAAATCTTTCTTCCATCTTTTGCAGTGGCTTGGGTGGGGTCTCCCCAGACACCATTTCTTGTTACTGCAATAAAGGACTTGTTTGCTGTCTTGCCTAGTCTATATAGCTCCTTTTTTGACAATCCGTCTTCGACTAGTCCCTTTTCTGCCTTGCTCATGTCTACCTGCCTTGATATGGCACGCATAATTGAAGTCTCGACAAATCCTGCATGATCAAATCTTTGCTTCATAAAATGCCAATAGGAATAGACCAAGATTTTTGGCTTGATGCCATGAATTCTGACAACTTTGGATGGTACCTCCTTTAGCGCTTTCTGGTTGCCGTGATGACCATTGAGGATTATGATTGTTCTTATCTTGTTTTTCCAAAGTGATGCACATATCTCAATGAGATACTTTTGTAGTGTGCCTGATGTTACACTCAAGTTGAAGAAAGGATGGTGCTCAAACGATACCCCATACTCAATGGTAGGCAGAAGAAGAAAGCCTGTTTTTTCTGATACCTTTTCTGCTATGAAAGATACAATATCCGAATCAGTTGACACAGGCAAGTGTGGTCCATGCTGCTCAGTAGATCCAACCGGTATTATGGCAACAGGCTTCTTTCTTATTTGCTTGATAAGATGCGAATTTGAGAGATCTCTTGCTATCATTTAGATCGTCTTGGCTTGACATGCACTTTACCCCAATACACTTCAAGTCTGCCATCTAGGTGCATCTTTACTGCCTCAAGGAGTGTTCTTGCTTCCAGCCTCTGGCCCTTTCTTTTCAGGGATTCTAGAGTCTCGTCTTCATCAATTGCAAAAGCATCTTGGAATATTATTGGACCTTGATCCAAGTCCTCCGTGACGTAATGTGCGGTACAGCCTACAATCTTTGCGCCCCGCTCATATGCTTGAACGTATGCAAAGGCTCCAGGGAACGCAGGTAATAGGGAAGGATGTATGTTGATTATCCTATTTGGATATCTCCATACAAAGTTTGGAGAAAGTATTCTCATGTATCTTGCAAGTACTATCAAGTCAACATTGTATTTTTTTGAAATCAAAATTATTTTCTCTTCTGCTCCGCTCTGTTCTTTTTCGCTAACAAGCACAAAGGGAATCTTTGCTTTCTTGGCCAATTTTGATAACGTGTTTTCTGTACCGATAATTACGGTAATCTCGCCCCTTAGCTGGTTTTTTGCTCTGGCATCCAATATTGCTTCTAGACAGTGAGGCTCTTTTGTTACCATTACTGCAACTCTTTTTCTCTTTGATACTTCATAGTGTATACTGACTTCCATTCTCAGACTCTTTGCTAGCTTTTCTGCTTCTTGATTGAATTTTACAGTATCAATTTTTCTGGTAAAAGATGCTTCCAAGTACATGCCAAACAGGCTTTTAATCACGTTTTGATTTATTTTCTCAATGTTTCCGCCATTTTGGAAAATGAAATTAGTAAAACCTGCGACCACTCCCTCATGGTCCCTTCCAACTATTGTGATCTCTACAACTGTTTTCTCCATTTTAATTGGTACGTATTTCGCGCTTTATTAATGCTTAAATACCCTTTTGAAATATAGCGTATTATCAAATGCTAGTAGAACTAGATATCTCAATTCTGTAATGAGTGATTGAATGGAAGAAGATTTTTCAATTTTATACTCTGAGGCAAAATAATGGATAGATCAAAAAATTCTAACAAAAGTCGTGGTAGAGTAAATAGTTATGATCATAACAATCCAGTGAAGACCTGTAGGGTTTGCTCTACAATTGGTGACTGGCATTGTTACGAATGCTCAAATGACTTTTGTAGCACTCATTTTCACGGTCATAAAGAAATGCAACTTTGCATAATTCATTAAAAATGCGGGAGGTGGGATTTGAACCCACGAACTCCTAAAAGACAGGGTCCTAAGCCCTGCGCCTTTGACCAGGCTTGGCAACTCCCGCATGAACCATGACTTTTAAGACAAATTTATCTATTGTTGAGGTATCAATGGCAAGATTATTTGGCACTAATGGGATTAGAGGAGTCTTCGGCGAGAGTCTAACCCTAGACTTTGTTTCAGATATTGCATCGTCGCTTGGAACTTTCTTCAGAAAAGGCCCAATACTTGTTGGATATGATGGTAGGGAATCAAGTGTAATAATGTCCAAAGTAGTATGTTCATCTCTTAGTGCGATAGGGCTTGATTCTTCTGTATGCGGTCTGGTGCCTACCCCGTGTCTACAGTTTGCCACAAAAAAACTAGGCTACTGTGGAGGGATAATGATAACTGCTTCGCACAACCCTCCAGAGTATAACGGGCTAAAACCCACTGCAAGAGATGGCGTTGAGATCTCAAGAGAAGATGAGCTCAAAGTAGAAGATATTTATTTTAAAAAAAGATGGAATACTTCAAATAAAATTGGTTCAATTGGAAACGAAATCAGATCTATTCGAACATATCTTGATGGAATCAAGTCTCAGGTAAATGTCAAGAAAATAAGATCTAGTAGATTCAAGGTTGCACTTGACTTGGGAAATGGTGCACAGGCAGTAGCAGCTCCTCTTCTTTGCAAAGAGCTTGGATGTGAAGTAGTTGCCATAAATGATACCATAGATGGCGCATTTTCGGGGCGAGGCTCAGAGCCAACGCCACAAAACTTGAACAAATTATCACAAGCCGTAGTAAAATCAAAAGCTGATTTTGGTATCGCATTTGACGGAGACGGCGATAGGAGCATCTTTTGTGATGAGAAGGGCAAGATTCTCACAGGTGACAGGTCGGCACTTCTCATTTCCAAGTTCCTTTTGAATAAATATCCGCAATCAAAGGTTGTGACAACACTCAACTCCACTTTGGCAATTGAGGAAATAGCAGCACAAACCAAGTCAAAAGTGTTAAGGACAAGGGTAGGAAGTGTTGAAGTTTCACGTAAAATGGTTCAAGAAAAAGCACTAGTAGGATTTGAGGAAAATGGTGGATTCATGTATGGAAAACACAATCAAGTCAGAGATGGCTCAATGACCATGGTTCTGGCACTTGATCTGTTGTCAAAAACTAACAAGGTCTTGTCAGAGGAGATGAACAGCTTACCTCAGTCATTTACTACAAAGGGTAAGATAGCATGTTCCAAAGATAGTTTTAAAAAAATACTTCAAGAACTAAAAAATGAACCATACAAAAAAGATCTTACTGATGGAATAAAGATTTTTCTTGATAAATCAAGATGGGTTATGGTTAGGCTGAGTGGGACTGAACCAATAGCAAGAATATATGCTGAATCTAACACTGAAGATAATTTGGATGAAATTTTTGATAAATACATGTCAAAAATAAAGCGGACAGCTGGCAGATAACACTTTTAAAACCAATTGAAAGCACCAAAAGGAATGGAAATGATCCCAATGGGTGATACCTATGACTAAGGCTTATTACGTAAAGTTTCAAGTCCCCGCTGACCTAGTTAGCCCAATCTACGAAGCAGTGAGGGTTGCTCATCAGAGTGGTAAAGTAAAGAAAGGTACAAACGAAGTCACAAAGGCAATCGAGAGAGGAATAAGTAAACTCGTAGTTATAGCTGAGGATGTTGAACCACCAGAGGTAGTTGCACATCTGCCAATACTCTGTGAGGAACATAGCCTACCGTATAGCTTTGTACCAAGCAGACAAGAATTGGGCAAGGCATTAGGAATCGATGTCACCTCTGCGGCAGCTGCGATAATAGATTCAGGAGATGCTCAACACATAGTTGACCAAATTGTGGCATCGCTGGCGCAGATAAAAGGTGGTCAAGCTAGCAAATGAGTTCTGAAGTACCCATTCCAGCCGAAGTAATACAAATTGTTGGCCGAACAGGCATTGCAGGAGAGGTTATACAAGTTAGAGTAAAGATATTGGATGGAAAAGACAAAGGCAGAGTTCTGACAAGAAATGTAAAGGGCTCTGTTAGAATGTCAGATATACTCATGTTACGTGAAACAGAGCGTGAAGCAAGGAAGATAAAGTGATTAGAAATTGAGCGTTCTAGTTAAGCCATGTAGTTTTTGTAATAGGCCAGTAGCAAAGGGATCTGGTACCATGCTTGTAAAAAATGATGGTACAGTATTTTGGTTCTGTTCTTCTAAATGCAAAAAGAACATGCTTGTTCTCAAGCGTGATCCTAGAAGACTCAAGTGGACAAACAAATACGTCAAAGGCGGAATAAGGGTCAAAAAGTAAAATGACTGAACAGACATTATTTATAGTAAAACCTGACGGTGTAGAAAGAAAGATTGCAGGAAAAATTATTTCAAGATTTGAAAAGAAAGGCTTTCACATTGTAAAACTAAAGATGTTTACTTTTACAAAACAAATGGCAGAAGAATTTTACTCAGACCACAAATCAAAGCCATTTTTTGGCGAGCTTGTCTCTTTTATTACATCAGGAAGAGTTGTTGCAGCAGTGATTGAAGGAAATAATGCTATTACTACAACAAGACTCATGATAGGCTCTACCAAATCCTTTGAGGCAGCTCCGGGAACAATTAGGGGCGACTTTGGACTTGGAATATCAGATAACATAATTCATGCCTCCGATTCTAAGGAAAGTTTTGAAAAAGAGGTAGCTGTAATATTCAAGTGAAAGCGGTTGCAAATACGACAGCCGATAGTGGCAGTTCTAGGTCATGTAGACTCTGGTAAGACCTCACTATTAGACAAGATAAGAGGTACAGGTGTACAAGCCCGTGAAGCAGGGGGAATCACGCAACACATAGGAGCTAGTTTTCTTCCTACTGATGCAATCAAGAAAGTGTGCGGACCACTGTTTGCAAAAATGGCAGGTGACAGTCAAGAAATTCCTGGATTGTTAGTTATTGATACGCCAGGGCATGAAATTTTCACAAATTTAAGGGCACGTGGAGGCTCTGCAGCAGACATTGCTATTTTGGTAGTAGACGTAAATCGAGGTTTTCAACCGCAAACCAATGAAAGCCTGAAAATCTTGCAGAGTAGAAAGGTTCCATTTGTAATTGCTCTCAACAAGGTAGATATGGTTTCAGGCTGGAAAAAGAATCCAACAACACAGTTTATCACTCAATCTATAAAAGAACAAGATCCTTTCGTGCAAACCTCACTGGATGAGCTTCTGTATAATGTTGTAGGAACGTTATCCATACTTGGCTTCAGTTCTGAAGCATTTTACAGAGTCAAGGATTTTACAAAAGAAGTTTCAATTGTTCCCGTTAGCGCTAGATCAGGAGAAGGAATTCCAGAACTGCTAGCAGTCCTTGTAGGTCTTACTCAACAATATCTACAAAAGAAACTTGACCAGACAGAGAAACCCACAAGAGGCATAGTTCTTGAAGTAAAAGAAGAGACTGGACTTGGAGTAACTGCCAACATTATTTTGATTGATGGTAATCTTAAAAAGAGTGACTCTATAGTTCTTGCCAAAAGAGACTCTGTAGTAATTACAAAACCCAAGGCAATACTTTTGCCAAAACCATTGGATGAAATGCGCGATCCAAGAGACAAATTCAGACCAGTAAACGAAGTCTATGCTGCTGCTGGAATTAAGATTGCATCTCCCGACCTTGAAGGCGTCTTACCTGGAAGTCCCGTTTATGCCTCTGCTGACGAATCAAAGATTGAAGAATTTAAAAAATTAATCGAGTCTGAAATGAAGTCAGTCTTTGTAAAGACTGACAAAAAGGGCGTGATTCTAAAATGTGACACTATTGGATCTCTTGAAGCCATAACTGACATGTTAAAGCGACAAAATGTTCCAGTATCAATGGCTGACATAGGTCCGGTAACTAGGCGTGATGTTGTAGAAGCTCTTGCAATAAAGGAAAATGACAGGCATCTTGGAATAGTGATTGCATTTAACGTAAAAATTTTACAGGATGCTCAAGAAGAAGCGGAGGCAAATCACATTAGAATTTTCCATGATCAAGTCATATACAGCTTGATTGATAATTATGTCAACTGGGTTCAAGAGGATACCGCCAATGAAGAAAATGCAATATTTCAGGAACTAACTCCTATTTGCAAACTAACATTTCTGAAGGGATATATATTTAGAAAAAGTAGCCCGGCTGTTTTTGGAGTTAGAGTAGATGTTGGTACACTCAAACAAAAAATTACTATAATTAATGCCGATGGAAAAAAAATTGGTCTTGTTCACCAGCTTCAGGATAATGGAAAGAGCATAGATTCTGCCAAGAGGGGCCAAGAGGTAGCCATATCTATCCAAAATGTCACTGTTGGAAGACAGGTTTCAGAAGAAGATGTGTTCTATTCATTGCCGCCATCTAGAGAAGCTAGGCTTTTACTCAAGGAATTTTCGCACAAATTGAATCCAGAGGAACTTCAAACCTTGCAGAAAATAATAGAGCTTCAGAGAAAATCAAATTCTGTTTACGGCTACTGAGAGTATTTCTGGGCAAGCATGTGAAGGCCTGGTTCTCCTACTGCACCTACTGCTTTATCGACAAGTTTGCCTCCCTTGAAGACTAAAAATGTAGGTATTGCATACACTTGGTATCTTTGGGAAATTCCTTGTGCCTCATCCACATTTACGCGAGCAAACTTGATGCTCTTGTATTTTTTTGCCATTCTGGTAAATATGGGCAACATGAACTGACAGGGTCCACACCATGTGGCCCAAAAATCAACTATTACTGGAATGTCACCAGCTATTCCATTGTCAAAACTTGTATCGGTTAGTTCTAAAATTTCCTGTTCCTTGTGCGAAGTCATCTCAGCCAACTTCTTTTTCATTATCTTTTCTATTTCCTCGTCTACCAACTTGATAAAATGAATTCGGATAGTATTTAATAATTTGTACTAGAGATCAAGAAGAAATCTCATCACAACTGGTTTTTCCAGTTTTATCTCCATGAGATGAAAAGTGGGAGCTTTGATTTCTAATTTAAAGTGGTGTTTTTGAAAATCAATCTCTTCTCCACCTATTGTTGCATTTAGAACATATTCGTTTGGTCTAGTTATGCAAACTTTAAAGCTGGATCCAACAAATCCGTCTGTTATCGTAAGTATGATTATCTCTTCTAGCCAGCTATACAACAAGTTGTTCAGATCCCTTGTCTTTATCTCAATTTTTTTTTCAGTTTTTTTTCCAACTAATTTGATATCAAAAATTGTATCAACCACCGCCATTCCAGCTGTTTCAAAGGCTTCTTCCAAGGTTTGTCCAGTTACCTCAATCAACGCATCTGTCATGTGTTCTAAATAGCGATATGTCATATGGTAGATCTTTGGTAGGTTTTACTTGTGTTATTAATTTATCACAATTGTAATTTTGTAAAATCAGAAAGTCTAAATGCATTGGAACAAAAGTGAGTCTTGAATTTGGACTTACCACGTGGGATGAGGGATATAGAACACAAGGAATCTACCACAATAGAATACATACGACAAAAATTCATAGAAACATCAAACCTATTTGGATTTCAATTCATGGATCCATCTCCAATAGAACTTGTCTCCGTGATAGAAACAAAGAGTGGACCTTCTATAAGAAATGAAATCTACTATTTTATAGACAAGGGAGACAGAGAAGTTGCTCTACGCTTTGACTTTACTATCGGTCTTACTAGATATGCCGCCTCCCAAAAATCAATGAGGCTTCCTGCAAAGTTCTGTACTTTTGGGGGGGTGTGGAGATATGACGAGCCACAAAAAGGACGATACAGATTCTTTCATCAATGGGACGTGGAAATATATGGAGAACCAAATACCGAATCTGACGCAGAAATAATAGATTTTACTTCAAAGTTTTTCTCAAACCTCAAACTTGAAAACATTGTAATTGATATCTGCGACCGAGGACTAGTTGAATCATATGTAAAAAGCATTTTCAAGACTGATTCATCTGGTGTAATAGGCGATATTCTAAGAGCTGTAGATAAGATACAAAAGAAGAGAAAACAGGAAATAATCAAGGAATATCAAGAAAAGGGATATTCTATCTCTGACTTGGATCTAATTTTGGAATTTTCTCAAATGAAAGGAATTCCACAAGAAATTGAGAAAATGATTGATACGGGCCAGCTCAAAAACTGGGATAAGATACTTCAATTATTTGAATCACTAAAAAATAGAGGCGTAGAAAATGTCAGAGTAAACTTTGGTATTGTACGAGGCCTTGATTATTACTCTGGAATTGTTTTTGAGGTATTTGACAGCAGCTCAGACCTGGGAGCACTTGTTGGTGGCGGTCGTTATGACACACTAACAAAAGCGTTTGGGCGAGACGACATGGGTGCAACTGGTGCGGCAGGTGGTGTGGAGCGCATAGTAAATTCCTTGGAAAAACAAGGAATTACAAATTTGTCAAATAATGAAGAACATGTGTGGATAGCATCTGTAAACGATGAAATGAAGAAAATTGCCATCAGCGTTGCATCTACCCTCCGGCTCAAAGGTATCCCATCTGAGATGGATTTGGCAGGTAGGTCACTTAGAAAACAAATGGACATGGCATCAAATTCCAAGTACGTGATAATAATAGCCCCAAAGGAGTATAGTGAAAAATCAGTTTTAATTCGTAATATGAGGGATGGCTCTGAGAAACAGGTTAAACTCGATTCTCTTCTAAATGATCCACGATCTAGTCTTCAACTTTGAATGCTTTTGTAAGCATTACTAGCTCAGGACCATTTGTAAGTGAGCCCACTACCATAGATTTGTTGTTTGCAAGTATCCCTGAAGAGACAAAAGGAGATCCACCATTGATGGTAGCAGGTTCAAGCTCCACGCCTAAAACTTGGGATACAGCTCTGATGTCTTCTTCTTCGGTTTCAGGATGTATGATTCCGCCGTGAGAATTAGCCTTTGCCATGGCACCGGCTTGATAGTATCCGGCAACTTTTTTCCTTATAACCTCTATTCCTAGAACATCTTCGACTTTTTTTACATATTCAGATGGAATTAGAGGTGACATTATTCCGCCTTTATCATTTACGCATAGCAGATTGCCTATGGCTGTGTGTTTTGTATCAAGTATGTCTACATTAAGGCCAGTCGATTTTTTTAGATGAACTACCTCCTCCTCAAGAGAATTTCGCGGCAACAATATTCCATTGTTGTTCATCACCATCAGAACTCCAAGAAGTCTAGTGTTAGCTACTGATGTGAAGACATGATCGGTTTTGAGAAATTCGCACAAATTTTTAACTTTTGTTATGGCAAAACCATTTGGAATAAAGACAAAAGTGTCATTACATTTTGCATAAATGCCTACATTAGGGCTGCGATACACATCATACTTGAAAATTCCCATGCTTACAACCAATTTCTGAAAGATATGAATTTATCTTGCATGAGTAGCAAATTATGGGAACATGAACTTACCGCCTGACTTGACCCCCTGACTCGGCAGATTGCTTTTGCCCGTATTCTTGTACACACTTTAAATAAGTAGAAATATTCCTACAATATCATGCCAATAGATCCAAATTTTCCCAAGAACCACAAAGTAGAAGAAAAATTCAAGGATCCATTAAGTGAGAGTTATCATCTCGTTTGGGGACCTGGACATCTTGCAGAGGCGGCATCAGATCCAAAAGTCGTAGCTGATTACAAGGCAGCAGGAGAAGAGATCAAACCTATGGGAGTGCATGGAACATATGTTGCAGTAGATTGGGATTCTTGTGTTGCTGACGGAATATGTCTAGTGATTTGTCCAGTAAAAGTATTTGAGTGGTACAAAAATCCAGGAGAGACAGGCAGAAACGATAGAAAGGACTTTACTGATAAGGCAAGTCCTGTACATGAAGCTCATTGCATTTGGTGCATGGCATGCATAGAAGTCTGTCCCACAAAAGCAATCAAAGTTGATCAGGCAAATCAAGAAATTCACGAAAAAGAGTTCGCTAACCTATCTTAGTTTAAACTAACTTTGTCTAGGTTTAAATAACATATCCTGTGACAAAAAACCATATGCCAATACCCGAAGACTTTCCAAAAGGATACAAACCAATTGGAAAAATAAACCAATCCGACGAACACTTTCACTTCAGATGGGGTCCTGGTAAACTAGCCGACGCTTCTAAAGATGAGAATTGCATATCGGCATTCAAGGCCAGGGGTGAAAAGATAGAACCAGTAGGTGTGAGTGGCACCATGGTCGCAGTAGATTGGGATTCTTGTGTTGCTGACGGTGCATGCATCGAGGCTTGTCCAGTACAAGTCTTTCAGTGGTATAGAACAGAGAAAGATGTTCCAGCTATCAAGGCAGTAAACATTACAATGGCTGGAACTGGTAGTTCAGTAAAAGAAGAACGAAAGGACTACACAGACAAGGCTGATCCAATAAGAGAACATGACTGCATTTGGTGCATGGCATGTGTTTCAGTTTGTCCTCCACAGGCAATCAAGGTAGATCAATCTAACCTAGAACACCATGAAAAGGCAGCAGGAACCTTTACCAAAATGGAAACTGGTTCTGTTAATCCACACGCACATCACTAGAATTTTTCGACTTTTTTATTTTTCTTAATAATTACTATGATATATTGTACAAATACTTGTTATTTGCCAGATAGTGTTTGTTCTTAAACAAATTTTAACAAGTCTTTTCTGAAAAAGTATTGCAGAGGTCGCCTAGCCCGGCATGGCGTGGGCCTTGAGAGCCTATGTGCGCAAGCACGCGGGGGTTCAAATCCCTCTCTCTGCGTTATTTACCTATTTTTCCTAGCTCTGCTAAAAGGGCAGAAAGTTGAATCTCGGGATTGGCTCCTATTATGAGTCGATAATCGTATTTGGCGATGGATTCCAAAATATCCGAAAGATTATCTGTCTTTAGTTTGTAGCATTCTTCGTTAAGGTATTTCAGGAAATCAGATTCTGACATTCCATATATCTTGATGAGTTCAACCATCTTGTTTCTTGCCTCTGTCAACTTTCCAGCTAGTGCAATCTTCAAGATATCGCCCACATCACTAATCTTTGTAAGCCCAGCAGATTCTTTTACATTATCTTCACTTATTATTCCAAGACTTGCAGTTGCCTGTAGCATATTGATAGAATGGCGCATGTCGCCTTCTGAATACGAATATAATGATTTCAGGCCTTCCTTATTGTACTTGATTTTTTCTTTTTTACAAATTTCTTCCAGATATGCTATTACATCTTCTTCTGCGATTCTGGTGAATTTGAATACGGCACATCTACTTTGAAGCGGTTCTATAATTTTTGATATATTATTTGCAATCATGATGAATCTGCAATGACTAGCTGTATCCTCTATGATTCTCCTAAGGGCAGTCTGAGCGTCAGAGGTCATTTCATCTGCTTCATCTAGTATGACAAGCTTAAATGGTATTTTGGTGTCAAGTCCTGAGAACCTTGCAAATTTTTTTACCCTGTCTCTTACCATGTTTATTCCTCTTTCGTCTGACGCATTCAACTCTAGGGTGTATTCTTTCCATGACTCTCCCAAGATTTCTCTTGCAAGACATAGGGCAGTGGTGGTCTTGCCAACCCCTGCAGATCCCGAGAACATCAAGTGTGGCATCTCGGATGTATTTTTCAAAAGAGATTTCAGGCTGCCTACTATCTCTTTCTGGTTTATTATGGATGATAATTTCATTGGGCGGTATTTTTCAACCCACATGGAGGATTCGGTCATATGGTCCTACCTCTTTGCCCTACTAATAAAATTAAGTCTGCGATCTTGTGCCGAAGTGATTTCTGTGTAACTTGAGCGTTTGTGGGTAATAACAGAATAACTATCTATTAAGATTAACAAAAATATATCATTTCTAGGCGATCACCAAATGAATCCCATATTAAATAGGAAGAACCCATCATGAGAGAAAGCAATACCCGAATAACTAGATCAAATGATCAGAGTAAATGGTTAACAGAATTGATCGATCGATCCCTTAGATACCTAATGGAGGATCATGAAGTAAATTGGACATCTTAGAACTAATACAGATGCATAGTATAGGATATCGCCTACAGGACGTCAAAGTCAACTTTGGGTATGATCTCAAAATAGATGCACCCGAAGTATCAATTGATGCCAAACATGGTGAAATTTTGAGTATACCACGATGGGTAGCTGAGGTATTATCGTTAGAAAAGCTTGCTGAAGTACAGGATACCGATATGGTGGTAGCTTTGAAGCAAGCTATTGTGAAAGAAAATGTACAGGGAGATTTTGATCTTTCTACACTTGAGCCAGAGTTTTACATAAAAATGAACTTATTCATGCAAAGACTGCCCCAGCAAGACCGTGATAAAATAGAAAGCATGCTAAATTCCCTTGTTCGTAAAAGACAAGGAAAGATCATTAGATTAGCGGATTCATCCAAGATGGCTACTGAATTAGCAAAGAAATTGACAGTTGAAGAGCGAGCTCTATTTGATTATATTCATGATAACAGTGCAGAATTTAAAAAACAAGTTATCGGTGATAAGAAATGACCGCACAGTCTGAATCTATTTCATCAAGCAAGCTTCAGGATCAGGTAAGAGAATTCCTAAGTCAATTCAAAGACAAATCAGGTTCATACAAGTATGTTGACGAAATTGACCAGATGATGGCAAAGAAAATTCAATACATTGTGGTAGATTACAACGAACTGGTATCATACCACGAAATTGAATCTGTTTTCAATATGGATCCAGATGAAATTCTTCATGCTTTCAGCGGGGCAATCAAGGATATCCTCAAGGAAAGATTCCCACAATATGCCGAAAAAATCCGCCATGATATTAGAGTCAGGATTTCAAACTATCCAGCACAGCGAAGTCTGCGCGAAGTAAATGCAGAGGTTATAGGAAAAATGATAAGCGTTTCGGGAATGGTTGTAAGATCTTCTGAGATTAAACCGCTTGCAAAAGAACTAGTTTACATCTGTCCAGATGGGCATCAGACTAAAAGAATTCAGGAAAAAGGTCTTGAATTCAAGGAACCACTAAAATGTGATAATGGAAAATGTACTCACCGAGATCTAGAATTAAATCCTGAACAAAGCAAATTCATTGATTTTCAAATGGTACGACTCCAAGAATTACCTGAAGATCTGCCTCCTGGTCAATTACCTCACTATCTTGATGTTACAGTGCTTCAAGACTTGGTTGACAACGCAAGACCTGGAGACCGTGTAATTCTTACGGGAATCGTAAGGATTGAACAAGAGCACATACCTTCTATGAGAGGAAAGAGTGGGATTTACAGATTAAGAATTCAGGGAAATAATATAGAGTTTCTGGGCGGTAGAGGAAACAAGAGCTCTAGAAGCACTGAAAGGGAAGAAATCTCTCCAGACGAAGAGAAGATAATCAAATCGCTTGGAAAAAATGCAGACATTTACGACAGGCTCGTAGCTTCTTTTGCTCCTCACGTTCATGGCCATGATATAATCAAAGAGTCAATTTTATTGTTAATTGTAGGTTCTACTCAAAAACTTCTTGCCGACGGCGCTAAAATTCGTGGAGATATTAACGTCTTTTTGGTGGGTGATCCTGGTACGGCAAAAAGTGAGATGCTAAAGTTTTGTGCAAGAATTGCTCCAAGGGGACTTTATACATCAGGAAGAGGTTCTACTGCAGCAGGGCTCACAGCCGCAGTTGTACGGGACAAAATAGGAATTATGATGCTCGAAGCAGGCGCGGTAGTTTTGGGAGATCAAGGCCTTGTTTGTATAGACGAGTTTGATAAAATGAAACCAGAAGACCGAAGTGCACTACATGAAACCATGGAACAACAATCCGTAAGCATTGCAAAAGGTGGAATTGTTGCAACGTTGAACGCAAGAACCTCAATTTTGGCTGCTGCCAACCCAATGTATGGAAAATATGATCCATTCAAGAACATAACGGAAAATGTTAACCTGCCAGTCCCACTTTTAACACGTTTTGATCTCATCTTTGTAGTTAGGGATATCCCATCAAAAGAAAGAGATACAAGAATAGCACGGCACATATTGAATTTACACCGAACTTCAGGAACTGACATTAAATCACTAATTGACGTAGATATTCTTACAAAATATCTAACATATACGAAAAGATTTGATCCTATACTTACATCAGAAGCAGAGGAGAAGATTCTGGAATATTATATGACAATGAGAAACGTAGAATCTGAGGGAATGATTACAGTAACTCCAAGACAATTAGAAGGACTTGTGAGATTAGCCACTGCTAGAGCAAGGCTATTGATGAAGACACAAGTTGAGAGCGAAGATGCAGAAAGGGCAATATTTCTAATACAAAGCATGCTCCAAGACGCAGGAGTAGACGTAAACACTGGAAAGGTGGACCTTGGGGTTCTTCAAGGTAGGCCTCACAGCGAAGTCTCAAAGATGCAACTATTCATGGATGTGATGAAATCATTGGAAGGAGATGAGAAAAGACCTGTTGAAGAAAAAACATTCGTAAAAGAACTAGTCAAGACAGGCAAATTCACTGAAGAAGAAGCAAGAAAATACATCAAGAAATTGCAACGAGAGTCAGCTATTTATGAATCAAAACCCGGTCATTATAACCGGGTATGAAAGTATCGGAACTAGATATCCCCAAAACTGCAATCAAATTTCTCTGTGATAGTGGATTTGTTACTCTTTATCCACCGCAAGAAAAGAGTGTAAAGGCTGGGCTATTAGATGGAAAAAGCATCCTTGTCTCTGCTCCAACTGCAAGCGGAAAGACGCTAATTGCCATGCTTGCCATAATAAAGCACATCTCTGAGAAAAAGGGCAAAGTAGTGTATCTTAGTCCTCTCAAAGCACTAGCTTCTGAAAAATTTTCTGAATTTAAAAAATTAGAATCTGTAGACCTTGATAAAAAAATTAAGATCCAGATTTCAACAGGAGATTATGATCAGACTGATAAAAATCTAGAATCAAATGATATTCTTGTTCTTACTAATGAGAAGATGGATTCTGTCATGAGGCAAGGCGCTGAATGGTTAAATGAAATCAGTCTTGTTATTGCAGACGAAGTCCATTTACTGGGGGATGAGGATAGGGGACCAACCCTTGATATCGTACTCACCAAACTAATGTCACTCCAGAAAAAACCGCAGATACTTGCACTTAGTGCAACAGTAACTAATGCTGATGAGATATCAAAATGGCTTGGTTGCAAACTTGTGGAAAGCAACTGGAGGCCAGTTCCTCTCTGGGAAGGGGTTTACGATCAGGGTATGGTAACAATGCAGAACAAGAAGAATTTCCAAGTTGAGACAAGCATTAGGGGAGCACCAGTTGACTTGGGCTTGGATTCTCTCAAAAATGGAGGCCAAGCAATCCTGTTTGCTGAAACTAGAGCACGCTCTGTATCTCTTGCAACAAAGGCATCTGACGCAGTTTCAAAACATATAACAGAAGAAGAGAAGAAAATTCTAGAACAAATCTCGCAAAGACTTCTTGAAGACAATGAACATACAGAACTCATTAGAAATCTAGCAACGTTAGTGAAAAAAGGTGTTGCATTTCACCATGCAGGGCTGAACCAGAATTGCAGAGATATTATCGAGTTAGAATTTAGGAATAGAAGAATAAAGATCCTGGCTTCTACGCCGACATTGGCTGCTGGAGTAAATCTTCCAGCAAGAAGAGTAATAATTTCTAGCATCAATAGATATGACGGAAAATATGGAGTCAACAAACCCATAAGCGTTCTTGAATACAAACAGCTTTCTGGAAGAGCTGGGAGGCCTCAGTATGATGAATATGGAGAATCTATTATCGTTGGAAGTTCTAACAGTGATGATCTCTTTGATTATTACATTAATGGGCTGCCGGAGCCAATTTCTTCAAAACTTACAGATGACAAGGCACTACGAATTCACATATTGAGCTTGGTTTCAACTACTCCTGGAATAAAAAATGAAGAAATTGTTGATTTTTTTTCAAAAACGCTTTCGGGATCTCAGGAAAGAAAATCAACTATAAAATTCAAGATTCAGATAGCATTACGCTATCTTGAACTGGAAGAACTCTTGAAACAAAAAGGGGGTAGATTCATCGCAACAGAATTTGGCAAAAAGACTTCAACTTTATACATAGATCCTCTAACAGCTGTTTATTTCAGAAAAGCACTTCAGCAAATTTCAAAAGGCAGGAAACATACTCTTGGGATATTACATATTATCACAAGCTGTGAAGATTTTTTCCCCAAGTTTTCATTAAGGAACAAGGATTATGAGATAATCAGTACGCTTCTTGAAAACTATTCTGATCAATTGATTGAAAGCATCTCAGAATATGATTGCAATCGAAGCCTACTTGCAATGCATGCTTGGATCACTGAATCAAGCGAGATCTCTCTTTCTGATAATCTTGGTATAGAATCAGGAGATATGCATAGGATGTCTGAAACAGCAGACTGGCTCATTCATGCATTCTATGAGCTTGCAAATCTTGAAAAGTCAAATAACGTAATGGACGAACTAGACACCTTACGAACTAGAATGGCATATGGAATAAAGGAAGAACTCGTTGATCTTGTCAAAGTACGGGGCATTGGAAGAATACGTGCAAGAATTCTGTACAAAAATGGAATCAAAAATCTAGACGAATTAGCATTGATTCCTGTTGAAAAACTTGCCAAAATTGATAAGATTGGGCCTGGAATTGCAGAAAACATAAAGACACACCTCAAAAAGATAAGATGATGTTTGATAAAACAATAGCGGCTATAGTAGTTTCAGCCATAGCATTTGTTACTGTTTACGCCATTACTCCAATTCTTATCAAAAACCTAGAAAAAAGAAAACTTGTAGTCAAAGATTACAATAGAGTTGGAGGTGCAATGGTAGCAAGGCCTGGAGGTCCATCCATTCTTGCAGGGATCCTAGTTTCAGAACTTGTTCTTTATGCGTTCTTTTCTTCAGTAGATGTATTGGCAATAATTCTTACCACTTTTCTGGCATTTCTTGTAGGTTTGGCAGATGACCGAAAAGTATTGGGTGGGTGGTTCAAACCTCTTGCTCTAGCAGCTACTGCAATCCCAATAATTTTGTTAGGAGCACATGGTACACATTTGGACTTTCCACTATTTGGTCCTGTTCACATTCCTGAATTGTATCTGGCCTTGATAGTTCTCATGATTCCAATTACAGGAAATACGGTAAATTCCATTGATGTACTAAATGGTGTTGCAAGTGGATTTATGACAATTGCTAGTTTTGCACTCACGATATCATTATTTATCGTTCATCATTATGATATAGCTATAGCAAGTTTGCCTCTAGGTTTTGTATCTCTTGCTTTTTACAAATATCACAAGTTTCCTAGCAGAATATTTCCTGGCGATTCTGGAGCACTCACCTTAGGTGCCATGTATGGAACAATTGCTATAGTAGGTCATGTAGAAATAATTGCCGCAGTTGCTTTGTTGCCAGCAGTGATAAACTCATTTCTATTTCTGTCAAGCGTAAAACGAATAGTTGAGCACAGGCAACTAAAATCAAATCCCGTAGAACATACAGAAGATTTCAAACTCAAAGCTACTGAACACAAAGACGCTCCAGTCACATTGGTGCGTTTAATTTTAGCTAATGGACCTATGACAGAAAAAGAGGTAGGATTTACAATTTTCAAGCTAGCAATATTTTCAGCTGCACTTGCAATCATCACGGCATTTATGACAGGTATTAAGATATGAAAGGGCAGATTTTTGTATATGTCTTCATAATGTGGCTAATGATTCTAGCCGGTGGAGGCCTTCTTGTTTTAACAATTGCCCATATCTCAATACAAGGTTTTGGAAAATATAGTGAATTTTTAGATTCAGGCATAAAAGCAATTATCGCTATCTTTCTTGTAGTGCTCTGGATCTTTATAATGTCCAAGATAAAGAATTGGATATTTCACAAGCAAATCAGAAATTAGCCGTCTTCCCAATCTTTCTTCTTTTTGTCGTATTCTTTGCGAGAATACTTGATTTTGGCTGGAACTCCAGCAACTACTGTATTTGCAGGAACATCTTTGATAACTACTGCCCCCATTGCCACAACGCTATTTTTTCCAATTGTTACTCCAGCTTTGATGACAGCCCTTGAGCCTATCACAGCACCGTCTTCTATGGTAACTCCAATCATTTTCTTACTTGCCGGATATGGGTCATTTGTCAGAGCCGCAGCAGGTCCAATGAAAACATTTTTTCCTATTCTGGAAAGAGGAGGTATGTATACCATGCCTTCTATCATTGTATTGTCACCAATCCTTACATTGTAATCCACATGAGCAAGAGAACCAATCTTTACATTGTCTCCAATCTCTGCGTTATCACCCACGTATGCAAAATGCCATATTTTCACATTTTTGCCCAACTTTGCTTTCTCTGATACAAAATTTGTAACCATTTTTTATCACAAATGCCAAGGAGAGCTCTTGTTGACAATCTTTTCTGGTAGTTTGTCTTTGTATTTTTTCAAGAATTCTATCTCTTGATTTTTGTCTCTTAGTTCATCTGGTAGCATAATGGGAATCTCATCTATTATGGGGTAAAACCTAGAACACTTGGAACAAAATATCGCGCCTTCTGAAATAATGTCTTCTTTTGATAAAATCTCGAAAATATCAAGTGGGAAATGTTTGTCTATTGGACATGCAAGAATTTCCATCATTTTCTTGTTCATTTGAGATCTAGATAAATTGGAGTCCCTTTGTGACTAGATAAAAGTGCTGCCTCAGCTATCTTTGTTGTATTTAGTGCATCTTCTGGCCTTACCCGTATGTTTTCTTTACCCTCTGATGCAGCAATGAAATTTTTAATTTCCAAAAGAAGTGGCTCTTCTACATCTTTTCGTGGAATCTCAGCCCCTGAATTGGTTTCTATCTTTACTTCTTGTGTGATAAAATCAGAGGAAATTATTGCATCGCCACAAACAGCATTGAATCTTCTAATTTTAATTGGAGTTATCCAGTTTGATGAAATAATGGCTACTTTGTTTTCTCTAAAACCTAGCATTATTGTAGCAAAATCCTCATGTTCGTGTCTTATTCTGCCAGATCTTGCAAAGACCACCTCTGGAACATCATCAAAAAGCCACATGGCCGTATCTATATCGTGAACTGAAGTGTCATAAATTATACCAACATCTTTGATGTGGGGTGGCATTCTATTTTCTCGATGAAATTCTAACATTATCAACTCTCCGTATTTTTTTGTCTTGACGTATTCCTTTACAAGCGAGACTGCTGGGTTAAATCTCTCAATGTATCCTGATGTTAGGATTGCCTTGTTCTTCTTTGCTAATTCTAGCAGTTCATCGCCCTCACGCGAGAGATATGTCATGGGTTTTTCTACAAATACGTTTTTCTTCTTTTGTAGCAACATTTTGGCGATTTCAAAATGAGTTGAGGTGGGAGTACAAACAAAGGCAGCATCAAATTGCTCTGATCCTAAAAGGGAATCAATGCTGGAGTAGTGATTAACAGAATACTTTGTTCCAAATTCTTTGGCTTTTGATAAGTCTGTATCACAAATTGCTGAAAGAACTCCAAGTTGGGAAAGAATTCGTGTATGGTTCTTGCCAAAACCTCCCACTCCTATTTGTACAATTTTCATTTTAATACACCGGTGTTATCCATCTGGAATACCTTTTGTTTCTTCCCATCGTAATTTCTGAATATGTTCTCTGTAGTTTCTGTGTTATTTTTCCAACTTTGCCATCTCCAACACCTTTGCCATCGACTGAAACAATAGGTGTTATCTCGGCTGCGGTGCCAGTCAAAAACACTTCATCAGCAAAATAAATCTCTGTTCTTGGAATGTCGCGTTCTACTGTTTCGTAGCCAAGGTTTTTTGCTATTTTGATCACAGAATCTTTTGTAATTCCTTCTAATGCCGAAGAACTAGAAGATGGTGTTAGTAATTTCTTATCTCTTATAATGAATATGTTCTCGCCGGGAGCTTCGCTGATGTTTCCAAGATGATCTAATAGGATTGCTTCATCATATCCATTTCTCTTACACTCTTGGGTTGCCAATATTGAATTCAAATAATTACCACCCATCTTTGCAAGGGGAGGAGTAGAAATGTCATGAATTCTTCTCCATGATGAAATACCTGCACTAATTCCATTTTTATTGAATAGATCGCCGAAGGGAAACATCACAACTGCCGCGTGAGTTGGACTGCTTTCTGTCACATGAAGATTTATTCCATATCGTCCTACAAAATAAAATGGTCGTATGTAGCATGATTCTCTTACATTGTTTTTCTTGCAGAGTTCTGTTATTGCATCAGCTATTTGTTTGTCTGTAAATCTTAGTGAAATGGAGTACACCCTTCCCGAATTCCTAAATCTTTTGATATGATCCTGCAATCTGAAAATGTTAAGGTTTTTTGAATTCCAATAACCTCGTAATCCCTCAAAAACAGAAGTTCCATAATGAATTGCATGTGTCATTATCGAAACTTTCGCTTCATCATCCTTTACAAACTTGCCATCAAACCAAACAAACTTGTGAGCAAAAGTTTTCATATACAAAACCCATTCTGCCTATAATTAATCTATTTCTACCAAAACCCAGTACTTGGAAATTTCATGCCAAGTACTCTATATGTTAGGTCAGGCAAATTTGCAAATTTCTTCACAACATCCCAATTCTCGTGTATTATCTTTACAATTTCAGGTTCCACGTACTGTTCCCAGTCTGTATCCTTTCCCATTGCAGATTCAAACATTTTTTGTTTTACAAATGAAGCTGACGTTTCTTTTCTTTGACCCACCTTTGGATTCAATCCATAAAGCCTTAGCACAAAGGCTTCTGCCTTGTCTCCAGTATACGTAAAGTAATCTGTTTTAATTTCGTCCAAAATTTGCTTTTTGATGTTCCACGAATAGGGTGAAAGTAATGGAGGCATGTATCTTGAAAATGGTGAATAAAATGTGTAATTTGATACTATAGATATAGAGTCTCCAAACACTGATTCAAGCATTTTTTTTCTCAACTCATAACTGAATGGAAAACTTTTACTGTTGACTTCACTGCCATCAATCCTGAATATGACTGGAAGAACCCTTACCTCGTTGCCATTTTTTAATTCGTTGATGATTTCAACGTGAGCTTTGGTAACAGGATTGAGATGAGCAAGGTAGATTGCGATTGTCAATTGCCTTCTATATTTATCTGGCATATTTCAATCCTTGATTGAATTTGATTAAAATATTGCAATTTGTAGAAAATGGGGACGATGGGACTTGAACCCACGACATCCAGCGCCCGAGGCTGGCAGTCTGCCAAGCTAACCTACGTCCCCGTAGTCTGGCCAGAATGATAGAATATTATCTTTTCAAATTAATTTGACTATCCGTAGGACTCGTATTTTATCTCAAAGCTTTTGTCGGGTCTCTTGTTTCTCTCAGTTACAAATCCTTTTGGAGTCAACACATCAAGACATCCATCTATGGTTCCCTGCCAACCACAAATGAAAAATACGGTATTATCCTTGGTAATTTTCTCTCCAACCAGTTTCTCAAGTGGAGACATCTCTCCATTTTTTGACTGCAAGAAAGTCTCTACTCTTCCTTTTTGCCCATTCCAAGTTCTGTTGAACCATTCATCGGGTCGGCTGATGGCTGATCTATAACTAAAGTTGAACTTGTCTTTGCCTCGGTCTAGACTTTCTTCTTCAAGTTTAGTCAGTTCCTCTCTGTAGCCAAGCTCATCTACATAGCTTGCCCCATGCAAAACAACTATCTCTCTATTGCTTCCAGTATCATGAAGATGACGTGCATAACTGACAAACGGGGCTAAACCTGTACCGCCCCCCAAACAAACAATTCTTCTGTCGTCTGGGTCTCCGTTGGGTTTCTTTTCTTCAATGGTAAAGGCCCCGGTAGGCTTTATCCAAGTAATTTCGTCTCCTTCTTTTGCGCTAAACAAAACTGTTGTAAGGCGACCAGGAAGAGGCTTTCTGACCCATCTTATGTATAGTTCGATGTACTTTCTGTTTTCTGGATTTGAGGCAATCGAGTAAGCTCTTCTGATTACCTTATTCTCTGATTGTATATGGGCACCTAGAGTTAAAAATTGGCCTGACTTGTATTGGGGCAGTTCTCCTTCTTTTGGTTTAAATCTGAAAACTGCTAAATCTTCTTTTTGAATTTGAATATAGGAAATTATTGCTTTATTTTCTACTACCACGCGAAGAATTCCATTCTTGATAGTTAAATATCTTATGCTATTTTGGTCAAGCTAATTTTCCAAATCACGCTAAACGTTAATAACCTCACAAAAAAAGTTAATGCAAATCAGATTCCTACTCTGATTAAAATCGGGCCGGTCGTCTAGCCTAGTAGGATACGCCCTTGGCATGGGTGAGATCGTGGGTTCAAATCCCACCCGGTCCACTTTTTAAAAATTAAGTTACGGTCATGTTAAATGTTGACACAGGTGCAAGCGGATCTATATCGCGCAAATTATCCCAAACCAGTATCTGAATTTCGTATGTTCCGCTTGTATGTGGAGTCCAAGAAAGAGCTGCAGTAAGAGTTTGATTGGCAACAAGTGAACCTGTAGCATAATTTAGATCTGATATAGCTCCGCTTGAATCTATTACCTGAACAACGTACGCCCAGTCTACCTCGTTTTGACTCACATTTTGCAGCGATGTTTGTAAGTTAAGTTGTTGGTCTACTACCGGAGAATTGATCTCTTCTCCAAGAGAATTAACTACCTTGAAATTAGATACGGAAACTTCGCCATATCCATATGCCGAATTAATTCCAATTATTGCAAGAACAAAAAGTAATACGAGGAGAAACTTCATTGTTGCAATTCTTGCATTCTTAGATTTAAATTATCCCAAGAGATAGGGAACACATGTCCGAATCTAGAGAAACTATCTACATCGGCAAGAAGCCACTGATGGCGTACGTTACTTCTTCGCTCATACAGTTGGCAAATCAACCAAGAATATCTATCAAGGCAAGAGGGCTAAGCATTGGTCGTGCAGTTGACGTAGCACAAATAATTGCACGAAAGACAGAAAATGTTGGTTACTCAATAGGAAACATCAAGATTGGATCAGAACAACTTCAATCACAAGATGGACGCTCTAGGAATGTCTCTACAATAGACATAGAAGTAAAGAGAAACTCTTAGGAAACCTTGACGGAACTCTTTCTTTTTTGTTATTTTCTATGACTTTGTTTCGTACCTGTCTTCCATCTTCTTGAATTTCGATAATTCTACAATTTCATTGAACTGATCAAAATCAACAAGCCTGTCTTTTAGCTTTGCAGTAGTTCCACTCTTTCTTAACTCTTTTAGAATTTGTATCGTTGCAAATGTATTGGCATACAATACGGATAGTGGATAAAGAATGAGATTGAACCCCATCTTGTGTATCTCGCTTGAAGAAAGTAGCGGTGTAGCTCCTCCTTCTATCATGTTTGCCACCAATGGTGCCTTTATCGATTTTCCTATCTTTCTCATCTCATCAACTGATCTGGGGGCTTCTACAAATATGGCATCTGCTCCGATATCCTTGTACAAAAGGCCTCGCTCAATTGCAGCATCCAAGCCCTCGGTTGCGCGAGCATCGGTCCTTGCTACTATTATGAAGTCATTACTTTTTCTAGCATCTACTGCAGCCCTGAGTTTTTCACTATATTCCTCCTTGGCAATTACTTCCTTTCCTGACATGTGCCCGCATCTCTTTGGCCATTTCTGATCTTCTAGGAAAATACCGGCGGCTCCAACTGCTTCTAATTCGTTAACAACTTTCCATACACTCAAAGGGTTTCCATAACCTGTATCGGCATCAACTATTACTGGAACCAAAACAGATTTGCAAATTCGTCTTGCGTTTTCAATGGTTTCCGTAGATCCAATAAAACCATAATCGGGCATTCCAAGCAACGCGGCTGAAGTTCCATATCCAGTTTGAAACATGGCATCAAACCCTGCTTTTTGGGCTATTCTGGCCGTAATTGCATCATAAACGCCGGGAAAAACAAGAGGCTTTGACTTGTCATATACTAATTTTTTAATGCTTTTCAACTGTCGCTATAATGTTTTACAATTATTTATTGCTTAATTGATCCTAATTTCCTTGCCCTGATACTTTTTTTCAGCAGATTCCATCTTTCGCAGCTCAGATTCTAGGAATTTCCTGTATCGTTGGGTCTCATCCTTGGTCATGTATGAAACGTTTGAACTAAGCGAGTTCCCAATTGTATTGATTCGTTCTATCAGATCCATGGCTACAAATTTGCCAACATCCCCTATCCTAAAAATTACATCAAGTTGGTTCTTGACTATCTTATCCAAAGCCTCAAGGTCTTCTGAAACTATTCTTCCTTTCTTGGTTATCTGATATTTACCGTCTTTTGTTTCCTCTACCAGCCCTTCGTCTAGCAGTCTTCCCAGTAGAGGATAAATCAGTCCAGGAGAGGGCTTCCACTTTCCTCCACTTTGGGCAGTGGCCACATCTATTATCTCCTTTCCAGTACTTGGTTTCTTCTTTAGTGCCTCTAAAATAAAGTATCTTGAAAATCCTCTGGGGATTGAACTTCCTACTCTTTGAAACCAATCTGAAATCATCACTAGTGATATCGCTAGCGATATATATTAACGATTCTCACATCGTCCTTCACAAGACATATTTATGAAGTGTGAAAAGGAAGATGTCGAATCATGGTTAACAGTATTGACAGTGATCTTCTAATCGTAGGTTCTGGTCTTGCTGGACTGAGAGCCTCGATTCAGGCAGCAAAGATTGCTCCGCATATCAAAATTGCCGTTATCTCAAAACTGCAAGTTATGCGTTCACATTCTGTTTCTGCTGAAGGTGGTACTGCAGCAGTTCTATATCCTGAAGATGGTGACACAATAGAGTCTCATGTTTATGATACTGTAAAAGGAAGTGATTTTCTTGGTGATCAAGACGTAATTGAGAGACTTGTCAATGAAATGCCATCTGAGGTCTATCAACTTGAACATTGGGGAATGCCATGGTCAAGGAGAGATGATGGGAGGATTGGCCAGAGAAACTTTGGAGGATATAGCTTTCCAAGGGCAACATATGCTCAAGACAAAGTAGGATTTTACGAAATGCAGACTTTGTATGACACATGCCAAAAATTTGATAACATCGAGTTCTATAACGAATGGTTTGTTACGTCAATAGTTCATGATGGCCAAAGGTTTTGTGGCATTACTGCCATAGAGATGTCAAGTGGCACTTTCTATACATTCAAGGCAAAGGCATTGATTATTGCGACCGGCGGAGCAGGAAGGGTATACAGTTTTTCAACTTATGCGTTAGCTTCAACTCCTGATGGTCTGGATATGGCCTACCGGGCTGGAATGGCGCTAAAGGATATGGAGTTTGTTCAATTCCATCCTACTGGCATACTGCCTTCTGGAATTTTGATTACTGAGGGTGCCAGAGGGGAAGGTGGGTATCTTCTTAACAACAAGGGAGAGCGTTTTATGAAAAAATATGCTCCAAGCAAACTAGAGCTTGCATCAAGAGATGTTGTATCGCGTGCCATGATTACTGAAATCAACCAAGGACATGGCTTCAAACACGATACTGGCGTGGATTGTCTGAAACTAGATTTGAGGCATCTGGGAAAGGAATTGATTATAAGAAAACTTCCTGCAATACGCGAGATATCACTGAAATTCTCAGGAATTGACCCGGCTAATGAGCCAGTAGATGTCAGGCCAGTATGTCATTACATGATGGGCGGTATTCACAGTAACATAGACGGGGCAACTGAAATTCAAGGTATATGGGCAGCAGGTGAAGCTGCATGTAATAGCGTTCATGGAGCAAACAGGTTAGGTGCAAACTCTACTGCCGAGTGTCTTGTGTGGGGTAAAATTACAGGCGAGCTTGCCGCTAAATACATTTTAGAAGAAACATCCTATACACCATTTCCATTGCATTTGGTTGCTACTGAGGAAAAAAGGATCTATGATGGAATATTTCGAGGTACAGGCAGTGTAAATCCATACGAGGTTAAACAGGAACTAACAGAGATAATGAATAACAAGTCTTACGTTTTTAGAAATGAAACTGATCTTGTTGATGGCCTCAAGTTGGTAAGAGAATTAAGGCAAAAAACATGGAAACATGTAGACGACAAAGCTAAAGAGTACAATACGAACTTTACAAACGTGATGGAACTTGATTCCATGTTTCGTGTATCTGAAGTAATTTTGATGGGTGCAATTTGGAGAAAAGAATCTAGAGGGGCTCACGCAAGAACCGATTATCCTGACAGAGACGACAAGAACTTTTTGGCTCATACTCTAGTTTACTATGACACAAAAGAACCAGTTATCAAGACTCATCCTGTCACTATTACTAAATACAAGCCAGTGGAGAGAAAATACTGATGACCGAACAATTCTCCAACCGCGAAGGCATCAAGGGAATGATAAATCCTACTCGTTATGGGTTACACAGAGTTGCATATTGGATGCAAAGACTAAGTGGGCTTGGCCTGCTTGCATATCTGATTGGCCACATTTACGAAACAAGTACAATTCTTAACGGAAAGGCAGCATGGAACAATATGCTGTCACTAACGGAGACTCCAGGGGGTCATATGGTACTTGTACTTGTAATAGGAATGTGTGTTTTTCATACGGGAAATGGAATACGACTTATGATAAGCGAAGGTGGAAAGGGCGTAGGAAAGCCTGGACAACCTGAATATCCGTATCGCGCTTCTTCGCTGAACTCCAAGCAGAGGCTTTGCATTTGGGTATCTATAGCACTTGCAGCATTGGCAATGATGTATGGTGCTGGAGTATTATTTGGTGATTAAGATGCGAGAAAGCATAATCATGAAGATACATTATGGAACTGCGCTTGGAGCAGTGGCATTAGTAGCTGTACACATACTCATGAGACTGTCACAGAAATTCTCTGATTCGTTACAATATCAAAATGTAATTGCAAATTATCACTTTCTACCATATGCGCTTATGCTTGAAGTTATACTGGTCTTGTTATCTGTACATGGATTCAATGGACTGCGGGTTATTCTATTGGAGCTAAAACAAGGTGCTACATATGAAAGAGCGATTAACTATGGTTCGATTGTGGCAATGGCTGCTTTAGTAGCCTATGGTTCAAGAACTATATTGATGGCTGGAATGGGGCATTCGTAACGATGGCAACAGTAGAAGTTCCGCAGGAGAAAAAAGCAGAATCAACTATTCCAGCTCCTACACAGTCAACGCCAAAGACAATAACACTTCGAATATCTAGGTTTAACCCATCAGAGAATGCAGAAACAAAGTTTGAAGAGTTCAAGATCCCAGTACAAAAATGGACCACTGTACTTGAGGCAATTCTATATGTAAAACAGAACCTTGATCATTCAATTGCTGTTAGATACTCTTGTAGGCAAGCATCATGTGGCTCATGTGGGATGAAAATTAATGGCAAGCCTCGCCTTGCTTGTTATACCAAGATCTCTGAACTTGAATCAAATGTTGTTACAGTAGAGCCAATGAACAATTTTCCTATAATCAGAGATTTGGCAGTTGACTTCAAACAGCTCTTCTCTACCCATAAAAAGATGAAACCATTCATTGTAAATGAGGAATCAGAGGTATTGCCTGGTACCAAGGAATTTGTCCAGACTCCACAAGATCTTGAAAAGTTTTTGCAATTTTCATATTGCATAAAATGTGGTTTATGCAACTCTGCCTGTCCTACCATGGCAACAGACAAGTCATTTGTTGGACCGCAAGGCCTTGCCCAAGCCTACAGATACACTGTAGATAATAGAGATCAAGGAAAAAAGGAGAGGCTCAAAATAGTTGATCAGTCTCATGGAATATGGAGATGTCATTTTGCCGGCTCGTGTAGTAACGTATGTCCAAAGGGAGTGGACCCGGCAATGGCAATACAACTACTCAGAGGATATCTGTTAGGATTTAGAACATAGAATTCTCTCTAAGGCTTTTTAGGGTTTTTACTAGAGTTTACCTGATTGTTGATGGCCTCTGCCATAAAGTGATTTGAGACATTCACTTTGACATCGCTTACCCCATCTATCTTCAACAAGTTATCATGAACGTCTTGGGCAATCTTAAATCCAAATATTGCAGGACAGAAAGGACTGGTAAGGTGCAAATCTACTTTGACATCTGGACCTACAATGTCAATGTTATCTATCAATTCTAGCTCCATTATTGAGACATTGATTTCTGGATCAACTACTTTTGTCAACTCATCGAAGATCTGTCTTCTCAAATCTGTAGATGCCTGCGCCATAAATCAAAAAAGCGTCTATGCTATATATATTCTCACCAGTTGGTTTCTTTTTGCTTCTAAATACAATTGGTGATGATGAAATTACCTTCAATTTTTATTATGAAAATACGACACTTTTTTCTCATTGATTGCGTTAAAATCAGTCAACCAGTCTCACCGTTGTACAGAATTTGTAACACTAATGGATGAATTCAGACATATGGTAAATGAGGCCATAAGAGTAGGGATTGATAAAAAAATCACATCAAAGATAAAACTAAGAAACGAGTTGTATCATAGATTCAAGAATGAATTCCATACCAGCTATATCAGCATGGCCGTTTTCAAGTCACATGCACTGCTAAAATCCTATAGAAGGGCATTGAGAACGAATCCTTGCGCAAAAAAACCATACGTCTCTAAAAATTTCCTCATAATTGATTCTTATATTTATAAAATATCATACAATCATATCAAAATACCAACAAGGCCAAGAGAATTTGTGATCATACCTCTCAATGACTATGTGGCAAAAGTCCTATCAGAAAAGGGTCTTAAGCTAGGCAACATTACGCTTACCAAGAATAAAATCTCCATATCATTGTCAAAACAGGTCGAAAAAAGAATATCTGCTGGATTCATTGGAATTGATACAAATCTAAAGAATTCAACATGTGTTGATGACACAGGTAAAGTTTCAGTAATTGATATGTCAAAGATTGTGGCAATGAAGATTAGATATAGAGAGATATTATCGCATTTTACAAGGAATGATGTCAGAATACAGAAAAAACTGAAAATAAAATATGGTCAGAAACAAAAGAACAAAGAAGATGCCTTTTTGCACGAAGAATCGAACAAGGCAGTGTCATCAAGAAAGCAGATTATCTTGGAGAACCTTAACGGCATGAAAAAATTGTACAAAAAAGGAAACGGACAAGGTAGAAGGTTTAGATTCCTCCTTAATTCATGGTCTAGGTTCAAACTGCATAAAATGGTGGACTACAAGTCAAAATGGCAAAATGGATTTTCGGTAATTTATGTAAACCCAAAGGGAACGAGCTCAAAGTGCTCAATATGTGAGGCAAAGGTCCTCGAAGAGAGACGAATCGTGTCTTGTCCCAGATGTGGTTTATACATTGATCGTGATGTCAATGCAGCCAGAAACATTTTAGCTAGAGGGATGCGGTTCGTCCCCGACGCGCTTGCAAGTGAAGCAATGGTACAGAAATCTGCACTAGTAGAAAACCTGAAAGTCGATGCAAGTGAGTTGCATTTTGGCACGGCCAAAACAGCACCAGAACTCTATATATAACCATTCTATTTCCTAAATTGATGTACAGGTCTAGATTAGACGGAAAGTTAGACGATGTCACATTAGAATTTCTCTCATCAATCTCTGATGACTTTGTAATCAAGTCGGATGATATTTTGGGAAGCCAAGCTCACACACTGATGCTTTTAGAAAATAAAATTATCATCAAGGCAGAGGCAATCAAGATTCTAAGCGCACTTGAGAAATTAAAAAAAGAGGATATTTCAGAAAAATCTGAAGCCGAAGATATTCACGAGCTCATAGAGTCTCTTGTTATAAAGAAAGCAGGAAAGGAAGCTGGAGGAAAGATGCATACGGCAAGATCAAGAAATGATCAAGTGGCACTTGATATTCGAATGAAGATCCGCGATGATATCAATATGGTTTGCTTTTGTCTGAATCAAACAATAGAGACCCTCATTGATCTGGCAGAAAAGAACCAACGTGTTATAATGCCATTGTACACTCATACACAACAGGCCCAAGTAGGTCTATTTTCACACTTTCTTCTTGCATATGCAGATGCACTCTTTCGGGATCTTGATAGGTTCTACGTGGCATACGGACGAGTCAACGAGTCTCCACTAGGGGCAGGTCCTGTAGGTGGAACTAGTATTCCTATTGATAGGCAATCTACTGCCAAGATGCTCGGCTTTAGGGGCTTGATAGAAAACTCTATTGACGCAACAACTTCCCGTGACTTTGTTGCTGAATATCTTGGAAACGCGGCAATATTGATGACAAACCTGAGCCGAATGGCAGAGGACTTTATCATCTGGTCTACATCAGAGTTTTCTTTCATTGAACTCTCTGATAGATTTACTTCAACTTCTAGCGTGATGCCACAAAAGAAAAACCCAGACGTACTGGAATTGATTCGTGGAAAGACATCCCAGGTAATTGGGTACCAGATGGCAGTATTGTCAAATCTCAAGGGATTGCCGTCTGGATACAATAGGGACTTGCAACAAATCAAGGTCTCAATATGGCCAACATCTAAAATAATAATATCGTCACTCTTGGTTGCAAACTCCCTTCTTAAGACTATGAAAGTAAATGAAAAGAAATTACGCCAAGCAATAGATGGCGGATATTCAATATCTCTTGATATTGCAGAAGCTCTGGTAAGAAAAGGAATTCCTTTCAGGACTGCACACAAAATTGTTGGTCATCTGGTCCAAATTGCTTCCAATTCAAAAAAACCGCTCTCTGCCCTTTCTGCCAATGAGATAAAAAATGTGATCTCAAATAATGACATAGACCAAAGGGAATTGTATAAAATAATCCAATCCACAACACCTGAATCTTCACTTGAAACTAGGAAATCACAAGGCTCTGCAGGAAAACACGAACAACAACGCATGATTGCTGACAGGAAACGCAAAGTCCAAGCCTACATTACAGGCACCAATAAAAGGACTAATGAGGTAAGAGAAGCTATTGACGTGTTGAATAGTAAGGTATTGTCATTGATAAAAAATAAAAGTCAACGTTAGTTAGACTCTAAATTTAGTTTGCAGATGCTCTAGTTTGTTATGTACTGTAAGATCAATGCTTGTTATTTTTTGTTCTTTTGAATGATTTTTAGTCCTGTACTGGTTCTCTTTTTTTGATTCCCTTGTTCTTTTCTTGGGGTATAGCGTCTCTGGTTATTAGGTAATTTGTCGATTGTCTTACCCAGTTTATTAATTGCGACAAACGATAATTCTACCCATGAAGATATCAATTCCGCATTCACAAACGAGGCTGCAATGGATTTGTAGAGTGTTTTAATTAACGGATCTGATTGTTGGGTTGATTCCATTAGGAATGCTTCTTTCATACCTTTGCAGTCCTTGCGTAAATCTTTTAGATTTGACAAAGTCTCTTCGCTTATGATCTGATTATGTATAGATACCATTTTCTATCATCCTTTTTTCAAAGTCCTTTGCCCTGTCATAAGCCTCTTTGATAGGCTCTAGCGTTTGCTTTACTCTTTCACTTGTTTTACGTAATGCTTCTTTGAGATCATCAAATTCTGCACTCTTTGGTAATTTTTCTATGGCATTAGATAAGGTGTTAAGATCTTGTAAATGACTAACGGTAAGCTGATAGTTATAGCCTACTGATTCACAAAGCATGCCTAATGCATACCATTGTATTTTCTTATCGATGTCGTTTTCTTCATCACCATACTGATGTAGCATATCAGAGTACTTGCGTACCTTATCTCCTATGATTTTTAGATTCTGTCTATATTCTATGGGATAAAGCATCTATTCCTTCTCCTTTAATTCATTTTTTACTCTTTTTGGATCCTCATCTTCTAACCATGTCTTTAATGCAATCTCTACTAATTGTGACAAATCAACATCTCTGTCTATGGCATCTTTCTTTGCTTCCTTCCATACTGTGGGATCTATCTTGATTGATGTTGTTTCTCTTTTCACAGTTGGATCCAACTTAATCTTCACAGGAACATTATACTATTAGTATTATTTAAATTTTATAGTATGATTATACATGAATATTTTGTTCGAATGAAAATGCGTGATCTAATTATGATTATCAACAGATCATTGTGGAGAATATTAACAGGTGGTTATACTGTAATTACTAAAGTGACAAGAATCCTAATTGAACAAGATTTGCATTTCATACCCGTCCGTAGAAATAACAGAACCCAAAAAATTGATAAAGCCAAGTTTAACTGAAATTTTTTGCAAACTATGGTACATAAAGACGTGATTTTAATGGAGCATTCTTGACTTTTTCATTGATTTTACTTCACATGGCTATAGATAAAAAATTTCTGCGACGAGATAACAAGTATGTACCAATTCGTACAGCCACAATCAGACAACAAACCTAACTACACTGCAGGTCAGACGTGGGGAGCTTTGAAGAAGGCATGGCGAGGATACAAAATTGCCAAAGTGCAAAGTGATCACGCCAAAATGTCAGAATATGCCAAAAAAATACGAACCCTTCAGAATGACTTGGGAATAAAACAAGCAGAATTTCCAGAGTTACATCTGCACTAGTTAGAATTCCTTTCTTTTTAGGGGAAGTTTGCAGTGAGAACTATAGGCGAAATTTACAATTTTGAGATAATGTGAATTCTTAGTCAAATTATAATATAGCGGGCTCGCGGGTGTCTCGCCTAACAGATGGCTGAAACAGATCGCTTTCCGCACCGTAAAATAATAAGGTGATTTGGATGAAACCCAATCTCTTACCCAATTTTTTATTTTTAATTTACAAATATACAATGATTTACTATAATCCATTTTTCCTGCGGATTGTTCAGCCTTTAAAAATTGTTAGGAGGTAGTCTTGGTTCTCGCAGCAAGTTTTGAAATCTTCTCCTCCGCTGCAAGCGTAGCATCTAATGTAAGTTCTGCAATAAGTCTCAATTCAGCTTTTTTTTGTTCAGTGATATCGGTCATCGCTCTGCACCTTTTAATTGGTCCTCCGCCCGTTTATATTTTGCTGCCAATTCCTTGTAAAGAAATCCTGCTTCAAGTGAGCTGCTGAACAATAACTGTACCATGTTACCTACACGAACTAATCTCACATGAGTGGTTCCAATATCGTACTGACTTGCTTCCACATCATTACTCATTATTCTGTTAATGTTACGTGTTCTTTTTTAATCTATTTTCATGGCTATATTGTGACCATCTATCTCCAGGCGCTTTCCAGCCTATGACAGGAAGACTCAAACTGAAACAGTTACCAGTTTAGATGCAGAGCTTTTCTTTTTGCTTTCAAGATATGATTTGCAAAGTTTTATCGCTTGCTTAGTATCCTGTATATCTTCTGCCTTGGTATTTTCCTTGTCCTCGTGCTTGAGGAATTTCAAGGCAATATCCGACATAAAACTTGCCATCTTTTTTTATCAATATATTGTAGTCTTGTCTTTGTGCCATGACGTGATTATGGTTATTTAGTATATAAAATTAGGTGGATGAGATTAGAATCCTCACAGGTCCGAACCCGGGGATATTCAAGATGACAGGCAATACGAAAACTCAGAATTTTTGTGAAAAAAATTTTGATTTGAAATGTGCAGTAATCTAATTGGAGTAGCTACAAAACTCCTTTCCAAATTTTTTATTTAAGATTTTAAAATTACAATTGAGATAATCTACAGAATGTGATCACCTATGCAGCTTTGCATTCTCTAATAGCTTGTATATTGGATCCTTTGCAAAATCAGTTATTACAAACCACACCAACGCATAAGCCCACACGAAAAGAGCATTGTACCATCCTATTGCTGGTACCAGAATCCCTTGGGCAGTAATTATAGTTGCAATCGTTTGTGTTGCTATAATTGCTAAAAATAGACGCAAAGCTGGTTTGACAGTCCAGAAATGACCCCGTGTTCGAGCTATAAAGAACAATAGATGACCAGCTACCGATAATTTTAGATAAATTAATGACTGTAAAGGTCCTGTTTTCAAGTCGAGAATATTTATGCCTAGGTAAAGCAAAGTAAATGATGAAACGACACCTATCAATCCAAGTCCTGTAGCTATTCCCAAGACTTTCCGCATTTCCCATCGTTCAGGATTGTTTGATATGCGTACATTGTCATAGGCAATAGTCATGATTGGAATATCGTTTAGGATAGCCAGCAAGACAATCATGAGTGGCGTTATGGGATAGAAACTGAAGATCAGTATTGAAGAAACTAGGAAGAAGAGAATCCTGATTGTCTCGCTTATGCGATATATTGCATAGTTGTTCATTCGTTGAAATATTTTGCGACTTTCCTTGATTGCATCAACGATAACGGAAAGACCCGGCTGTGTGAGAACAATATGTGCTGCTGATTTTGCTACATCTGTAGCACCAAAAACTGCAATTCCAACGTCTGCCTTTTTTAATGCAGGCGCGTCGTTGACCCCATCCCCTGTCATTCCTACAATATGACCCTTTGATTGAAGTAGTTCTACTATCTTGTACTTGTGCTCCGGAAAGACTTGAGCAAATCCATCCGAACGTTCTACCGTATTTTGAATTTCTTCATCACTCTTGTCTATTATCTGCGATGCAGTAAGTATGTTAGTACCAAGGTCAAGTTCTCTGGCAATCTCTTTTGCAATTTCTATGTGATCTCCAGTTACCATTTTGATGCTGATTCCCATCTTCATGGCAATATTGATGGTGTCTTTGGAATCTTCTCGTGGAGGGTCGTAGAGAGAAACAATGCCTACAAATTCCCAGTTGCCCTCCAAATTGGTCTTTGCCACACAGAGAGAACGGAATCCTTTGGACGCAAGATTACGTACGCTTTCTTCCACCCTTTCTGATATGTTGTCTTTCTTCAATACCAAAGCAAGAATCACCTGAGGTGCCCCTTTTGAGACCATGAACTTGTTTCCAGATGCATCCTCTATTACTGCCTCAACTCTTTTAATCACAGGATCAAACGGCTTGAAAGAGATCTTCCTGTAAGATTTTGTTTGGTTGAATACATCCGAATTTCTGGATTTTGCAATTATCGCATTATCGATATGGTCCCTGTCTTCTCCTCTTGATGCCAGAGTTGCAAACAATAACACATCAGACTCTGCGAATTTGTCAAATGTGACTAGTTCAGCTACACTGAGATCATTTTTGGTTAAAGTTCCAGTTTTATCAGCACATAAGGTATCTACCCCTGCCATCTCCTCAATTGCTACTAGCTTACTGACAAGTGCCTGCTTTTTTGCAAGCACGGTAGCACCAACTGCCATTGTAACAGAAAGCACCGCAGGTAGGGCCGCAGGAATTGCAGCAATCATCAAAACCAAGGCAAATTGGAGCGTTTCAATAAGACTCTCCTGCCTAAACATTGCCACAAGAAAAACAACCACAATTAGGGCAACTGCCAATGCAATGAGATAATTTCCAATTTTTATCAACGCCTTTTGAAAATGGCTTTTTGTCTTTGCTTCCTCGACAAGTTTTGCAGTCTTGCCAAAATAGGTCTTCATGCCAGTCAATACTGTTAAGGCGGTCATCTCACCTTTTTGCACAACTGAACCAGAGTATGCTACATCCGAGAAGTGTTTTTCTACAGGAAGAGATTCCCCCGTAAGTGCTGACTCGTCAACAAGAAGATATTCTCCATCAAAGAGTTTAACATCTGCAGGAATAATGTCACCAAGTCTGACTCTTATCACATCTCCGGGAACCAGCTCCTTTGCGGAAATCTCCATCCATTTTCCGTCCCTAATAGTTCTAACTTGTAAAGCTAGTTTTTTCTTTAAGAGGTTGATGGCATTGTCTGCTTTATGCTCTTGGAAGAACGCGACAACTCCATTTATAGATAAAAGTGCGATTATTACCCAGAAATCCTCCCAGTGAGAAATGAGAGCAGAAAGTACAGCAGCCACTTCTATCACAAATGGAATGGGTCCCCAAAAGTATCCGAGAAATTTTCGAAGCGGATTCACTCTTTTTTCTTCTATCTCATTGTATCCGTATTCTTGCAATCTTTTTTGTGCCTCTTGGGTGCTTATACCCTCCGCATTTGTAGAAAAAGACGAAAAGAGATCTTCGATTTTAGCTTTTTTTATCTCATCTACTGTAATTGATCCAGCCTGACTTGTCATCATACCTCATTATTTTTGTAAAGGAACAATACAAGACTTATCTTACCTGTACTGGTCAAGGCGGAGTAAATCATTGCTGGCCTTTATACCGGTTGCCTGTGTTTCTCTATTAGAGGAATAATCTTTCTTGCCAATGTTATAGGTGAAACATTTTTGCTCGTTGTCACAAGCAGCACATCTTCGTTTAGGGGAAAAGTAAGTGTTGTAAGGTTTGCCCTTTCAGATATGTGATAATTAACGGGTCCATGATGATCGTCAAAATCTCTTCCCATTGATATCTGCAATACATGGTGCATGCAAAATATCTCGTTAAAATAATCTGGAAATTGTTCTGCAAATTCTGGCTTTAGGATTTTTTCAACTATTTTTCCTTTGTTATTGATAACTGCCACAGATTTGATATTTTTGTCAATACTGTATATAGACCAACATAACACATCAAAGGATTCATGCAATGACATTTTCTCTTACCATTTTGTTCTTGGCATTCTGCCTTCGTTTACAATACGCAATTTAATTTTTAAAAGATCTTCTCATTCTCAAGTCTGATAACGATTAAAATCCTGTAAGATTCAGATTCTCACAGGTCTGAACCCGAGGCATATGCGGAAAGCACAACATATCCCACTGGAATTAGTGCAGACGGCTATGAAGTAACAGAAGAGATTAGCAATACAAATTGTGGTCTTGGTTGCGGAACTGGTACTACTAGAGAGACATTTGTACCTTATGAAATTAATACAGATGGAATACTTGACACTGCCCGCATTGTTTCTGTAGAACGTTAATCCCTCAAATACAGAGGCTAAGAAGGCTATCGTACTTCTGCGAAAAGAACAACATCACGCCAATGGAATTTGTCGATCTTGCGGGAAGAAACATACGCACCGCAACGGATCTCATCTTGGACCATGTATCATGGATGGAAAAGCAAGAATGCACGCCGGGCTATAGAAAATACAGTAACGGCGCTCAGGTCATGGCTTAGGCACTTTGACATTGAGGTCAAGCGAAGGATAAAGATAGCCAATCCAGACAGCACACCAACTCTTGAAAATGAGAAAGTTCCAGACAAAACCCAGATAACCGAGATCTTTGATAGGGCATCGCTTAGGACCGCAACTGCGATATAGCTTATCGCAAAGGCAGGACTGTGACCCCAAGTATTTGGAAACCATAACGGAACAGACTGGCTTGTAATCCGTGATATCTCCAAGATTATAATCAAGGAAAAAAGCGTCGAGATCAGATACTCCAAGGATAACGGTTAGAAGCACACTCTCAAAGGCAAGGCACCAGTTCTTTACATTCCTGACACCCAATGGAACAAAGAACTTGTTGCATACCTCAACGAGAGACTTGCAAGAGGAGAAGCGCTTGGACCTGATTCAGCGCTGATAGCGCCTGACCCAAACTACACAGTATACAGGGGAAACAATGCAAAAAAAAGTTCTTTCCAACAAACAGAATTACAAGGGACATCAGGGAAGCTTGATGGCTCATGATTTCAGGGTATTTTTCATGGGTCACAAGGGAAGCATAGAAGCAAGATACACCACAAACAAGAGAATTTTGCCAGATGCTCTAGTGGATGAGATGAAAAGCGCTTTCAAGAGAAGCCAAGAGTTTCTGGACCTAGAATCAAACACGCCATTGATACAAGAAATGCAAATTCCAACAAACGTTGAACTTCCACGATACGATTCTGCGCCAAGACAACAAATGCAGGTAATAGCAAGAGTTGATCAGGTTGAGGATATGATGTCAAGAGGCTGGAGACTTATCGCGACTTTGTCTGCAGAAAAGGCAGTTTTGGAGAAAAATGGGTTCGGATAGCGAGCTGTTTGAACCTTATTTGTAGCGGGTTCGCGGGAATAAATTTTTCCATTGGCCAGTCTTTTAGACCCAAGATCTTTGTATCTTGAATCACGGTACCATTACAGTACTGTAGAATTTAAGTTTTGATAATATCTCTTTTTAGTTAACATCTCGATTATGTTTTTGTTAAATTGTACCTGGTCTTCTCTTGATCTTTTAATCATAGTTATCATATCTATGAATTCTTGTCTCATCATTTTTGCGAGTTCAAAGTGTAGAGGGTCAGTCCTGTTTAATTCCTCATATCTTTCCAAAATTCTATCATAAAGATAAATCATCATCAAATGATGCTTGTTATTTTCTTTTATTGACTGGATGGCCTTTTTGATCGTCACAAGTTATAATCACAACTCTTCGATTAATCATTCTGGTTATTTCATAATAATCTAAAGATTATGACAGGTTCGAATCGAGGGGGTAGCGGTACAATATAGTCCTATTTTCAGGTTCCAAATTAACTATTTACTGCCTGCGATTTAAAGATTAGATTTCTAAAATCATTTCAAGTTGGAGAATTAAACTGATTGAATAATTCCCCTAATGAGTCTAAAATAATGCCTGAATAGTTAACTGAGTTTTCATGAATATTTATTCTAGATGAGTATAGTAATTGAGTACTTTTTCAATTAACAATTAAGTCATTACAAAATTCACAAATAACTATGAATAATTTGTAGGTTTTATTATGTATATTTTCGCTAATGGGTTTCCTTTATCAGGTATCTCTATCAAACTGTCAAAATCCTTATTATTTTTAAAGTATGGCCTAAAATGCTTTTTTAATTCACTTTCTGTTATCCATTGACTAAAGTATCCTTGACTCGTTCGGAACAACATTTTTTCATTGTTAAAGTTTGATTCGTTAATTGGACCAACAAGACTGTTCAGTGATTCATAGATAGGACGTGCTATGTCTTTGAATCTTCCACCTATGAAGACAGAGATTATAATAACACCATCTTTAGTAGCTAACCTAGCTAAATTTAATACAAAATCGTCTAGTTTATCAGGATAAATATTACATATTGTGTTTAGCAAACATAGAACAATCTTAGGTTGTGCATCATTGATATTTTGTAATTGTTCATCCCAAATTGTTGCATCATATTGATAAAAATGTGGTTTATTCTTTAAATTCTTAACATTGGTGTTTGCTTCTTTTATCATTCTATGAGATGCATCTACTCCTATGAATTTGATATTCTTGAAATCTTTTTGACCTGCAAGTTTCTTAAGTACACGACCTGCTCCGCATCCTATTTCTACTATAGTTTTACAACGATCCGTGTATTTTTTTAGTTCTGGAACAATTTTTTTTAATTCATTTTTTCTGTATGTTATAAAGCAGTATTCCTTTGAACCTTGTACGCCAACATTAAATTTTTCTGCTAATCCGTCCCATAATTCTGCATTAGTCATGAATTTGTTATTTTTATTTTCCTCCCACATATCATCGAACCACTCTTCTAATGCTTCTACTTGGTTTGTAAATTCTGGTTTTTGTTCAGGATCCAATCTAACTCCAAACACAGGTTCTGATGTGGGAAGAATGCTGAAAAGAGCTTTTATTTTATTTTCGTTTTTTGTTACCATGTGTTCTATGTCCTTGTCACTAGAAGTTGTAACACATTGGTACATCTTATCTGTCTCATCTTCATATATTTCTCGTAATGTTTTTACGTAATCTTCATGAATCCTTTGCTCTTCTAATGTAATATTCATGAAATTTATTATTCGTTGGATTGAAAGATGTTTATTGCTGTTAACATTTTCTGTATAAAATTTATCTATAAAATTAAATTCTTCTATAAAATATTCATCCATCTTTTCATAATGGCCAAACCACGTAGCTTTTATTTGAGTGGCTCCTATTCTCAACTTTTCATATTCTTTTCTTAATTCAGTTTGGGTTACCATTCCTCTGTAAATCATTTGTCTTACATGCGTGTCCAAATTCACTACGGAAGGTTCTATGTTAGAAATTGAGTTTTTAATTTTAATTAGTGATTCATTGATCATTTTTATTTGAACAGGATGAGGAGGTGGAATTGGACTTCCATGTGTACCATCATAGAAATAATAGAGTTGAATTGTATTTCCGTGCTTGATCTCATATTCTTCCTCAAAATTTTTAATTATATTTTTGTATTTTTCTGGTGCTAATCCATACAAGTCATCTGCCGTACTTTTGTCTAACAATATATGTCGCGATTGTCCAAGATCCATGACTCTTCGTGCCATTATAATTCCAGGTCCCCAGATGTTTGGTTTTTTAGCATAATCATTATAATCTTGGACAAAACCAAAAGCTATTCCTATTCTAACATCAATAGGATCCTTCTCGTGCCCAGCATTATATTTATCAAGATATTCTTGAAGTTCAATTGCATAATTTAATGGAGCTTCTACTTCATCTAATTTGAATTCTATGGCCATGCCATCCCCTGTGGGTAGTATGAAGTTTATTTTGTTAGGATTATGTTGTAGATATTTCGTTAGAAATTTATTTAATTCATCTATCTTGACAACTTGTTCAGCAGTAAAAGAATTTGATGATAATCCTACAATATCTACAAAGAAAAAATATGCCTTATGGGTAGGAGTTGGTGATGGAT
>JASHNR010000011.1 GCA_030041535.1 Nitrosopumilaceae archaeon | reverse complement strand
TGTCAAGCTGCCACCTTTTGATGATTCAACACTCACATCTATCGTCTTTGCATCAGTATCAGCTTGAATCAAAGTAATAGTTCCTCCTGTAATGGTGTATGGAATTGTGAAACTGGTTCCATTTACCATAATTGTATCTGCAGGTGGTGTAAGAGTGGATATTTCTCCAAATGCTTTGATTTGGTATTGTAATAGGGTAGCTGTCATCATTAATACTAACACCAAGACCAGAATATTCAAGATAGACGTGTGGACAATTTGCTCTTATAAAAACTATATTGCCATTGGATTTATTTTTTGTAAAAATAAAAAATTTACGGGTGTTAAGCTATTCTATTAGACCTGCATTTTGCCATGCCAATTTGAGGATTTGATAATGCAAGATCATACATGCTGCTATGTGTTCTAATGTATCAACTGATCGTGTATTACAACTATGTAATTGACAGTGACAACCCATCAAAACAATGCTTGGGAATTAGATATTATTTTTGGAAAGAATTATCCCAAGGTTAAATTATTTTTAAAAAGATCATGATCTCCAACATACCATCAATCTAAAAAACGTCAAATGTCTAATGTATGAAAGTCTGATCATTTCAGATATGAATGAATTATTCTTAAATTATCTATACAGCCATCTACGTTTAGATACGTTATTGCCAATCTTGCCTGTATTTTAAGAATATTTTTGCTCAGATCTTCAGTTTGGTACAGGTAAATCAAATGTACTTTGAGTGTTGGTAGATATGTAACTCGGAAGATATTAGAAAGTGTGATCAATCCTTTGATCTGTGTGGAATTATTTTTGAACAAGCTTTTCATCAATGGAGCCAATTCCTCACTTGCATTTTGTAATAAAATTAATTCTTTTTTAATTTCTTCATATGTGCATCCCTTTATTTCATAATCATGTAGTTTCTCATAGCAAATTATGATCTTGTTTATATTCAATAAAATTTTTTCAAGCAGGAATTTCACTTGTTATTCATTCCATGCGTTTCTTGTGGCGTCAAGTGATTTTGTTAGTTTTTTCATGAGAAAAATCAGAGGAGGAGATAATCGTAGTATATCTATGTACAACAACTATGGTTACCTCTCCTACCCAACTATTTCAAGTCAAGAATATTAAATTTGAGGAGCATTTCTCTAAACGTCAAAAGTTTTTTCAATTGCCTTATGAGGTTTTTATTTCTATAACTGTGCTACTAATATTTGCCAAATTTGGCAAAATTTTTTCGATTCGATCTGTTTTCCTTATTATAATCTATAAATCTAAATGTATACATGGAGAAAATTTTTTCATGAATAAAATCTACAACTAGCTAGCATGATAGAAGCAACTCACGCTTCACTTGAAATGGCTAGATATTTTTTAACAAGCTTGTTAGACCAAGAATCCCACTCGTCAGAATAGTAATCCTCAAGAAATCTCACAATAATGTCTGCATTGGCATAGATATTGTATCTTTTGTATCTGCCATCTCTAAACTCTAAGACTACTCCTAGATCAGAAAGGCGATCGATATGCCATCTAACTGATGCATAAGACATCTCTGTGATTCCTACTATCTCTTTTAGAGTTGGACTCTTTCTTTCCATTATAAACATCAGTATTTTACGCGTATTTTTATGATATAATGCCTTTAACACATTTTTTTCAAGATCGCTATATTTTGAAACCAGAAAGAAGTACCTAAACGAATCACTCTTCTCAGATGCTATCTTGCCTTGTTTTTCTAAAGAATGCAAATGGTATCTCAAGGTTCCTAATGCCAACCCTAAATCAGCCTGCATTTTTCGTAGGTGACTACTAGGATTTCTCTCTAGGTAATACAAAATCCTCATTTGATTTCCTTCTAAATTGATTTCTGACAATAGTTTTGACGTGTCCCTTTCACCATTTCAATAACTAAGCAGAATCTCTCTATCCAAAATTTTTAAAATCATATCAACCCCATCATGAATCATTAGCATTTTCTATTAATAACCTACAGCTTTCATAATCATGATCTATATTGATTCAATAAGCAATATAGTCATATGAAATCTATCTGTGGCATATATTCAAATCCAATACTGATCACTAGCACAGTCCTATTAATTACACTATTATCAAAACATAAAAGAAGCATAAAAACGACATTAAAATTTTTTTCATTTTGTAAAATGTGTCATATCTCTTATTAACAAAAAAAATGGCGTGCATTACAATAACATGAGCAACAATCTAATACGAAAAATAACTAGTCTATCACTATTAACTATACTACTCATGAGCACAGCTGCATTTGCATTGCCAAACGCAGTGCCAGCAGCTCACGCTCAAGTAGCATCACATCCTAACTTGTTTGTCTCTGCTGAAAATTCCCAGTGGAACAATTACTTTGCCGGTCCAGACGTGGTTCAAGTAATCGTATCTGATCCAAACATATCACAATTGAATCAAGCATACGGTGAACCAGTCGTGAACGTCAACGGTAAGAGACTGAGAATGGCACAGGGTACAGACGGTAACTG
>JASHNR010000010.1 GCA_030041535.1 Nitrosopumilaceae archaeon | reverse complement strand
GCCTGTCCAAAATACGTCAAGTCATTTATCTCGCCAAGAATCTTCAGTCTCTCTTCTTTAGACGTCAATTTTTCCCTTATTTCATCAAGATCAATCATCATTATTCACTACTTTACTATAAGTACAGGAATCTTTGATTTGTGTGCCACTGCGTTTGAGACGCTTCCAAGAAAGACTTCTTTTACACTACCCAGCCCTCTTGCACCAATTACTATTATATCGAACTTGTTTTTTGTAGCAAAATCAACTATTTCAGAAGACTCATTTCCGATTGCAGTTTTTCCAGCAAAAACTATGCCATTTTGAGCAGCACGTTTTTTAGCACTCTCCATAAACTCTCTGGCTGCTTTCATAAGGTATTTCTTGTCATAGGTTATTGGGGCAAAAGACTTTGGATAAATTGACATGACAAATAATCCAGTTATAGTTGCACCACACTGCCTTGCAAGATAGATAGCAGCATCTAATCCTCTATACGAATTTTTTGATCCATCAAGAGGAACTAAGATTCGTTTAATTTTTGTTTTAATCATAAATCACTTTCTTTTATGTTTAATTTAAGATTCACTTACAATATCAATTATGATAATCTGTCTATAGTTTATCATGAGTAAATAAGAGAATAAGTATAATGAAATTTTCAATTATGATCATCTCAGATAAAAAACGATGTCCTTTTTATAGCTCTATGAATGTTTCAGAGAATGACCACATTATGAACATAATAGGAGGTATGTGAAATGAATTCTTTAGCCGCGTATGAACAGTTAAAGAATATTCGTGAACGTAAAGTTTCTAGAATTATAGGACCGGCAACTACAATAGAATCTACTGTTTCTGTCTCTAAAGCCATAGGCACGATGCTCAGGGATGATTCTTACAATGTATTTTGTATGGATGGTTGTGAGGTATCAACCATAAATGCAAGAGAATTGCTGACCTCGCGAGATGTCAAAAACATGAAGATCTCTCCTTTATTACACAAGGTTCAGGCCATAAGGAGAAATGACACCCTGGAAAAAGCGGCCGCAATTATGTCTCATAATAGAATGCGTGCAGTTCCTGTAGTTGAAGACGGGAAAATAATTGGAGCGGTTAACATAAAAGAAATAATTAAGCTATTAAATCAAGAGAGCTTGAATTGGATCTCAGCAAGCGATATACTTACTCAAAATCCAATCACTGTAGGCAGTAATGAATTGCTTTCTTCTGCAAGACAAATAATGGCGACAAAAAAAATAGATCACCTTCCTGTCATAAGTGGAGGAAAAGTATCTCAAGTCTTGACATCCATGCATCTTCTACATTTTGCTATTCCTGAAGAAAGAATAGGAAGTGGCATGAGAGGACGAAATACTGAAAAGAGATTTGGATCCAAGATAGGTAATGCTGGAAGTACTAGAGTTCCCAACTGTCTTACAAGCGCATCTCTTAACACTGTAATGAGCGCAATGTTAAAGGCTGATACCTCATGTTGCTTGCTTACATTATGGGACAATCTACACGGAATAATAACTTACAAGGACCTGTTAGGAATACTTGAGTCAAGAATTCAAAGCACGGTACCTTTGTACATAATCGGGTTGCCGGAAAACTTGGGCAATGCACAAATGATAAAAGAAAAATTTGACAAGATAATTAGGAATCTCATCAAGTCTTATCCTGAGGTAGAAGAGGCCAAAGCTAGTATCAAGACCATGCACAATCCCGAAAGCAAGAGAAACCATTATCAAGTTGTAATAAGAATAATGACGCCGTACAGGAATTATAGCTATTCAGAACTTGGCTGGGATCTCTCACAAGTTTTTGATATTCTTGGAAACAAAGTCACCAGAAATCTCTCAAATCAAAGTAAGAAACGTTGGAAGATATCCGTTAGAAAGATAGACAAGAAAAATATTTTCTAGTTATTTTTTTAAATTAACCAAATTATTTCCATGTGATCATACCATAGATATGATTACATTCCCATTTCTGGGCTTGGACGTGGTTCAGGAGGGCTTGAGGATCTAGAAGCGGCGACAACGTTATCTATCCTAAGTATCATATTTGCACTCTCAGTTGCAGACTTTATCACTTGTTCTTTTACTTTGAGCGGTTCTACGATCTGTAACTTTTCAATGTCGCCTACTTGGCCATTGATTGTGTCAATCCCAGTCCATTTCTCACCAGCATTTTGTTTAGACCTGAGATGAGTTATTGCATCTATAGGATTCATTCCTGCATTTCTTGCTAGAGAAAGTGGAATAGATTCCAAGGCCTCAGCAAACTTTTCCACTGCTAATTGTTCTCTGCCAGATAGGGTTTGGGCCCACTGTCTTAATTTTGATGAGACATGTGCTTCTGGGGACCCTCCGCCATAAACTATACTTGGTTTTTCAATTACATCTTTTACTACCATTAGTGCATCATGCAAGGATCTTTCTACCTCATCTATTACTCGTTGAGAACCTCCTCGTATCAATAGTGTGACCGCCTTTGGGTTTTTGCAGCCTTCTATGAATACCCAATTATCATTCTCAATAGTTCTCTCCTCCACAATTGTCGCTTCTCCTAGGTCTTTACCAGTAAGATCATTGACGCTTCCAACTATTCGGCCGCCTGTAGCCTTGGCAAGTTTTGACATATCACTTTCCTTTATCCTTCTAACTGCAAGAATGCCTGACTTGGCAAGATGGTGCTGCGCAATGTCATCAATGCCTTTTTGGCATAAAACGACATTGGCTTCAACCGATCTTATCTTATCAACCATTCCTTTTAGAATACTATCTTCTTCTTCCATAAAGGACTTAATTTGATCTGGACTTGAGATGTTGATTTTTGCCTCAAATTCTGTTTTTTCTATTTCCAGAGGGGCGCTGATTAACGCAATTTTGGCATTTTCAATCTTTTTTGGCATTCCACTATGAACCACCTCTTTGTCGAGTACTATACCATTAATCATGCGGCTATCTAAAACGGAGCCACCGGCTTTTTTCTCAACTTTGATATTATTGAGGTCCACGTTGAAGCCAGTATCTTTTTGAGTAACCACATCTAGTGCGGCGTCTACAACGAGTTTTGCAAGGTCCGCAGCTTCAACTGAGATTAACTTTGTCTGCATTGTAGTTATTGCTATCTTTTCAAGAATCATTCTGTTCTTGGGCTCTACTTTTTGTGCTATTTCTCCCAACAATGAGATTGCTTTTAGAGATGCTTTCTTGTAACCGTCAGCTATTATGACAGGATGAATATCATTATCTATTAGAGATTCAGCCTTTTCAAGTAACGCGCCAGCAAAAACCACGGCCGAAGTTGTACCGTCTCCTACTTCACTGTCAGTGGCCTTTGCTACCTCAACCATCATTTTTGCTGCTGGGTGTTGGGCGTCAATTTCTTTTAGAATTGTAGCCCCATCATTTGTTATTGTTATATCACCTAGAGAATCAACAAGCATCTTGTCCATGCCTCTGGGACCAAGACTTGTTGCGACTATCTCTGCTATGAGTTTGGCCGCTGCAATATTGTTTCTTTGTGCATCGCGACCCCTAGATTGCTTTGAACCCTCTTTTAATACGATTACAGGTATTCCTTCGGATGTAGTCTGAACTGAAGCCATAAAGACTCATTCATTTTTCCAATTTTATAACATGCTGTAGAATATCATGGATGATAATCATGTATGATAATTTTCTTCTACTATTTTTATTGAAAAGTAACAGGTAATTGTATTGCTAGATAAAAATAATATCAAAATCTTGAAAAATACCACCCATACACCATCTGCCTTGATTGTTGGCATTCCTGGACCGGGACTAATCGGTACGCTTTCTACCTCTTATCTGGTGCATGCATTAGATATGGAAATTGTCGGTGAAATTGAAAACGAGGAGATGACCCCCATAGTATTCGTTGATAATGGAGAAATTTTTGGTCCAATTCGGATTTACAAAAAAGAGTCACTATACGCTATTCTTTCTGACATACCAATTGATTATGATATGGCGTCAGGGTTTTCTCAGTCACTAATTGATTTTACCCAAAAAAATGGCATAGACATGATCATACTGTTGAGTGGCGTACATGTTTCTGAGAAAAATGTGGAAGACATAAAAACATATGGTCTTTCTACAAACGCAAAGCTTGAAACAATAATGTATGAAAATGAGATCCCCAAGTTTCTTAGCGGTATAATAACAGGACCTGATGCTACAATACTTACCCATTTGAAGAATTCATCAATCCCGTCATTGATTTTATTTACCCAGTGTAATTTCTTCTTCCCTGATCCTGAATCTGCCATGCATACCATAAAGACAGTTGCAGGCATTATCAAACAAGAAGTAGATCTTGCTGAATTTAAGAAACAGATGAACTTTTTGAGACTGCAGGGAAGACAACTCATGGAAGAAACGTTAAATGTCTTACAGCAAGAAAAAGAACCTCAGAAACCTCCCCAGATTTACAAGTAGGACATGTCTTCGTCAAGTTTTATCTCAGCATTTGAAAAACGTACTAATGCCACGTTTGATCACAGATTAATAGATGATTTTGCAAATCGTGAGCTTATACCACTATCTTACTTGACTGAAAAAGATTCAAAATGGATCTTACAAGTTGACCTCCCAGGAGTAAGAAAAAAAGATGTCTCAGTAACAGTAACTCGTGGTCATGTAATAGTAAAAGCTAAACTTGAAGAAGCGTATCATGTTTCAAGACATGGGTATCTTACAAAGTTTGAATCTATGAGAAAAGTTTCTAGTCTTCCTGCTTATGTAGATGCTAGGAAGATCTCGGCTAGATTCAAAAATGGAATTTTGACCATAATAATTCCAAAAATAACTAACGGTAAGAAAATTCCAATTGGCTAAAGCTTTACGATGAACATATCATGCTTATCTTTTTTGTCTATTTTGGTATATGTATGAGATAGTTTATCTCTAAAACATATCAAAAGAGTGTGGCATCAAATAATTTGAATTATACAAATAGACGAATATTTGTCATCAAGTCAGATGGAACTAGAGTACTTTTTAACTATGGAAAAGTCAAGCAAACGTGTATCAGAGCAGGAGCTTCTAGAAAACTAGCTAATATTGTTGCAAACAAGGTCTCACGCCAGATTTATGGTAATATACACACCCGAGAAATTTACAAGATGGTGTTAGATGCATTGGCCTCAGAAAAAAATGGTCACATTATCAAGCACCGCTATAGATTAAAAGAATCTATAATGCATATGGGACCGGCCGGATTTCAGTTTGAAACCTATGTTGCAAAGATACTTGAAAGTTCTGGGCATCAGATCAAATCGCTAAGGTCAGAACTAGCTGGCAAATGTGTAGAACATGAGATAGATATTGTAACCTATTCTAGTGCTACCAATAAAAGATTCATGATAGAATGCAAATATCACAATCTTTCTGGAATATTTACAGGCATAAAAGAATCTCTCTATACACATGCAAGATTTTTAGATCTTGGCGCCTATTTTGATGCCGAGATGTTAGTAACAAACACTAAAGTTTCAAGTGATGTCATTACTTATGCTAAATGTATTGGGCAAGAGATTCTGTCTTGGAGATATCCTCCTGATAACAGCCTTGAAAAATTGATCGAAAAAAATGGATTATACCCATTAACGATTGTACCACTTTCTAAAAAAGAACTCATAGCACTATATGAAAATAATATCGTAATTGCAAAAGATTTGTTATTAGTAGATCCAAATCAATTGTCTAGCAATACTGGAATTTCATTAGTACGTATAAGAAAATTACAAGACCTAGTAAAACAAATCATAGTCTAATGCACCAAAGTTACAGGGCATGTTGCATGTTCCGACACATGTCTTGCAGTGCTACCTAGGCGCTTGATTGATGATATTCCAGTCATTCTTCTGCTTCCCATGATTATCAGATCCGTTCTTGTTCTCTTTGCTTCTTTTAGGATTGCATTTGTTACGTCATCATTCGCTATCTTGTAGTTTACCTTCACACCTTGTTCCCTACATTTCTCGACAACTTTACCAATTTTCTTTTCACCTTCTTGTTTTAGAGTTTTTAGAAAGTATCTGTAATTTACCGCAGCTGAACTAACAAGTATAGAATCTCCAATTGGATAATAAATTGGAATTACCATAAAAAGTGTGAGTTCTGCATTAAAATTTCGAGCGATATCCTTTGCAAGGTCAAGTGCCTTTTTTGATAACGGAGAACCATCAAAAGGAAGGAGGATCTTTTTTATTCTCATTTTAGAGCATCTCTCTTACTTTTTGTCCGTCTTCCAACGATCTTTTTAACTTCGGGATATGATATCATATTAATTCACAGAGACTATTTGTTGTAGATTGGATTTGAGATGATGAGAACACAGGAACACAGTTTTCTCATTAATGATTTTCGCAGTAATTGATGTTCCGTTTAATTCCTTCTTACATACGCAACAAGTTAATGGCTTGACCTCAGACCTTACAAGCATCTTGGCATGTGGTAAGAACAAGTCTTGAACAATGAATGCGTCCGTCATTATTCTTCGTACAATTATTAGGCTATTAAAGAATAGATTGCATTCTCAACTTTGGTTTCAACTCATTATCATGTCTGATAATTCTGTTGGCATATTTTATACTAAATTGAGTAACACGTTACATGATTACCGCACGTGATATGATGTCAAAAAGAGTGGTTACTATAGAGTTAGATGTGCCTGCATCCGATATTGCTAAACTAATGGATAAAAATAAGGTCAGTAGCGTAGTTGTTACAAAAGATAACAAGCCTCATGGGATAATATCTGAAAGAGACATGTTATCCAAAGTTGTAGCCTTGAACAAGAGACCTGCAGAGATCAAGACAACAGAACTTATGTCATCACCACTTGTGGTTGTATCTCCACTTACACCAGCTGAGGAAGTGGCAGAAAAGATGATCCTAAATAAACTTCGACGTATTGTGGTATCGGATGGCAAGCAAGCACTTGGGATAATAACCGTGACAGATTTCGTAAAACACCTTCATGAAATGCTGTCTTCCTCAGAAAATTATAACAAGGATTTATACAAAGACATGATGGAAGACTGGGAATACTGGGTTTCATGAAAACATGAATACTGAATTTGTTCTAGATGTCTTCGTATCATGAGAAATTTTTCATTACGTTCTGTTAATGTGTAACTAATCTGGTCTAAATTATTTTAATTGGAAAACTGATTATCAGCATTAATGATTGTCAGATTTGTGACATGGAATTTTTAATTATCAACAATGAGATTCATGAGATAATTTAATTGTGTTTTTTCATTAAACTCAATTAATGACAGGCAATATATACAGTAACATACTTGTTCCTTATGATAACTCAAAGTTTTCCCAGAAAGCACTTGATGTAGCAAAAACATTTGCAAAACGTTTTGATTCTACCCTTCATATTGCAACTGTAGTAGACATAAGTGCTGTCGTTTCTCCTGGCATGATACATTCAAGGGGAATAAAGACAATTGAACAGATAAAGACTTCAATTAAACAATCTGCAAAGATAATTATTCTGCAAAAGGAAAACGAATGTACTACTGAAAAAATTAAAGTAAAGGGGTGGGTTCTTGAAGGCCCGATCACTAGTGAGTTATTAAGATTAATCAAGGAAAACCATATAGATCTAGTCATCATTGGAAATAGGGGTCTCTCTGGATTCTCAAAAATCATGGCATTAGGCAGCGTTAGCAGAAAGATATCAGAATTAGCTGAGTGTCCAGTCATGGTGATACACTAAACCGGACGAAGATTATATGATTAATATTAGTTTCTCAGATATTCTAAGTATTGCACAAACAGTTGGAATTATTGGCTCTCTTGTTATTGCAGTTTATTTTTCAAGACGAGAGATTCAACACCTATCTAGAGAATTCCAAGCTCAGGTTCTCAACAATATTACTGAGAAAATGTATCGCATTAGTGATATAATAATTGAACATCCTGATCTTTCAAAATTGATAAACAAAACCGATCCTCCAGAACAAGTATTTGCAATTTACATATTATCAGTATACAATCAGGCATTCAACATGCATAGGAGAAAGTTACTAAATGACGCAATTTGGGCTGGGTGGACGCAGATGATGAGAAGTAGCTTCCAAGACGGAACCCTTATAGAATACTGGGAAAAAATTAAAACAAACAATAGATTTAGTTCTGATTTTAGGCATTTCATAAACAACACTGTATTAGCCAGACAAGAGGGGACATAACGCCTCATGAAACGATCGAAGAGTTGTGGAATAATTTGACCACATTAAAAAGAAATGTAGGCGTTTTTGGTGCAGCCTCAATAGGAATTGCAAACATTATAGGCGCTGGTATCTTTGTTCTAAGTGGTATTGCCGCAGGTATTGCAGGTCCGTCTGCAATATTTTCTTTCTTGATTGCAGGATTTGTAGCTCTTCTCTCTGCATTCTCGTCTTCAGAGTTGTCCTCATTTATTACAGCTACAGGTGCGTCGTATTCGTATACAAAAAGGGCATTTGGAAGATTCTGGAGCTTTCTTGTAGGCTGGTTTTTCTATTTTGATCAAATAGTAGGTGCGGCTGCAGTCTCTGTTGGGTTTACAGCATATTTTTCCGTATTGTTTGGCCTACAGGGTACAACCACGCTACTCTTAACAGCATTAGGAATGCCGCTTGTAATGCTTGTGCTCAACTTGATTGGAATAAGACAAGTCAGTGGCATAGCCTCTCTAATGGTTCTCATCAAGATCTTTGCTATCGTGCTACTCGTTTTTCTTGGAATGTTTTTTATAATAGATCACTTTGATCCAAAACATTACACACCATTTTTTGCAAACGGCCTTGGCGGAACTTTCAATGGCGCAGCAATAATCTTTTTTGCATTTACTGGATTCAATACTGTTTCTATGCTTTCAGAAGAAGTCAAAAACCCAGAAAAAACTATCCCAAAGGCATTGATGATTGCATTTACAGTTACTTTTGTACTTTATGTAGGAATAGCATTTGTTGAGATTGGTGTTTTAGACTGGCACACATTGGGTTCCATTGCTTCTCCTTTGGATGCTCTGGCTTATACGCTTTCAGATAATAAGGTGATACTTGATTTTGTGTCATTTTCTGCTCTAATTGCTACAGGATCCGTAGCATTAAGTTCCATAACTGCAGGGGCACGAGGGAGTTTTGCAATGAGCAGAGATAATCTTTTTCCAAGATTTTTTACTCGCGTACACAAAAAATTTGGAACACCATATCTTTCAATAATAATATGTGGAATTGCAATATCTGTACTTGCTGGAGTCTTTTCTAATAATATAGGCATGATTGCCTCAATTTTTAATTTTGGGACACTTTTCACTTATCTATTCATCCATCTTTCTGTGATTAAATTGAGAAGAAAAGAGCCGGGAACTGTAAGACCATTCAAAGTTCCACTGTATCCCGCATTTCCTATAATCGGAGCTTCAAGTTGCATCGCACTGATGTACTATCTGAGTAATACTGCAAAGATAGCATCTTTTATCTGGCTATTGATAGGTTTGTTCCTATATGCTCTCTTGATTAAGCAGATAAGATTCTCAAACAGCCTTCATTCTTCCAAATGAGTAGGCCCCTATAGCGCCAAGAGATATGGCATAAACTAGTACAATAACCATATCAAATGCAAAAGGTTTACTGCCAATGTCCAGCACTACAGTTCTCATTGCATCAACTGCATACGTCGCAGGATCAATAGATGTTATAACCATCAACCATGGAGGCAGCTTGTCAAGTGGAAAGAGCGCTCCACTTAAGAAAAATAATGGAAATACAACAAAACTTACTATCAGCTGGAAGCCTTCCAAGCTTTGCATGTAGCTTCCTATGGCAAGACCAAGAGATGTTAATGTAAAAGAGAGAAGAAGCACAATAGCAATCACCTCAATCACTCCTAGTGGAGAATATGTGATTCCAATTAATACTCCAATTAACAAGAGTATTGCAGATTGGATGAGAGAGCTTGTCATGCCCCCAAGCGCCTTGCCCACAAAAATAGTTCCCCTGCCAACTGGAGCAACCATGACACTTTTTAGAAAATCAAATTTTCTGTCCCATATTACATAGGAACCAAAAAATACTGAAGTAAAGATAATTGACATGCATATTATTCCAGGGAAGATGAATTTTTGATACCCAATAGTACTTCCGGTAGGCAAGGTTGCAACTGAGCCAAATCCTATGCCTATCACAAAGAGCCACAGCAATGGCGTAAACGTCGAAGCAACAAGTCTACTTCGCTCACGTAAGAATACCTTGAACTCTCGTAGCCACAGGGCATACAACTTTTCAAATATAGTAATGTTACTTTCCATACTGAGCATATCTCTCCATGAATCCTCCTTCTACACTCTCTTTGAGATTTTTTGAGGCAAGTTTTAGGAATACATCATTTAGGTCTGGTGATCTAAACTCAACATATTCTGCCTCTAAATGTAGTAAAATATCAGGCATGTTAGTTCGTGCATTGTCAACATACATAATTATCTCTCCATTGATGAGCTCAATCTTTCTAATGTAAATTAGTTTTTTGAGATTTTCTAAATTGGGATAGGATTTTGGTTTGATCTTGACGATATCACCTCCTATTATTTTTTTTAGGTTTGCAGGAGTATCAAGCGCTATTATCTTTCCTTGATCTATTATGCCTATTCTGTTGCATAGATGATCTGCCTCTTCCATGTAATGAGTCGTAAGGATAAATGTCATATCTTCTTCTTTGACAAGCTTTTGAATATACTCCCACATCATCTCCCTACTGCTCGGGTCAAGGCCAAGTGTTGGCTCGTCAAGAAACATCACCTTTGGTTTGTGCAAGAGACCGCGAGCTATCTCAAGACGTCTTCTCATGCCGCCTGAGTATTTTTTGACTTCATCATTCTGCCTGTCTGCAAGCCCGACAAGCTCTAACACTGACTGTATTCTTTTTTCCCTCTCGTATGATGGAACACTATAAAGAAATGCATGTATCTTCAGATTTTCATAACCTGTTAGCATATCATCACTACTTGGGGCCTGAAATACGATACCTATTGATGATCGTACTTTTCCTGGTTCAGTGATAATATCATAACCGTTTACGATGGCAGTTCCTGATGTTGGTTTTAGCAAGGTTGCTAACATGTGTATGACTGTAGTCTTGCCTGCACCGTTTGGGCCCAAGAGTCCAAAGATCTCTCCCTTTTCTATCTCAAGATTTATGTTATCTACTACCGCGAGGCTCTCGTACTTTTTTGTTAGGTTACGTATCTTAATCAAGTGATGTTATTGATACGCAGAGTAATATATCTAGAATTATGCTTATCAAAAATGATATTCGTGACTTTTATGTTATTCTAATAATCTCTTTATTGTTACAGATGCTAATGATACGAAAACTACTGTAGAGGCAATCAGGATAAGTATGTCGAGTGGAAGATTTTCATAACTTCCAGATAGGAGCATAGATCTCATCGCATCTACCACATAGCTTAGAGGATTACATTTGGATATGTACTGAAGCCAGACTGGCATTGCAGAGATTGGATATATGGCATTACTTGCAAAGAAAAGTGGCATGGTAAGTGCCTGACCAATTCCCATCATTCTATCCCTAGTCTTCATGAAAGAAGCAAGCAACATTGAGAGACTGGAAAAACACATTGCAAATAGTATTGTGACTGCAAAAACACCAGCTATGTCAATTGGATCAAGCCTTATGTGGACTTCAAGTATTAATGCCAATACAAATATCATCATGGCTTGAAATATGCCTCTTATGCTTGCCGCAAGCGATTTTCCTAGAACTATTGATACATGAGAAGCAGGGGTAGACAGGAGCTTGGTGATTATTCCAACATCTCTCTCCCACACAACTGTTATGCCATAAAAAATGGCAATGAATAGAACGGATTGTGCCAAAATTCCTGGAGTGATAAACTGAATATACGAAAAGCTTCCAGTTGACATGGCTCTCATAGCGTTAAATGTCTCGCCAAAAATCAACAACCAAAGTGCAGGTTGGACCAACCGCGTCCAGAGCTCGGTTGTATCATGACGAATCTTCCGTGCCTCCATCTCGGCTATTGTAATAGCATTGTACAGGAATTGTATAATATTCATCTTGCATGCCTCACAAAATTACGTCGTTCTTGGCTTGCACCAGTATGAATTTCATCAGCTAGTCTTCTCTTGGCGTACTTCATGAAAACATCATCCAGATTAGGTTTGTTAACTAGGATGGAATCTACTTTAATCTCATGACTTCTAAAGAAATCTGCAATTGGAGGAACCGCATGCTCACCGTTAATTGCCAGTATCTGAATTGACTTTTCACTACTATGAACAACGCTGCCTATCTCCTTTGGAATGGCTATGATTGGATGAGCAGAAGTTAAATTTACTGTAACAACGTCTCCTCCTACAGTTTTTTTCAACTCAGTAGGACTCCCCATAACAGATATCTTTCCTGCAGACATTATTGCTATTCTGCCACATAGCTCATCTGCCTCACTCATGTCATGCGTTGTGATTAGAATCGTTGTACCATCGCGATTTAGTTGTTTAATACTCTCCCACACATGTTTCTTTGATGCAGGGTCTAGTCCTATGCTTGGCTCATCTAAAAGTAATATTCTCGGCCTATTGACAAGTGCTTGGGCTATTTCCAATCTTCGCATCATTCCTCCACTGTAATGTTTGACAAGATCACTTGCTCTCTCAGTTAATCCCATGTATTCCAACGAGCTCGTTATTCTTTCATCTCGTTCTTTTTTGGACACATTGAAGAGTTTAGAAAATATCAGCAAATTTTCATACGCGGTAAGATCAGTATCTACTGATATACTCTGTGGGACGTATCCCAACATTCCCCTCACAGTCTCGGGAGATCGTGTTACATCTATTCCAAAAACCTGCAAAGCGCCAGATGTAGCTTTTGTCAGAGTTACGATCATCTTTATGACCGTGGTTTTTCCTGCGCCGTTTGGGCCAAGCATTCCAAAGATCTCGCCCTTGCGAATTGTGAAACTCATTTCGTCTACTGCCCTTATGCCGCCATGATAGCTCTTTGTCAAATTGTTTGCCTCAATGGCACCTATGGTTTCAAAATCTTGGCTATTGAAATGACTCATTATCTCTTGTTCAATGTAGCATTTGTAATTAATCCAAATCTTGTTTATCAAAAATGAAAATGAGTTCTATTACAAAAAATAGTTTATGAGTTATGCCGCTTTTACTTGCGACGGTAACTCCTTTTTAGAAGATATCTTTTTTGGTAGTTCTACTGTTAGAATGCCATTGTTTACATTTGCTGTTATGGCTGATTCGACAATCTTTTCTGGTATTGTCAAGATACGTTGGTATTTTAGAAAGGACCTTTCATTTCTGATGAATTCCTTTGATTTTTCTTCTTTTGTATCCTTGTGCTCTGCTGATATCTCCACCTGTCTTCCTGATACATTCACCTTTACCTCATCTGTTGCAATTCCTGGCAAGTCTGCAGTGAGAACATATCTGTCTCCCTTATCGGCAATATCGCAGCTTACATCTCTTGGAAACTGGCGCATATAGCTTGGAAACATGTCATACATGTGTTCAAAATTCTCAAATGCTTTGGACCAAGTTGATTCTATCTCTTTAAACCAGGGCATATCTGCCCAAGGGGAGTAGAACGGTTCGAACCATGCATTGTGAATGGTTGCAGGAAGTCGTTTTTCGTTGGTGACCTTTACCATGTCATAAAATATGCACAAGAGGTTAAAAGCGGTTTCATGATTCTCATTGGTGATAACTATGTTATCAAACATGAGTTTTATCATCTCGCTTAAATTATAGAATCGACCTACTCTTCTAATGTTATCTGTAACAGATCAAAGAGAGAATTTGTATCCCATATCAGATCAAGCAAGTCCTTACTTTGACTATTATTTTAGATGGTTTGATTTTTCCGTTAGATATAGTGCAGCAATATTTGAGGCATCCACAAAGGCAATGCAATCATTTTTTAATTTAGCTGGCAAACCAAGAACAGAAAAATCCATTGAAAATGATATACGCACGTCATTTGATACTAGCTTGCAAGAATCTCTAAAGGAAGAAAACTTTGCTAACAGTCTTGCAGAATACGTTGATGCATTTGTAAACCTACAAACTGTTTTAGGAAGAAACGAGGCTTTTAGATACCGAGCAGGCCTCATCGCAGATTATAATAACAGACTTGAATTTCTGCGAACTACACTGTATCGTACTCCATCGGAAACAATCAAACTAAATAATAATTTTGAACTACTTCATTATATCTCATCAGAAAAAAAGTACAAAACTCCTATACTCATAGTGGGCTCTCTTATCAACCGATACTACATACTTGACCTACTACCAAAGTTTAGCGTTGTTAAAAATCTCATGAGGCAGGGATTTGACGTGTATGCCACAGAATGGAGAACTGCCTCTAATCTCAATCAGGATATGACTCTCGAGAATTACGCTCGTGATTTCTTGGAAACTGCAATAGAAAAAGTGAAGGAAATAAGTGGTTCCGATAAAATCTCTCTTTTTGGCTACTGCTGGGGCGGAATATTTGCTCTGATATACTCTACAATTCATCCAGAAAATGTAAAAAATCTAATTCTGCATTCTACCCCTATTGATTCTGCAGCAAATCCCACTCCAGTTGAGATCTGGACATCACACTTGAATGTAGATAGAGATCTGGATATCATGAGAAACATGCCTGGTTCATTTGTCAATCTTGCCTTTTTGATTAGAAATCCTCTTGAACCAATCTTAAAGTGGCCAAAGTTTTTCAGTGAACCAAGAAGCATTGATGAGATAATGCAGTTCTTTGCAGTGGAAACATGGCTGTATGACAGCAGACCAATAATTGGTGGAGTCTACAAAAAGTTGGTAAAGGACATTTATCAGAAAAACCTGCTAATAAAAAACAAAATGGAGGTTGATGGCAAACTGGTAGACCTTCAAAAAATAACAATGCCTGTTATGAACATAATTGGAACACGTGATGATCTAGTCCCTCCAGAATCTAGTAAATCCATAATGAAAGTCATACCTAGTAGCGATAAACAACTGATTGAGTTTCCATCAGGACACACTGGAATATGCATGAGTGCACGTGCCCATGAGCAATTGTGGCCTCAGGTGGGGAAGTGGCTCTCGGAACGTTCCTGACTTACATTGCGAACTATATTTTGAATTTGTATCTAAAAAACAAGGAAAATCCAGAGTTCAGTTTATGTGTAGGTGTTTTCCAAGTCTGCAACTAGAACATATGTATTTTCCATCTTTATCCTCTTTGAAAAGTTGAGATGGGCAATCGCATTCAATGCATTGACATTTTTCAGCCATTTTAGTCCATTAATTCTTCGTCTTCTTCGTCAACTTCGTATTGACTTTTGAGCTCAAGTTGGTGAGCTTCTTCTTTCATCTCTTCTTGCTCAAATGCTTTTTTTTCTTTCTCCTCTTCTTTTTTTTCTTTTCTAGCCATGGTATACAGGTACATAATTGAGATATTAGACATGTGCAGATTATCAAAAGTGAAATTTTCATCCCTCCTTTATTATATGTCAAATCAACAGAATTTTGAATGACAAGTCAGTACGTATGGATTGGAATCGTTGTGGGGGTGTTTTTTGCCGGTTTAGGTATGGGATATGTAGTTTTTACAATGGTAACGCCGATCTATATGATACAGAACCCGCAAATATTCAACCAAATGATGTCTACCAATCCTCAAGCAATGAATGATTGGATCAATACGATGATGAATAATCCTAATTTCATGAATATATTGATGACTGGCATGATGAAAAATTCCCAATTTCAACAACAGTACATGGGCCCTTGGATTACGATACAAAGTCCATATTTTATGCAACATATGATGAACCAGTTATCCATACCACAGAATCAGGGTGCAAAATATGCTTATCCCATAGTTAAAACTGATCAGGTTTCAATAGTAAGCGGGGCATGGCAAATCAATACTACCCAGTCATATTCTCCTACAATAATCCAGACAAGCACTGGAACAACTGTTACTTGGACAAACAATGACAATGTGGTGCACACTGTAACTGACGTTGGAGGAACCTTTGATTCCCATCTGATCCTGCCAAGCACTACTTGGAAATACACTTTCAATAATGCAGGAAAATACAACTATTTTTGTACTCTGCACCCTTGGATGAAAGGTATAGTTATAGTATCATAATCTCATAAAAAATCATGTAAGATTTTTGTTACCAATAATGATAATCTGGTTTTGAATTTAATACCATTTAGAATTTATTTTTTATAATATTGAAAACCACAGAACAGAAAGAGAAATTCTTGAACATCTGGTATCCAAAAAGAAGATTGGCGATGCCAAAATAGATAACACTTCCTTGAGTGCATTTACTATGGTAAGTCCAGAAACTAGTGTAATAGATGCTGCAAGGACAATGATGAGAAAAAAGACGCGACTTCTAGTATACGAAGGCAAAAAAATTGGTTGGAATTGTTACTGCAAGAGATGTTGTAGATGCATATCCGTCTAGCTTTTCAGATGAGAATATCTGAAAGCAACCATCCAGTCTTTTATCCTGCAATAATTCACGTTTGAGAGACGGTATGTCTGATTCTCATCGATGATAACCCAGTAAGTCACTTTTATCTTCTAAACAAGATTACAAAACATGAGCAAGGCAATAACAGAAAAAAGCAAGGAAATACAGCGTCTAGCGCCTCCTGACAGTTGGTTCAACTCATACTTTGAGGCATGGAATAAATATTTAGAAGATCTTGTTGCGGCATATTTTTTTGAAAATGGCTTTATAGAATCTTTTATTGAAAATACTTTAAAGTATTTTGAATCATACTTGGCATTTTACAAGAGCCGAATTGATATGTACTTGACCATTTGCTGCTGTTATGGTCACGCTTCAAGATGAGTGTTAGATTTTCTTAAACTTTGGAAATATTTTTGCCTCTCACTTGCCAACTCTATAATGTCAGTTTTGCTTATGACCCCAAATAGCTTACCATCCTTACTGCACACAAAGACTTTACCGACACGCTTTTGTACCATCTTTAGAAAAGCTTTCTCTACTTCAGTCTCTGGGAATACAACTGCTAGATAGTTTATTGATAACATAATATTTTTCACCTTTACAATTTCTCGCTGAACTTCCGGTACGTCTAGTATTCGCTTCAGGGTAATCATACCTAAAAGATGATTCTGTTCATCTGTTACAGGAAGCTCACTTTTCATACTAGTCATAAAGAAATTCTTTAGAACAAAATCTACGGACGCATTCTGCTTTACTGATATTATTCTAGTATTCATAATGTTGTTTACACTAATGCCTTTGAGTGCAGTTGTTAGCTCAAATTGTGACATGTACGACTGTGCTCCGGAATGTACGAACCAACCTATCAGAACAATCCACAAACCTCCAATAAAATCGCCTCCAAGAAGTGTTATGAATCCAAACCCCATGAGAATATAGGATATCAGTACTCCGATTGTTGTAGCAATCTTCGTTGCTTCGTGGTAATCCTTTTTCCACCGTGTCAATGCTGCTCTCAATACTCTTCCTCCATCAAGGGGAAACGCTGGAATTAGATTGAATACTCCAAGCATGAAATTGGCAATTGCGTCATAGAACAGTATTCCTCTTGCCTGTAGGTAGAATATGTTATTCAAATAATGTCCACTTGAATCAATCAAAAGGAAAAGCGCAAAAATTGCTGCCAGCCCAAAGCTAGCAAGTGGTCCTGCAATAGACATCTTGAACTCTTGATGAAAGTCACTTGGTTCCTTTGCAATGTCTGATACTCCTCCAAAAACAAACAATGTGATACTCTTGACCGGAATATTGTATCTTGTAGCAATTATAGAATGCGCCAGCTCGTGTAACAGGATTGAGAAAAACAAAATCCCTGTTCCTATCGAACCCATGAGCCAGTAATCTGATGATGTAAGGCCCTTGACATAGTCTGGCATGAAATATGTTGAAAGTGTCCAGTCGATTAGAAAAAATGTGATAAGTAGTGTAAAGTGCAATCGAATGCGAATTCCTTTGATCTGACCTATTTGAAGAGACATAAAATCACCTAGAGTTACCCTTGATCTTGAATTTCAGAGATGTCAAGATGTCCACATCTGATATGCATCTACAACATCTCTTGCAGTAACAATTCCAACAAGAGAATCATTATCTGTTAATCCTAGTCTTTTGATGTTTTTTGCAGCCATGATACTTGCAGCTTCGTTTGCCAAAATTCCAATCTTTGCGGTAATGAGTGGAAATGAAGAATGTTGGCCTACATTGTCTTCGAGGCTTATTCCTTTTGCGAGAGTTCTGACCAGATCTCGTTGTGTAAATATGCCGTATGATGAATCCTTTTTTACTAGTATACTACCAATGTTTTTTTCATCGAGAATCTTTGCAGCATCTGATATGGTGGTGTCATATGGGCAGTGGTAGACCTTTGTGCTTATGACCGTCTCCAATCTTGGAGCTTTGTCTGTCTCTCTAAATGCCTTGAGCATGTCAGATGCGGTAATGGTTCCAACAAGTTTGTTGCCATCGGCAAATACCAACACTCTTGCCTTTTTGGATATCATCAACCTTGCAGCCTCCACAACAGTGGTATCAGGGGTAACAGAAACAAATGGCTGGATGAAAGTTTCCTTCACCCTTTGGTCCATGCTTTTTTCTCCAGATACAACATGCCTGAGAATTTCTCTTTCTGTTAATATGCCGCGAGGCATTGTGCTTTTTTCCTCCATCACAATTAATGTGGCAAACCCCTTGTCTGCCATAAATCTAACCACGGCATTGAAAGGAACATCGGATTTTACTGAGATCGGATACTCTGACATGTAATTGCCAACAAGAAGATTTTTTACGTTTAATCCCATGAATATAATTTTCTGAGGCGATATTTGACTTGAGTATTCTGATATCAGATATGATAACTGTCTTAGTTATTTTTATACCAAAAATAGCTGGCTTCTCTGTTCATCTCATCTCCAAACAGAAATTTCCAGATATTTATCTAGGATAGATAATCTAAGTACTTG
>JASHNR010000009.1 GCA_030041535.1 Nitrosopumilaceae archaeon | reverse complement strand
TCAGGTTCGGGTCCAACACCAATACAGGGTTCAATCAACCTTCCACAGATGATACTATCTAGTGTGAAGACCTCATTTACAACTGCTGCAACAACTGCTGCAGGTCAGGTAACTGGAGGACAAGTGATATCTGGACATCTTGCAGTGGTACAGGGCTCCGTTGTCTATGCCTTCAAGGTAACAGACGGCAAGAGCGTCTACTCTGTAATAGTAGATGCAGGAAACGGCTCTGTGCTCAAGACGTCACAGGGACACCCATTAACGCTGGCTTCACTTATCGGAGGCGGCGCAGGTGGCCATGGAAAGATGCACGGACACGCTGGAATGTGGAAGAAACCAAGCAATGGTACTACCACTGCCCCAACTGACTTTCAAGAATAGAATCTAGAAAGCCTTTTTTATTTTATTTTTTTTATTTTGAGATATTTTGATAATCTTTAGAAGTTACGACGGTCTTTTAGGTCTGGCGCTTTTGTCTTGTTCGGTCAGACTGCCGTTTGTCTTTTTTCAATAGGTACGTATTCGCAACCTGAAGGTCCGCAATACTTTCCTACATACACTGCTTTTGGTCTATAAAGCATAGGCTTTGGCTGGGCTTCGGCAAATTTTTCTTCAATGATATGTGCGGTCCATCCAGCAGCTCTGGAAATTGCAAAGATTGGAGTGTTAAGATCCATTGGTATGCCTAGCATATAGTATGTTGATGCACTGTATAGATCCACATTTGGAAAAATGTCTGACCCCTTTACTTTTTTCATTTCTTCTTCTGTCACATCCTCCACTTTCTTTGTTATTCTGTACCAAGGCTGTCCTGTCTTCTCTGACAATCTGCGAGAAAGCTCTCTCAAGACTTCGGCTCTAGGATCAAATGTTTTGTACACTGCATGACCCATTCCCATTATCCTTTCGCCTTTTGCAAGTTTTTCTTTTATTTTGGGCTCTACTCTATCTTCGGTTTGAATATCTAAAAGCATCTTCATGACTTGAAAGTTTGCTCCTCCATGGAGCTCTCCACTGAGTGCTCCTATTGCGGCACCTACTGCAGCATACATGTGAGCCCGGGTTGAGGCCACTTCTCTTGCGGCAAAGGTAGATGCGTTAAAACTGTGTTCTGCATGTAAAATCAAACATATGTCAAAAATTCTTGCAACCTCAGGATCTGGTTCCTTTCCAGTTAACATGTAGAGAAAATTTCCGGCATGACCTAACTTCTTTGAAGGCTTAACAACGTCTTTGTCATTTCTAATCCTGTCCCAATATGCTATGATTATTGGAATCTTTGAGATTAGGTCTATTGCCCTGTTATAATTGGCCTTGTGGTCGTCTCCTTTTTCCTTGTCGTAGACGGCTAATTCTGATATGCGCGACTGGATGACGTCCATTGGATTGGCTGTCTTGGGAAGATTCCTTAGATTTTTTTCAATGTTTTCTGGTATGTCTCTTGTTTCAACCAATTTACTTGCAAAATCATCTAAAGTCTTATCCGTTGGAAGGTCATCATTGAGGAGCAGACAGGCTGTTTCCTCAAAATTGGATTTTTTTACCAAGTCTAAAATGTCATATCCTCTATAGATTAGTTTTCCATTAATGCCATCTATTGCGCAAATTTTTGTATCTGCAACTTCAATATTTCGAAGTCCTATGTTCTTTGTTTCCACTAGATATCAGTGCGTCAAATGTGTATTAAAAATCTACTATGCGTTACATCTAGTATACATGGGAAAATAATCATGACTTTGGATAAAAATGGTAAAAAATTAAGCACTTGGTCTAATCTCGCAACTCTGTAGCATATAGCAAAATTTCAAAAGGACTGCATGAAATGGCTCCATTGGAAGAGGATTTCATCAAACTAGTTGACAGTTTCGTGGTTGAAACCCGAGATCAGAAAATCTTGGATGAGATATCTCAACTTGACAGGGAATCAAGACTACTTGGAATCTCATTTTATGACATGTATTGTTTGGTTTTACAGGATGAGACAAAACACAAAATTTTGACCTCAGAATTCAAACACTACATGGGTCTGAAAAAACCAGCCACTTTTGTAGCTTGAATCAATTATTGAAGTTACGTCGTTTTTGATTTAAATGAGGGTGTTCTGACCTGTTAATTCTATGGCAAGGACCAAAGTTGTTTGCATTTCTCACAAAGAAGATGCCGATGGGATAGGTGCCGCATCGCTAATCAGGCAAGCTTTTGGTGGAGACACTAGGCTTGTTGATTATCCTGGTCTTATGACAGAACTTGAACAATTGCGCAATGACGAGTCACTAAAAACAGTATACATATGTGACTTGGGTCTTAGTAAAACAAATCAAGATCAATTCGTTGAACTCCTAAAGGCATTAAGAAAAAAACGTGTTTCGGTGACATATATTGATCATCATGATCTAGAAGACAGCACAAAGAAAAAAATCAAGTCTTTAAAAGTCAAATTGATTCACACAGTAAATGAATGTACAACAGTTCAAGTCTATAACGCGTTCAAGTCAAGACTAAACGATCACAGCTCTCTAATTGCGGCCTGTTCTGCAGTCACTGATTATATGGAGGATAGGCCTCTGGGCTCTAAACTGCTTCAAAGGTTTGACAGACAATTTATCTTACTTGAGGCAACGGTTCTTACCTTTACTATTGTTAGTCATCAGAAAGACGCTGATTACTTGTTATATCTTGTAGATGAGCTCAGTCAATTAAAATATCCGCATGATATTCCAAATACTTTCGAGTTTGCACGCATACAAGCAGAAAGAATCTCTGGAGTAATTCAAAAGGTAAAAGATAACATGAAGAAAATGAAGAACTTGGCTTACATGGAAGTTACAGATTCTGGTGCAAGCATGGTAGTTAATTTTGTCTTGGGTATGTCAGGAAAGGATGTTGGAGTGTCATACAAATTCAGAGAAGAAAAAGGGATTTATGCTGTTTCTATTCGAGGTTCAAGATCATGCAAATTACATCTGGGTAGAATCATCAACCAGTTGGCAACAGAGCTTGGAGGTTCCGGTGGAGGTCATGACAAAGCATGCGGTGCAGTTATACCAAAAGAAAAAATTTCTCAATTTATAAAAAAATTCAATTCCAAGCTTAACTGACCTCGGCTATCACGTCTATCTCAACTGTAGAGTTTAACGGAAGACTTGAAACCCCAACTGCAATTCTAGAATGTTTGCCACGGTCCCCAAATATTTCAAACAACAGGTCTGAGGCAGCATTGATTATCTTTGGTTGTTCCGTAAAGTCCTGCGTGCTGTTTACAAATCCTGACACTCGAACAATTCTTGAAATCTTATCCAGTGTTCCAAGCTCTGCCTTGAGTTGCGCCAAGACGTTTATGATACAAAGCCTGGCTGCTTGTTGTGCAATCTCTATTGATACATTTGTAGGTACCTTGCCATGAAATTCTACTTTGCCATCTTTGACTGGAATCTGACCTGAGACAAATACTAGATTTCCTGTTCTAACAACAGGAATGTACGAACCTGCAGGTTTTGGAGGTATTGGAAGTGAAATATTTAGCAAGCCCAGTTTTTCTTCAATCACGATTTTTTGCTCATTGCCTGAACTTTTAACTTTATCTTGGATTGATTTGCCAGTCTTTATCTTCATATACGATGTACGCAGAGTCTAACTGTGGAAAAGTCACATAGTAAGAAAATGCAAAAGGACTTGGATATCATGGAATCAAAACTTAATGCGCTTGAGGCCTCATCTGATGATAAATACCAAAAATCTATGATTGGTGCCCTAAAAGGCATAGTTGAAAATCAAAGACATCTAGTAGATGAATTTGAGCACCTAAAAAAAGCAATAGATCTACTCACGCTTCAGATCTTCAAAGTTGAAAAAGGCTTCCATTCTGGATAGTAACTCGAGGCAAGGCATCTTGCCATATTTTACGACTCAATACGATGACATATTAATAAAAGATTAAATTCAGCACTATTTTTTGGACAACAAATGTCATTGTCAACTAATCCTGACGACAAACCAATACCTGTTCAAAAAGACAAGAATCCACATAACTACAGAAAAGTGGGTTATTCAATGATAGTAATTTCTGTATCTCTGACAATAATCGGGATACTTTCATGGAATCTTGCCAGCGATTACCATTTCTCAACTAACATAATGGCTTTACAAGAAGTAGATGCCATGACACCAAAGTCAGGCTACAATATTGTTCTCTTTGATACTTCACAACCTGTAGGTGCAAAACTGAAGCTGTTGGATCACGCAGATACAATTGATGCTGCAAAACAACTGCAATCGCAAGACGCAACACAAAATCCAGGGTCCACAATACAAGTTCTAATCTTTAACGGCTCTTCAGATTATAATCTGGACCAAATGGCAGGTGCTGAAGTATTTGTTCAAACTCCAAAAACAGGTTACAACGTGGTCCTTGATAATTACAATTTGGCAGTGGGAGCAAAACTAACGTCAGGCTCATATGAAGCCACTCTTGCCAATGCTACCGCCTATGAACAAGTACAAACAAGTCAAATACAAGGGCAAGAAGTCAAAATTCTAATTTTTTCTTCATCATTTCCTGATAATTTGAAACTGGTAACAAACTCCAGTACACCTGTGGCAAATTACACAACGGTGTTACCGCCAAGTCAAGCCTCAAGTTCACCACAAACCACTACAAATCAAACAACCACAAATCAAACCACTACAAATCAAACAACCACGAATCAAACAACTACTGTTGCAAGTTCAAGCAGTTCTAATGCAACAGCCGTTCCAACATCGACTGTATCATCTAACCAAACTGCAACCGTTGCAACAAACAAGACTACAGTTGCAGCAGCAAATCAAACTTTAACTGTTACAGCAAACGAAACTGTAGTTGCAGCAACAAATCAAACTACGGCGATATCAAACGCAACAAATGCCACTTCTGTAGCAGCAAATAAAATCACAAGTGTATCATCTAACCAAACTAATGCCACCTCTTCAAAAACAATGAATGCAACAACATCAGAAGTAGCCCTGAATGCAACTATGACTACTGGAGTCTCAAAATCAATTAGCCTAAATGATACAGTAAGTCTTAACGTCACAGGAAAATAAAGTCTAGACTAGTTCTTCGTCAATCTCATCTATGGGATCGAGATATTGTTTGCACGGACAGTTTGGTATTAGGCATCTACCAGCTTTTAAAAAAGAATGACTCTCACTTGAAGGCTCATGTATGGCATCAGTGTGGTGACAACGCTTACAGTTCATAACTGAAAGGATTTACACTGTTATTTAATATTTGAAAAAATATCTGAAACAGAAAATAAGATAGAACAATACAAATAGTCATTTTCAATTCTAGAAATAGTGGAACCAAACAAGTTAATTCACGAGTCCAGCCCATATCTTTTGCAGCATGCCTACAACCCAGTAAAATGGTATCCATGGTGTGATGAAGCCCTAAACAAAGCAAAGGATGAGAACAAGCCCATATTTCTCAGCGTAGGTTATAGTGCGTGCCATTGGTGTCATGTTATGGCACACGAGTCTTTTGAAAACCAAGAGATTGCCCAAGTAATGAACGAAAACTTTGTCAATATCAAAGTAGATAGAGAGGAAAGACCAGACATTGACGATATTTATCAAAAAGTGTGTCAGCTAGTTACGGGCAGCGGTGGTTGGCCTCTTAGCGTATTTCTTACGCCAAATCAGAGACCGTTCTATGTTGGAACGTATTTTCCACCGCTTGACAACTACGGAAGGCACGGTTTTGGAAGCATCATAAGGCAGCTTGCGCAATCTTGGAAGGAAAAGCCACATGACGTAGAGGCTGCAGCGGAGAATTTTGTCAACTCGCTGCAAAAAACCGAGTCCATATCAATGCCTACAAAATTAGACAAATCAATACTTGACGAAGCTGCCATAAACTTGCTTTCACTGGGGGATCCAACAAATGGAGGATTTGGCAGTGCCCCAAAATTTCCAAATGCTGCAAATCTGTCATTTATGTTACGATACTCTAAACTCTCTGGAATCTCAAAGTTTCAGGAATTCACACTCAAAACTCTGACAAAAATGGCAAATGGGGGAATATATGATCAAATTATGGGAGGATTTCACCGATATTCCACAGACTCTAGGTGGCTTGTACCGCATTTTGAAAAGATGTTGTATGATAATGCATTGCTGCCAGTTGTATATGCTGAGGCATATCAGGTAACAAAGGACGAAAAATATCTTGATGTGATAAATCGCACACTGGGATATGTTTTGAAGGAAATGACCTCGCCTGATGGGGGATTTTATTCCGCGCAAGATGCAGACTCGGAAGGCGAAGAAGGAAAATACTATGTTTGGAAAAAAAATGAGATTCGAGAAATACTTGGAAATGACGCTGATATGTTTTGCCTGTATTATGATGTTGTAGATGGAGGAAACTTTGAGGGCCACAACATATTGCATAATAACATAAACATATCCTCTATTGCGTTTCAATTTGGCAAGACTGAATCTGAAGCCAAGGATATGCTAGAAAGAAGCAAGGTAAAGCTTTTGGAAGCAAGAAGCAAACGTGTGCTGCCTGGTAGAGATGAAAAGATCCTCACAGGTTGGAATGGGCTTATGATAACGGGATTTCTACGGGGATACCGAGTTACAAGAAACACTGATTTCTTAAAGGCTGCAGAAAACTGTATCAAGTTTATAGAAGAAAAAATGGTAAAAAACGGAGAATTGTTACATACTTACAAAGATGGGCAAGCAAAACTCAGAGCGTATCTTGACGATTATGCATATTTTGTAAATGCGTTGCTTGATTATTTTGAGGCCAAACCTACAAAGAAATACTTGGATCTTGCTATGTATTATGCAGATTATCTACTAAAACACTTTTGGGATGAAAATGAAAAGAATTTCTTTTTCACTGCAGATAATCATGAAACGCTAATCATACGTACAAAGAACATCTATGACTTGTCTCTTCCCTCTGGAAATTCTGTTGCAGCCGGGGCATTGTTGAGACTATATCATATCACATATGATAAGAGGTACTTTGATGTCTCACTTAAGATAATGGAATCGCTTTCTACAATGGCGGCAGAAAATCCATTTGGATTCGGTCAGCTTTTAAATGTCATTTACATGTATCTCAAAAAACCAATCGAGATAACTATGGTAAACTACGCCAACAAGGAACTATGCACTTATCTTGAAAAGAGATTTCTTCCAGAATCAATACTTGTAGGCGTGGATGCCAAAGAAAATCTCGAGGATCTGCGACCATTGCCATTTTTTGCAGGAAAAGAATTTGTCGAGACAAAGACCCAAGTCTATATATGCAAGGATTTTACGTGTTCATTGCCGCTAGAAACAATAGATGAAGTAGAGAAGCTTCTCTAGATCTTTTTGATATTGATCTCTAATCTTTGTCCTACTTGAGGGCTGCCCATTCTCTCATACCTGCGCTTTGGCATGGTTATTGTTATGGTAGTCTGGGCATAGCTCTTGATTGCAATAGTAGGTTGGGCCTGAAGTATTGCCTCTAGAAATGGAAGAATCTGGTCTTTTAATTCTGGGTCTAATTTTTTATTTATGGCCTCTAGCATTAGTTGTTTTTGTGAAACTGGCTCTGTCTGCACATCTTCTACAAGGGCAAGCTGTACTGTCTGCCCATTGTCAACTAGCTGTTGTATCTGGTATTGTATAACTTCAGACATGAATTATGGTTCAAAGTGTCAGAATTTATCTGTATGTGCTGGGAAAGTCATTTGAAATGTGACTTGTGTATGTAATGGCTTGGCCAATGTCCATGTGCTAGAATAGATTAAGAAATATCTCACAATTTAACTTTGTAAAAGAACAAATCGTGAATTTTCAGTTATGTTAAATTTATTTGCAAAGCCACCAGTTACTTCCAAAACATATTTTGCATTTTGCATTTGGCCCGTATAGATTGGGCATGTAGAATTGGCATGGCAGGGCGGCAAGCTTTTTTCAATGTCTATCACGTTACCATTGTTATCAAACCAAATCATATCTAGTGGAAACTGCATGTCTATCATCCACATTGAAATTATCTGTGGTTGTGGGAATATGAAGATCATTCCCTGATTGTATGGAAGTGGCTGTTGAAATTGTAACCCTTCTGTCATCCTGTCTGGCGTATCTGCAATTTGGACATCCAGTGTCATGTTATCTATTTTGATCTTGCCTTTTGGGAAATTATCCATTAGCAAGTTAGAGTCCTGCTCCGTGGTCTGATTTCCAGAAGGTTTGAGATTGATCTCTCCGTTGTTGACCAAATATTGTATATCTGAGAGAAACTCGTAATCAGAAACACTTCCATTTATCCACCAACTGGCAACATTTTTTATCCATGGGGGGATAGGTTGTTGCAGAGCAACGTTATATCCATGAGGAAGCAGTGTGATGCCATTTGCGTCAAGATATCGTATGCCCAAAACAAATTGTGAATCAGTAAGTTTTCCTTGAACCCACAAATTGGTATTGTTTTTAATCCAATATGGAACGTATATGGAAATTACGTTGGAAGGTTGCGTGTCTGAGGTATCGTTACTAGATTGTGCAAATGCTGATTTTGTCACTTGTTGATTCTGCATTAAAGGACTGCCAGTAATTCCAAGTATGGACACTGCAAGTAGCATGCCAAAAAGTAATGCACATGTTTTCTGGTTCAAATCTTATTAGCATTTTCTTGTGGGTGCATTAAAAAGTCTAATGATGACCTGGAAAAATGTTATTTTTGTCAAAATATTATCGGAGTATCTATGGTGTTGCATCAAGTATACTTCGTTTTATTTGGGCTGCTCTTTTTTTAATTATTTGTGTGAATTCATGTATGTCTTCTAAGGATGGTTTTTGCTGCAAATTGGTATATGATTGGATGAATGCCGAGTAAATGGAGCCTAGGATGATGCCAAAGGCAGCCGCAGAAACATCGCCTGCCTCATCGGCATATGACTTTGCCATCTGTTTGTATGACGATGCCTCGCTTATGTAATAATCAACTAGGCTGTCAATAAAGCTCCTAGTTGCTACAGAAATCACAAACTAGAGTTGAGTCTTATTCTTTATAATGTTTAATGCCTGCAAATTAATGTGAGATTTTAGAGAGTTTGCAAATATAATTTGACCTCATTTCTTTTGTAGAAAAATAACAACGGTAATCTGTGCCAATTGAAATTAACCGCATCAATAGGGAATGTCCACAGTGTAAAAACTCAACCGTATTTAATACTGGTAAGAGTTACTTTTGTGGAAAATGCCTTAACACCGTTTCCATATACTAATCAAGAAGTAGTTTTTAGGTAAAGTATAATGTGGAAAGTAGAACGAGAGGGATATTATTTTAAAATATATGACCAGAGAAAAAACGTAGCTGGTTACTTTGCTCCTGAATATGGTGCCATCTATCCAGAAGAAAAGGCAGACGAAGTAATAGAACAAATGCATAAGAGGCATGAAACTGTCAAAAGCGGATATCTTATGATTCCAATGGTAAAATTTGGAATCTTTGGGGAAGACAGAGAGATGCATTTTGCATACCTGCTAAAACAACTAGATGATGTAAAAAAACGCGTTACGATGTGGTCTGATTTTATCACAAACAACCACATAAGGCATCACAAGATCACGATATCTCACACAGATCATGACATGCTAAGCATTACCTTGGATCTGGTATTTCCATCCCCACTAGAACTTGAAAAAAATGCCATACAAAACGAGATTGGAAAAATACTGGACTTGATTCACGCAGATGGTCTACTGTGAGCTGCCTGATTTTGCATTGTTAAAAGACTGTAGCGCATTCATCTCGTATTGAAATGAGTCTTGTAGTAGTTGGTCTGATTTTGCTCTAGTTGAATTATCTCCAGTCTGAATCCATTCTTTTAGGAGGTTGTCGCTTTCTAGCTGTGTCTGTGTTGATAGTCTGAAGAGCTGCAATGACGCGACAAAGGGCTCAGGTGGATTCAAATCGCCATACGAGGTTAGTATATTTTGCATCACTGCAATGTGCGCATCTGTTACATTTAGCATCTGATCCTTTGTTATCTTGCCCTTCTCATACATTGTAAGATTGGCATCAAAACTAATGGTCTGATTTTTTAATTCTGACTGGATAAATGCCAGATTGTCGCCAAATCTTTGTCCTGCCAAGTTGGCTTGGTCCAAATAATAATTGAAAGCAATTACTGCGATTATTATGATAACTCCTATCATGATTGCAAATTGTAAACGTCTTTTGGGATCTGGAGGCTTTGGTATTTTCTTCACAAATCGGCTAGATTGTCATGTGAAATAAATCGTTTGCTGTATCTATCTTTGATTTATCTAATCTATGTAATTTCCTTCTGGGTCAGCTTTTAGCTCAATTATCATTATACTGCCGCTGATGTAGGAATCATTTCTTGTAGTCCTGACGCGCCCTATTTCAAGATGGTATGGCCAAACATCTACCACAACGGTTCCAATTTTTACATCACTAGGTGCATCTGTGAATTTGATGTCGTCTTTTTTTATTCCATGCTCTACTAGCTTTTTGATGCAGTGATCAAGCAATGGCTGGGGGAGACCGTGATTTATGGCCCAGACTGTCCCTTCGTAATCGATTTTTTCCAACTAATTATCAGCAAGTTTAGCGTTTTTTTAAAGCTATCTGAATACGAAAATATCAGAAATCCTACTCAGAAGTAGTTACTTTCAAAGTCATGGTGCTCTCAACTCTTGAAATGGTTCGAATCTTGCGAGACACTGTCTGATCAAATTCATCTGAAGTTGGAGCTTGCAATTCTGCTATGACATCATATGCGCCAAAAGTCACATGGGCACTTTTGACTTGAGACAGGAGCTTTAATTCTTCCATTACATACTCTTCTGCACCAATATCACAATTTATCAAGACAAACCCTCTCTCCATACTTTTCTCAAATATGCAAATTACTTAACTTTGTCTATTCTACATGCCAGACCAAAATTGAAAAACATCTAGTTTTTGAAATATTGATAAATTTTCTAAAGATGTAGACTGACAGGTAATCAGTGACGCAATAGGCCTAGTACCTTAAACGGAGTTGCAGATAAATCAATTTCTTTTTCTGCAGACAAGAGAAGGAGATTCTCTCTTACAGGAAAACTCATGATTACAACTTTTTCCCTGTATGACATGGCAAAAGAAACTTGTCCTAGCACCCTGTCAAACCCCTGGCGCATCTTGGCTCTTGTAACTATGCCACAGTAGAGTGATTCATCGTCTTTTTTATCCCCTAGGGGTTTGATGCCCTGCTTCATTCCGCCTCCTACTAATTTGCCATCTTGGTTAATCATGCCGACAAATCGTATCTTTGCATCAATTTTCATTATTTTCTCACAAAGTTTGTTAAAATCCCTGGATGCTATCATTTTGACAGTATTTTACACAGGATTGCTATTAACCTAGTCGATTTTTCAGGTCTTGGCGCTTAATGTCTTTCCCCCTGTAACGTGCTACAGTAAATACTCGAGATGAAATATTAAAGCCAATGAGGGGATTTGGACCCCCGACCTTCTGATTACAAGTCAGATGCTCTAGCCAGGCTGAGCTACATTGGCGCTAGGTAATTGCATTTGGAGGGTGGTTTAAAATGTTATTGCGTGATATCTAGACGATCAGAGTTCTGTTAATTTTTGGGGCTGCTAAACGCATTCATTTGCCTGAAAACCTACTTGTAAAAAATTATTTTGTGCTGTAAAACATCATGGTACCAACAAAGGAAACGGCTAATTATAATGCAATTTCAAATCAAAAAATGAAAAAAGAAAACTTCAACAAGATAAAGCCTGACAAGTCTCTTCTGGCTTCAAAAAGGAAATATTTTCTAGGAAATGTCATTTTACACGATATCTCAAAAAACATAGGTGTCACGGATCACAAAGTATACTATGCAGCCTTCAAAAGCGGTGCAAGAACTAAGGTTCATTATCATGAAGGGGGGCAAACACTAGTTGTAACCCAAGGTACGGGCATTCTGGTCTTGTTTAAGGGTTCGATTCAAGGTAAAAATGTTAGAATCAAGCAGGATGATAAACTTGTCTTGAAGACCGGTGATACCGTTTACATTCCAAAAAATACACTTCATTGGCATGGTGCAATCGCAAACAAAAGTTTCGGGCATGTTGCATTTAACACATTTTCATCTAAGAGACGAGAAGCAAGAACCATTTGGTATGATTCTGATTTTAAGACCAATGCAATAAAAATTTCATAGATGTTTTTGATTATTATGTGTTGTAGGCAGAAGCCGTCAGTACAGTCCATGGGAAAATTGTTTTTCCGTCTTTTATGTAGCGTTCGGCGTTTTTCCGTGAATCGTTTTTTATCTTATCAGTGATATTGTTTCCCGCGCTCTCAATTTTGGGCCTTATGGAATTTGCAGTTGAATGCATGTAATCGTGCCAGTATTCCTCAAAAGTTCCTGCTTCGTAGCTAAAAACATGTCTTGTTATTGACACATCAGAAAATCCAGCACTTGCAAGCTCTTTTTTCAAGTCATCACTGTTGCCAAACCTGTGTACTGTTGGTGTGCCTTTGGGTCTAATGTCTGGCATGTACTTCAAAACGGAGGACATTATACTACTAAAATATGGGACTTCTTCTGCTGTTCCATGAACTGCAAAAACAATTTTTCCATCAGGTTTTAAAATTTTTCTAACTGCTTTTAGCACTCTGGCAGTATTTGGGAAAAACATGAGTCCATACTGACATAATATCTTGTCAAACGTAAAGTTAAATCCGAGATTTTCCGCATCCATCTCGAAAAAATCCACATTAGGACCATGTGTAGTCTTCTTTGCAATGAAGAGAGCTGTTCTTGACATGTCTATTCCAACTAGTAGGCCTGTCTTGTCAAGGTGGCAAAATATCTCAGCTGAAACAGCGCCTGTTCCGCATGCAATGTCCAATACCTTGTCTGATGAGTTTATTTCTGCCAGATTGACTACTTTTGCAGTAGACTTGAATGGACCTTCATGTTTGTTGGCCCAGTTGTAATGGTATTCTGGAGCAACAACATTCCAGTTGGCCTTTGAATTAATCTTGTATTCTGTAGGATCAAAAAGTGATACCATGACAGCACTCTGGCCAAGGCTTATTTGTATTGTCAAGTCAAGTGATGGGATTTGTCTTCCGCTAACTTGACAGCACCTTTAAATTAATTATCTTTCGACGGATTTCATGCCTGCTTTTTTGGTTAACGTGATAATTGAGAATAAACCGGAAATAGTTGACCCAGAGGGTAATACTATTCTAAATGATCTCATTTTGAAAGACAAAAAGACATCTGTCAAGAAGGTCCGTTCTGCCAAGATGCTAAGGTTTCAGATAGAGGCAAAGAACAAGGATCTGGCCGAGAAGACTGTCATGGATTTGTGCAATGAATTTAGAATATACAATCCTCTAGTAAGCAAAGTATCAGTTCAGACTTTTGACGCCTAACTGTTTTTTACGACTTTTCGGTTCAGCGCAGTCACATCTTCCATGGCTCCATCTATGAGAAGTTTGCTTCGAAGATATTTTGCCAAGTCTGTCTCTGTTATGATGCCTACCAATTTTCCATCAGCTAAAACAAGTAGCCTTCGTATGTTCTTGTTTGTCATTTTCTGTACGGCATCTTCAATAGGCGTCATAGGTTCCACCCATCTAAAGTTTGGAGACATTATCTCTGAGATTGGAACATCGGAACTTTTTTTGTCTGTAGTTGAAACCTTGTGAGCAAGATCTCTTTCTGTTACCAATCCTATAGGGGTTCCTTCCTTTACTACCACTAGTGAACTGATGTTTTTTTCTGCCATTAGTACTGCAACATCTTTTGCCGTCTTGTTATGTTCGATCGTGATGACGTTGTTGACCATTATGTCGCGAACTAGGCCCATAGCTAGTACCAAAGAGTATTAGAATAAAAACGATTTGTTGTAGTTTAGCTACAAAATTAATAAATTATTGCAAAAATCAAGACAAATTATATTTCATGCATAATAGTCTTAATTTAGTTTGCAGTTAGTTGCTTAGTATACGCCCTTCTTAATTATGTGCACCGCATAATTTTTCATAAGAGACTGCAAAGCTGTGAATTCCTACCAAGATCATGTTTTGCAGTTTCCTATGGTATCTCTAGTAACACGATTCTTGGTTGCAATATATGGCTTTAAAACAAAGAATTGATTTGCACAAGTCATGTAGAAAAAGTATCAGAATACCATTTTCTTCTTCTGCGTTCATGCTCTATCATGGCCTTTGTCACAAGTAATCCTGTGAGGAATCCTCCTACGTGGGCCATGAATGCTATGGTAATTGACGCAAACGAGCCTATGAAGACATACAAAATTTGGATGGCAAGCCAATAATACCCTCGTATATCTCCCATTGCAGCTGATATTCCTAAAACTCCGGAGATTGCACCTGATGCCCCAATCAAAATGCTATTGCCATTTGATAGTATGTATGACGCGACTACTCCATGAAGCAATGCTCCTCCAAGTCCTGCAAGTATGTAGAGTGCAATGAATCTGGGAATTCCAATTGATCTCTCGGCAGATCCTCCCATGTATGCCAACGCAAATAGATTAAATGAAATATGTGCAATGTTTGCGTGAATGAACATTGACGTAAATAACCTCGTGAGACTATCAGACAACGGAGCGTTGTTGTCACGGAATAGTTCGTCTGGAACAAATCCATAATGAACAATGATCTGCTGTTGCGAATGGCTGAGCATGCCATATGCAAAGATCAAGGCATTTATGATAATTAATGCTGTAGTTACAGGAGCGGGGCGTCCTATTAGTCTCAGCATACTTGACATACATTAGCGGCATTTGTTGCATAATAAATTGGGTTCTGTTAATCTCGTATGTGATTCATTGTCATATTGTGAAATGTCAAGATGCAATATGTGCCATCTTGTCTTGTTTCTTTGATATCCAACTTGCCTAATTGGCTTCTAGTAGAGAAACAGTAGATCGCAGATATATTGCCACAATTCTACAAACAAGATTCAAAAAACAATATTGTAATTGAATCTTTTTTTAAACAGTATATCTAAGAATTCCAGGACTCATTTAGATATCCTGGCACAAGCGAGGGAGTAAGTCTAATGGTGCTGAAATACATGCTGGCTGGGAAGATCTTGTAAGTGCCATTGAACTGCATTAGTGACAAGAGAGAGTCTGACTTGCCTGATATCTGGCTGCCAAATCCCATGTTTGCAGGATTGCAGGCTTGATTAATGGCTTTGTGAGAATCAACGATATTAACGGTGCAGATTCCTGTGTTGTCATTCCAACTTGTCACATTTCCAAGATATAGTGTATAGTTGTCATAGTATAGCGGAGGGGCTGCAGCCTGTTCTCCAAGTGGAGGATTTACCGTATATTCGACATAGCTGAGAGCACTGTTGTACAAGCTCTTTGAGGCTTGCACTTCTATCACATACTCACCTACATGTAACTTTGATGAAAGATTCATAGTAAAGCTTCCTTGTCCATCTGTTTGCACCTCGGTTTGCTTTGATGATATTGTAACGATTACAGTCGCATTAGTGACTGCAATACCATTCATGTCTGTAACTGAACCAGATAGGACAGGTGCGGCTTTTATCAATGTCGGGGTTGTCACAGGCTGTACGGCAAGAAACAGCGTTGGCTGCTGGTCTGAATACGCAAATTGTGTAAAAGCCAGTATAATCAAAAATCCAAGAAGTGATGCTACAATCTTCATTTATGAAATCTTTCACTATACCTAGTAAAGATCCTAAATTTAATAATCTGATCTATTTGGTCTAATATTTGATCTACTGATTATTCTATGAATGTCTCATGTGTTCACTTGAGAGACATATTGGCCTGCCAACTCATGAGTAAATCAGGAATATTTTAAAGGCAATATCAACAAGGGGCGGTACAGGAACCGATGTATAGTCCGTAGATTTGGATTTTGATGAATCCAAGTTTAGGATCACGTCTTAGAGTTACAATCACCCCGATTCGATTTAATATTGCTGGCAAGTAGGGTGTTTGTGAGGGTTGCAATAATCGTTTTTCCTGGAAGTAATTGTGATCGGGACATGCATCATGTCCTAACTGATGTCTTCAAGGTTGAATCTCAACTTGTATGGCACACTGATAATCTACCCCAGAATATAGACGCAATCGTGTTGCCAGGAGGTTTCTCTTATGGTGACAGGCTCAGGGCAGGGGTGATTGCTGCCCATAGTCCAGTTATTGCAGAAGTAAAGAAGATGGCAGAAAAAGGCATGCCAATTTTAGGGGTTTGCAATGGATTTCAAATATTGGTAGAATGTGGCCTTTTACCTGGCGCACTTTTAAAAAACACCTCACTTAGCTACATCTGTAAATGGACTGAAATTATTGTTAAAAATAACAAGACCCCCTTTACAAATAAACTCAAACTAGGACAAAAAATTCCAATTGCGATGGCAAATGGCGAAGGGCGTTATTATGCAGATAAAGAAACTCTTTGCCTGTTGAAGAAGAACAACCAAATCGTCTTTACTTATGCAGAAGATGTCAACGGTGCCACAATGAATATTGCAAGTGTATGTAACAAAGAAGGAAATGTTGTTGGCATGATGCCACATCCAGAAAGATCAGCCGAGCAAATTCTCAATCCCCAAGACGCAAAACCCGCATCATTAATCTTCAAATCATTATTGAATACATTGGGTGTTATTGCATGAGTCTGACTCCCCAAGAGTCCGACTATCTTGAAAAAAAGATAGGCCGAAAACCAAATCTTCTTGAGACGCAGATAGTCGCAGCAGAATGGTCTGAACACTGTTCTTACAAGTCGTCAAAAAAACACCTAAGAACTCTTCCGCGCAAAGGAGCTCGTGTTATCTCAGGTCCTGGCTATGATTCTGGCGTTTTAGATGTAGGTGACGGATATGTTGTTACAGTACACATTGAAAGTCATAACCATCCTTCTGCAGTGGAACCATATGGCGGAGCTGCAACAGGAGTAGGAGGAGTAATACGTGATATCCTGTCAGCTGGTACAAGGCCAATTGCAATTTTGGACGGCCTTAGGTTTGGTGATATTGAAAATGATACTCATGCAAGATGGCTTTTTAAAAATGCTGTTAGAGGAATTGCTGATTATGGAAATTGTTTGGGTATACCAACTATTGGTGGTGAAATAGAATTTGACAAATGTTTTACCAATTATGCGTTAGTTGATGTTGCATCCGTTGGATTTGGAAAAAAAGAGAGGCTAATACAAAACAGAGCTGACAAGGGAGATTTTCTAGTATTAATCGGCGGTTCTACAGGCAGAGATGGTATGGGAGGGTCTCAGTTTGCATCTGACAAATTAGAATCTGAGAACCGCTCTGCTGTTCAGATTCCAGACCCGTTCATTGAAAAATTAGTAATTGAAGTAATTCTAAATGCCAGAAATCAGAACTGCATCAAGGCCATGAAAGATTTGGGAGGTGGGGGACTTTCTTGCGCCATCTCGGAAACAGCTGATGCGCTATCGGTTGGCATTGAACTTGATGTATCCCTGATTCACAAAAGGGAGCAAAACATGTCACCTACAGAATTGATGGTTTCTGAATCTCAAGAAAGGATGCTTGTTATAACCTCTCCTGAAAAACTTGCAACTCTAAAAGAAATCTGTGAAAAGTTCCGCGTGTCATATTCTGTTGTAGGTGTGATAACTGATGGCAACACAATGGAAGTCAAATCTGAAAAACAGACAGTAGCCAAATTGCCAAGCAATGTAGTTGCAAATGCCCCACTTCTTGACAGGCCTTCAAGTGTGCCAAAATATTTGAAACACATCTCTTTAATTGAAAAACCAGAAACGCCAAAAAATCTATCGCGTACGATTCTTACCATGCTTTCAAACCCAAACATTGCAAGCAAACATTGGGTATACACACAATATGACCACGAAGTTGGCATTCGCACCGTGATAAAACCTGGAAAAGATGCCTCTGTTTTAAGACTTGACAATGGAAAATTCCTCTCAATTAAGATAGATGGTAACTCAAAGCACTGCTACGTCGACCCTCGACAGGGCGTGATTGGATGCTTTGATGAGGCCTGCAGAAACGTAATCTGCACTGGCGCTACTCCGATAGGAATGGTTGATCATTTGCAATTTGGAAATCCAGAAGATCCTGAAATTTTTTGGACATTCAAAGAATCAGTAGAAGGAATCACAGAGTATGCTAAATATTTTGAGATTCCATGCGTGGGAGGTAAAGTGAGTCTGTACAACGAGACTGATGATGGGCCAATCAAACCGACTCCGCTGATAGGAGTGCTTGGCCTAATAGAGGACAAGCCATTGATGCCACAAAAAGCCAAAACAGGCGACTTGATTGTTCTGGTAGGTATTACAAAGGATGAGATGGGGGGCTCGGAATATTACGAGTACGTCCATGGTATTACAGGAGGCAGATGTCCTGTAGTTGATATAAAGTCTTCAAAAGCCAATCAATGTGCAGTCTTGGAAACAATAAGCCAAGATCTGGTAAAGGCCATACACGATTGCTCAAAGGGGGGAATCGGAGTAGCAATATCTGAGACTTGTATTACAAATGACATTGGTTGCCATGTTTTTCTAGATAAAATACCATCGGAGAAGCTCAAGTATGACGAACTGCTCTTCTCAGAATCGCATTCCAGATTCTTGCTAACAGTCAACCCATCAAAAATAAAAAAAGTAAAATCTTTGCTTGAAAAAAAAGGGATTCAAAATGAAACTATCGGAAAATTTGTAGGCCATAGTATTACATTTAAGAACAAAACCAAGTTGGTTGCAAGTGTAATGGTTGATAAGGCACAAGAAAAATGGTTAAACTCGTTGGGGTCATTAGTCAATCATGGTTAAAGAAAACTGCGGTGTAGTAGGAATTTTTAGCTTGGATGGTGCAAACGTCATACCAATGGTTATTGATGCACTGCGTGCTCTCCAACATCGAGGACAAGAGGCATGGGGCATTGCAGTTCCAAAAAAACAACCACACAAACAACTAGGACTCGTGTCATCTGCTGTATCTGAATTTGACAAAATCACTCGAGATTATGCTTCGCCTGCAGCCATAGGACATGTCCGATATTCTACCATTGGCAAAAGTAACCTGGAAAACGCTCAACCACTAAAAGTAAAGGACTTGTGCATTGCCCATAATGGAACCATATCAAATGTTGAAGAGTTGGCAGGCATGGTAGGGGGATGCACATTTACGCCACAAAATGCAAGTGACACACTTGTTGCTGCACAACGACTAGTATCGCTCATGTCTGAAAATGGAAAACTAGGCAATGCCCTCTCAATTTTGAAAAATGAGATGGTAGGTTCATTTTGTTTTACTTTTGTTTCTGATGATAACGCTGTATACGCAGCGCGTGATCCTAGGGGATTTAGACCCATGGTTATAGGGTATAGAAAAGATAACAATTCTTACATCGTGGCATCAGAGTCTGTAGCGCTTTCTGCAGTGGGGGCTCAGCTTGTCAGAGATGTAAAACCAGGCGAGCTTGTAAAAATCAGCAACGCAGGACTAGAGTATGAGATGTTCTCTGAAGAAAAAAAACCGGCTCACTGTTCTTTTGAGTTTACCTATTTTGCGCATCCATCAAGTGTCATGGAGAACTCTAATATCTATATAGTCAGAAAGAGAATTGGACAATTTTTAGCAAGAAAATATCCAATCAAGGATGCAGATATTGTTGTTCCAGTTCCTGACTCTGCAAGGCCTGCCGCACTAGGTTATGCACAAGAGCTAGGAATTCCATTTGAAGAGGGGTTGCTCAAGGATAGGTATAGCAGGAAAGGTCCATTGCGCAGTTTCATTGAACCGCATCAAAGTGACAGAGTTGAAATTAATCGCTGGATTATTCCTATCACTCAAGTAATTAGCGGCAAACATGTTGTGGTAGTTGATGACAGTCTTGTAAGGGGCACAAGCTCAAAGGCAATCATCAAGGCACTGCGAAGAGCAGGTGCAAGAAAGATTAGCATGGTTATCACTTTTCCACAGATCAAATATCCCTGCTATGCAGGAATTGATTTTCCATCCCAAGACGAGCTGGTCACATTTATGGGAGATGAAAAAAATTACACTGAAGAAGAAACCACAGAAAAAGTAAGACAGCTAATCGGTGCAGATTTTCTTGGTTACAACGACTCTCAGAACCTTGCAAGTGCTGTAGGGATGGATTACAATTCAATGTGTTTTACATGCTATTCAGGAGACTATTCTACTCTGGGAATAAAACCCGCATTTAAGAGCAGAGCAGAAACAAAAGGGGAATAAAATTGGAATTAGCATTTGTTCTTGTAAAAAGCAAGATGGGACATGAAATGGATGTGCTAAATGAAATCTTAAAAATTGATGGAGTAAAGGAGGTCACTGGTACATATGGGCAATATGATATTTTTGTAAAGGTCCAGGTTCCAACCAAGGCACAAATTGAAAAAATAATAACAAAAGATATTCGTAAGGTACACAATGTGGTTTCAACAACCACCTTGCCCGTGATCCCAGGCCAGGGCGATAACCGCTCATCCAAAAAATAGGAATAATCTAAAACACCTTGTACTTGTAATTTTTAAAAATTTTAGTTGGTTCGATTCAAAGGGGCTGGAGAGACTAATGAAATTGAATCGAACCATGATTGTGCTACTGCAATAATATAAAGAGATTTTTCAAATTCATGTACAAATCTTTGATTTTGACCAAGGTTACAAAATTGCAGAACTTGTAGAAAAAACAATTTGCACATAATTTGCACGTCATTTCGAAATATGACTAAATAGTTTTCCACTAGACCATTTCTCTGACCATATGAAAAATCTACACAAGAGCATAATTCTTGGCCTGACAATAGCTGCAGTAGCTGGAGTCATGGCCACAATCTCTCTTGAAGGACCAATGTTTGGACAAACTGGTACTGCTTCTGCTTCAACGCAGAGGACATTCTATATCGCAACAGTTCACCTAGACGGCATAACAAGTATCTATCCGTCTTCTGATCACCCGTCCGAACCATATCCCAATTCAACTCTTCCTTCGGGAGGCGGCTTGATGATAAAGAAGATCGATAACATGGGAGGCTGGAAGGTAAGACAGTTCATGTTTGAACCCTCTCAAATTGTTGTAAACCAAGGAGACCAAGTTACTCTCAACTTTGTAGATGTCCAAGGACCTGGGTACAAAATAACCGTAGATGGGATTGCTCCAGAGTTTGACATTCACAGAGGAGAGATGAAAACTATTAACTTTACAGCAGACAATGTTGGAACAATCGATTTTTGGTCTTCAATGCACGCGCCAAACATGCGCGGCGAGATAATTGTCCTTCCTAGAACTGACTAGAATATGATGTTGATATGATCAGCAGATCATGCTGGTAATATCATCACACTATTTTTAATTTTTTGTACAACAAGGTCGGTTAATAATCTGAAAAACTCGTTCATATTTTGTATCCAATAACTCTAACCAATCTTTTCTGACTGCAAAAACAATTCTAGAGATTTGCATATAATTTGCACTTGATTTTGAAATATTGCTAAATAATTTTATCAAAAAAACATGTCATGAAAACAGACCTAGCTACTACAACAATAGTTGTAGCAACAGTTGCTGTACTTGCAATGATTGTGCCGCTTGACCTCATGTCACATGACAAGACCCCAGAATTAGGGCAAGCCAGTGCACTGACTGCAGACAACAATTTGATGACTGCACCATCTCATGATATGGCACAGATGATGGATGGACAAGATTCGATGGGCTCTGATCAGTCAAATGAAACACAAGACAGCGATATGCAGAATACGCCACTCTCAAAGACATCAGGTAACGTCACAGTAGACTTTAATGCGACCTCTATAATTCAAACAAATCAGCTAGCATCAATCCAGATGCAAATCAAAGACTCGGCATCTGGAGCAAGGCTCAGCCATGTTGATTGGGCAATAGTAGTTACAGATCCAGATGGAAACCTCATCTACAAGACAACAACTGCACATTCCCACGTTGGGAAGATGGGCTTTAGTGTAGCTTTTCCAACAGCAGGTGAAAGTACTGTATCCCTGACTGTATCATCAATTGGAACCACAATGGGGGGATTGGAACCGACTCCTAAAGGATGGACTCACACAATGCTATCTGGAACTCCAAAGGACTGGAAAACAGATCCACAAAATAATTTCGGATCTAGAGAGTTTGAGTTTCCAGTTTATGTACAAAACATAGACCAGACACATACACTCAATGGAACAGTTCCTGGAACTGCAGTCAATCTAGAGTTTAGTACAACTGCTAACAAAATTGTCGCAGGACAGCCTGTAACTTTTATCTTTACCGTGACAAAAGCTGCGGATAATTCCAGGGTTATTCATCCTGACCTGCAAACTACTATATCCACTGAAGGCTACATTGTAGCGCAATCTGCACCAGTTGAAGGGCCATTGGCTATGGATGGAGCAATTCATGGGCATCCGGGCGTGGAGGAATTGACTGAGATCTTTCCAAGTTCAGGACCATATGTTATAGATGTTAAACTCCAGCCAAGCACTCTCTCAAACTACATGTGGGGAGCAGCCTATACTGACTATACCGTGTTTGTCTCAGAACCAACTGGAGGCGCATCATCATCCTCAACTGATACAGATGCCAACCCGCCACCTAACACAGTATACATCAACGGCCTAGAATCACCATTCTTCACGCCAGATATGCTCAATGTCAAGGCAAGAACAACTGTAACATTTGTGAACACAGATGGCACCACACATACTGTCACATCAGTCACGCCGGGAACTGCAAACGCAGATGGAACGTTTGATAGTGGATTTATCAAGCCAGGAAAGATATTCTCGTATACATTCAACACCCCTGGAACATACGATTACGCGTGCATGATCCATTCGCAGATGCGTGGAACAATAATCGTTTCCTAACCCTTTTCCTTTTTTCTAATACAAGGTCTAGTTAGCTCAATCTCATAAACGTCTTTAACCGCATTGTGTTGATGTCTAATCGTTCAAATGCCGAGTTTGCCATATGCAAAAAATCTTCTCTTCTTCGTCTTTGCCAGCTCAAGGGGTGGAGAAAACCGAGTTAAAATAATGACGGCACTGCAAAACTCTCCACGCAATGCCAACCAGCTTGCAAATGATCTGGGATTAAACTATAGGGCAATACAGCATCATCTTGAAGTGCTAGAAAAAAATAACCTGATTACAAAAGTTGGTGAAAAATATGGCGCTACTTATTTTCTCTCTACGTTTTTTGAAGCTAATATGGAGACATACAATGAGATTGTATTGAAGACTTATGGAGGCAAGAAATAGGATTTGCACTCAATCTTGAAAAATGTATTTATGTTATCGTGCAAAGATGCACCTGTGTACAAGAGAGAAAACTCGTCATATCACAATACTACAGTAGAATCTAGCCAGAGGGGATCTGATATATTGTATGCAAAGAACCTGCTTTGGATGGTCTTTGCAAACTCTAGGGGTGGCAATAATAGAATAAGAATTATTACAACATTGAAAAAATCACCACTCAATGCACATCAACTAGCAAAGGAGCTTGGACTAAACTATAGGGCAATACAGCACCACATAGGCGTTCTTGAAAAAAACAATCTTGTAGCACATGTGGGTGAAAAATATGGCACAGTCTATTATCTTTCAACTTTAATCGAGGTAAACATGGTTGTTTTTGACGAGCTTGTGGTAGGCTTGTACAAGGGCAAGAAACAGGAGATGACAGATTGATTCCAATCATACCATACTGTGCTATCGTTGCAATGGCAAACATGGGCGTGTTCAGTGTCCTTATTGCCACATTTGCAAAGATGTATTCCAAGACAAAATCCCAAGTTCATTTTGGAATGATCTTCTTTGTTGTAATGTTGTTTCTAGATAACGCCATAAACGTATACACATACTTTTTCATGTTTGATCTGTATCAGGCAACACTCTTGCCATTTGTTCTTGTGGTTCGTATAGTCCAACTTGCTGGCTCGCTTGTATTCCTGAAGATAACGTGGCAGTAAACTGGGCTCTAGAAATAGGTCAAAAATATATCAGTTTAAATCCAAGTCAGTTCAATGACGCCTGATTGAGGTTTTTACGCTCAGGCAAGGTCAAAGACATATACGAACTAGATGACAAGCACGTTCTATTTCATTTCACAGACCGTGTCTCTGCATTTGACGTAAAGTTTCCAACGCCCATACCGAGAAAGGGCGAAGTATTGTGCAAGTTTGCCGAGTTTTGGTTTAAAAAATTGCCAACCCAAAATCACTATGTCAAAACAGAGGCAAAAGATAAGATGGTAGTTAAAAAAATGAATATTATTCCAATTGAATGCGTTGTTCGTGGATATTTCTATGGTAGTCTGGTCCAAAGATGGAAAGAAGGTGAAGTAAAAATCCCAGAAGGCTCTGATACTCAAATCGCAGCAAAATTTCCAAGACCCATATTTGATCCCACGACAAAATCTGAAACGCATGATATTCCAATAACTAGGGATGACGCATTGGAAAAAAATCTTGCAAGCCCTAGTGACTATGATTTTCTAGAAAAGACCTCGCTTGGAATTTACCAAAAAATGTCAGAAACAGCAGAACAAGCAGGATTCATACTGGCAGATCTGAAACTAGAGTTTGGAAAGATAGGAGACGAGATTATTTTAGGTGATTCTATTGGTCCTGACGAATACAGAATGTGGCCAAAAGAATCGTATCAGGTGGGAAAGATACAAGAAAGCTATGACAAGCAGTTATTGCGCGACTGGCTTGCGGCTCGAGGTCTGCAAAAAAAGTTCGAGGACGAAAGAAAGCAGGGGCTAGTACCTGCTGCCCCGGATCTTCCACAAGAGCTGTGCAACGAAATGTCCTCAAGATATCTAACCTCATACGCGCGCATTACTGGAATTCGTCTTTAACTCGAATTTTGTTTTAGGCCCCTGGCATAAATCATGTCAATCCATGCCTTGTTTTTTGTCCGGGCTACCCTTTTTCACAAAAATCACAAAAAATTTTCAGTTTTGGTTTTATCGTAGCATTACTATGAATATAGTATTGATAGCATACACATTATACTGATACAAATAATATAATTATAGAATCATAAATATCGTATCATGAAGAAAAAATTAGAATCTTTTCCACAATGGTTGTAACGTGAAAAAAAATCACGTAATGGACAAAAAAATATGATCTTGTGATCTTTTAGGTTGTATTAAAACTGAAATTAGGAAATGTCAACTCTACTACAAAAAGAAATCAAAGTAAACAAAATTCTTGCCACAAGCGCTTTACAAGCCAAAGCACTTGATGATGATGCAAGGGTCAGGATTCTGCAAATACTGTACCACAAGCAACTATCAACAGATCAGATTGTAGTAGAATTACACAAAGAAGGGTGCAAAAAAGCAACCACAACAATAAGGCATCACTTGGATGTTCTAAAAGAAGCTGGGCTTGTTGAGATTGTCAAGATGGAAGAGGTTCGAGGTGCAGTTTTGAAATATTACGGAACATCGGTAAGAGTTTTGGGACACAAGCTTCCACCAAATTTTGAAAATGACTTTTCTAAAACAATAGTTGACGCATCTGTCAAGCTAGAAAAAGTAATCAAAAACATAGCCCAGACTGCAGGCTCTAAAATGAAGAAAAAAAGTAACACAAAAAATAACTCCGCGACAAACTACGAAGAATATCTTTTAGTAGAAATTGTAAATCGGGCAATGGCAAAAGTGTTTGAAGAAAACGGTTCCATGATTCAAAAATAGTCTAGGTAACCTCTATTGCAAAGATTCCTCTAGTTTCTGGATTCTGCAGCGTCTTTATCATCTGTCTTGGGATGGAGTCCGATGCCACATCGCAATTTGTGGCCATGGTTCTAGGACAAGTAAAAGCGCTTTTTCTGATTACTATGTCATGAGGGTTTGTCAGAGTAAGTTTCTCACTTCCCCTGCCTTTTACTTTGAATGAATAGTCCTTTACGATAATTGTACAGTCAACGTTAGATTTTGAATTTTGCAAAAGCATTTTCATTTTTTCTGGCAAGTCCCGGCATCCCGAACTTGCCCCAATTCCAATGATGCAGTCTCCATTTACCGTAAGATGTGACTCTGTTGTTATCTCAATTGTTTTTGGATGAAGTGATCTTATGTTTTCATGACCATGAAAAGAGATCTCAAAACGCATGATCTGCTACTTGTATAAACTTAAATTAAACCTTCAAAGGTATGAATTTTGAAATGCTTCCAGCAGCAGCAGGTTATGATAGAGCAATTACTGTGTTTTCTCCCGATGGCAGGCTTTACCAAGTCGAATATGCTATTGAAACTGTAAGAAGAGGAACTCTTGCGGTGGGAATCAAGAGCAAAGATGGACTTGTTTTGGCAGTAGAAGAAAAACCAAGAAAATTACAAAACTCCGATGTTACTCAAAAAATATTCCAAGTCGATGATCACATAGGTGTAGCAGCAGCAGGATATATCCCAGACGCAAGATCCCAAGTAGATAACGCTAGATTCTTTTCACAAAGTAACAGAATGATCTATGATGAACCAATTGAGGTAGAGTCTGTTGCAAAACACTTGGCTGATCAGTGTCAACAATTTACCCAATATGCAGGAGTAAGACCATTTGGCGTTGCATTGATAATCGCAGGCATTGACAAAAGTGGAAGCACCATATTTCTCACTGATCCAAGCGGTACTTACATTTCGTATGACGCTGTTGCAATAGGTGCAGGCTCAGACCAAGTAACAGAATATCTTGAAAAACACTACAAAAAAGATATGTCGCTTGAAGATGCCGCGTCACTTGCAATCGAATCAATATATCTTGTAAGTGAAGACAAGGAAGGAACAAAACATATCAAGATGGCTCATATTCTAAATGACGCCAAGCTCATGACAAAAACCTCAGAAAAAGATATTGAAAAATATGCTGCCAAAGCCAAAGAGAACTTTGCCAAGAGACAGCAAAAGTAACATCTAGCATTTTATAGCGCAACAAAGTTATTTGCAATATTGAAAATCTCAATAGCTATTCCAGATTCAGCACTAATGGAAGAGCCATCGCCTCTTGGACAAGCATTAAAAATCTCTGATATTGGGCGCGCCTGTTCTGTGTTTAAGGTAAACACAATCTATCTGTACCACGAGTCCGACGGTAGGGATCGTGACCGATCACTTATGCGCACCACGCTGCGCTATCTTGAGACTCCTCAGTACCTGCGCAGAACAATGTACAGAAAAACAGAAGAGCTCAGATTTGCAGGAAGCCTAAGTCCACTTAAAATTCCATCCCATGTGCAAACGCCGGATCCAAACAAAGTCAAACCAGGCGATATCCGCGATGGAGTTGTTGTCTTTGCTAGAGGCCAAAAATATGTGGATGTTGGATTTGACAAGTTCATTCCATATCATGGATCTGAAGACGAAGGAAAAAGAATCACAGTACAATTCAAAGAAGGGTTTCCAAATTTATCCATAAAACAGATCAGGCGTGATGAGATCAAGCAATATTGGGGCTATGAAGTCAAAGAAGCATCAAGTCTGAGCAGCGTTATATCCAATTGGAATTCTTTTGTCATATTTACATCAAGAAAGGGCAAACTCATCCATAAAACACAAAAATACTTTCAAGAAATCTCAGACTCTGAAGTTTTGGTAGTGTTTGGCTCTCCAAAAAGAGGTGTTCACGAGATACTGGGTAGGGCTTTGGGAAATGTTCCAAAATCACAGATCCTAAATTTCTTTCCAGACCAAGCTACTGAAACAGTCAGACTCGAAGAAGCAATACTTGGAACACTTGCGATCTTAAACATACTGACACGTAACTAGTTTAATATTAAATGGTATAATGATTACATGTTGGAGAAGAAATTTTTCGCATATGCAATTATGGCGGGAATTGCATGTGTTATCATTGGAAGTATAGTTATTGCAATCAATCTTATGCATTTTTTATAAAAACTTAAAGTTTTACAAAAAAATAATGGCAAGCTGTATTTTCTAATAATAGACTTATAATGGGGTACTCGACTTTTAGCGTTTATCAATGGGCCATAGGAAGCATAGCCAGCCAAGGAGGGGAAGCCTTGCCTATTTGCCAAGGTCTCGAGCGAAAAGCATGGAAGCAAGAATACGCACTTGGCCTAAGATTCAAGATGAACAGCCAAAGTTGCTGGGATATGCTGGATTCAAGGCAGCATGCATGCGTATTGCAAGTGTAGATGATCGAGAAAAGACACCTAATTTTGGCAAACAACTTGTCAGCCTTGGAACTATCGTTGTTACACCGCCTATGATAATTATTGGAATTAGAGGATATTCAAAGGATAGATACGGACTGGACTCACTTTTTGACATTTATGCAAAAGATCTGCCAAAGGAATTATCAAGACTATTCAAAACAAAGTATGACGAAAAAGGCGTTGAAAAGGCAGAAAAATCACTTGGGCACATTGACGAGCTTTTTGCAATTACATCTGTATTGCCAAGCCGAGCCGGACTTGAACAAAAAAAGCCATATGTCTTTGAGGTTGCTGTTAAAGGCGGAGATATTCAAAAACAATTTACGTTTCTAAAAGAACTTTTGGGAAAAGAAGTCAAAATTGATCAAGTTTTTCAAAAAGGTGCCGATGTTGATGTTGCAGCAATAACAAAAGGAAAAGGATTTGAAGGCCCAATTGCAAGATGGGGAGTCAAAAAGAAACAACACAAGTCAAGAAAAAGTGTGAGAGCACTTGGTACTTTAGGTCCTATCAGTCCATCTACAATCATGTACACTGTACCAAGAGCTGGACAAAGAGGATTTCATCAAAGAACACAATACAATAACAGAATCATGATAATGAGTAATGCCGAAAATGATGAATACAAAATTAATCCTTCAGGTGGCTTCAAACATTTCGGTGTAGTACACGGCGACTATGTTATTTTGCGTGGTTCAATTCCTGGAACTTATCGAAGACTGGTAAAACTTCGTGCACCAGAAAGACATAGGGTATCGAAGGTTACTCAACCAAAGGTTTTGGAGATAATGATATGAAAGGACAAGTTATTTCAATCTCTGGCGCAAAAGATGGAGAAATAGAATTACCACTAGTTTTTTCCACGCCTATAAGAAGTGATCTTATTCACAGAGCATATGTGCATTTAGAGTCTCACAGTTTTCAAAAACAAGGCAGATATCCAAATGCTGGTATGGACGTAGTTGCAGAATCAAATAGTCCACCAACAGGACATCATGCAGCAAGAGTTGCACGTATGCACGGCGGTGGAGGAGGAAGACAAGGACAAGGTGGTGGTGTTGCAATGGTGCGCAAGGGTAGACAGGCACATCCTCCAGTTGCTGAAAAAGTCATATACAAATTATTGAACAAAAAAGAAAACAAACTCGCACTGTGTTCTGCAATTGCAGCAACTTCGTCTGCTACACTCATAAAACTTAGAGGCCACAAGGTTGACAAGATTGAATCTTTTCCGATTATAGTATCTGACCCGATAGAATCAGTAACAAAATCAAAAGAACTCTACAAGATCCTAGACGTGTTACACGTCTCCCAAGATGTTTCAAGGCTTGAAGACAGGCTGAAGCGTCGTTCCGGTAAAACACGATTGCGTGGCAGAAATACCAAAGTTGGTAAAAGTATTCTATTTGTAGTAAAGAATTCAAAGCATCTCTCAAAGGCAGCCGGCTCAATCCCGGGAGTAGACGTTGTAGAAGCAAGAAACCTAAGTGTCATAGACTTGGCGCCTGGTGCAAGACCTGTAAGATTGACGGCATTTTCAAAGAGTGCAATAGACGAGCTTGCCAAACTAAAATCCTCACATCTTGAATTAATGGTGGCCATGCAATGAACATAGACGAAGCAACTCACATTATACTCAAGCCATACGTAACTGAAAAAACATTTGCACTAGTTGAAAACGAAAGCAGGATCTGCTTTCTAGTAAGAGAAAACACTACAAAACCCAAGATAATGGAAGCAGTAAAGGTGCTCTACAATGAGGTCCCAGTGACAGTAAACGTGTGCAGAACAGTATATGGAAAGAAGGCTTTTGTAAAATTTGCAACAATAGAGAAAGCAAGAGACCTTGCAACTAAGATAGGAATGCTATAATATGGTCCTTCGTGAATCAACTCAGATAAGGGTGAAACCAATTGGTTAAAGAATTCAAGTATCGTGGAATGTCACTGGAGCAACTGCAAGGCATGTCACTCGAAAAGTTATTTGAACTTTTGCCGGCGCGAGCAAGAAGATCACTGACAAGAGGAATTACTGACGATAAAAGAAAGCTACTTGAAGACACTAAACTTGCAAAAGCAGGCAAAACAAAAACTACTATCAAAACCCACCTAAGAGACGTGATAATTTTACCATATATGACAGGCCTAACTATTAGCGTATATTCAGGCAAGGAATTCCTGCCCATTGATATCAAACCAGATATGGTTGGGCATTATCTTGGCGAATTTATAATGACTAACAAAAGAGTTGTTCACGGAGCACCTGGTGTAGGGGCATCAAGGTCCAGTTTGTACGTTCCATTGAAGTGATTTTTTATGCATTTTGACTATTCTTTTCAAAATTATGACAAAACACGGCATGTCAGAGCTTCTCTGAGGGAGAAGACAATATCTCACAAACATGCCCGCGAAGTTGCAGTTGCAATCAAAGGCATGTCTATTGAAAAAGCACGAACCTACCTGCAAGCAGTTATCAATTTAGAACGAGCTGTGCCGTTTAAAAGATACCACAACGAAGTAGGACACAAGTCTGACACTGGTGTAATGTCAGGTAGATATCCAGAAAAGGCAGCAACTGAATTTATTCGTCTGCTTGATAATTTAGAATCAAACGCTGAGTACCGTGGAATGGATCTTGATAGATTAAAGATAATCAACGCAACAGTTCACAAAGGAAGAAGAATTGAAAGATTCATTCCACGTGCACAGGGCAGGGCAACACCAAAAATAAATATTCTAACACACGTCGAGCTAGTGGCTCAGGAGCTCTGACATGTCATCAGTAAAAAATGTAATTCAAGATAGCTACAAACTCATGCTCCTGAAAGATTATCTCAGAGAAGCAATTAAAGAGTCAGGTTTTTCAGAAGTTGATATTCAAAAAACTCCAACAGGTACAAGGGTTGGATTGCATGTGACAAGACCGGGAATTGTCATTGGCAGAAAAGGTAGTGGTATTCGAGATCTTACCAAAGTTTTAGAAAAGGACTTTGCTCTCAAGAACCCGCAGATTTCAGTAATAGAGATTCCTCGTCCTGAACTTGAGCCAAGTGTCATGTGCAATAGAATGTCACAACATCTTGCAAGAGGAACTGCATTTAGACGAGCCGTCATGTGGACGCTCCAAACAATCATGGAAGCAGGAGCAATGGGTGTGCAAATTACAATTTCAGGAAAACTCAGAGGAGATCGTTCATCATTTGAAAAACATAGCAAAGGAATCCTACCGCGTGCTGGATACCAAGCAGGAGTAATAGTATCTGAGGATATTGCTCATGTGGAGACTAAGATGGGTCTTATTGGTGTTAGAATTAGAATTGCCAAAAAGGAGAAAGCCATTCCAGAATTTGAATTAAAGGCAAGAAAAGTGGTGGCAAAGACCAAGGAAGCGCTGGTAGTAGAAAAAGAAATTGCCGAAGTTGAAATAATAGATGAATCACAAATTGACCCAACAAAGCCCCGTACAGAAAGCGAAGTAATAGAAATTGAAGAGAAGCTAATAGAAAATGTTGAAACCTTTGAAGAAGTTGAGGAGGAGCTCAAGTAATGACAAGACTGAAGATGAAGACTATACGAGAGTTTAACGAAACTGATCTCAAGGACCGACTGGATCAACTGCGTTCTGAGCTGACAAAACTGAGGATAGAGTCCTCTAAGGGTACGCTAAGAAAAGATAGCGGAAAAGTAAAGCCGCTAAGAAGAGATATTGCACGAGTACTGACCAGAATAAACGAGTTGAAGAAAAAATGATAACAAAAGAAAACATTACATCACATGAGCTAATTGGATTACAAGCACAGATTGTAGGGTCAAGTAACAAACAGATAATTGGCCTTGCTGGAAAAGTTGTAGATGAAACCAAATTCATGTTTACGCTAAATACTCTAAAAGGCAACAAAAAATTTCCAAAAGAAACTGCACGCTGGAAGTTTAGTTTTAACAATGACCAAACAGAAATCGAGGGAACACAGTTGGCCAAAAGACCATATGAGCGAATGGGAATGAAAGCATGACTAGAAATATCGGGCTTCAAGTTGCAGCTCCAAAATCAGAATGCAAAGACACTGACTGTCCATTTCATGGTACTCTGAGTATACGAGGAAAACTCATTCAAGGAAAAGTAGTGAGCGCAAAGGCTCCTAAAATGGTTGTAGTGCAGCAAGAGGCTCCTAAATTTGTACCAAAATACAAAAGATATGCACGTAGCCAAAGTAAGATTCATGCTCATAGGCCACTTTGCATTGATATCAAAGAGGGAGATATTGTGTTAACTGCAGAATGTAGACCAATATCCAAAAGCGTATCGTTTGTAGTCGTGGAGGTTGTGTCATAATGGCAGCAACCAAGAGTCGTGCGGTTTCTGCAAAAGGCGTACAGGAATTTAGACCATATATTACACGAGCACTTCCTCTTGGTGCACAAGTAGTATGTGCAGATAACACTGGTGCAAAGATTTTGGAGATAGTGATGGTGCAAAAGACAAAGACAAGAGTGGCAAGATACCCCTCAGCAGCAGTAGGAGATTTTGTAAATGTTGTAGTAAAAAAAGGCCCAGGCGAGCTTCGAGGCCAGATATTTGGAGCAGTGATAATCAGGCAAAAATATGCAGTTCACAGATTAAGCGGAGTTAGAATTACATTTGAAGATAATGCAGCAGTACTTGTTACACCTGAAGGTGAGATCAAAGGAACCGAAATCAAGGGACCTGTTGCAGTGGAAGCATCAGAAAAATGGCCAAGGATAGCAAATCTGGCATCAATGGTGGTATAAGATGAATCCATCTAAAATGCGTCATAGAATGTTATATGTGGCACCAATGCACCTAATTAGCAAACAACTAGCCGCTCCGCTTTCTAAAGCACTACAAGAAAAATATCCACATCAAACCAGCGCTAGAGTGATAGAAGGTGACAGCGTCAAAGTTCTTCGCGGCGAATTTAAGGGAATTGAAGGGAAAGTTACTAACGTATCAACTCTAAAGCGAGGAATTGCAATAGAGGGAATAAAACGCGAAAAACTCAAGGGAGGAAACGTGGACATTTACATTCATCCATCTAACGTAACGATTACTGCTCTAAATCTTGATGACAAGTGGAGACAAAACAGGCTTGAAGGACAGAAACCAACAAAGACTGTAAAACAAAAACCAGCCGAGGAACAAAAAGAAGCCAAGCCAAAAGAAACACCACCACCAAAGGAGAAAAAAGAGGAAACAAAAGAACAAAAACCAAAACAAAAAGAAACAAAAGCAGTTGAAAAAACTGCAAAGGCAGATAAAGAGCAAAAATCTCCAAAATCAAAAAAGAGTGATAAATAATGGTTAGCATATCTGGAAGCAAGAAATTAAAAAGACAAATGGCCCCGCTTTTCTGGGGAATTACAAGAAAGGATAAGAGATTTGTAGTTACAGTCAAGCCAGGAGGTCACAAAAAAGATGTCTCTGTTCCTACGGCTGTATTTGTGCGTGACACGCTAAAGCTTGCAGATTCTCTTCGAGAAGTAAAATCTGTCGTATATGGAGGAAAAATTACAGTGGACGGAGTTGTTCGCAAGTCACTCCACCACGGCATTGGGCTGATGGATGTAGTAGAACTGCAAGGGGTGCCGGAAATATATCGCCTTGTTCCAAAAGATCTAACTGTTTTAAAACCAATTGTAATAAACGCATCTGAAAAAACAAAAAAACTGCTAAAGGTTACAAAAAAAATCACAATCAAGGATAAAAAAACACAACTAGGTTTCCATGATGGACGAATTCTTATCTCTGACACTAAAGTAAGTGTGGGTGACACATGTCTTGTACAAGTTCCAGAAATCAAGATTCTTGATGTGATAAAACTCGAAAAAGGCGCACAAGTTATTGTAACTAGCGGTGTGAACGCAGGAAAGATAGGAAAAGTTGCAGAAATTGAAGAGGGAACATTCGTATTGCCTCGAAGGGCTTTGGTTGATATTGACGATAGACAAATTGAAATTCCATCTGACTTGGTCATGGCAGTTGGAAAGGACAAACCCGTGATACAAATCCAGTGATAAATATGGCACAAAAAATGGAATCTTCAATGAAAAGAATAACAGTTGCAAAAGTAGTGCTGAATATGGGTGTTGGAAAATCAGGTGAACCAATTGAGAAGGCAAAACGTGCATTACTGCAAATATCAGGCCAGCAACCAAATCCTAGAGCGGCAAAAGCCACTCAAAGAGATTGGGGTGTACACAAAGGCGAACCAATTGGAGTTGCAGTAACCATACGAAAACAACCTGCGCTTGAATTGATAAAAAGACTAGTCACTGCCAAAGGAAGTCAGCTTAAGAGCTCATCATTTGATGAGTTTGGCAATGTTTCTTTTGGAATACGTGAACATATTGATATACCGGGGGTAAAATACGATCCTAACGTTGGAATTGTAGGGCTCAATATTACCGTCTCGCTGACAAGACCTGGATTTAACATTAGAGTCAGAAGCAAACACAAGGCAAGTATTGGTCTAAATCACCGAATTACTTCTGAGCATGCAAAGGAATTCATGGCGCGCGAATTTGGAGTCCAAGTGATATAAGATGGCCAAGAATCGAGATTACAAGGTAACTGGAAGAAAGGAGCACAAATTCGGAAAGGGCTCTAGATGGTGTAAAAGATGCGGTGACTATAATGCTGTTATTCAAAAATATGACTTGACACTGTGCAGACGATGTTTCAGAGAAGTAGCTGTTTCATTGGGGTTTAACAAATTTAGGTAATAGATATGCCAACAACCAATATTTTAGCAAACTTGTTTGTGACATTGTACAACAGCGAAGCACGAAGAAAGGGAGACTGTGTGGTATTGCCTACATCAAAGATTGCAACTGAGGTGCTAAAAACACTGCAAAATCATAATTATATTGGAGAATTTGAGCACGTTGACGATAAAAGAGGAGGCAAATTCAAGATAGAGTTACTTGCAAAAATAACAAAGTGTGGAGCAATTACTCCAACGTTCAAGGTAAACAAAGATGGCTATGCAAAATGGGAGCAGCAGTATTTGCCGTCCTATTCAAGAGGTATGCTTATTGTTACAACAAATCAAGGTGTAATGTCACATCATGACGCAATCACGAAAGGTATTGGAGGACTATTGATAGGGTATGTCTACTGAGCAAGTTGAAATACACGAGGTAAAAATTGAGATACCTGATAAAGTAAAGGTCTTCGAACACCACAGAATTCTCAGTGTCGAGGGTCCTCTGGGAAAGACAAGGAAAAGTTTCAAGAAAATCCCAATTGATATTAAAATAGATGGCAAAAATATAATGCTAAAATCTCAAGGTACTCGCAAGAGAGACTATGCAATCTTCAAGACTGCAGAGTCGCTTGTTCGGACTCTAATCAAGGGAGTGCAAACTGGGTACACCTTTAAGATGAAAATAGTATACGCACACTTTCCTATCACAGTCAAAGCAAAAGATGGCAGTGTGCATGTGGAGAATTTCCAAGGAGAACGTGCAGCTAGAGTATCCAAAATATTTGGTGCAACAAAGGTTGCATCAAAAGGAGACGACGTCATAGTGACTGGACCTGTCCTGACTGATGTTTCTCAAACATGTGCAAGTCTTCAACAAAATACCAAAGTCAAAAATAAAGACTCGCGAGTTTTTCTTGACGGAATTTATCTTTTTGAAAAACAAGACGGGATCGAAAAGTAATCTCAGCAAGGATTAAATCGGCTTATTCTACGAACAATGTCTATTGCCGCCCTAGCTCAGCGTGGTAGAGCAGCTGACTGTTAATCAGCGGGTCGTCAGTTCAAGTCTGACGGGCGGCGTTGATATTTCTAAATTCGAATTATGAAACATTGTTTTTTGCATCTGTAAATCAAAATGCGTTGAATTACCATGCTTGTGATAAGGTATTTCTAAATTCGAGTTGTGAAATATTGTATTACGATCACGCTTTAGTTTATTCTGTTAGACTAGATAGATCTAATACTGATCGCTACATACTCTCACATGCAGGAGGTCCGCATTGGCCAGAACAAGACGCGCAAATAGATATTGCGTGGATTGTGGGGGAAGATTAGTTTACTACCCTCGCCTTTCAAATCCAAAAGCTCCAAACGAATACAGGGTTCTGGTTTATGCTTGTCCCGACTGCACTAAAGATTTTGATAAACCCAAGATGTTCTCAATTAAACGAAATGTGGTAGATGAACCAATTGAGACAGTGGAAATAGAGATAGTCCAAGCCAGGGAAAAGGTTCCTGAGACCATCAAATCCACGTGATGCATCCCGTGTAAAAAGACTAAAGTATAGCCAGGAAAATATTACACTGAAAAAGATGAGGATCTTTTACACTCAGAAACTTGAAAATATTTTAGAAAAAATAGAATTAAGTGATTGGCGACAAAGGCTACGAGAACCACTGACCTGTACTGAACAATCTTTGTCTGATAACTGGAAATTTTGCGCCCTCGGGGAGAGGATGAGAAAGGAAGGACGCAATCTTGAGAAAGTAAAGGATCTGACCCCTGATGCCATAAAATTGGGATTTAGCTTTGCAACTGCAGTAAAGCGTAGGGACAGTACTGCGGCTTTGGAGATTTTGGAGCAAATTGAAAAACTGCCGTCTATATGGCGCAACCAAAACTATCCAATTTCTGCCTGATTTTGCAGTTTAGTCATTAATTTCTTAACTTTTTGGCAATTGCAAGGGTATCACATCTTGACTTGTTACAAAAAACTTTGATAAAATCTGATTTTTTGGATGATAAAATGCCAGTATGTTTTGACACTTTTTTTGTAAAAAATGGTCAAAAAATGGGGGTTGAACATCTAGCCGTGCGCCAATAAGAAACACAAACTCTTACCATGTAATGGGGGTGTTTTGACCCTTGGCTCGTATATACACGCACAAGTGTTAAACCCCCACAAAAAATGCCGCTTTTTGAAAAAATCACCTTCTTCGTGGTACGTAGAAAATAAGCAGGGGTTTAACCTTTGAACGTCTATTCAAAAAAACAATATTTTTTTTAAAAAAGACCATTTTAGGCCATTTATGGACAGAAACTAACCTGATGATCGGCAGGTTTGGTTGGAAATAGGGGGGTAAAAATAACCCCAAATGCGTCAAAGAATTGGATAACAATGGTTCTTTGTCACAAATGTTCTGATGAAAAACATGGGGAATGCATGGGGAAAGCAGGAATGTTTGAGTGTGACTGTCAAGTTTGCAAGAAATAAATCCCTGCAAAAGTACTACAAACACTAGCGCTTTTTGAACTGCTTATATGATATATCATATAACTTGAATCCGTGCCAGATCTTGATGATCTAACAAAGGCAAAGATAGTCCAGATGATTCTTGATGGAACCACTGAAGGTGCACTTGGCAAACTAAGTGAGTTTTATCGAGTTGAAACCCCCAAAATAGCCGTTGGAACAGTCAAAGGAAAAAGAAGAACTGTATATGCAGTATATGTGCCATCTGAAAAGAAGATTTATGCGCTAAACTCTGACATTTTTCGCAATCCATTTGTTATTTTACATGAGTATTATCATCACATTCACTCAAAGCTTGGAATACACAAGGGCTCAGAAAGGCATGCCAATATGTATGCCAAAGACTTTATCGATTCATATACTAAAATAATAAAGTTGCGAATAAAAACATGAGAATTTTTAAATTTTTGTTAATTAGATTGTAAATATATTAAAATCTAGTTCATTTTTATCAAATTATTGAATTGTAAATCTAATTGCTATCGCCAAACACGATGAGACAATTGTGCTAATTTATGCTAAACAACTAGGATGCCGATTCCTCCACCGTATTGTAGGATCAATAAGTATATCCCCTGTTTCCACTTTGCCATAATAATGGGCATTTGGTAGTTCCATCTCATCTGAATTCATGGCTCCATGTGACTTGTTGCTGTAGCATTCCATGACCTGGGGTATTGCCGCAAAATACACCATCTTTCTCTTAATGTCAGAGAATTTCCCAAACTTGTTGTTTATCTGGGCATAGTGCAGCATAGGTATTTCATACTTCATGCAATGTTTTATCGGATTATAATCAAAGGAGATTGGTATGTTGCCATACGTACCATCATTTGCACTGGACAGTTTTCGTGCCTGTCTGACAAGCTCAATTTCATGCACAGTTGCTAACCTGTCTAGTCTTGAAGGTCTTCGTAGATCTATCAAATAGTGTGGATAGAGTGCTCTCATGGCTATGGGGTGGAATAATCTTTGGAAGAGATGTACCTTGTTTTTTAGGTGTATTTCAATACCATGACATTTCTTCAAAAGAGGGGCATGGACCTGAGAGTCAATGATGAAAGGAATCTGATTGTATCGTGTAATGACTGAATGAACAAGAACTGAGGCTGTTCTCATTGATGCCTTTGCAGGATATTTCAAAGCTATTCTAGCGTGTTTGCGAATGTCATGATACGTTCTTTCTGCATCTCTCGCACATTTATGCCACTTCTCTTTGAAAATTTTTTCCGGATTGAGATTGCGTAGGATTGAGCCAAGACCCTTGCCACCAAAAGTTTTACCGTGGGGTCTTTGATGATTTGTATAAATGTGATTTTTTTGACCTGCTTTAAGTATATTATAAGCCTCAATGATTAATTTGAATTTCTCACTGTCTTGCTTTGAGACATTCTTGTCAGGGTGGTATTTGAGTACTAGTTTTCTATATGCAGTTTTTATCTCCTGCATGGATGCACCTTCTTGTAGATTAAGTAGATGATAGCAATTGTTACTATTCAATGCTAGGTATCTATAAAAAATATTTTAAGAATGTGATCTAATTTTTTTTGTCTTGATTGGAAAATAAATTTAATCACGAAAAAAATTGTACCGTACAAAATAACTAACACTTTTTTTGCTAATTTTTCATAAAATAAAATTTTAATTTCTTGGTAAAAGAGGCATCACTCAAGGTATGACTATATAAATGCCATTTCAACGAAATACTGAAAATATCTTGCATGATGTAATACGTTTAGGAATTATCTGATACCGCAGATTAGTTCACTAAAGTAAAAAATGTGATTTTCTGGCTTTAAATAGATGGCATTACTCCTATGTGTCATGATTAGGCAGGAGGAAGGCATCACGCCTATAAATTCAGAAATAAAGAGGATAGTCTCTGACGAAATCAGGCCTTTGCTTGAGAAACTAACAGAACTTGTAGACAAGATGGAACGTTATCACAATCATGATATAGAATTCCAGCAGAAATTGATACTTTTGATATCTCAGATGTTCAAAAACCAAGAGATATCATTGGAGGGCTTTGACAAGCTTGATTTGTTCCTAAGAAAGGAATTTTTCTGGGGCACACCAAAATCCGCAATCTAAAACAAGTTTTTGAAATTTCCCCTTCAAACTTGTCTATGTGAGTTGATCTTCACATTAAATAGACACATTTTGCAAAAGTCTGCATGGAAAAGTTTGAGCTTACACTTTTAGTAGGCAAAAAGCCAGCAGATAATCAAATCAAGACACTTCAAGAGTACTTTACTGAGATGCCGATGGAGGAGATACTTGCTGGCCTTTATTTTGCAAAAAGCCGATGGACTGCAAAGGATGCAGGCGTTCTAAAAGTAGGAAGAAAAAGCATAATTAAAAAAGAAATTCATTCTGTTACATCCGAGCAAGCTCAATGGCGCTTGAAAAACTGGAAGACCATGATAGCAAACTACAGGAGACTAGGATATAGTTACCCGACTATATCACGAATAAAGAAACACTTTGCAGAAATAAGCAAAAAGCGTTCTAAATAGTAGTAGCTTGCTCTTTTGTAGTAGAAGGCAAGTTGGGTGGAAGGTCGGGAATTGTCTGTCTGACATGTCCTTCTAGCACCGCTTGCGCTTCTTCTAGAATCTGGTTTGTCTCAGAGCTTGTCGTATCGACAACAAATTGGCTGTCTGCGTTGACTGAAGAGCCTGCCATGATATCTCCTAGTATGCTTGACAGGTCCTGCATTGACGAGCTTGCCTCAGGCATGAGTCCGCTCAAACTGGTTCCTAGGCCCTTTATGACGGACATGCATGGGCTCAGCGTGACTACCACGTCGCCAAGTTCTGACATTGTGTTTAATCTAATCTGAATCTGTTCCATGGCTAATTTTGCGCCTGTTATCATGTTATTCATCTTTCTAATCTCATGTAGTTCTGTGGCATATGCGTTAGAATATGGCTTGTTGTGACTTCTTACTGCCTCTACAACTTTTTTGAAAATATAATCGTCTTTTTCCTTTAGTTTTCGTGAAATAGAGTCAAGTTTTGCTATCTGAAGCTGCAGCTTCTTTTGTGCCTCATCAATCTTTGGCCTAAGTGGAGCATCAGGCTTTACCTTATCCATTACCTTCTGTGATAGGCTTTCCTTCTGGGTGTTCCATTTTGCTGCAAAGTTCATGATTTTTGACTGTGTCATGATCTGAATCGATATTTTAAACATTCATGTTCTGTGTATGGGTGTAACTGCAGTGACACATTGCTGCAGTTACAGGTGTGATTTGCTGCCTTTGATAATTAATGTTTCAAAATTCGAATTTAGAAACATTAATTATTGACACGACTATCCAAACGTGAATGTATAGATTTGAAATCCCGGTTTTGCTATTAGAGTTAGAGTGTGCGCGCCTGCCTGCTGGGACGAAATGACATTATACAACCTGTTCTCTGATACCTGGACCGTGCTATTTTGTGTGTCTAGTCCTGCATCGCTTGTTCCAACAGGGTTTCCATCAAGCAGCACTTGTACAGCCACGTTGGGGCCTGCAGCCACTATGTGAACATCCTTTGCATAGTATGGGAGCACTATCTTGCCAGTGTCAGATGCCAGTTTCATACTATCTGGTAGATTTTGCCAGTCTCCATCAAGATAGAAATGATCTTGCTGCAAACTGGAAGGAAGTGAATACGTCACTGTATTGTCTGGCTGAAACCCCTCTTGATTTCCAATGAAACTTCGACCCGTTGCAAAATCATACCCAAAATAAAGTTCTGGTGTTTCTTGGTCTGAAAATTCATGCGGTACAAGATTTACTAGTGACATGTTGACATTGACATTTAATCCAAGGGCCTGCGAGCGTTGTTCTAATAATTGCTGTATTGTTGTTTCTGTTATGTTGTAATCTCCTTCTCCAAAGTGCACATGCCTTATGTGCCCAAGATAATCTGTCATGTATTCTGCAGGCCAGTACCTATTGCCAAAGGCGTCCCATGTATCGTGATCACTGTCTAACACAACAGGATATGTTATGTTATATTTTTGCACAGCCATCTCAACATTGTTGATATCTTTTTCAAAATCAAATTCCGGTGAATGGATTCCAATTATGAGCAGTCCCTTGTCTGCATATTTTTCATTCCATTCTTTTAGATATGGGAGTGTTCGCAGACAGTTGATACAACTATACGTCCAAAAATCATAAAGCACAACCTTGTTTTTCATAGCTTCTTCTAGTGCATCAGGTGTTGTATTGATGTAGCCTGAAATTCCAACTAGATCAGGAGCTAATGGATATTGATTTTCATTTATTGGTATTGACGAGTTACCTGAAGTTGGTTGAAGCAGGTTAGAGTTTTCATTTATTTCTGGCTGGTCTAGTGACGTAAAGTATGCCGCAATGCCAGCTATTGCTGCTATGATGATTATTCCGGTAATGATTGCGCTTTTGATCTCTTTTTTCATCTGTGGTATCATCCTAACAAAATATTGTTTAGCAGAGGAAAGCTTGCAATATCTGCTAACTGGTTTGTGTACACCAAGACTCCAAGTAGTACAATAAATGATCCCATGATGATTGAATAATATTTCAAATGCTTACTCATTGATTTGATGAATCTTGTAAATCTTGAAAAGAATATGCCCATTAGTATGAATGGTATTCCAAGTCCAATAGAATAACTAAGTAACAAAACAAAAGCATGACCAGGCGAGGTAGCGGCAAGTGTCAAGATGCTGCCCAAGATAGGGCCTATGCATGGAGTCCAGCCTGTAGCAAAGGCAAGTCCGAATACAAAAGAGAGAGGGTAACTCGTTTTTGTCCTATTTGGAATTATCTTCTTTTCAAAATTTAGCCGGGATATTTTTGAAGACAACAACATGAACACTCCAAACGCAATTATTATGATTCCTCCTACATGGTTAAAGTCAGCAAGTAACTTTCCTGCGCTAGTTGATACTACACTATTGAGTACAACGCCTAGAACTGAAAAAACAACTGTAAACCCAGCTACGAAAAATACTGTATTTAACAAAATATTTAGTCTGCTTGCAACAAGATTGACTGTACCGTTGTTTCTCTGAAGCTCAGACAATGTAGTTCCAGAAATATATGCAAGAAAAGCTGGAATCATGGGTAAAATACAGGGAGCAAGAAAAGAGCCCAATCCTGCCACAACTGCAATGCCTATGCTTAGCTCGACCATGCACTAGATGGCGCCTTTTTTTATTAATACCTTGTTCCAAATCTAATCCAAATCACATCCATGTGTTTTTTGAACAAAATCTTCCTACGAAATACCAAGAAATTGTAATGACTATATCTGATCTGCTGGCATCATAGGGCGCATATGCAAACTAATTCTATATGAATAAGGTTCTAAATCGATGAAACACTTGATACAACATGTCTTCAATCGAATCAGATGAATCCCATCAGTCTGCACCTGCTACAGAAATTCAAGAAGAAACCACCGAAGTAGATGCAAATGTAGATGAACAAGAGGAAACCTCAGAATTAGAATAGCGATGTCTCTAATTTTGAACCTTTTTTATTTATAAAATTAGAAAAATAATTTTTTAGCATTTTTCTAGTTTGTTTATTTCTACTTTCTTTGAACGCAAGTCATGTAATTTTAAACTTTTTTCCTGCTTTTTCAAATACATCAAGTGATCTTGTAATGGTATCGCCTGTCAACCATGAAGTAACAGAAATTCGAATTCTTGCAGCACCTAGTTCTACGGTGGGGTACCTTATTGGTTGTGCAAAAATTCCATTACTTGATAAATATTGGCCAAATTCAATGGCCTTTTTCTCATCTCCAATTATTACCGGGATGATCTGACTCTGAGAGCCTACTTTGTACCCAATCGATTCTAATCCTTTTCGCATCATGCTGATATTTTTCCATAGCTTGATTCTTTTTTGTTCTCTGTTTGAGGATATTTTGTCTAGTGATACCTGCACCAGAAAGTTTGGCAACGCAGAAGTGTAGATAAAAGGTCGTGAAGTGTTTATGGCAAGTTCAATGATTTCTTTTTTTGAGGCAACATATCCTCCAAATGCCCCAAGGCCCTTGCTAAGACTGCTGATGTACACATCTATTTTTTTGGACACTCCGAGATACTCTGCAGATCCTTGTCCGTCCGTGCCTGCAACAAAATCTCCATGTGCGTCATCTAGGATCAAAAATGCATTATATTTTTTGCACAATTCTGAGATCTCTTTTAACTTTGAAAAATCTCCGTTCATGGAAAAGATTCCTTCGGTAACTATAAATTTGCGTCGCCTGTCTTTTCTCAGTTTTTTTTCTAAGTCTTGCATGTTGTTATGTTTGTAGATTGCCTTTTTTGCACGTGATAATCTACAAGAGTCTATTATGCTTGCATGATTGAGTTCATCACTTAATATCAGATCATTTTTTTGTGGTAGGATTGAAACGATTCCCAAGTTTGCCATGTATCCAGTTGGAAATGTAAGCGCAGCTTCTTGGTATTTGTGTCTTGCAAGTTTAGATTCTAGTTTTTTAAATAAAGCGTCGTTGCCTGCTACCAGCCTTGAGCTTGACTGGACCTGCATAGATGTTATCTTGGTGCGCCCTAGCCCAAGATAATCATTAGAGGACAGGTTGACAAGTTTTTTTCCCTTTATGAAAATATATGGGCCTGAAACTTTGTTGTCAAACAGATTACGATATAGATTGGATCTTTTTATCTCTGCAAGTCTTGCATTTATAAAATTAAACCTAGGCTTCAAGGCCTATCTTTGATATCATATCAAAGTCTTCCACCGGAGAGTTTCCACCTATTGTGAGGTATCCTCCAGTGATGATACCGTTGGCACCTCCAAGAAGAGCTTTTTCTTGTTCGCTTGAGAGGTACACTTCTCTACCCCCAGCTATCTTCAAGATGGTTTTTGGCATTAAAAATCTAAAGACAGCTATCGTGCGCAGAATTTCCTGCAGAGAAATCCTTGACTGCACTTCAAGTGGAGTTCCCTTTTGCGGAACAAGTATGTTTATTGGGCATTCCTCTGGACTGAGGTTTGCCAAGTCAAGGCCAAGCTCTAGCCTTTGCATTCTGGTCTCTCCCATTCCAATGATTCCGCCGCAGCACAGTTCAAGACCCACTTTCTTTATTGTCATATTAGTATTCATCCTGTCATCATATGTGTGAGTCGTGCATATTTTAGAGAAGAAACTTCTTGATGCTTCTAGATTGTGATTGTATCGTTTCACTCCTAATTTTTTGAGTTGCAATGCCATGCTCTCGTCTATGAACCCAAGAGAACAGTTTACTTCAATTCCAACTTTATTGTTTATCTCTTTTATGATATCGCAAATCTGGGCAAAATCGCTTTGAGTTGGACCTCGCCATGCGCAAACAAGACAAAAGCTCTTGACTCCCTCTTCTTTTGACATTTTAGCATTTTGAACTATGATATCAGCTGGCAATAATTTGTATGTATCAATCCCGCTCTTGTAGAATGCTGATTGGGAACAAAATGTACAGTCCTCTTGACATTTTCCTTTTTTTGCATTGATTAGAGATTCTACATCTACCAGATTGCCACTTATCTTGCGCGTGATCTCGTTTGCTGCATCTGATAAGAATTGTAATGATTCATCTGAAATGTTGACAAGTCTTTCAGCGTCAAGAGTTGTAATGCTATGACCTGATAATATCTTGTCCTTGCATAAAGTGATAAATTCGTGTTCTGAATTCATAGGATATTTTTTTTGGGTTCTATTAATTAAGATTGTTATGGTAAACTGATAATATTCAATTGGTTTACTATTCCAAAAATACCCGGCATATTCAAATTACAATATTTTTTCTGTGACTTTTTTTATGGTATCTATTACGCCGTTAACCAAAAAGTCAAGTTCATTTTCAGGGATTGCAAGAGGCGGTACAATCATTACTATGGGTCCAAGTGTTCTTAGGTAAATTTTGTGTTTTTTTGCTTCATTGAAAATTCTTTGATGTATGTGTTTTTCAGGTGCAACTGGAGACTTTGTTATCTTGTTACTGACAAGCTCTATTCCCATAATCATTCCTTTGTGTCTTACATCGCCAACTATCCCTAGTCCTGAAATCTCTTCAATTCGTCTTTGAAGATATGAGGAGCTTTTTTTGATCTTTGAGATGATATTGTATTTTTTGTAAAGTGCAAGGTTTGTAATTGCAGTTGCACAAGCCAAGGGATTGCCGGTGAATGTATGTCCATGGAAAAAATGCTTCATTTCTTGATACTGTCCTAAAAATGAATCATAGACTTTCTTGTTCGCTAACGTGACCGCAAGTGGTAAATAACCAGCCGTTAGCATTTTGCCAAAGGATACTATGTCAGGTCTGCTTTCTTGGTTTTGGTATTCAATCATGGAACCAAGTCTTCCAAAACCTGTGGCAATCTCATCTAGTATGAATAAAACACCATGTCTTCTGCACAGGGTACTGATCTTTTTCTGAAAACCATCCGGATATATGGTAATGCCGCCAGCTATCTGTGCGCCGCTTTCCATGACAAAAGCTGCAATGTTGTCATTTCGTGATAGTGTTTTTTCTATTTTATCTATGCAATGGTTTTGAAATTCCTCCAAAGTAAAACCATTTGGAATCCTGTAACTATTGGGAGATGGAGTGCTGATTACAGGAAACAAAATGGATTTGTATCTTGAAAAAAACGATGGAACATATCCAAGTGACATTGCTCCGATGGTGTCTCCATGATACCCATTTTCAAGTGTGACAAACTTTGTTTTCTTCTTCTCACCTATATTGTGCCAATACTGCAAAGCCATCTTTGCAGAAACTTCCATGGCAGTAGAGCCGTCGTCTGAATAAAACACCTTATACATGCCTGGTGCCAGTCTCACAAGCTTTGACGCAAGATCTTCTGCCTTGTCATTTGTAAGATTGAAAAGAGACGAGTGCTGCAATTTCCTTGTCTGAGATATCATTGATTTTACTAGCTCATCTCTTGAATGACCCCATACATTACACCACATGCTTGCAACTCCATCTAGCAGACGATTTCCTTTAGAGTCATAAAGCCACATTCCTTTTCCTCGTACAATGACATCAAAGTTTGGCCATTCGTTCATCTGAGTATATGGATGCCAAACGTAGCTGTGCATGTGGGAGTCTCTAAACTTGTCGCATTAATAATGATGCGAATATTAATCATTTGAGATTAATAATCGGTAACTTAAATATCGCAGTTCTGCCTCAATTTTGAATGGATCTTCTCGATTCGCTTCGAAGCAGGGAAACATACCTGGAAAGAATACCAAAAAGTTCGACAGGTACACTCGCATGCGAGAAAGAAGCACTTGGAAACTTTGACGCCTTCTCTGAATGGAAATTTCACGTATCGACGCAGAATATGCTTGCAGGCCTGAGAAAGTTTGAAGGAAGAAGACAGGAAAACCCAATTTAAATAACTTAACAAGTTTTTTAGCGTCTCATAAATAGCAGTTCAGAAGTAAAATAAGTAATGACTACCGATGACAGCCATACATTTGATTGGGCACCAAGACAATCTAAGGCATTTGGCACAATCCACGTCCCAACAATTCCAATACAATTAAGATCCATATTGGGTGAGTGGAAAACATTCTATCCTTTGGTTGATAGTGGTGCTTTTGTCAGCGTCTTCAATGAGGATGATTGTAAAGTGCTTGGATATGACATCAAATCAGGAATACAAATTGACATTGCTGGTGTATTTGGAGAGTCTCGTATTGCATATTTACATGAAATAGAGTTAAAGATAGATAATGATATTATCAAATCAAAAATAGCTTTTACTGAGGGTAAACCACACCAGCAACTACTTGGCAGAATAAACTTTTTTGAAAATTTTGAAGTTTGTTTTAGCGGAAAATCTCTGAAAACAAATATTCTTAGAGAATAGCGTCTTCTTTTTCAGGTATGTATACTATTGCAGGAGTGCAATTTTCTCCACAGTAAGCCTTAGCTAATCTTTCTACTTCTACTGCACTTTCGCCACTACCGACTATCTGTTTTTTCCAAATTGCAATGTATTTTCCTTTGAAGCTTATAGTATCAACTTCACCCGATGTGAACCATTTGAAATCTTCTTCAGGATCATACTCTTCTTGAAGATTATTCATTTGAACAAGAATTTGTACACGATGTAAGTTGGTAATTAAATCAAGCATCGATTTTTGATAATCCATAATATTTTTGTCAATCACGTTTTGTAAGATGTGACTACCAGAAGTTGAGACCGATTGTGTTTTTTCGCTTAACATACTATTCTCCAAATCCTGATATTATTTGCTTTAAACTTTCGTATAAATTTTGTGAAAACTCTAACGCAGAATCAGCGTTACTTGTATTATAAGTCAGGTTTGCAATCATCTTAGTATCACTATCATCTGTGAATAAGGGCTCAATAAGAATCACAAAAGGAGTTTTCGAAACGCCTCCTATGATTGGTTCTTTTGTTGATAATCTCAAACCAATGACTTTTACGTCACGTTTGAATACTTGATCAGCTTTTGTTTTAAATTTATCAGTAATAACAGAAGAAACTAGATCAGAAGCTTTTACATCTTGTGTTTTTATGGTTACATTCCCATGAATATCAATTCGCTCTACTGATTCTTGACTCGGAAAACCAATCAGTGAAAGAACGTCTAAGATTTCTTTTATGTTTTCATTAGGTTTAGTATTTTCATTTGTTATCTGAAAAGTAATTTGTCTTGATATATTGTTTATGAAAATAGCGGTTGTTTTTGCCTTATGTGCAATTGGAGCAGGTTGTCTCGCCATTTGTTGTGCGGGATTTGGTGGAGTATGAGTAAATCCTTTCTTAACCAAAGATTCTAGAAAAACTCCCTGATTGTCAC
>JASHNR010000008.1 GCA_030041535.1 Nitrosopumilaceae archaeon | reverse complement strand
TTTGTCAAAGTCTCTTTGAATATTTATTCCGTTTGTCCTTTTGCCTTGAAAATGATAGCAAAGCAGGCGAAGATTGGAAATCTTTTCAACTCGTACGTCTCGCCAGCTTGGCAACCTTGTGTTACTGCTCTGGCCATCTATCTGGTAAACCAAAAGATGTACCTCGTTAATCTTTATCCCATACACATGCGGCTCTCCGAGCACGTATTGGTTATCATACCTAAATTCCACAAGTTGCCTGTTAATCATCGCATCACGAATCAAATATCTAATCTCCAAAATGCTCAAAGACATGCTTTTACCTCCTCGATAACAGCTGAATTTTCCACCACTGATGATTTATCCTCAAGTTCTCTTGCGTGGTTAATTGCCTTCAAAAGCTTTTTTACAAGTAAGAAAGGTCTTGTCTTCTTTTTCATGACCAAAATGATAGATCCAAAAGGGGCAGGTATGGAAACAATCTTAGAGTTCTCTCTTTCTGAAACAATATACTGAACAGACCCAAAATTGTCGTCATAATCTTTCTGCATTGAAAGATTTAGCGAAGTTGACATGAATAACGTCTCCTTTTGTTCTTGTGTGAGATTGATCTCGTTTTTACACGAATAATCTATGACACGCCCCAGCTTGCTGATAAAGCCCACAAACTCTACTCCATCCACTGAAAGGTTACTTTCAATAGACTTGAGGTCTATGCTTTGGGCCATACTACTTCATTACATGTATCATTATGTCACCGTGTCTAATAAGACAGATGGTCATTCTCTTTCCAAGATCTTGATGTTAAACTAATCTAGTAAACTTGAAATGATAAATCTCTAGTTTGTTATATCGAAAATACTTTAAGCATTACTTGCGAAGAAAAGATGTGCAAGTCGAAGAAATCCTCAAGCAAGCAAAAAATGACGAAGTCAGATTTGTAAGCTTGCAGTTCAGTGATCTGTTGGGTGTTGTCAAAGAGGTGATAATACCAACAAGGGAGCTGGAAGGTGCCCTGACCAGAGGAGTTTGGTTTGATGGCTCTTCAATTGAAGGCTTTGCAAGAATTCAGGAAAGTGATCTCTTCCTAAAACCTGACGTGACAACCTACTGTGTAGTACCGTGGGATTCTGAAAATGGTAAGACTGCTAGATTCATCTGTGATCTTTACAAATCAGATGGAAACTCTTTTGAAGGAGATCCAAGATTCATTTTAAAAAAGGCAGTCTTGGAGGCATCAAAATTAGGCTACGAGTATAACACTGGTCCTGAGCCAGAGTTTTATCTATTCAAGAAAAATGATGCATCTAAAACTTTGTCTGTAGACGGGGGAGGTTATTTTGACTTGTCATCGTCGGAGACATATTCTATCTTAAAAGAGATAATGAATTCGCTGAGTGTATTTTCTATTAATACCGAGGCCTCACACCACGAGGTAGGGCCAGGTCAATATGAAGTGGGTTTTAACTATGCACATGCAATAGAGACAGCTGACAGGCTGCTTACACTCAAGTATACTGTAAAAAAAATTGCTCAAAGAAATGGACTGCATGCAACATTTATGGCAAAGCCCATAATGGGACTTGCAGGTTCTGGATTGCATGTACATCAAAGTCTTTTTGATGCCAAGACCCAAAATAACCTGTTTTATGACGACAATGACAAATACAATCTTTCAAAGATAGCTTATAGCTTCATTGCCGGACAGATGGAACACATACGTGCAATATGCGCAATTCTTTGTCCTACTGTAAACTCTTACAAGAGACTGGTCTCAGGCTTTGAGGCTCCTGTTTACATAACATGGGCAAGCATGAACAGGTCTTCGCTAATTAGAATTCCAAAATGGTTTGGACAAAACAAGTCTGCAAGAGTGGAATTGCGGTGTCCTGATCCTACATGCAACCCATATCTTGCATTTGCAGTCATGCTCAAGGCAGGACTTGATGGCATAAGGAGGAATCTTGTTCCTCCAGAAGCTGTAGAAGAAAATGTATATCATTTTGACAGTGAAGATCTTAAAAAAAGACATGTAAATGTACTACCATCCTCACTACTTGATGCATTATCTGAGATGAAAAACGACGAGCTTGTCATAGAAACTCTTGGCAGCAACCTACTTGAAAAATATCTTGCAATTAAAACAAAAGAGTGGGAGGAATTTAAGATCGAAGTTACTCCCTGGGAGATAACAAAGTATCTTGATACATATTAGAACACACACGGTTAACTTGGGTCTTGTCTGATCTGCCCCTTTTGGCTAAACAGGAAAAGGTGGATCAAAATAAGGCTGAGAATCTATCAAACTGGTATTCAAAGACAAAAATATAAGATCAAACGTCTTTTCTACAATTCAAGTTGCGAATAATCTTGCTAATTGCGATTCTATTGCTGGGATTGCCTAGCGTCTACGCTACGTCTTACGCAAAACTTCACTTGAATCTTGTCGGAGATGAAATGATAGAAGGTCACAACGCTACATTCTCAGGTGTATTGACTAATATTGGTGGAACACCACTTCCTCATCACGCCATATTCATTGAAGACGATATGCCGTATACACAACCTGATATAATTTTGGCAATTGCTAAAACTGATTCTGATGGCAAGTTCATAGCTTATTGGAAGGCAGCGCCAAAAGATGATGGCACTCCATTTAATTTCTATGCATTATTTATCGGAGGAAACCTCTACGGTTACACCAGAAGCGAGACTTATGAATCAGTAGTAAAATCGTCCAATCAATCGTCAACTGCTGTAGTGCCATCAAAGACAATACCAACCTGGTTCAAAGATGCCTCAAAGTTATGGCATGACGGTCAGATTAGAAATGTAGACTATTCTTATGGCATAAAAAACTTGATTGATTATGGAATCATAAAAACAAATGGTACATCGGATTCAATATCATACCTTCCTTTATGGCTGCGCAATGCTGCTGGCTGGTGGGCAGACGGACAAATCTCAAATGAGGAGTTTGAGAGCTCTTTGGAATATCTAATCAATAATCAAAATAGCAACATAAGATCAGAAAGCTGAACAACGGAGAATTTCTAGGCCTTCATGGGTAAAAGGTATTTATGAGAAAATTGGTTATGGAATACTAATGCCAATCTTCCTAGATGGTCACAATATGAAAGATCTCAGCCTAGAAGATCTGGAAAAAGTAGTAAATTTACCCAAGGATGGTTTTGGAATAACACATCTGGAAATATTTCACAATAAACATGAAGACAGGCTATACTGCGTCTTGGAGGCACCTAATGAAGAGGCCGTTTGGAAACATCACGAGTCACTTGGTCTAAAATGTGAGTTTGTTACAAAGATACAGCAAATTAAGACAGAAAAAAATATCAAGGCAGAAAAACTAGCAATTTTGGGCGAGCTGGCGTCTGATCTGAGCCATGATCTGAGAAATCCAGTTTCAATAATACAAAATACTGTAGACCTTATGAATATAAAATACAAAGGCAAACTTAATTCGGATATGCTTGAGGCATTTTCAAGAATAAATCGTTCTGTTGCTAGAATGAATATGTTGATAACAGGTGTCTTGGATTTCGCTAGAACCCAGCCGTTAATTATAGAAAAATATTCTATATCTGATATAATTCGCAGTTCATTGGATGGAATTCCAGTTCAAGACAACATAAAAATAATGATGCCAGAAAACGATATCTCGCTAAAATGCGATAAAGCAAAGTTAGAAGTTGTCTTTTATAACCTGTTTACAAATGCAATTCAATCTATTGGAGAAAAAACCCCTGGAGAAATTTTGATAAGGCTTGCCAAGAAAGAGGATGAGATCCAAATAGATATTCAAAATTCAGGCCCTGCAATACCTGATGACTTGCTGTCAAAGATTTTTGAACCGTTGTTTACCACAAAAGAACATGGGACTGGACTGGGCCTGACAAGTTGCAAAAATATAATTGTCCAACATCATGGTACAATTTCTGTTAGAAACAATCCTGTCACTTTTACCATATTGTTACCAAAGGACATTGCAAAAATAACTCCAACTGTTAGTTAGATCTTCTTTTTCTTCTTGCAAGCAAATATTGGACTGGTGTTCTTTTTAGTTACAAAAAGGACATAATCATGTAATGCTTGCTAGTCCGAACTAAGATTGATTTCTTTGTTGTTTTTTCTGTTGATGGTTTATGGTTTTTTATTGTTAAATACAGTTCATTTTTTCAGGGATTACACTTGATATAATCACAAGAGTAAGAGTACTTTCCAACTTAAATTAATTTAACACTGACTCAGATTGTTCAGATATCTGAATTAATATCTTGTATACAAAATAGTTTCTCTATGAGCGAATTAACCGTCAAGGAAATAATGACTGAATTTGTTCAGACCATTCCTACAAACTCAAGTGTCTTTGAGGCTTCCCAGATAATGGCAAAGTTAGGGATTGGATCCATTGTGGTGACACAGAGGGCACAGCCGGCAGGGATGCTTACAGAAAGAGATATCGTAACTAAGGTGGTATCTCAGGATTTGAATCCCGCCAAAGTATCTGTGGGCAAGATAATGTCAAATCCAATAATATCTATTGAGACCAACGAAATAATTTCCGAAGCAGCACTTATGATGTCGATATATAAAATAAGGCGTCTTGTAGTTGTGGGCCAAGATGGCAGTCTTGCAGGAATAGTGACTGCAACAGATATTGCCTCATGGCTTGCAAGAAATGAAGATTACAAAAATAACGCACTAAATGCAATTGCAAGATTGCATGATATGCAGCAATGCATACCATACCAGTAGAATCAAAAATTAAGAAATGAAAATTCGAGGCAATTTTACAGTAAAAAAACGCTAAAAATGAATATAGAACACAAGGCAATGATTGTGGTGAACTACAACAAGGTACCGCCAGACCTTTTTTATTCAATAAAGAGATCGCTTACAAAAGATTTCATACTCTCACAATACCCGTCATATCATGATTCTATGCTTGACTCGTTTGAGATGGTATCAATTGATGGAAAAATTGCTGTATACTATTACAAGGACGGCAAGCTTGAGATACAAGGCAGCGATGAAAATCCAACATTTCGCAGAATAATAAGGCGGGTTAACAGTCTGATATCAAAAAAAGATTACATCTAGTCTTTGCAAGTCTTATTTTTTGTCCTTGTCTTCTGTACTGGGTATTCCGACCTGTTTCTTTTTGTTTGAGATCATCTTGCTTAGGATAGCATACAAAACAATGAATGCCATCTGAACATACTCTACCTGTTGTATGCTTTTAATTCCTGTAGGCATGGGTCCTCTTGGGAAATTGCCTCCAGTCATGTTACCATGAAATGCCTGTGACATGTTTCCATGGAATCCTTGCGACATGTTACCTGCCATCATTCCTGGTACATGTCCTCCATGACCTAGTAGATTGTGTATGTGAGTGGAAAACCATATTATCGAAAATACTGCAGTTCCAACAATTCCAATAATTTGCCATATCTTGCCCCATCGTTTTATGACAGGAACCGCCCAAAAGACTTGCAGTGCGCCACCGACTAGAAAGAGTATTCCCTCTCCGATATCATGTGATATGGACATTGGAACCAATCGCAAGTGAACTATTCCAGCAGCTACTGTTAGACCAGCTGCTGCAAAAGAGAGCAGCAACATCTTCTTGTCTGATAGAATAGATTGACTCATCTTCAAAAAAATAATCATTATACGTGTCTTATAATTCATTAGGCTAACGTTTGTCAAAAAAAAATGTCGAGAAAAACACAGATCTACTCTTCATTTAAAATATTTCATGATATGATCAATTGATCATTTTTCCAATCTGATCAGGCATTGCATCCTTTGCTAGAAACACACACTTTCTCAAATGATCCCACTCAGTGTTTGACCTCGTGCCTATCTACGCCTGTTAGCCTGTAAAGGGCCACTACCTCATCATTCAAGAACAATGTGCACTAACACAGTTCAATAATCGTTTTATTTTCAAATCGGGTATTATATACATGGAAACAAGTCCAGAAACTCTAGATGTTGACGTGCTGTCTCATGCAGTAATAGTAGGAAACAGGAACAATCGCAAGACAGGTAGTAATTCTGATGAAAACTCGCATTTGTCACTGATGATGGACGTGTTGTTCATGATACTATGCAGAACAATCCAGTCTGGCAACCAGGTACCACAGGATCAACCTCTAGATTAAGACCTGTGGAAATTTGATTGCGACCAAGTGTTAAAATCTAGACAAGCCAATTTTTTAAATGATGGTTGTATGATATACATGATAGAGATGAAAACTCTAGGTGCAACACTTGTTGTTATGGGACTTTTGATGTCAGTACTTGGTTATGGTTCATACTCGGATGTTGTTTGTCATTGTCCTGCCCAGATATCAGGCAAGTCCTTTAGCTGTCACTGCAATGAAAATCTAGTGCAAACTATAGGCCATATGCTGGTATGTGCTGGAATGATATCAGTTGTCAGTGGTATTGCCCTCTTTGTATCTGGATGGAGAAAAAAGGTAATCTTAAACTGAAATCTAACAAATGAAAACTTGGTCTTGTAGTAGATTCATCCATAAAATGGTTGCAATCTATTGCTGAAAAACAAAAATCTCTGTAGTATAGTTCGACGAATGTACTATTACACTTAATTGCGATCTTGTGCTTTTAATGGTAGAGTCTGTCATGGGAAATCTGCCAAATTACGATAAAATCATATCAGCACTATGTAATGTGCAAGATCTAGATCTCATCCCTTTTTTGACAGCAAACAAAAACTAATGGCAAGGAGAACAAGTCATGCAAATACACGATATCTTTTCTTTATCTTTTGATGCGCTAATTGACAGAAAAGTCAGGACACTTCTAACTGTAATGATGGTAGTTCTTGGAAGCAGTCTGGTAGTTGTATTAAATGGACTCAGCGCAGGACAGGCAGAATTTCTAGAACAACAATTCAACACGCTTGCAGCAAATCTTATCTTTGCCAGCTCAGGCCAGCACTCGTATCATTCAAGCAGTTCCTCTGCATCACTTATCATAAATGATGTTATAGTAAACAGAATCAAGTCACTTCCATTCGTAGAAGATGTCATACCAAAATATCAGGGCACTGTAGAGATGGATACCGAGGGAAACACACAACATGTAACAGTTGTTGGCATGGATCTCACAAAACTACAGGTTAAGGTGCCAAACTTGCAGTATGTTGACGGTTCTGCTGTAAATCCTGCTGATCGTGCAGCAGTAATTGTTGGAGACACTGTAGCAAATCCTCCAGGCGATACTCTACCTTTTGTGACTCTGGGACAAACAGTAAAGCTGACATATACATATGCAAATTCTGCAGGACAGCAGGAGAGCAACGTAAAGAATTTCATTGTTAGAGCAATTGTCAAGCCTACAGGAGACACAATAACTGACACTTCGATTTTCATAAACCCTGATGCGGCAAATCAACTACTACAAAAATCAAACAAGTATGATACATTGTATATAATGGCAGACTCACCTGATTATGTTGATACGGTACAACAAGAGATAACCAATCAATATGGTTCCACTATTGGACTCAATACTCCAAAAGCTGTGATGGCAATACGGGAACAGGCAGCCAGTGGAAATAATGCGTTTATCCTAATGGTTGGCATAATTGCACTAGTGGTCGGAGCTGTTGGGATTGTCACCACATTGTACAATTCTGTAAATGAAAGGATAAAAGAGATTGGAACAATGAAAGCAATAGGCGCGCAAAACACAACAATTCTTTCCCTGTTCTTGGTTGAAGCAGCTTTGATTGGGATAATAGGTGCAAGCATTGGTATAACAATAGGAATGGGTGCGGGATATCTTCTTAGCACGATCATGACTGTTCCATCTCCTACCGGGGGAGATCCTACACATATACCGCCAATATTTTTACCAGAGGACCTGATCAAGGTTTGGATGCTATCATTGACTCTTAGTATCATGGCAGGAATCTACCCTGCTTGGAAAGCATCAAGATTATCTCCAATGGTGGCACTCAGAAGAGATTAAATCAGTTCTATATTTTAACAAAGACTATTCTTTTTTCAAAACTAGGAAACCTTTAACACAATTCGATCTGAGATCCAACATGATGTATGGAAACTGTAGGATTGAAATCTAGACAAGGTACTGTTAGTTCAAAGTGACTGGCTCCCACAGTTTCCATTACATATATGATCACAAAATTGGATAATACATTTGTGATACCTTGTTCATGAACACGGTTCACTAACTTTGTTAGACAATTATTTTATTTTATTCCATAGGATATGTCATTTCCTACCGACAACCTACGTTTCATAATCATGTGTTAAATTTGTCACGTATTGAGAAAATTTAGAGCGTAAAAGCTACATTTACTTACTCTCGTTTTCTATCTCGGTGATCTCTTTTTTAAAAATTGCAATCTGTACAAGATCTTTGAATGTCCTGTCTGCTGCAATTAGACCGGAATAAAGCTCCTGTACCTGCTTGTCATCCATGCTTGCCTTGTCTGGCATCTGGCCCATTGGAATGAGGATTCTGCCAATATGTTTCCACATCTCTTCAAGTGTTGGTTTTCTTTGTTTTTCTGTCATGGCTTTCTAGATCTTTGGTGCTGGCTTATGAGAGAACTTAGAAACGTGCTGTTGTCAAGAGACCTGTCTTTTTTCTTTGCATCCCTGACGGCCCTTTTAAACTGCTCGTAGGACTCGTTTTTCACGGTAATTGTTTTGTATTCTTTTCTTGGCATAGATGTGAATAGTACGGTACGTTGATAAATCATTGGTGGACATTTCATGGAAATGTTTTGTACCGTTCACCAATTTATGGAAATGTAGTAAATAACAAAACCAAATGCAGTTGACATGCTTGGGGAGATAGTTTATGTAAAAAAGTTAAAATCATTTTCAGGTAACGCGGAAATAGAACTTGGGCTCTTGGCATTTATCATCTTGTTGACAATAATGATTTGGGGCCTGGAAGAATATCTCTATCGCATATTGCTAAAAAGATTTCAAGATTTCTGTAATAGTTCCCCCAAAGCAGGTTTTGTCTGATTCAGACTTGGAAGTATATTGTAATCAGATAGGAGCAAAGTTTACCATGTCATTGAAATGGCAAGCAATTTTAACAGTATGATTGAATTCAAAGAGTGTGCCAAATTAATTCCAGAAGAGCTAACTGGTTCCTTTTAGGATTACTAGTGTTATCGGGATTTACGCACATTTGGAACGCTGCAGAATTTCCAGCAATTTTCTTCGATGAGGGCGTATACATGAGAAGAGCCATGCATGTATTGGCAGGCCTTGGTCCGCAAGAGTCGTTTTTTTATGATCATCCTTTCTTTGGCCAAATTTTTCTTGCATCAGTTCTGGGCCTGATTGGATTTCCAGGCTCTCTTCATGTGTCATCAAGCCCGCAGTCCATATCTATGCTGTATCTAGCGCCCAGAGTTATCATGGGAATGCTTGCAATAGCTGATACATTTCTAATTTACAAGATTGCAGAAAATCGTTATGGAGCAAAAGTTGCGTTAATTTCATCCATGCTGTTTGCGGTCATGCCAATCACATGGCTTGTAAGAGAAATACTTCTTGATTCGATACTGTTGCCGTTTCTCCTGTTGTCCATTTTGCTTGCACTAAAGTCAAAAAACTCCAATCACAAAAACCTGATGATATTGCTTTCAGGTGTATGTCTGGGGCTGGCGATATTTACCAAAATTCCTGCATTTGCAATGATGCCACTGATTGCAGGTCTAATATACTTCAACGAAAAAAGGCCAAAACTTGTGTGGCTTTGGCTAGTTCCGGTTGTTCTGATTCCTTTTCTCTGGCCTCTTCAGAGTGTAGAATCTGGACAGTTTGACCTCTGGACCAAGGACGTGCTTGGGCAAGCAGAAAAACACAGTTATGGCTTGCCATACATATCTTATCTATTTTTCCAGATGGATCCTGTCTTATTTATTTTAGGAATTATGGGAATTGCTTTTTGTATTTACAGGAAAGATTATTTTATTTTGATGTGGTTTGTACCTTTTACAATTTCTCTTCTTGCCATGGGGTATAACCAATATTTCTATTGGATTCCAGTCTTACCTGTGTTTTGTATATCTGTCTCTATTCTTATTGTTAAAGTTCTTGGACAAGTCAAAAGAAAAAATCTACATAAAAATTTTCCAATTGCAATGGTTTTGGGTATAGGAATATTTGGTCTTGCAAGTACTCTGTTACTCATAACAACAAATATGACGTCAAGCGAGTTTCAGGCAACCTCGTTTGTCTTGCAACACGTAAATGACAACAAGACCACAATCCTTGCAAGTCCTGTCTATTCTTGGATATTCAGCTATGTGTTTCACAAACAAAACGTGTTTTCTGACTATTCTCTTGCCCTCTTTGAGCCAATAACTACTGAAAAAGTTGTATTGGTTGCAGACCAACATTACGTAATGGTAGATATGAGCAGAGGAAAACAACTTGAACAGTTGTACAATGATTCAAAGACAGTTGCTACGTTTGTAGGTAACACTCAGGTATACAACATTTCGCTTTATCCTTATACAAGTCTCAAGGTAAACTATGAAGAAAATCCCATCATGATTAGGGAAAAGTGAGATTTACCACATGAGACACCAATCTTCTGCAAATATGGAAAAAAGCACTAGCTCCAGATTTTTTCCTTGAAGGTCCATTTCTTATTGAGTATAAAGTTACCAATCGACGCAATTGCAACAGATATGAATAAAGCTAACGCATAGCTCACGTGTTCTGTTTCTACCATAAGGTATACCATTCCAAGTTGGAATACTGCGCCGATTCCACTAAATAGCACAAATGAACCATACTGCAAAAGGGTTCGCTTTAGGTTCATGTCCTTGTCTTCAAACGTCCAGATCTTATTTAGAATAAAGTTTGACGTCATTGAAAACATGATTCCAATCATAGTCGCATAGATATACCAAAGATTGGACAGAACTGCACCAAAGAGAAATGAGACAAGATAGTTTACAAGCAGTCCGGTGGCTCCAACAGTGTAAAATCGTCCTGCCTTTGATAAAAAGTGAACAGAGGTCCTCCTCTCCCTTACAGACCTGCCATACCTGTATAGTTTCCACACCGATTTTGTATAATCCAAGATTACAGCTGCATCTAGTTTACTTGTGCCTTCTTTTCTATCTGTAAAGTTATAAGGTATCTCTTTGACCTTGGCTCCTCTTGCCTTGACAAGTATCTCCAAGAGAATCTTGTATCCTATTGCATCAAAGTTGATGTTTCTAACAACGTGTCTACGAAACGCAAAGAATCCTGACATTGGATCCTTTATTTTTATTCCAAGGCTTTGTTGTGCTATTTTTGTTGCCCCCTTGCTAATCAATTTGCGCTTGAATGGCCATCCTGTGATGGAACCGCCTTTTACATATCTTGATGCTACCACGATATCACAATCAGATTTTTTCATCTCTTCTATCATCTTTGTTATGGTCTCTGGCGGATGCGAGAAATCGCTATCCATTACCACAACAGACTCACCGCTTGATGCCCTAATGCCTGCAAGTATTGCTGAGCTAAGACCCTTCTCATCTTTTCGATTTATTACCCTGATTTCACAACCGCCGTTATCTCTTGACCTTCTTGCATATTCGTCTGCTATTTTTCCCGTGCCGTCTGGGGAATTATCATCAACCACAACAATCTCGGCATTTGTTTCTGGAGGAAGGCATGATGAGACAATGTCCAGCATTCTTGTAATGTTCTTGGATTCATTGTACGTTGGAATTATGACTGAAAGCGATCTTGAACGAGCAGAAAGTTCGGTTTTTGTTAACGACATGGTAATATTACTTCTGCACTCTTTCGAGCCTCATGCCTATTAAAATTTTGAGTTTGATGACTTGCATTCCAATATTCACTGTAACGACATCTTCAGCTGATCTAGCAGCAAACCTCTTTGAAACTCATGGCATGTAAGAATATGAAAGGTAAAAATTGAAATTAGCATTAATTGAGTCCAAATGTAGTGAAGAACCAAAATGATGCCAATCCTCTTGAATTCTGTGATCTTTGCTTTCAGAGAGGAAAGCCAAATCTTTGTGAGACATACAAGAATACGTTTACAAAAATAAACTCGATACATTTCTCGCAGCAGGCCAAACTAGATAGAATTCTCAATAAATTGCAAGTGACACCAAGAATGGTTGAAAGACGCTGGACATGTACAATGGATGATTCTGTGCGAAAGGAGTTTCTTGACTCGTTGTGGGGAATTGGAGTATCTGTTCATACATTAGATGATCATGTCAAGGTGTTAACCAAGCTATACAAGCAGGAAATAAGAAAATTGGGAGATCCTGATAATGTCAAACTTTCAACCATGGATACATGGGAGGAATTTGATCCTAAAACCAGAACTTGGATTCAAGTTAAAGTTAGCAATAAAAATGATGAAAAATTTACAGCCAAAGTCAATCTTGGAAATATCTTAAAGTGTACTAGTATAGAGGGGGCAACCTATTATCGTACAAACGAGGATGGCAATGGTTCAACAGCACTTGTGCCAATGGAAAAACGTGCAGCATACAACATAATGTGTACTGTGGCAGAACCAACCGTATCTCATTGGAAATCAGATGATTTGGGGAAACATGTTTTCATTGAACTCAAAGAATTGCGTAACATACCTGAGGAAATTTTCAGCTTTTTAAGCAGACTAGGCTCCAAAGACAAAAGAGTTCCTGACACACTTGTCTTTGAAAATGATGACATTGAACTTGTAAGGACTGCGCTAAGCTGTATCAAGGTAACTCTGGAAAAATCGTCTGAGACTGTAGATATTACATCAGATGACAAGCATGGCGCCATGATATTGACTGAAAAAATTCCAAAAGAGAGATTGCAGGTTTTACTTGACATCATAAAAGAGATGGGAGGCATGACTGAAAATAAAGAGGACCATGTTACTATTTTGGGAAAGCGCGGCTCTGTCAAACTTACTTTTTCAGACGATGACAAGAGTGCACAAGATGGAAACACCATAAAGGTCTCAGTTTCCGCGCTTGAAGACCCATCTAGATTTTCTGAAATCCTGTCCATGATCAAGAAACGACTAGGACTTTTGGATGTCCCACTTGAGAGTACAATAAGCAGGCACTGGCCAATACTGACAGATTCTGATTTACAATACATTGTCCAGTCTGCAATCTCTTGGTATGGTTCTAATCCATTTCTTGCCGTAAAGATAATCAGTGAAAACAACAAGTTTGGCAAGGTAAAGGAATGGCACACCAAAATAAAAGAAGGTAAAGTTCGTTCAAGTTTAGATACCGTAACGCTTGGTAAGATAATACAACGGACGAAATCCTGACTACGTTTGATATTTCATGTAATGGATTTAGAATCGCACTTTGTGTTAATTTTGTACGTTAGCTTTCCCAATACCACTTTTGTCTAAAGCCACTATGCTTTTTGGGGTGTGCTGCCTTGAAGTGTCTCTCTAACCTTACTGGGTCATCAAACTCCATTTTGCATTCTTTACACTTGAATTTTTTTTCTTCATTATTCGTATCTTATCGCCATTCTGCATTATCTAACACAATCTGAATTTAATGTATTGTGTAACTGTGTTACCTAATGATGAACCTGCGGTCAACATGATTCTGTTGTTGCCATCACAAGAGGCTGATGCATTTTATCCTCATGTTGAATTTGAAAAGACAGAAAACAATGGTGTCTACCAGAAAAAATGACTAACTATTTCCAAATGTTATTTTGAGTCAATTTGTTAATTGTTGACCTGCCTATTGAAAAATAAAGAGAGGTCACTGGTAGTTGGAATATCCAATGCCAATAGATATTTTTTCTGTGTATGTATGATGGAATACACAGTTGTGAACCTGTAACAGTGAACCTCTCTCTGACTGACGTGCATACGAATTGCAGAAAAAAAAGATCTGCATGACATGTAAAGCACATAATTGTATTCAGACAAGAATTATTAAAAATAGTGCACACGGCAACTCTGTGTTCTAATTATTTGAAATTCAAATTTGGAAAGAAACTATGTGATGGCAACAATGGAAAACTAGAATTCAATGTTCATAATGTAAAAAATATAGTATTAGTTAGTTCTGTGCCGTCTTTTACAAATTGTTGTGATTTTTCATATTCTCTCAAGTCCAGACTCTTCCGTTTCGTAATACAGACGCATTGTCAAGTCTTTTTCTGATTTCAACAGATACAATGTTATTCCATCTTCAGACTTGAAAATTTTCTTTATGGTATAGGTTCTCTGTGATATTTTTCCTGTTTCCACTATCCTTACTCTCTCACCGCGCCTGAATACTGACATTATTGTTCCCGTACTTGGATTGTTCTGTCTCATAGCATGGACAGAAACGGAATAGACTCCCACTGATACATGTGATGTCCTAGTACACCAGAGCATATCTTGTCGTATTTGTCATAAAATCTATGTGCATCTTCTTCTGTGGCCTCAAATACTGCCATTCCGGTGTGATTGTCGCTCAATGGGCCTGACCACATGAATCTTCCTTGAGACTGCCATTCGTCAACAAGTTCAATTATTGATTTGGCAATTTCTTCAGCTTTTTCTTTTCTGACGTCTTCTTTGAGTTGGCTCATCAAGACCCAAACTTTATTTTGTTCTGTAGCTTGTGACATGGATTAAGTCACGATGCCATTCGAATTAAGCACTATGGCTGAGATACTTTCATATTCTAAAAAATTATTTTATGATGATATCTCTATTGCAATGATATTCCAAGTTGTTAGAATCAACATTTATTTTCATAAATTATCTCTAATCGACAAATTAAATATCTGTGCAATAGCCTGTTGATGGATGGCTTTAAAACGAAAAACCGTCATGACGGTTTCTCCAATAATAGCTGGAATTATTATTATGAGTGTATTTTTGTTGTCAGGTACAAATCCCATTTCCACTTCAAATATTACAAAATCTGCAGCGGTTGACGATATCGTATCTATTGCACAACCACTTTCAAATAATGATCTTCAAAACTCTGGCAGTGGTCTCTCCTTTGTAGGAGGACTAGCACAAATTACGCCACAACAAGCGCAGGCAATGGAAGATTCTGGAGCCCAAGTGCGTCACATGACACTTGTGCCGGTGGAGAAAACCATTGCGTTGGACAATGCTTTGGTTGGTCCAGGTACAGCTACCCAAGTAATAGCATATACTTTCAATGGGACTATTCCGGGTCCTACATTTAGGGTGACAGAAGGCGATATCATTAACGCAACAATAATTGATCCAATAACTAACACTGACAATCATGACTTGTACAATCATGCTGCAATTACGTCTGCAGCAAAGTTTACTCCATGGTTACCAGAAACAGACATGGGTAATGCCACGTCATATCTGTTTGTCGCATTACATCCTGGTTTTTATGAATATCATTGCGAAGGTAACATAAACGATATAGACGAGCATGTGTTCCGAGGAATGCAAGGTGGAGTTATAGTGGATCCAAAACATGGATATGAACCATATGACCTAAGCTATGCAACCACTGATAACCAAGTTCAAGAAATGCATGTGGATAGTGCTGCAAAAGAAATTGTATTGGACTTTTCAGAATATTATCTGATAGCGAATAAAACTGATAGTGGAGATTATGACATAAATGCCATGTTAAACCACAATGACTCATACAGTTACATCAACGGTGAGCCATTTGGTTATCAACCACTCGCGAACTTTTTCCACAGTGTAAATCCTGATTCTGGCAGTGCCATTCCTGCTCCACAAAATGCTCATCCTCTCAACTTTACTGTTGGAGATCATGTGAGATTCTTTGTTCTAAATGTGGGAGATTTCATGGATAATATTCACATTGTTGGAGAACAACTTGATAGAGTTACACAAGCTGGACTGGTGGAAACTAACGCACAAACATTCAATCTTGGAGGCTCAAATACCGCAATTATTGATGTAACATTTACTCAACCTGGGGTCTATGTTCTCATAAATCACGACTATTCTCAAGCTGCCAAGGGGCAATTTGCTGTTATAGTAGTTGGAAATACTCCTGGACCAAACCCATCAAACGCAGTTCCACCTCTATCTGACGTGCCAGATACAAGCATACCGCAAAGTACAGTAACGCAAACATTTGGTACTCCTCTCAAGCCTGATTGTGTTGTCCAAGTACATGGACAATGGAGCATTTCTTCATCATGTCCAAACGAAATTCCACAACCTAACGGTACTCTGGATCAAGGTTATCTTGGAGAATAAAAGATCAAATACCTATCTCTTCAAATTGTAATTACAAGACCATGTTTTGTATATTATTTAGGAATTTATGTGAAAAAATTGGTCTTATGGGTATCATGACGTTATCTTTAATTTTTTATTCTAGTCTCATACTTATTCCGCATGTATACGCAGAACAGGTTTTGGGTTCGTTTAATTTTGACAAAGTCATTACAGATAATGAAGGTAAAAAATACATAATAGGAGAAATTCAGAATACAGATCCTAACGACAACATTGAATCAGAGATTTATTTTAGCAAGTCTGATTTACAGTCAGCCTACTATACACAATATGTAGGAATAATAGGCCATGGCATGGCCATGCCATTCAAGATTTATTTATCTAATGATACAGCAGAAAATTTTACTTTAACTGACATGAAGATATCTTCACAAACAACGCTTCAACAACCGTATGATTCGCTTCAAATTAATTACAGTTCATTGCATATGGATCCATCCACACATGCGATGACTGGTCTTTTACACAACACCTCTCCTAATGATTTCTTTGGCATCAAAGTTCTTGCCATAGCGATGGATGCGCATGCCAAGGTACTCGATGTTACTGAAAGTGACTTAATTCAGAAGATTTCCTCCAATGATTCTGCTAGCTTTACACTTGTTCCAATTGATTCTGTCTCAAAAGATGTTTTCTATTACAGCTGCTATATACCGGGCGGACCTGAAATCCAGAATTATTCTTTACCGGCTGAAAATGGACAAAACATATCTTTTGAGATACAATCTGATGGAAAGATAAAGGATGTTAACTATGACCAATCTACGCATAGCATCACTTTTCGGGCAAGAGGAGATTTTGTAATGGGTGGATGGGTTGGATTGATGATAACATCAGAACCTGACTCGTATCTAAAATCTGATTCTTTAAGTGCAACTGTAGATGGAGCTACTCCTTTTCGAGAGGTATCTTCTTCTGAAATAATTTCGGGCAAAACATACAAACACATAAGCTTGGATTTTCCTGTAGGCTACAGTAATATATCCATAACACCTGTAATAACAACTCCAGAATTCCCATTTCCGCTACTTGTCATGGCCGGAACATTTTTTTTCACCATGATATTTTTCTGTAAACATAGTGTCGTGTGATATAATTTGATTTTCAGATATTAATTCTCAATTCTGTAACTGGTTATTTTATAAAATATTCATCTTGATCTAAATCTGTCTACACTAAAACACCAAGACATATTCCATATAGTTGGAATCAATATTTGTTTTCATAAATTGTCTCTAATCGACAAATTAAATATCTCTTCAAATTAGGTGCACCTAATGAAACATTCGACACTTGTTATGTTAATTGTAGCAACAGTTTCCGTTATTGCATTATCATCGATTTCAAGAAATCTAGCATATGCTGACGACAATAGCATTATTTCCATGTCGTGGTTAAAAGATAACGCAAAGCTATGGGTTGAGGGAAAGATAAGCGATAATCAATATCTTCAAGGAATGCGTCTACTTGTTCAAAATGGCCTTTTGTCGTCTATCACAACACAAGAAAACTCTACTGCTGTTTCACAGCCTCAAAATGCAGTACAATCATTATTGGAGCAATCAGTCCAGCAATCCAAAAATTGCAATGACCAAAACTTTCCACTGGTGGACTGGAATGGATGTAACTATGGCGGTGTTGATCTAGAACGAGTCGATCTTGAAGGGGCAAACCTTCAAGGCACAAATTTCACCAATACAAATCTCTTCAAAGGAGATTTAACAGAGGCACATCTTCAGTATGCTGTTTTTGACAAAGCAGAAATGACAAACATTGACATGCCAGAGGCAAATATTACTGGTGCAAGCTTTGTTGGCGTTGATGCACCATTTTCTGACTTTAATTATGTAAATAGTACATATGCAAATTTCACCAATGCAAATCTTCATGACAGTTCATTAAGATATGCAACTGCACACGGTCTTGTATTCAAAGGAGCGGATCTGACTCACATGATATTTATGAATTCTGATATTTCTGGCGCTGACTTTAGAGGTGCAAATCTTGAAGATGCAGGATTTGCTTATGATAACCTCACTGATGCCAATTTTGATGGTGATAATTTGCTGGGGGTAGACTTGGGCAGTGCAATTCTTACTGGCGCTCACCTTAATTGCCAAAATAACCCCGTCTGTGTGCCGGGAGAAAATTGAATTGGTTGACTTTATAGTAACACTAGCGCTTTCTGCAATTATGGGCCTTTCCGTCTATCTGTCATTACCAATTGTTCTTCGCAAGAAAATGGGAGATCGAAAAATCAGGTTTCTCAACGCTATAGCAGTTGGTATTCTTGTCTTTCTCATGTCAGATGTATACTCTGATGTAGCTCCTATGTTGTCCAATGGTTCATTAGCAGGATATGGTACATCGCCATTTTTTGATGGCATATTTGGCGCAGCAGTAGCTGGTGGATTTCTTGTATTATATTTCCTTGAGCACAGATCAAAGAAGGGGTTGTCACCTGTCAAACTGGCTCTGATAATTGCCATTGCGATGGGGTTCCAGAATTTAACTGAAGGGTTAGTCTTTGGCGCTGCAAGCGTACAGTATGGACTTGAAGGTACGACGCTTGTTATATTGGTGGGTTTCACTATCCAGAATTTAACCGAGGGTTTCCCAATAGCTGCACCTCTTGCGGGTAAATTGGATAAGAGATTGGGTGCATTGTTGTTGATGTTCCTAATAGGAGGAGTTCCAACAATAGTTGGTGGAGGCGCGGGATACTTTTACAATTCAAACGTTCTTGACGTGGCATTTAATGGCATAGCGATAGGTGCTATACTGTACGTCATACTGCCAATGTTCAGAATACTCTTCAGAGAACCAGATGCCGTATCAGAGGTTATGGTTAAAGATTCAGAAACAGTTGAAGAAGTAAGTAATAAGCTAGTACACATCTTAAACCAACGAGCTGTCTACATTGGAATCTTTGTTGGCTTTGTGATTGGCTGGCTTGTAAACCTAGTTTGAAATTAGGAAGAAATTGACTTTATGATATCTAGAACCACACTAATGTTTGGAATTATTATAGCATTGACATCCGCGTTGACGGGTGTTCTTGTTTATCACTTTACTGAAAACCAAAGTACAAATTCTAACCAAGTTGCAATGGTAACACAGGTAGCTACGCCTTCTCAGTTTCAAGGTGTAACTCGTACATATTACATAGCTGCAAATGAAGTAAAATGGAATTATGCTCCGTCAGGGATGAACATGATCACAGGAAAACCTCTTGCAACTGATCCCTATGCAGCTCTCTATACCCAAAATGGAAAAGACAGGATAGGCAGTGTATATCTAAAATGTCTTTATCAGGGATACACTGATGGTACTTTTACCACACTGCAACCAAGGCCTGCACAATGGGAACATCTTGGCATATTGGGACCCGTGATTCATGCAGAAGTTGGTGATACCATACAGGTAGTATTCAAGAACAATTGCCGCATTCCAGTAAGCATGCATCCTCATGGAGTTTTATATGACAAAGCTTCAGAGGGCGCACCATATAATGATGGAATTCCAGATTCTGAAAAACCAGGCGATGCAGTGCCTCCTGGAGGCAACTTCACATACATTTGGTATGTTCCCGAGAGGGCAGGTCCAGGACCTGAAGATCCAAGTTCAATATTGTGGATGTATCACTCTCATGTTAATGAGATAGGAGATCCAAATGCTGGACTTGTGGGACCAATAATAATAACAAGGCACGGGGAAGCAAATCCTGACGGAACTCCCAAGGGAGTAGACCAAGAGTTTGTCACGCTATTTACAATATTTAATGAGACTAACAGCCCGTATTTTCCGTATAATCTTCAGACATTTACGGGAGAAAACATGTCACAGGCAAACACAACTGATCCTATGTTTTGGGAAAGCAACTTGAAGTATTCGATAAATGGATACATCTATGGAAATCTTCCTGGCTTGACTATGAAGGAGAACACACATGTACGTTGGTATGTAGCTGGCATGGGGGGTGAAAGCGATATTCATTCACCACATTGGCATGGAAATACGCTGTTGATGGACGATAAGAGAACAGACATGGTAGAACTTCTTCCTATGAGTATGAAAGTACTAGATATGTATCCTGACAATGTTGGCACTTGGCTCTTCCATTGTCATGTGTATGATCATATGGAAGGTGGAATGCTGGCACTGTATACTGTTGAGAAGAATAACGAAACGCAGGGCACCAATCAATCAAGCAGTGGAAATATAAAAATAGGATTATCAACCAATCCTGAAAATCCAACTACGGGGCAACCAACTCAGCTCAATATTGTTTTCATGGACAATCAAACCAATTCAATTGAAGAGCATGTTGATTACAAAGTTACAATTATGCAAGGAACAACTCAAGTATTTACAACCTCACTTTTACATGCTGCTGAAGGTTCTATTACAGTACCATACCAGTTTCAAAACGCAGGATCCTACAATGTGGTGGTAGAGGTGGATGGAATTTACTTCATGCCAGTTTCAGATACAGCTCAATTTTCTATCAATGTTGGATGATTATTCATGTCATCCTTCCTGTAAAAGCTAAACTTTTTTGCACAAAAGACCTAATGAAAATAATTCCTGTACTTATCTTCCTTTCATATGGATGTGGAGATAATGAGATCCATTCTATTTGTTATGCTGTTCGTTTTTTTATCTTCACAAGCTATCATGGTGCAACCATCCATTGCACAGACCATGCCAGAAAATTACACTCAAGGTGTGAATCTGACCGTTTCAGGAGGTGACGCTGGACAAGTAGTACCATCCGGAAATTATACCGGAACGTATGGAATGAATTCTAATGGAAATATGACTGGTAATTATGGAATGAATTCTAATGGAAATATGACTGGTAATTATGGAATGAATTCTAATGGAAATATGACTGGTAATTATGGAATGAATTCTAATGGAAACATGGCCGGTGGCTTTGGAATGCATAATCCATGCATGTCTTTTGGAAGCTATGGTGGTTACGCGAGGCATCATAATCATTATGGCCAATTCGGAAATATGACCGGTGGCTACGGAATGAATTCTTATGGAAATATGACCGGTGGCTACATGATGCATCACTTTGGAAATATGACCGGTGGCTACATGATGCATCACTTTGGAAATATGACCGGTGGCTACATGATGCATCACTTTGGAAATATGACCGGTGGCTACATGATGCATCACTTTGGAAATATGACCGGTGGCTTTGGAATGCATAATCCATGCATGTCTTTTGGAAGCTATGGTGGTTACGCGAGGCATCATAATCATTATGGCCAATTCGGAAATATGACCGGTGGCTACGGAATGAATTCTAATGGAAATATGACTGGTAATTATGGAATGAATTCTTATGGAAATATGACTGCAGGCTCCATGTCGCAATCCGCCCAATCACCTGAACAACAAATAAGATCAGGGATTGCCCCAAATAATGTCATTTGTCCTTCGGGATACGGCCTTGTCTTGAACTCATATGATTCAAGACCGGCCTGCATAAGCTCAAGTGACATATCCAAGTTTATTACAAGAGGCTGGGGACATCTTTTATCTCCATAAAATAATGTTGTAATTGTATGAAAATCAATAATTGTGGATCAATAACATCTTCAACAGATTGGATTTACAGTTAGTACAGCTTCATTTTATTAAAACTACGCTTGATCATATACTTGTGAAACATTTCATCTGTAGGTAGACCAAGGCAACCGATCGATTTTACCGCTTTTAACTGGCATAGATTCTATATTTCTGATAGTTTCTCTTGTTGGCTTGAAACTTTTCAACTAACAATGTTCATTAACAAAGTATCGCAAATCATTATAAATTATCTACTGTCTCAATTATGTGGCAAGGCACAACACGATATCTAGATCCAATGTATCGGTCATTACCTTTCTTACCTTTCCAATGTGGGGCAAATGTATCACCAACTCATGATGGAAACCTGCGAGTCTACATGTGACAGAGTAATCAAACTCGATCCAAAGATACGTTTCGTAGTAGTCATTACAGACAATGGAAAACCAATAGTTTCCAGGACTAGGCGTGGACTTGTACCCATTATAGATAGAAATGATGGCGAAGTTGTGCTAACCGAAGCCACATTGATCACCAGAATGCACCGTGAATTTGATGGAAAACTAGGCAAAGTAAACTATGTTATCATCAAGCGAGAAAAGATTGCAGTACTCATATTTTCTCTGGGTAAAGAACTGCTCTATGTCAGTTGTGACTTGGGATCTAACCTATGCAAACTTGGAGAAAAAATACTAAGTAAAGTGAACTAAAATGGAAGAATGGTATTCAAAAAACTGCCCAAGATGCGCACAACAAAAGATGATTATTGATTCAACTAGAGGGGAATTATTCTGCCAACACTGCGGTCTTGTGCTTGAAGAAAACCTTGAGCATTCAGGACCTGAATGGCGATCTTATGATGACACGCTAACACAATCAAGGGTGGGAAGCCCAATATCTCTTGCCATGCATGATATGGGGCTTAACACGGTAATAGGCAATTCTGGCAAGGACGCCTATGGAAAACCAATCCCGCTTGATTCAAGAGATAAAATTGAAAGGCTTCGTATGTGGGATAGTAGAACAAGTGTAAATCCATCTGAAGACAGAAATTATCGTCAGGCATTTTCAGAGCTTGAAAGGCTGAAAGACAAACTCGCATTATCCCACATGATGGTCCAAGAGACTGCATATGTTTACAGAAAAGCTCATCTAAATCATCTTTGCAGGGGCAGATCCACGTCTGTAATACTTGCAGCTTCGCTTTACGCAGTGTGCAGAAAAAATGAGATACCTCATACCTTGTCGGAGATAGCCAATCTTGCCAATATTGATAGAAAAGTTTTGTCTAGGAGCTATAGAAAGCTCGTTCAAGAGCTAGACTTGCAGCTACCAGTTGCAGATCCTGTAAAATCACTTGTCTTCATAGCAAGCAAGGTAGATGTGAGGGAACGAACAAAGCGTACGGCACTTAATATTTTAGAACGGGCAAAGAAAATTGGAATCTCTTCAGGAAAAGATCCTGTCGGATTTGCTTCAGCTGCATTGTACATATCATGTCAGATAAATGGCGAATCAAAGTCTCAAAAGGCCATTGTACTGGCTTCCTCTTCTACCACCGAGATGACAATACGGAACAGATGCAAGGAGCTTCGTGAATCACTTGAACTAAAATTATAGGTCTTGATTCTAATTTGACATGCATTAAAAAATTAAACAAGAACAATGTTCAGAAACTTTGTTGCTCAATTTTAAAATACAAGAATTTGAAACTTAAACTGTGGGGTACTGTAACTTGATGTTTTTCAAGAATATGATAATTCCACCAATTCTTGCGTTTATTTTTTTGCTACCAGACTTGGAATATGGCTCAATTACTACTTGGGAGCAAGAACCCAATCAGGGATGGGACCAGTAATGCTTGGTGGAAACCAGACAGGATCTAGAATGCATAATACCTATTTTCCAAACGCAAGTAATGCTGGTTGGTGGGCCAATGGACATATGCCAGATTCTGATTTTATAAAAGGAATACAATATCTTGTATCTAGAGGAATAATCACGGTTACTTAGATATTTTGGATGGAGGCAATAATTGCAATCAAGTTTTCATTATATGTTTGTAAAAATCTTCACATACGAGTTACCAAGGTTCTACAACGGGCCATATTATCTCAAAAATCCTTTCAAGGAACAGATGTACGAGAAAAACAGGCGTGTAGCGTCAGATAAATGGAATATGTTAGGTAAGCTGAATATACGAAATTTTGTAGCTCCTGTTTTTCTTATATTTTGTATCCTGAGTTCGTCGCTTTTAAACGGCTTTACTATTCTTCCGGCAATGGCAGATAATAGCAGCATTATATTTACCGACAGCAACAGTACATCAGTTTCCAGTACTCTTGATTCTACTACTGTTACTGTATCACCAAGTTCGTCTACTACAAATCCCGGATCAGCTGTAACACTTACTGTAACTGTTAGTGATACAACAAACCCCTCTGCTACTCCAACTGGAACTATACTGTGGAATGACAATGGTGCAGGAGGTACATTTAATCCTCCAGCATGTGCATTGTCATCAGGTAGCTGTACCACATCATACACCCCTTCCAGCAGCTCTTCTTCAGTTACAATAACAGCAAGCTATGGAGGTGATTCCACTCATGCCACAAGTAGTGGAACATCATCAGTTACATCGACAAACACACTTGATTCAACAACTACAACTGTTACACCAAATCCTGCAACATTTACTTCGGGCACTGCTATGACTGTAACTGTAATTGTTGATGACACTTCAAACCCGTCTGCTACCCCTACTGGAACAATCTCATGGAATGACAATGGTGCCGGTGGCACATTTAATCCGTCTTCTTGCACATTGTCATCAGGCAGCTGTACCACATCATACACCCCTTCCAGCAGCTCTTCTTCAGTTACAATAACAGCAAGCTATGGAGGTGATTCCACTCATGCCACAAGTAGTGGAACATCATCAGCTACATCGCAAACGTCTACAAACACACTTGATTCAACAACTACAACTGTTACACCAAATCCTGCAACGATATCTGCAGGCGAAACTGTTTCACTCACAGTTCAAGTAAGTGATACAACAAACCCATCTGCTACTCCAACTGGAACTATACTGTGGAATGACAATGGTGCAGGAGGCACATTCAACGCAGCTTCTTGCACATTGTCATCAGGCAGCTGTACCACATCATACACCCCTTCCAGCAGCTCTTCTTCAGTTACAATAACAGCAAGCTATGGAGGTGATTCCACTCATGCCACAAGTAGTGGAACATCATCAGCTACATCGCAAACATCTACGAGCACACTTGATTCAACAACCACAACTGTTACACCCAATCCTACAACATTTACTCCGGGCACTGCGATGACTGTAACTGCAACTGTTGCTGACACTTCAAACCCGTCTTCCTCTATGATTGGTATGGTATCGTGGAGTGACAACGGCGCAGGAGGAATTTTTAGTCCAAATGTGTGTACCCTTTCAAACAACCAATGTGCTTTGACATATACTCCGCCCACCACCTCATCTAGCAGCATAACAATAACTGCTACCTATGCTGGAGATTCTAGTCATTCAGGTAGCTCTGGTACATCATCATTATCCTCTACTACCTCGTCATCAACCCAGTCAACCCAATCTTCATCATCTGCTCCATCATCAACCCAGTCAAGCTCAAGCCCGCAGCAAACTAGTTCTGCGGCAGCGATAAACCAAGTGATAAACGCACCGCAAGCAATTTTTAGCAATATAATTTCTGTGATAGCGAATATCTTCCAGAAACTCTAGATTAGTAGACGATCAATACTAACGTGTTCTTTTTGGGTTCTTTGACGAACAAATTGGATGTAATTAATTTAACAAATAATTGCATATACCTTCACATTTTATGATTTTGAGTCGTATGAACACATTACTGTAGATATGAGTGCTGTAGTAGAATTAGAAGCCATAGCTAGTAAACATGCGGCAGAAGCGATAAAGCAAGAAGAGGCAGGTGCAAACGGTATGGCAATTGCAAACTATCAAAGAGCTGTCGATGCACTCATTAAAATGATTCAACTTTTCCCTGAGAATCCGATAAATACTATATACAAAGATCGTTGTAATGTATACCAGTCTAAGATAAACTCGCTACGCGGATACGATGAATCTACTCCAAGATCTGATGCCCCTCCAAGATCTGATGCAAAGCCAAGTTCTGATACGAAATCAGGGTCTACTACAAACGTATCTCCACATGGTGGCGAAATGGACAAGATGATACTTAAAGAAAAACCAAATGTTAGCTGGACTGAGGTAATAGGTCATGAAGATGCCAAAAGAGCATTACGCGAATCAATAGTTTATCCTACCAAAAGACCAGACTTGTTCACTCTTGGTTGGCCAAGAGGGATTCTCTTGTATGGGCCTCCCGGGTGTGGCAAAACTCTCCTTGCAGCTGCATCTGCTAGCGAGATACAAGGAGATTTTGTAAATGTAGATGCGGCATCTGTGATGAACAAATGGTTAGGAGAAGCAGAGAAGAATGTATCAAAGCTGTTTTCTATGGCTCGGGGTTATGCATCAAAGAATAATCCTGTTATCATGCTTATAGATGAGGTTGACTCCCTTCTTGGAGATACACAAAGTGAGAACGGTGGAGAAGTGAGAGTAAAAAACCAATTTCTTACAGAGATGGATGGCATAAGCAGCAAGGGAAAAGATATTCAGATGTATGTGATGGCCGCCACAAACAAGCCATGGAATTTGGATTGGCCTTTTCTTCGACGATTTACAAAGAGGATCTACATTCCACTTCCTTCTCTTGAAGCAAGGGAGAATTTATTTTCTCTTTATATATCAAAAATAAAAAACGAAGGCTCGATAGATCTGAAAAAGCTTTCTGCCGCCACATCTGGATATAGTGCAAGCGACATCAAAGACATATGTCAGTCTACCCAATTACAAATAATTGATGAGTTTTTCGAAAAAATGGATTCACAGAAAAAGGACATCGCCGGTGGTTCTCAACCTAGAAGTATATCAACAAAAGACTTTGAGGATATTATTGCAAGGCGAAAGCCCAGTGTCAGCGATGTCATGCTGGATAAATACGATAAATGGACTAAAGAGTTCGGGGCATTGTGAGTGGTGGCTATAAAAAACTAAAACAGAGAAAATTTTGCCAATTGCAATTCATTCCTGAATTAATTAATTTTTAGTAATTGCTTATATACGAGAAAACAAACTCGTCCTTAGTGAAAATTAGCGTTAAAGGGCTAGTGTTACTTGGTATTTTGTTAAGTGCAGTTGGCATATCTCCGGTATTTGCACAGATGGCTAATTCTACAGATCCCAATTCAATTGTGAGCACAATAAATGTTGGCAATGGCTCTTCCAGTATAGCATATGACTCTGCAGCAGGTGAGCTGTTTTTGGTAAACAAACTAGACAATACTGTCTCTGTAATATCTGACAGTTCTAATTCAATGTCATCAAACTCCCAGATGAATATGGGTTCTAATTCTTCCACAAATATGAGTCCCAAGTTATACCAAGGCACCAACTCGCCTGCACGTCCTATTTACAATTATACTATCCAAAATAATTTGCCACCTCCATCTTACATGATAACAAACGAATCTGGCGGTTCATCTGCAATAGTGTCTACGGGCATATCTACATCGGCAGTCACAGTTACAACTGATCAATCATCTTACAATGATGGTGACAAGATGGTAGTTTCAGGCTCAACAAAAGATTATCTTGGTGATATGCCTCTTACACTCATTCTAAGAAATCCGGTTGGAAATATTGTAACGATTAGCCAAATTCCAATAGGATCTAATAAGACATTTTCTACTGATCTCACAGCAGGCGGTGCATTGTGGCAGGCTGCTGGCGCATATTCGGTATACGTACAGTATGGCGGTCCGGACAGGTCTGCAACAACAACATTCCAATTCTCAGGCTCACAAGTTTCTTCAGGAAACACCATTCCTGTAGATGGCACAAACATGTCAGTAACATATACAATAACAAACGGAAAGGTTCTTGATATCAAGGCTGACACCAATTCAAAGTCGCTAATTGTATCAATTCAGACAAATGGTGATGGTACACTAACAATTAACATGCCAAGAGCATTAATTGATGCAAAGAAGACTGATGGCAGTGATGATCAGTTCTTCGTGCTCAATGATGGCCAAGAAAATGACCAATTCCAAGAGACTAACAATACTGCTACTGCTAGAACGCTCCAAATTCCATTCACCGATGGAACATCGCAAATAGAGATAATTGGTACAGTCGTAGTTCCAGAGTTTGGCCCAATTGCAGCCATGGTACTTGCAATTGCAATCATATCAATAATTGTCATATCAACCAAGACCGGACTGAGATTTACACACCGGGTGTAAACCAGTCCGAGAATTTTTAAAACAAAGATACGACACACTTGCAAAATTAAAAAATAATCTACAAGAACGTGTTTTTATTTCTTCAACGTAGCATGGCCCAGTTGTTCTAGAAACTTGAGAGATACTCAATCTTGTGGCTTGGAGGGGCGTTCAATTATAGAGGGAATTATGGAGCCAAAAAGTACTGCAGCAGATAAGAAAAAAATCACGTGAATGGAATTGACAAAATTTGCTGCGTTTGTAAAATCGGCATTTCTGCCAGTAAAAATTGCCTCAAGATCAGATATTGGAACTGTCTGTGTAATGATCAGAAATGATAATCCAAGACTCAAGATGTTGCCAAGAGTTACAAGTGTAGTTGTCATGCCAGAAGCAGTACCTCTTCTATGCGCTGGAACTGAATTCATCACGGCTGTCCTGTTGGGGGCTGCAAACATGCCCATGCCAGAGCCCACCAATACCAGCGGTATCAAAAGATGTGAAAAACTTTCATGCGACTGTAATCTAGTAAGCATTAGAAATCCGACAGCAGATGTCAAAAGCCCGCCTATGATAAAAAATTTAGAGCCATATTTGTCAGAGAGCCAACCACTTATCGGGCCAAACGTTGCCATTGTAAATGATACCGGGATGAGGTATAGTCCAGCTTCCAATGCACTAAGCTTCATGGTAGGTCCTTGCAGGTAAAACGTCATTATCAATATGAGTGCACCTCTGGCAATGGCATTGAGAAACACGCTAAAGTTTCCCGTGGTAAAGATTCGTAACCTAAATAGTTTTACGTCAAACATTGGATCGTCAATCTTTGATTCTGCAAAGACAAACAGCATCAATAATGCAAGACCGCCAAAAATCATGAGCAATTCTAAGATCTCAGATAGAATCTGTAATGGTCCAAGTGTTAGCCCAAGTAAAAGCAAGATTAATCCAGAAGCTAAAAAGCAGTTGCCTATCCAGTCAATCCTGCCTCCAGTTTTTGTTCCCAGTTCTCTGAGCTTTACATGAGACCATATTGCTCCAAATACTCCAATTGGAACATTCACCCAAAATATAGATCTCCAGCCAAGTGTATCAGTTAATAGACCTCCAAGAACAAGTCCTGTTACAGAGCCTACTACTATGGAAACTTGGTTTAGTCCAAGCGCTTTTCCGCGTTCTTTTACGTCAAATGCATCGGTCAGTATGGCAGCGCTGTTTGAGAAAAGGAAAGCTGCTCCAAGTGCTTGAACTATTCTAAATAGAATCAATTCTTGACCTGAGTTGGAAAAACCGCAAAGGGCAGAGCCGACTGTGAATACTATGAGACCAAGATTGTATAGTTTGACTCTACCAAACATGTCAGCAAGTCTGCCAAAACTCAAAAGAACGGTAGTAGTGACAAGCCCATATGATAAAACAATCCATATTGTCTCAAGTATTGATGCGTGAAGGTCAGAAGAGATCTTAGGCAGAGCTATTATCACAATGTTGGCATCAAGTGATGCCATTAGAATTGCCAATGTAGTATTTGTTAGCACGATCCACTTGTATTCCATTTCGTAAACTCACTTTATACTGCAGTCTCAAATTGCATTATAATTTGAATGAAATGGTAGTTTCTCTGTTTGGCAGTTGGATGTGATTCTATTATATTACACATGCAACACATGTGATAACAACTGATGTTTTCATGAATTCTGATTCTGATGATCCAAACATGCCAGAAATAAATGCAATAACGGCAGACCGGCTAACAAAAGTTTATCGTGATAACATTAGGGCAGTGGATGGAATAAGTTTCTCAGTTAAACAAGGGGAAATATTTGGCTTGCTTGGTCCAAACGGAGCAGGCAAAACTACTACAATCAAGATGATAATAACTCTCACCAAAGCAACCTCTGGTACATTGCATGTACTTGGAGTAGATGTTTTCAAATCGCCAGAAACTGTGAGAGAAATGCTTGGGTATGTACCACAGAGCATATCTGTTGATACTGATCTTACTGCATATGAAAATTTACTGATATTTTCTAAATTATCGTATGTAGATAAAATGGAACGCAATGAGAGAATAAAAGATGCGTTAGAATACATGGATCTTTCAAGTAGGGCGCATGATATTGTCAAGCGTTACAGCGGAGGGATGATGCGTAGGTTAGAAATAGCACAAGCTCTTGTAAATCGGCCGAAGATTCTCCTTTTAGATGAACCAAGTATTGGTCTTGATCCTTCGTCAAAAAAACAAGTATGGAAGAACATCAAGCAATTAAATCAAGAGTTTGGTGTTACAATTTTAATCACTACGCATGACATGAATGAAGCAGATGAGCTCTGCAATAGAATAGCAATCATGTCGGAAGGTAAGATAGCAATTTTAGGAACCCCTGAGGAATTAAAAAGAAATGTAGGGGGAGATATTGTCACCGTTAATCTCACATCGGTTCCTTCAATCATGTCACTACCAAAAGAGATAGGTCGCATCATAAACCGTAATGAAAAATCCATTCAGATTTTGACAACTAATGGCGAAGAAGCAATACCATTAATGGCAGATTTCTTTAGAGGCCATGAAATTAGGGTTGAATCTATCTCAATTAACAAAGCAAACTTGGACGATGTTTTTATGAAATACGCCAAGCGAAGACTTGAAGATGATATGTACAAAGCCACACGTATAACCCGTCGTGATTTTGTGAGGCGTGCAAGATGAACATCAGGAGATTTCTTTCTAGTTCTATTACAATTGCGGAGATGGAGGCAAGAAAAATTCGTCATGATTCAACTGAGCTTTGGACTAGAATTATTCAACCTGCGCTTTGGCTACTTGTTTTTGGAGAAACCCTTAACACAATAAGGGCCATGCCGTCTGGTAATTTTTCGTATATACAATTTATCACTCCTGGCATATTGGCACAATCTGTCTTGTTTATTTCCATTTTCTATGGCATTACTGTAGTCTGGGAGAAAGATGTGGGAATATTTACCAAACTTCTGTCAACCCCATCGCCGCGTTCATCAATAGTTTTGGGAAAATCGCTTGCTGCAGGTATAAGAGGGGTCTTTCAAGCCATAATGATATTTGCTTTGGCATTGATAATTGGAGTCAAAATAAGATTTGACCCACTTGATATTGCAGGAGTTTTTGTTGTTGTGATACTATTTGCCATGTGTTTTTCAAGTTTTTCAATGTTTCTTGCCTCGTATCTGAAAACTCGAGACAGGATGATGGGGATTGGTCAAGCATTAACCATGCCACTTTTCTTTGCAAGTAATGCCATATATCCAATTGCTGTAATGCCTATCTGGCTTCAGTATATCTCTATAGCAAATCCACTCAGCTATGTAGTAGACGCAATCAGATCCATGCTTCTTTCTGGAGCGTATGGAAATTTACTCGTTGACATACTCGTGTTACTTGTTGCTACGGTCATTTTTCTAACTCTGGCTTCCACCACAATAAAAAAATTATTAGAGTGATCCAATAAGAGATTCTGAAAATATTCTAAAGAGTATCAAATGCCTCAAAATATGAAAAACAAAACATATCAAAATATGAAAAAACAAAATATATCAAAATAAAAAAACAAAACATACCTCAAAATAAATAAAACATATCAAAATATGAAAAATAAAACATATCAAGATATGGAAAACGTATCAAGATATGGAAAACATATCAAAATATATCAAAAAAATAAAATAAAAAAGGCTTTCTAGATTCTATTCTTGAAAGTCAGTTGGGGCAGTGGTAGTACCATTGCTTGGTTTCTTCCACATTCCAGCGTGTCCGTGCATCTTTCCATGGCCACCTGCGCCGCCTCCGATAAGTGAAGCCAGCGTTAATGGGTGTCC
>JASHNR010000007.1 GCA_030041535.1 Nitrosopumilaceae archaeon | reverse complement strand
ATTTAGTAATTAATCCCATTTTTACAAATAGCTAATTGGCCAGTCTTTCTTTTACAAAGTCAATAGATTTTACTGGAGTAGGGTCAGTCCTACCCATAATTGCGCGATAAATCGAGGCGTAGTCCAGCAAATAGATAAGATTTGTTATTTTGGACAGTATGTTTCCTTCAATAGAATAGACTTCTCTGTAGTCAATTTTATTTATCTTGAAATATTCCTTAACTACCTTCCACAGCTCTTTTGTTTTGATATAGTCGTCTCTTCCCTGTATCAAGACTGGTCTTATCTTAGAAGGTCTCTCCCATGAAACTATGCCATTATGACACGCTTCTATAATGTCTTCAGCAAATGCATGCATCTTAGAATTTTCCTGCAAAGAGTTTTTGAATCTAGTAGCTGCTGCCTGCAACCCTACTGGATAATAAATCAGCGGCGTTCCAGACAACCACAAGGCAAGATCAATGGATGGATTAGTTTTGTTTAGGTTGGATGAGGAGATCTGCGCATAGGTTTTCTTCAAAGATGAGATTGATCCTAGGACATCGGATCTCTTTGTTGGTATTACTGGACCCAAGACATTGAGAATGGAATACAAATAGGCAGGAAAGGAAGCTCGTGGCGAGTTTAGCACCGGAATACATCTGTACTCAACTCTGTTTTTTTTACAATATTGTTCTAACTTTCCCCCAGAGGAAAATGCTACAAGTTTGCAGCCAGTTTTTTTTGCCTTGTCTAGGACTGCAAGTGTTTCCTGAGTATTGCCAGATACGCTTGTTGCAACTACAAGGGTTCTAGAGTCCACAGTGCTTGGAAGATGATGCCCTTTTACCACACATATATGCATCCTGGTTTTAGACAGAATAGATGAAAGCGTATCTCCAATTACTCCAGAACCACCCATTCCAATAAAAATAATGTGATCAATTCCTTTGAAATCAACTTTATCATAATCTGTGCCATAGAATTCTTTTGCAATCTCTGGCCATCTGTCATAAACTTTGTACATTCCGCTTTTGTCATATTTGTTTAGGGCACCAATATCAAGCAATTATTGTTGTGAAGATATAGTTCCAATATAATGATAATGATATTTTATGAGTTTGGCATTCAAGAAATGAAACCAAAAAGTACTCATGAATTTGTCTTGTTTTTATTTCTGCAGCAAGCATACATTTCCATTATTTTATAGTACATCAGTTCTTGATTAAATGAATCGGCAAGTAATTTGTTTCCCTCTTGCCCCATCCCTGAAGCTTGGCTTGGTTTTTCTATCAACTTTAGAAGGTGTTCCGCCCATGCTTTTTCGTCATATGGATCCAACACAAATCCATTTTTTTCATCTGATACAATATCTGACATTGGCTTGATATTTGAAACAAGTACTGGCTTTCTCTGAGAAAACGCTTCTAGAATCACCAATCCAAAGCCTTCGCACAAGCTTGGAAATACTAACGCATTAGAAGTAGCAATTATCTTCATTTTCTCATCAAGCGATACATATCCCAGAAATTCTATGCTAGACCCAAGACCCGACTTGTTTGCCAGTTCTTCCAAAGATTTTCTGTGTGGTCCATCCCCAATTATAACAAGCTTGACATTTGGTTGCGTTTTTTTTAAAATCCCTATTGCTTTTATGACAACTTCAAGATTCTTGTAAAACACCAACCTTCCCACGTGAACAAATTGGAGAGGATCAACTGCTTCATTAAGAACTTGGCTCACATCTACAGAGTTATGTATTACATGGATTGGTCTTTTTTCACCAAACTTTAACAGATCCTCTTTCGTGGCATCGCTTACTGTGTGAACACATTCATGTTTTAGCTTGACCATCAACTTTTCAAAGAATGGAGCCAGCATGACATTTAGCTTGGATACATTTGCCTGATCTCCCCACTTTTTCCAATAATTTTTACCACATAGAGAAAAAATGTCATGCACTGTCATAACATGTGGAATTGAAAAAAGACTAGACAGTATTGATCCGGCAAGAGCTGGTGAAAAATTGTTAGAGTGTATTATATCTATATTATTTTTCTTGATTATTTTTGAGCTAGTAGTCACCGCATTTACAACATAGCGTATGTTGTCACTAAAAGCTGGAGGCAGCCCCCCTTGATATCGTAGTGTCGGCTTGACAAAAATTATGTTAAAGTTTTTGTCGTAACTCTCATCTTCTATCTTGTTTGTAACTATCCAGACTTTATGACCGTTTTTTACAAGCATCTTGGCAAGTATACTAAAAACATACTCTCCACCTCCTTTTGTAGTAGAGAAGAACTGGGATAGGAGAAGAATGTTCATGAATTTGATTTACTGACTTGATTTATGAATTTGTGCCTATGGATCTAGTGTGAACAAGTTCAGTTACAGGATTAATTTGCATATACGTGCAGGAAAAGATCTTACTCTTGCATTCCACGTTTCTTGAGGAACCTCATGATCTCCGTTATGGTTCTACCTATACCATGACGCTTTCTCACCTTGTTTGATACCTCGATGTATCTTCCTAGCCTTTTGGAAAATCCTTGCTCTGATTCCTCAAACAGATGAGTATCTGTCAATACCAACTTTTCATCTCCTGTCTTGGGCTCAAAGGGTCTAACTCTAGAAAGGTTTTGATCATAGTACGAATCCCCTTTCAAAATCACATCATGATACAGTTTCACAAAATGTCTTATCTCTTCATTGTCTTCAGTATACGGCCGACTGGCTGTTCCATGATGGTATAGATGAGCATGTGGTGTATAGATTATTGAATATCCTTTTTCCCGCAATCTCAAACATAGATCAACGTCATTAAATGAATAGGCAAATTTTTCGTCAAATCCCCCGATTTTATCAAAGAGATTTTTTTTTATCATCAGGCAAGCTCCCGTTACTGCACTGCATTCTCGGACAGTTTGTACAAGTCCTTTGTAGCCCTTATCATCACTTAGCAGGCCCTCAAAAGCATGTGATGTTACACCTCTAACACCAATTAGCACACCTGCATGTTGTATGGTATCATTTGGATAAAACAGTAGAGCACCGACAGCACCAACTGTGGGTTTCTCTGAATGTTCAAGCATGTGTTCCATCCAGTTCTGTGAAATTACAGACGTGTCATCGTTTAGAAATATGATATGTTCCCCTCGTGCATTTGTTACCGCAAAGTTGTTGATACTAGAAAAATTGAACGGTTTGTCGTAGTAGAGTACTTTGTGCTTCAAGCTTTTCAGATACTTTTTTGTCTCTTCTTTTCTGCTGCCGTTGTCAACTATTATAATCTCATAATTTTTGTACGATGATAGAGTCTCAATGCTTTCAATGCACTCTTTTAATAATTTTACATTGTCTTTGGTCGGTATAATTATACTAATTAGCGGTTTATCAGAGTCTTGAGAGGCCATTTTGAAGACACTTGTCCTATCTTTTTACAAGTTTTATATCGTTTCTTTTGTGTATTGTAACGCCTCAATTCAGCCAAGTCCAACAAGTCTCTTCCATGATATCTCATAGTTTTGGTCCATTGTTTTGAGCAATTGAGATCCAAGTCCAGATCTTGGTCTAGTCTTTCTCTGCTCTACTGCAAAAATAACATCATTTTTTGTTCCTAGTTTTAACCTTGCCCAAGATTTGTTCTGCACGCATTACTGCATCTTGGTATCCAAGGGGATTTTGACTTGATGAATTTGAGTATGTGAAAAAATAGTTCAGCGGGTTGATGAACATGGAAATGAATCAGAGTATCAGCCAAATCTTATGGGTGGTTTGATCTTTGTAAAAAGAGAGATGATGTTTCTTACTTTTGAGATGCCAGCGTCTGTGCCGCATCTCTTACAGCATACAGTTCAGATTCAGTGAGAACAGAGATAAAACCATCTACTCCTTTTTGGCAACACGCTCAACAACACTGACAGAGCGACTATTCCCTCTTAGACAGTCTACCAAGATAGACGTATCAAAAATTATCTTTGCCAATTACAGCCGGACCTTTTGAGTCTCTTGCCCCAACCTCTTCTTATTTCCTTTACATACTCTTTGCCGCTTTCATTAATCTTCCAACTACCTGCATTATCCCTTAAAATCTTCAATCTACGCTTTATCTCATCCAAGTCTGTCTTGCCTCCAAACCAGTAGAACCTACAAGTCTCAATTAATTGCCCCGCCGGCTTTGATCAATACACCGCCTCCAGATTTTACTAGAAGATGATATTGTAAAAAGTCAATATTCAATTGCGTTCCGTCTGGAACTGTCAAAACAGCGCCTGAATCCACGATTACATTTGCAGGTGCAGTAACCGTACTTGGAATGATACAGCTGGAAGGTATTGTCCAGTCCCCAGAAGACGGCGGAGCACAGGAAAGCGACTCTACTGCAGAATCCACCTCTATTCTTGGAAAATAAAGCCCACTCCCAGAGTCATAGATAGATTTTCCAGTTGATTTCAGATCAGACAAAATTGTACCTACCGAGGCAGACGGATTTTTCTGTTTTAATATGGCAAACGCGCCAGATACTGCTGGCGTTGCAAACGATGTCCCGCTTCCTGTAGCTGTACCCCCGCCAGGTACAGAGGATATCACATCTTCGCCTGGTGCCATAAGGTCAAGAAAAGAGGCCCTGTCTGAAAACGACGAGACATCGTCAGAGTCGTCTGTAGAGCCTACACTTATTGCGCTAGAGACACAGGCAGGAGCGTCTAGGGCATCTACAATACCATCGTTTCCTGCTGCAACAACAGGTGCAATCCCTACCGACTGTAACGTATCAAACTCTGACTCGTAGTCTGGGTTGTCAAGGTCGCATGTACTAGTACTGGTATAGGCTGAGCCGCCAAGGCTCAAGTTTACTGCCGTAATAGAGTAGCTGTTTCGCAGGCCGTATACATATTCAAGACCGCTCAGTATATCGCTGTCAGACGCTACAATGCATGGCGTCTGAGAGGCAGAGCCACAGTCTGCAACGGTATCGTCTTCATGGAAGACCTGCACTGCAATAATGTTAGCACCCTCTGCAAAGCCAGGAAGATATGTGGCACTGCTCCCTGCCGCAATGCCAGCCACAAATGTACCGTGGAAACACTCAGCAAGGGAGCTAGAGCATGGCACTGCAGCACCAGTACCTGTCTGACTTGTCTGCCCGTTAGGACAAAGTGAGGTATCACCAGATTCTACCGGAGCAGAATAACACGCCTCTGATACAACTTTGCCAGTCAGAAAAGGATGCGTCTTGTCAACACCTGTATCCAGTATAGCAATTGTCTGGCCAGACCCGTTATACCCAAGGTTCCATGCGTTGCCAGTACCGGTAAGGGGAATCGTAGTGACATCAGACGGATGCAGCAGCCTGTCCTCGTATATGCCTGATACCAATAGCGACGAGTTTAGGCTCTGCAGTGTAGCAGCATCTACTCTCATTGCCATATATGGAATGCTTGCAAACCTCTTTACATTGTCTATATTGTACGATGAGAGCTTGCCTAGCAACAAGTTCTGGGTCTGGTTAATCGTTTGCCGCTGGTTTAGTATACTAAGAGGATTTCGTATCTTGCCCTCTGCAAGAAATGGGATGTTCAGTTGTACTATAACGCTTACCTTTCCCTCCTTGTTTGCCTTGTTCATTAGCTCCTTGAAATGATCTGTTACGTTTGTGGTACCATACATTTCTGGATTCAAAAATGCAGGAAAGGACTGGTTGCCTAAAATATTTGCAGAGTTGTTTGCAAAAATAGAGCCATTTTGTGTAGGTATGGTTTGGTTGGTAGCGACAGATACATGATCTGATAGTATCATTAAAGATACAACCAAGACCAGAGAAATTGCAAGTAACATAAAGCTATTAAAATTATTCATGCCATCCCCTTGTTTTAAATGAAAACTTGTCTTTTTAATGATTTAGAGTAGACCCAACACTGAAGCATTTTTGGTTCTACGCTAGTTTCATCTTCAGAATTTCTTTTACCTTGTTAACAAATGCTTCTGCATTTTCTACCAGGTTTTTTGCCTGGATGGGAGATACCAGATCTGCATTATCATATGTGAACTCGTGCCTGAGTTTTCTGGCCTTATCAAATGAATCTAATACGTCATTGTCACTTGAGAATTTTGCTGAGAATACTGCCTGTACAAATAACACAACTGTAGCATGATGATCACTGCCTTTTGTCTTATAGCCTTTGGAAAACATCAATGCCCTACCAGCATGTAACATTGCATTATATGCAGAGACATAAGCCAGTCCCCACTCTTTTATACCTAATACATTTTTTGCCGATCTGAGTTTCGTATTTGCATTATCAATCTCGTTTTTAATCTGATCTGGGTCAGACTCGAATTTTTCAACTCGATCTTGTTTCAATAAATCGCTTAAATTCACTCTCATTACCAACTATCATCATTATGGGGGTTTTGTAGATCTCTTTTATCAGTGGTATGTTTTTTTTCACTCTATACATCAAGTCTTCTTCGCTCCATAGCAGATAGTTTATCTCACGTCCTATTGTCCTTTCTGTTTTGGATATTGATCTAAGAAGAGCATCCTCCTCCACATCACCAATTACAAGAAGATCAATATCACTTGATTGAGACTCTGTTCCTTTTGCAAATGAACCATAGATTAGTGCATACTTGATCTTTTCTTTTGGCAGATCTCTTGAAATAATTTCGTCAAACATTTCAAATTTTAAAAATATTCTTTTCAGTTCATTAAATATTACGCTTTGATCGTTTAGCTTATAGAACACCAGATTACCTCTGGTTCTTCGTATGACAAGACCAATATTGAGAAGCAGAGGCATTTCTTTTGTTATCGTAGAAGGAGCCAGATCGGTTTTTCTTGCAATATCGTTTGCGTGAAATTCGCCCGAAGAATTCAAGAATAGTAGTTTTAGAATCAAGACCTGAGCCCTAGATCTGAAGAGACTTTCAAGTGAGCTTTTAATTGATACAACTTTCTGCAGCTTTTTCTTTTCTTTGAAAATGATGTTTCTGACAGATGGAAGTACTTTACTCATAACTGGTTTTACTATCTCCTCTACCCCATCGTTAGCTAGTAGCAGCCCAATCCCAAGACTTTGACATGAGTTGACAATCACTTTAGAAGACCGGTCTTTTGGGATTACAAGATATGAAAAATTTGCCGCATTCTTCTGGTGTAGTGCCTGTTCTATTCCTCTCTGTATATCCCCAGAGCCTCCCTTTATCTCCATAGCTGTAATTTTGTCATCCTTTGTAGCTATCATGTCCACTATCCTGCCGCGTAGTTTTACTTCGTGGATAGTCTTCCAACCCTTCTTTTTGAGATACTTTTCTGCCTTTTGTAAAACAATATTCTCTGTCATAATAGAAACAGTATTTCTATTAACTAAACGATTGTTCATTAAATAGAAATGCCATTTCTACTATATATAGTTAGCAACTTGTTAACAATTAGTATTTCTTATCAACACCCGGTCTGGTGATTCTGCTTATAGTGAGACGCAAATATCATAATTACGTGCTCTTAAGAAGAACAGTCTTTTCTAGTAATATTGAAAAAGTAACACAATGTGTCTGATAGTACCCAAGAGAGAGTCTAGAATTTGGTCCTAAATCTTAACGTAAACCATACTATTTTGTGTGCTGTAATAATTGTGGTTTTTTATACAATATTCATACTCTTCTCAGACGCTGAAAAATTTTCTTCCCAATTAATCAAGATTGATGTATTGTTTGTACCGTTGATTATTGCAGTACATGTTATTTCCTTGCTTGTTTGCAGCATGCGACAAAAAGTGTTATTGGATTCATTGAACATAAAACTCTCCCTAAGACAAAACATTTTATTTCAATTTGCAGGCTATTCCATGTCAATTACTCCAGGTGGCATGGGTGAGCTGATAAAATCGCATTTTCTGAAAAAAATTCATTCAAAAGACTATGCAAAAACAATTCCTGTTGTTTTTGCAGAAAAGTACTATAACATGCTGGCTTCTGCCCTTGTAATTACGGTTATGCTATTTTTTAGGAACAATTTTGAGATTGAGGTAACAGTAGCAGTCATCTGGATTTTATTAATAGCGGCGCTTGTCATTATAAGAAACCAAAAGGTCTTTCCCATGCGCAAGATTCCCCAAGTATGGGCTTTAAAGAACGTGCTAGAGAGCATCTCAAGTTTTTCCAATACCTTGGTTGCCCTGTCAGAAAAAAAGATCTTCGTAAAGTCTTTCTTCTTGGGAACGGTTGCAGTCTTTGCAGATGCAGTTGCAATTTACCTTTGTTTTTTGGCTTTTAATATCAATTATAGTTTCATAGATTCCACTTTGTTTGTCATTACTTCATTGGCAGTGGGTGCAATCTCTTTTCTGCCAGGCGGTGTTGGGGTAACAGAGCTTAGCATGACTGGCTTGTTGGTCAAATCAGGAATCATTGTTTCTGCTGCCTTGGCTCTTACCATATTTATCAGGTTCATGATAACATGGTCAACTGTTGTAATTGGCTTTATTGCGCTTAGATTTGCAATGAAAAGCAAATAACGTTTCAAGCAATCTTAGGGCTAACACTAGATCAGTATTTTCAATCTAGTCTATGCCTGCGATACCAAGTCCTTTGGGTTCTTGTTGAATTTTGAAACAATGTACTGTACCTTGTCATCGCCTTCTGGCAGAGGATTTGCGCACCTGCCGCACTTTGGAAGGGTTACTACTGCATCGTAATCAATCTCACCCATGAACCTGTCACACTTGGAGCAACGGACTGATTTTTTGTCATATATGTTCATGGCGTATTATAATACATCACCATTCCTATTAAGAGAGATCATCGTTATCACAAACAGCACAGCAGCAAATCAAAATAACTAGATGATGCTAGAGACAAATATCAAAATGATGAAAAAGAAGACACCTGTCAAGAGACAAAAAAATGCAAAAAGTACAGGTAACAGTACTAAAAAAAGCACTGCATCTAAAAGCAAGGGCACAAGAAAAGGCATGGACCCTGACAGACTTGCGCTCTCAAAAAATGACATTTTAGAGTTTTGCGACAGGGTGCTAAAAAAATGGCAGCAGGACCCTACACAGAACACAAGAAACATTCCGGCAATGTTTGCAGTACGAACAGGCGTACTCTTCTCCGACGAGGTGTCGCTCAAGGCAATCTGGTCTGAGATAATATCATGGGTATACCAGTTGTTATATGAAAACGCACAGGCACAGGCAAGAGATGAGAACCAAGAATGGGCAAAAGTCTTCTCCAAGATAAAAAGCGACAAGCCTTAGAGATCAGTTTTGTTGATCATTGACCAAATTGATCCTTCTATTGTTCAGCTAGTCTTATCTTTATGATATAGACAGATTTTATGTGCCAATGAGAAAGAGGGCAGATGGCGTAGTTGGCAGTATTGAGTTTAGAAAATTCTATGACCGTATTGCTCAAGATGATCCCAAAAAGAAGGAATTTTTTGACGTATTCAAAATTCTAAAAGAAGACTGTTTGCGAGGCAATAAGATACCACATGATCGTTGGCCTCTTACATATACCAGAAAATATGGAATTAAGAACCTCTGGAGATATCCCCTGCGATCAGGCTGGAGAATAGTGTATACGATATCAAGCCAAAAAGGGGGTTTTGTTGTTTGTATTCTTGAGGTCTTTTCACACCAAGAATATGAGAAAAGATTTGGCTACTAGTTTACAATAATGACTTGGAAGTTTTTAGGAGTTTTTTTAGTTTAATGTTGTCTGCAAATATCCATACTATGGTCCCGTCCTTGTCGTACATTATTTTGTTTGATTCCTCCAGATAATCAAGAACTGCCTTGAATGTTGGATATTGCACCTGCCTTGGCAGGGCTCTCCAGAGACTGTTCTTGGAAGGATATTGTGAGATTTTAGAAAGCATTTGTTCCACCATCTTGATAGTATCAAGCGTGGGATTTGACGCGTTTGATCTGGATTTTTTATTTTTTAATATTACTTTACTCATTTGATTTATAATGCACTTTCATGTATATATGCAGTACTATAATATGTATACGTATAATACATTTAAATTGTACACAATAGAAACTCGTCCTGTTTTTATAAAAGATAACATGGAAAAATGGCTGCTTTTTGGCAGATCAAAAACAATACATGAGAACCAAGGGGCAAAGACGTTTGCCAAGATAAAGAATAGGCAGATCAAAAAATGCCCGTTTAGCTTTTAAACCCAGTCATTTTAAATGACATCGTTTGGCAGACAAGAAGAAAAAGGCGCCAGAGCCAAAAAAACAGGAGTCAAAACCCAAGACTGGCAGGTCAATCAAACCACATCTTCTTTCCTGGGCAGTCTTTGTTCCAACTGTTGTCATAGTTTTCATCAGCTTGATACCGGTAGTCTTTCCAGCGCTCATAGCAAGGACAACAAGTCCGTTTCAGGCAGCAGTCTTTTCCCCAAATGTAATCAACCCATTTCAGCCAGGAGTGCTTGCAGCACCACTGATTATTGTAAATATAATTATACTTGCAGTCGGCGTTGCATATTACAAGAAATCCAAGTTCGAGGCATATTTTAAAAAAATTGCAAGCTTTGAGGTATCACAAAAACAGGCACTGATTGGCGTAATTGTCATACTTGCAGTCTTTGCAGCACTGACTGTAGGTACATTATCAAAGGAAGAGACATGGGTAGACTATACAGATGTCAAAGAGAGAGTCCAGTCATGGGACATATCTCAGTTTGGCAAAACCTTTGAGCCACACTTTAGATATCTTTTGCTTTCCAT